>NZ_JBFUDW010000020.1:0-132176 GCF_056404515.1 Mesorhizobium sp. P2_C7 | reverse complement strand
GCTGACAGCCGCAACGAGCCCAGTCAGCACAATCCCTGCGAAACCGATCACCAATGACAGCAACCGCGCCGAAACATGTTTGGGCGTAAAGTCGCCATAGCCGATAGTGAGCCCTGTCACGAAGGTGAAGTAGAGGGCCTCGTCGATCCGCCAACTCTCTATGCGCCAGATCATAAGCCCGGACCCAACCATGACCAGGAGAATCCCCGACAGGATGGGCCAGACCACACGAAGTTGCTGGACGAGCGCCAAGAAGAACAGACGCCTCATTTGCCTTGCTTGCGGCTTGTCGCGTGTCTTTGCCGACATGATCTCCGACCTTTCTGCTGTTCACGGTCAGGAACGCCGCCGATGGTCACGTTGACTTCACGGTATAGCCGGCGGCAGGATGTACAGCGTCATGGCGAAGATTATGTATACCATCAACACGAGGACGCCGACGAACCATGCCGACCGTCCGCTGTTCGTGACGAACATCGCGGTTAGGGTCGCGATTAGCACCATCACCACGGCACCCGGCCAGAACTGCAGGTCCATCGGCGACGGGCCGACCAGGTAACTCAGCAGCACCAGTACGGGTGCAACGAACAAAGCGATCTGGGAAGCGCTTCCCAGCGCGATCCCCACGCTCAAGTCGAGCCGGTTCTTGCGCGCGCCGGAAAACGCCGAGGCCATTTCGGCGGCGCCACCAACCAGTGCGACGACGATAAAGCCGACAAAAGCAGGGGTCATCCCCAAAGCTTCGGCTGCCTTTTGAACTGACTCGACGAAGATCTCGCTGACCAGGGCCACGAGTACTGTGACACCGACCAGCGTGGCCAGGGCCAGTCTAATCGGCCACGGTGCTTCACCTGCTTCGGCATGCTCCGCCGCGGCAAAGACCTCACGATGTGTACGGAGCGAGAACAACAGGCCTAGTCCATATCCGACGATCAGCAGAACGGCCAGGCCAAGGCTGAGCTTTTGGGTGACCGCTGCAGTTGAGGTCGAGTCCACTTCTGCGACAGCCGAAGGCATGAGGAGGGCGATTGTTGCCAAGAAAAGCAGACCCGACTGAAGACGCGCGCTGGCTCTATTGAATTCCTGGAAATGGTATCTGAGTCCGCCGAGCAGAAACGAGGCCCCCAGCATGAACAGCGTGTTGGTGACGATCGCGCCGGCAATGGATGCCTTTACCAACGTGTACTCTCCGGCGCGCAGGGCGGCCAGTGCGATGACCAGCTCGGTCAGATTTCCCAAGGTGGCATTGAGTAGCCCACCGGCGGCATCACCTGTCTCGGCGGCTACGGATTCGGTAGCGTGACTGAGCAACCCCGCCAGCGGTACGATGGCAAGCACCGACAAGACAAAGAGCGCCGTGTGGGCTTCGGGAGTGAACTTCGCGGCGGCGAACACCACCGGCACAGCGACCAGCAACCAAAGCATGGGGCTTTGGCGAATCTCCGTCAGAAGGGGGCTCAACTGTTCACTCCTGTTCGGTCGCCCAGACGGATCGGTGTTTGCCCTGACAATGCACCTGGCTACGGGTAGCGATTATAAGATCCGCCGGCGGATAACCGAAACTCACACCATAGCCGCATTTGACGCCCTCGATGATACCAGCGCTCGACGAGATAGCAAAGCGTCGTGCGCGATCTTGTTCGGCCGCCCGGCATGGCGGGCTCAGGTTTTGGCCATACGACCTGCAGATATTGCTCCGGCGGGCAGCTCTGCTGCTGCGAAACGTAGAAGGCATAGACCTCGATCCGGATGTGGCCGAATCGATCGGCTTGGTTGCTGGCGAACTGAACCTGCCACGGTCAGAAGTGCTACAGACCATCCTGCGCGACTGGTTGATCACTGGTGGCCGGCTACCAGTCGATACGATCGACCTGAAACCGCGCTTGAAAGTGTTCCGAGTGCGTATGCAAGGCATCGGGCTGACCTATCGCCGAAGAGCAACGGGGCGTGAATGTCATACTTCCAACAGAATACTACTGTTTCTTGGTAGCCAGCCAAAGGTGGGGCTTTTGGGAGGAGACTCTGACCATGAAACGCTATTTTCCGATTGCACTCGCAGTTGCGATTATCGGTTTGACCGGCCACGCAATGGCGGAGGAAGTGGACATGTCGAAGCTCACCTGCAAGGAGGTGACTGCTATGCGGCCCGCCAAGATTGCTCGCGTTGCCATGTGGGTGAACGGCTATGTCCATGGCAAAGCTGGCAACGCCAAAATCGACACTGACAAGACAGATGCCAATGCAGAGAAGATCGCTGCTTATTGCAAGAAGCACCCCGACGCCACGGTGGCGAGCGCGTTAGAGGCGGTCGCCAAGATGTAGCAGAAGATTAAATGAAGCCTAGCCGACGGGCGCCTGGACTCGACGGCCCGGTTAACCGGTGTCGGACCGGACCCTGTTCAGGAAACGCACTGGCGGGCTTCCCTGTGACGACCCGGCTACTCGCGCCCTTATACCTTGATGGGACTTAAGCCACTGATTGAATTTGCTGAAATGTGGTAGAGGGACACGAACCCAGAACCAACCTTCTCAGCATGATCAACATCCGCTTTGCGCCGCAAATCGGACGCAGAGACGACTTTTGTCGATTCCCGAAAGCAGTCATCGTCGACGACCAAGTTGAAGTGCCCCAGGACCAGATATTGGCAGCTTCGATGCGTAGGTCGATGCGCAGGTAATCCTCATCCGGCTGGAAGCTATCTTGTAGCGGAACAGGCATTATCGGCGCGGCTCAACTGTTATGGCCGCTGTGCTCTTTAGGCAGATCATTGGGGGGCAGAACGCAAGGCACTGTCAATCGGGCGATTGGCGTGTAACAGTATCTGCTAATATCCTTCAGGCGGTAAGCAAGGCTCCCCTCAAACGGCGGGATGTCTGTTGGGGAAGAGGCCGAATGCCAAGCTTAGTCGAAATGGACCTCGTGAGCCGTCTAGGGGACGCCAACCGCAAAATAGTCGAACTGGAAATCGCAAAGGCCACTGCAGCGACTGAACTTGATAAACTTTTAGCCGAAAACCAGCGCCTACTCAGAATAGGTGAGGAGCGCACAAAGGAACTCGCAATCCTCGGTAGTGTCGGCGAAGCAATGTCGAAGACATTGACGGCAAAGACGGTGACTCGTATTGTCGGTGATAAGGTGCGAGAAATATTCGGAACCGATGTCACTGAAATCCTATTGCACGATGAAGCCTCTGGTTTGATCAGTGTCCCCTATTCGTTTTATCGAGACTATGTGGAGGTCGAACCGTTCCCTTTGGGTGCAGGATTGACTTCCCAAATTATCCTCTCGGGTAAACCGAAGATTCTCAACACCTTCGAGCAAGCGGTTGAACTGGGTGTCATTGTCCTCACCGAAGATGAGCGGTCCGAATCCTACATCGGCGTGCCGATCATCGCCGGAGACAAAACTCTGGGCGTTGTGAGCGTGCAGAGCTACAAAAAAAACGCGTTCAACGAAGATCATGTCCGTCTGTTGCAGGGGCTCTCATCGAGCATGGGCGTGGCCATCGCCAATGCTCGTCTTTTCGATGAGACGCAGCGCCTGCTGAAAGTTTCGGAGGAGCGCGCAAAAGAACTCGCGATCCTCAACAGCGTCGGCGAAGCAATGGCCAAGACGCTGAACGTCAAGACCGTCACTCGCATCGTCGGCGATAAGGTCCGCGAAATATTCGGAACGGACGTTACTGAAATCTTGTTGCGTAGTGATAGGTCTGACCTGATCACCGTACCCTATGCATTTTACAAGGGCTATCAGGATCCCGAGCCATTTGCGATGGGCGAAGGGCTTACGTCAAAGGTCATATCGTCAGGCAAACCATTGGTATTGGGTACGACTGAGCAACACGTTGCTCTGGGCGCGCTCATACCTACCGAGGAGGACAGGACCGAATCCTACCTGGGCGTGCCGATCATCGCCGGTGACAGAATTCTGGGTGTAGTCAGCGTGCAGAGCTACGAGAAGAATGTCTTCAATGAAGATCATGTGCGTCTGTTGCAGGGGCTGTCATCCAGCATGGGCATCGCCATCGCCAACGCCCACCTGTTCGATGAGACCCAGCGCCTGTTGAAAATGATGGAGGCCCGCAACGCTGAACTGGCCTTCGTGAATGGCGTTCAGGAGGTGCTCGTCTCCAATGTCCAAATGCAGGCGATATATGACCAGATCGGCGATAAGATCCATGAGATATTCGACGCCCAGGTGGTGGATATCGGACTTTTCAACCCGGACGACAACCTCCTGCATTTCCCCTACGCGATCGAGCGGAACGTTCGCTTCCCCGATGAGCCGATCCCGCTCGTTGGCTTTCGCAAGCATGTCTTAGAGACGGGGCAGCCATTGCTGCTCAATGAGGGGATCATCGCCGCGACCGAGAAATACGGCAACCCGAGCGTGGCGCAGGGAAAGGCGCCGAAGTCGATCCTGTTCGTACCGATGATCATCGAAGGACAGGCCAAGGGCGTCATCTCGCTGCAAAACCTTGATCGTGAGCACGCCTTCAATGAATCGGACGTGAACCTGCTCACGACGATCGGCAATGCGACGTCAATTGCAATTGAAAAGGCGAGGCTCTTCACCGAGACGCGGCGCTTGCTGAAAGTAACAGAGGACCGCGCAGCAGAACTAGCCATTCTCAATAACGTCGGCGAGGCCATGACGCAGTCGCTGGATCTGGACACGGTCATTCGCCTCGTAGGCGACAAGGTGCGGGAGGCCTTCGGCACCGAGGTCAGCGAAATCTTGTTGCACGACAGCGAATCCGGCCTGATCCATGTCCCTTATGCGTACTTCAGGCAATATAGAGTAATTGATCCATTTCCATTCGGCATCGGTGTAGCGTCCAAAATTATAGAAACAGGGCGGCCGTTGGTCTTTCAGACCCTCGCGAAAGGAAGAGAGATTGGCGCGTACTTTCCAAACGAAGGAGACAGGACTGCATCTTACATAGGTGTACCCATCAAGTCTGGCGAAAAAACGCTGGGGGTTATCAGTGTACAGAGCTACCTGGAGAATGCGTTTGACGAAAATGACGTACGCCTTCTGCAGACGGTCGCCTCCAACATGGGGGTCGCCATTGCCAATGCCCGCCTATTTAACGAAACACAGCGCCTGCTACGAGTGACCGAGGCCCGCGCCGCCGAGCTTGGTGCTATCAGCACGGTCAGCCAGGCGCTGATTGCGGAATCCGAACTCGAAAGCACGATCCAGCTGATCGGCGACCAGATGCAGGAAATCTTCGATGCAGATATCGTCTATGTCGCTCTGCTCGACCCGGAAACCAAGCTAATCCATTTCCCCTATCAGTTTGGCGAGGCCTTCAATACGCTAACCCTCGGTGAAGGGCTGACAAGCAAGATCATAGAAACTGGCCACCCGCTGCTTATCAATCAGGATGTTGCAGAACGCGGTGCTCAGATCGGGGCCACCCCCGTCGGCAAGGATGCCTTGTCCTATCTGGGAGTTCCGATCAAGACGGCGCAAGGCACGCTAGGAGTGATCAGCGTGCAGAGCACTACCCGGGAGGGCATATTTACCGACGACTCGCTCCGCTTGCTTTCCACCATTGCCGCCAATGCCGGTGCTGCCCTGCATAACGCGCAGCTATTTACTGAGCTCAAACAGCTATCCCTTGCGCTGCAGCAAGCAAAGGAGGCGGCCGAGGCGGCAAATGAGGCGAAGAGTTCTTTTCTGGCGACCATGAGCCACGAAATCCGCACACCAATGAACGGCGTGATCGGAATGAGCAACTTGCTGCTCGGTACAAACCTTGACCCCGAACAACGCGAGATCAGCGAGACGATCAGCCACAGCGGGGAGGCGCTGCTAACGATCATCAATGATATACTTGATTTTTCCAAAGTTGAGGCTGGCAAGCTGGAGCTCGATCCAAGGCCCTTCGAACTGCGGGAATGCCTTGAGAGCGCGATTGACCTCGTAGCCTCCAAGACCGCGGAGAAGGGGCTCGACCTTGCCTACCTGGTGGAGCCCGGTACTCCCGACGGGATTGTCGCAGACAGCACGAGGCTGCGACAGATCTTGCTTAACATCCTCAACAATGCCGTGAAATTCACCGAACGAGGTGAAATCGTACTATCGGTGATGAAAGTTCCGCACGCAACTGAGGGTGCGGGCGCAGCCCACAGCGGAAGCGCGGAGGGGTTGTCCACCCTGCAGTTTTCAGTACGCGATACCGGCATCGGTATTCCCGAGGACCGATTGGATCGCTTGTTCAAGTCATTCAGCCAGGTAGATGCCTCGACGACGCGGCGCTACGGCGGGACGGGGCTAGGGTTGGCGATTAGCAAACGCCTGGCAGAACTGATGGGTGGGCAAGTATGGGTGGAAAGTGTTGAAGGGGCGGGTACAACATTCTTCTTCACGATCCGCGCCGCCGCTGCGCCCGCTCCTAGGCAGGCGCAAATGTCCGTGGCCAAAGTTGAACTCGCGGGCAAACGGTTGCTGATCGTGGACGACAACGCAACCAACCGGCGAATCCTATCTCTGCAGGCCCAATCCTGGGCCATGGTGCCACATACAACCGAATCGCCGCTTAACGCATTCGACAGGATTGCAAGCGGCCAACATTATGACGCCGTCGTGCTCGACATGAACATGCCAGAGATGGACGGTATTGAACTGGCCAAACGATTACGTGGGCTTGGTCAAAGCGGTGATCTGCCATTGATATTGTTGAGTTCCCTCGTACCCCTTGATGAGAGGAACAAGGCGGACATCGAAAGCATCAAATTCGCGGCCATGCTTCCCAAGCCGATCAAGCCCTCGCCACTCCTCAATGCTTTCATGTCAGTCTTTGCGGAGGCTCCTGTGCGACCCGCCCGGACCGATCAGCCGAAGGGACCGGCCCTAGATAGTTCGATGGCGGAAAAGTTTCCGCTTCGCATACTGCTTGTCGATGACAACAACACCAATAGAAAGCTTGGCTTCAAAGTGTTGGAGCGCCTTGGTTACCGACCGGACCTGGCAATCGACGGCCGGTCGGCGGTATCCACATACACGCAAGGCAGCCACGACGTCATTTTGATGGATATCGAAATGCCGGACATGGACGGTCTTGCGGCGACAAGATTGATCCGGGCGTCTGGTATCCAGGATGCGCGTCAGCCGTTTATCGTGGCCCTCACCGCCAACGCCATGGCCGGCGATAGGGAAAGGTATCTGGACGCCGGCATGGACGACTATCTCAGCAAGCCGCTACGCGTCGAGGACCTCATCGCCTCGTTGAACAAGGCGGTAGTGTCTGGTGGGCGCAGACCCGCTGGCGCAGCAAAGGATTTCGCGGTGCCCGGCACACCAAGCGGTGAAGAGGCAAATTAGGCGGCTGGCGCAACAACCCCAGGCTCCGTGGCGGCATTGTTTTCGAATTATGAGCTATCACTAAATTAGAATTGCTGCGACATTTAGCTTCTTGAGCACTAGGGGACATTGATAATCTCGGGAAACGGTTCGATTTTCGATATCACTTCAATAACAAACGGGAAAAGTTCGCGGTCACGGGCTGAGGAGCCAGGAGATAGCGGCGCATTTGGGGGTCGTTTTGGCTATCGAAAGAGAGGCGCTTGCAAAGCTTCGCGAGCTTGTAGGTGGCGAGGAAGCCGATCTGGTAGAACTGGTGGAGTCCTTCCTCGAAGAAGGGCCTTCCATCATGCAAGACCTGCAGGCTTCTGTTGCGGCCTCGGATTTGGCTGCCACCCGCAGGGCCGCGCATTCTCTCAAATCCAATGCCAGGGACATGGGGGCTATCGACCTCGCCGAAATCTGCGCTCGACTGGAGCGGCGCTGCGAAAGTCGGGAACAGCCGGATTTGCAGCAGATCGACAGCGCGCAGGACGCCTTCGACTTGGCTGTCACGGAGCTTCGAGAGATTTTCGGTCTGGGAGGACGTCGTGCGTAACCCTGGCAAGATCCTCATAGTAGACGACTCCCGGACCATAAGAATCAAGCTCAAGAAGTCGGTCGAAGCACTCGGACATCAAGCCGAGGCGGTTGAGAGTGGCCGCGAGGCTCTCGACCGGCTTGCTGGCGAAAGCTTCGATCTCATTCTTCTCGACATTATCATGCCCGTGATGGACGGCTTCGAGGTGCTCAAGAGCCTCAAGGCGTCGTCCAGGACGCGGGATGTGCCGGTCATCGTGATCTCAGCGCTCGATGATGAGATGAGCAGCGTCGTCAAGGCGATTGAGCTTGGTGCCGAGGACTTTCTGCCCAAGAACTTTGAACTCGCTCTCCTCAAGGCACGCGTTGCGACCTGCATTGAGAAGAAAAGACTCCGCGACGTTGAGACGGAATATCTGCGGCAGGTGGCCAAGCTGACCAGGGCGGCCGCTACCCTGGAGACAGGGCGGTTCAACCCTTCGAAGCTCGGCATCCGCGATGTGGCAGGCCGTCCAGATGGTCTCGGCAAGCTCGCCACGGTGTTCGCGACAATGGCCCAGAAGGTCTACGAGCGCGAACGAAAGATGCGGCAGAACATCCGCACTTTTCGTGGCGCTTTACTGCTGCTGGCATGTGGCGGGTTATGGGGCGTGGTTGTGCCACTTTCCAAGATGGCTTCGCTGGTCGAGGCTCATCCGGTCGGACTGGCAATCCTTATTGACATTATTGGAGCTGTGTTCTGCATCGGGATAAGCCTGAAGCGTAAAACAATGCCGAATCTCAAGGGTCTCACGCGGGCGGAGTGGAAGTTCATCCTTGGTTTTGCGTTTATCAGCTCCGTGATCAACCAGGTCCTTGTGTATTGGGTGGCAAGCAAGCTTCCAGCTTCTATCGTCTCCATTGTCATCGTACTCGAGGGATTTGCAGTCTTTTTGTTCGCCGCCCTGATGCGGACCGAAGCGCCGAATTTGAAGCGTTTTTTAGGGCTTGGTTTGGGTCTCGTCGGCATCTGCATCATACTTCTCTACGGAGAGCCCGGGGAAATGGCCACCAGTTGGCTGTGGCTGGTCATTGCCCTTGTAATCCCCGTCACTTACGCGACCGAGGATATCTACCTCTCGGAGTCCAAACCCGCCAATATCGATAACGTCGCGCTTTTCGGCATCACGCTCGTTGTCTCGGTTTTGATGCTGATTCCAATTGCCGTCTTTTATCAGGACTTCATACCGTTCGATCTCTTGACCGGTCGGCTTGGCGTCATCGTCGTGCTGATGGCTGCCGCCGGCAATTTGGCGATGCTGCTCTTCATCCTGTTGATCTCCAGCACCGGTGCCGTCTTTGCCAGCCAAAACGCCTACGCGGGGACAGCAGCCGGCATAGGCTGGAGTATGCTTTTGCTTGGAGAGGCCATACCAGCTGTGACATGGGCCTCTCTGGCACTGGTCGTCGTTGGTCTCCTGATGGTCGAGCCCAAGCAGGAGGCTGAGGAGGAACCCCCGCTGATTGACGACTCGCTGGAGGAATTTGTCCCGCGGCTCGATCTGATGCCGGCACCGACGGAATGAAAGATCGGACTACGATCTCGACCGCGGCCGACACGGCTCGTTCCGGGTGGCGCGAGTTCTTCCATGGTAAAAGTCGGGAAGGCTTGGCTATCGGTCGTCATTCGAAGGCCTCTTGCAGGGCTTTACGCGTCCATCTCCAATGGCTCGTGCCTTGGCTCATCGTGCCAGATGACTCGCCTCAAATCGCGCCGGTTGACCGTCTGTCCACATACCGGGCACATGTGAAAGGGGTCAATATCATCCTTTGGCTGATCGCCGTGGCGTCGGCCGACGATGGGCGGCCCGAGTTCCGAGAGCTTCGTCATGGACGCTCGAACCACCGAGCACGGTAAAGGTTCCGGAACTATTTTAGCCAAAGCTTATTTAAGGGAGAGTGGGGAGCATGATCGCCTATTCGACAAAAAGCTACGGAAGCCGGTATTTTTGACCCGTCCGAATTGGCCTTGTTAGGACGAGTTTTCGAGCAGCTCAAGGTCGCCGACCAGCCGACTCCTGCGAGGGACGCACTCGCGTCTCGGATCATCGCGAATTACATGGCCGGCGTGACTGACGAGACGGAGTTGGTATCGCTTTCAAAGCAGCCGTTGGGGCGTTAGAAGCGCCGCTCCGGCGCGTTTCACGTATTGAAGAATGGCCGGTGCGGCTGGGCTATTTTGGGATGCTGGCGGCCACACAGGCCACTGCGGGATCGGGCGTTTTTTTGGGATCGTCCCCCGCGCTGCCTAAGTTATGAGCATATTAGCAGCTGCGCAACTAAGACTATCGGCGACACCAGGCCAAGCGGGACGTGGCACGGAAATTGCGGCGGCATCATCATATCAGGGAGGAGTGAAAAATGATGCGTCAAGATGGAACAACAGCAGCGCCAAAAAGGGCAATACGGCGCGTGCCAGAATGGCGCCTCAAGAAGAGAACGTTTGAGGTTCCGTACCTCATGAAGCTCGGCAACATCAGCCGCCAGGAAGCGCTGGCTTTGATCGCTAGCCATGGTGGAGACGGAGACGAAATCACTGCTGAACTGTTTTCGCGGAGAGGTCGATCACATTAGCTGTTCAGAACATGGGCGGCGTGGCGGATGATCGAAAGCGGTCCTAAGATTGTCTGCAATTCGTGCAGAGTGCCCCTTAGCAGTGTCAGTGAGCCGCAAGGTTCCGACCTCCTAGATCAAGGATAGCCATGGTAGCTTGACAGCGTGAGCGTCCGCTCTGAGCCAGAAGCCGCCGTCGAGTTCAGCCGCTTTACGGCAGCTATTCAACCCTCGACGCCCATGAGCGGACAGTCGGCCCGCGACCCCGATGCCGCCAAGCGCCCGCTCATGGCGCAAGCCAGGCCTAGCGATGGTATGGTTGTGGTCGTTTTTGACAGGCGAGCGAACCGCAAACTGCCGCAGCAAGGCCGGCGCTAAAGCATTGGTATTGCTGTCGTCAAAACCTAGGGATTTTTAGGGCTACTCCCCAGCTTTGGAGAATGATGGGCATTCAGAGAGCGTTTTGGGGAAGAACGTCGTTTCCGCATTCCCCGGCTTTCGGCTGCACACCCCGCAAACGCTGGGCTTTCGGGAAACCGTGCGGCGACCGGAGAATTGTTTGGACTTTGAAGGTGGTAGCGGGAGAGGGACTTGAACCCCCGACCCCAGGATTATGATTCCCGTGCTCTAACCAACTGAGCTACCCCGCCAGGGCGGCGAAAGGCCCGAAATGCGCCTTAAATCGAAAGGCATGTCGGGGGCGTTCGCCAAGGTCGCGCGGATATAAGGTTGGGAGGGCGAGCCTGTCAAGCTTCGAAGCAACCGGCGCGCCGGCTTATTGTCATTGTCGAAAAGCTTTGCCGCGCAGACATTTGGTTGCTGCCGCCGGGGTTGAGTTCGTAGGGGCACGTCGCTATGTCTCGGCCACGAGTTTTAAGAGTTGAAACAGATGAAACCGCGCATTGCAGTCCTCGGTTGCGGATACTGGGGCAGCAACCACATCCGCACCCTCAAGGCGCTCGGCGCGTTGCACGCGGTGTCCGACGCCAACCGGGCTCGCGCCGAAGGCTTCGCCAGCGAGCAGGATTGCCTGGCGATCGAGCCCGACCAGCTGTTCGTCCGTGACGATATCGACGCCATCGTCATGGCGTTGCCGCCGCAATTCCATGCCGACCTCGCGGTGCGCGCCTCCGAGAGCGGCAAGGACGTGCTGGTGGAGAAGCCGATCGCGCTGACGGTGCCAGACGCCGAGCGCGCGGTGCAGGCGGCCAAGGACAATGGCCGCGTCTTCATGGTCGGCCATGTCTTGCGTTTTCATCCCGCCTTCGAGACGCTGAAGGGGCTGATCGACAAGGGCGAACTCGGCGAAGTCCGCTACATCCATTCGCATCGGCTCGGCCTTGGCAAGTTCCACACCGAGAACGACGCGCTGTGGGACCTGGCGCCGCACGATTTGTCGATGATCCTGGCGATCACCGGCACCGAGCCGATCGAGGTGCGCGGCGAAGGCGCTGCCCTGCTCGACAATCTCAGCGACTTCGCGCATCTGCACATGCGCTTTCCCAACGGCCTGCGCAGCCATCTCTTCACCTCGCGGCTCAATCCCTACCGCGAGCGGCGGCTGACCGTGGTCGGCACCAAGGCGATGGCGGTGTTCGACGACGTCGAACCATGGGAACGCAAGCTTGCCGTCTACCGCCACGCTGTGTGGCAGGACAGCGGCCAATGGGCCTTCACCACCAATGAGCCGTCCTATGTCGCGGTTGCCCAGGGCATGCCGCTGACGCGTGAGCTGGAGCATTTCATCCAGTGCATCGAGACACGGGCCGAGCCGCGCACCAGCGGCGAGGAAGCGATCAGGGTGCTGCGCATCCTGACCGCGGGGACGGTCACGCATACCACGCCCAATTCCTGAGAGACCGTTTGGACTCTGTCACTCGCCGGCGCGAATTTCGAAACAGTCTCTGAGCGGGTAGCGGATTACTCGGCGGGGATCTGCGCCGGCCTGGCGGAAAGCCGAGTCAGCATGGCCTCGGCCTCGGCGCCACGCTCCGAACGCTCGATGAAGCCGCCGCCGAACACACGCGCCTCGTTGCCGTCATCGGAATAGAGCACACAGGCCTGTCCGGGCGCGATGCCGGACTCGCCGTCGACCAGTTCCACCCAAGTGGCGCCAGCGCGGTGATGCAGCACGGCWGGGCGGGGCGGGCGGGTCGAACGGACCTTGGCGAACAGCTCCAGGCCACCGGCGGGGACATCGGCCAGCGGCCCGTCGCCCAGCCAGTTCATGTTGCGCAGATAGATCTTGTGCGTCTCAAGCGCCTCGCGCGGGCCGACCACGACGCGGGCGCGGTCGGCGTCGAGATGGACGACGTAAAGCGGCTCGCCGGAAGCGATGCCGATGCCGCGGCGCTGGCCGATCGTGTAGCGCAGGATGCCCTCGTGGCGGCCGAGCAGGCGGCCGTCGATGTGGACGATGTCACCCGGATTGGCAGCAGCCGGCTTCAGCTTGGCGATGATGTCGGAATATTTGCCCTGCGGCACGAAGCAGATGTCCTGGCTGTCCTGCTTGGCGGCAACCGTCAGCCCCATCTCCTCGGCGATGGCGCGAACCTGCGGCTTCGACAGGCCACCGAGCGGGAAGCGCAGATAGTCGATCTGCGCCTGTGTGGTGGCGAACAGGAAATAGCTCTGGTCGCGGTCGGCGTCGACCGGCCGGAAAAGCGCGCGGTGGGCGCCATTGGCGCCGGAGCGGATATAATGGCCGGTGGCCAGCGCGTCGGCGCCAAGCTCCTTGGCGGTGGCCAGAAGATCGGCGAACTTCACCGTCTGGTTGCAGGAAACGCACGGGATCGGCGTCTCGCCGGCGACGTAGCTTTCAGCAAAGGGATCGATCACCGCCTTGCGGAAGCGTTCCTCGTAGTCGAGCACATAGTGGGGAATGCCGAGAGTCTCCGACACTCGGCGCGCATCGTCGATGTCCTGCCCGGCGCAGCATGAGCCGGCCCGGTGCGTTGCCGCGCCATGATCGTAGAGCTGCAAGGTGACGCCGACGACGTCATAGCCCTCGCGCTTCAACAGGCCGGCGACGACCGATGAATCAACACCGCCCGACATGGCAACGACGATGCGGGTGTTTTCGGGACGTCCGGGAAGATCGAGGCTGTTCATGGTTCTTTCGTTCTGCGCGGCGCCTGAATGCCAATGACGCGAATATAGGTCAAGCTTTCCGGCTACGCCAGCTTGCAGGGCCGATCGACAGGCAGCGACCGGTTCCGGCGAATTGAGAGATTTTTCCGCGCCGCTGCTGCGCTTCCCTGCTGATGTTTCAAATGCCGGCGAAAAGACTAACGCGGCGTTCATGATCCTTACCTAGTCATTAGGGTCTGCTTAGGCAATTTTTAAAGCTGTGGCGGTAACGTGGCGGGGATTGGGTCTTTGAGTTTTTTGTAGAGAGTACGATGACCGATCTGGTTAGACCGAGAGTCAAGTATGTTATCGGGCCTGACGGCAGCCCTCTTACGATTGCCGATCTGCCGCCGACGAATACACGTCGCTGGGTTATCCGGCGTAAGGCGGAAGTGGTTGCGGCGGTGCGCGGCGGGCTTTTGAGCCTTGAAGAGGCATGCCAGCGCTACAAGCTCACCACCGAGGAATTCCTGTCCTGGCAGGCGTCGATCGACGAATATGGGCTTGCCGGTCTGCGCACCACGCGCATCCAGCAATACCGGCATTAGGGCATCATCCCGAAAAGTGGAATCCGGTTTTCGGAAAAGATCCTGCTCAAACACTGAGATCGAGCCGGTCAGAACAAAGATCAAAGGGCGCGGCACTCCGCGCCCTTTTGTTTAAAGCGAGTCTTTTTGGCGCTCAGGCCGTCAGCACCACTTTGCCGATCGGCTTGGTGGCAAGAAAGGCGTGCGCCGCACCTGCCTGCTCGAGCGGGAAGCTTTTCGCCACATGGACGGCGAGCTTTTTCGCATCGATCAACCGGGCAAGTTCCAGCAGGCCTTGGCGGTCAGGCACCACCGACATGCGCTCGACCCTTATGTCGCGCGCGCTGGCCTGCGCCCTGGTGGCGTCATTCACGTTCAGCAAAGACACCAGCACGCCGCCGTTCCTGACCACCTTCAGCGAACGATCGGCATGGTCGCCGCCAATCGGCTCCAGCACGAGATCGATGTCGCCAACCGTGTCGGCGAAATCGCCCTTGGTATAATCGAGAACCTCATCGGCGCCGAGCGAGCGGACGAAATCGAGCTTTTGCGGGCTGGCGGTGGCGATGACGTAGGCGCCTCGCGCCTTGGCGATCTGCACCGCCAGATGGCCAACGCCGCCGGCTGCCGCGTGGATCAGCACGCGCTGTCCTGATTTCAGCCCGCCATGGCGGACCAAGCCTTGCCAGGCGGTGAGGCCGGCCAGCGGCAATGCGCCTGCCTCGATGTGGTCGGCGCCCTTCGGCTTCAGCGCGATTTCATCGGCTGGCACAGCCGCCAGTTCGGCGTAAGCGGCGGCCTGCTTGGGGAAGCGCGGCATGCCGAACACCTCGTCGCCGACCTTGAAGCCGGTGACGCCGGCGCCCAGCGCCTCGATGGTTCCCGAGATATCCCAGCCCAGGATGAAGGGTGGCTCGCCGAGCAGGGGGTAATAGCCGGCCCGGACGGAGCCATCGACCGGATTGATGCCGGCTGCCTTGACACGGACCAGCACCTCGCCGGCCTTTGGCGTAGGGTCGGGCTGATTGGCAGTGACCAGGACGTCGGGTCCGCCGACGGAATTCTGGATAACGGCACGCATGGGATGTTCTCCTGCTTGGTTGGTGCCACTATAATTTGGATAGTAATAGTCCCTTGTCCAGTATGTACCTGTATGATATATAGCTACCCCATGGATAGTGAAGATGTGTCTCCTTTCGGCTATGATGCGTACCGGCGCACGTGTGCTTCGCACACCGTGCTCGAGATGCTGGCCAGCAAATGGGTCTATCTGGTGGTTTGTGCGCTGCGCAAAGGCCGGTTGCGCAATGGCGAGCTTGCCCGCAAGCTCGAAGGCATCACGCCGAAGATGCTGACGCAGACATTGCGCGTGCTTGAGCGCGACGGTCTGGTGCGGCGCGAGATCTTCCCGGTCATTCCGCCTCGCGTCGAATATGAATTGACTGAGCTTGGCCAGAACCTGGCGGGACTGCTCAACCAGATCAGGTCGTGGTCGGAACAGCATGCGCCGGACATCAAGGAGGCCAGGGCGCGGGCGACTGCTGAAAATGAAGGCGGCTGGGCCGCCTAGCTTCGATCCGAGTCTTTCGTAGCCGTCCGGCAAAGGCCGGAAGCGGGATTTTGCGCTCGCCGGCAAGCGCCGACGTCGCGGACAGGCCGGACTTCAGCCGATCATGGCGCTGCGGCCGCCGACCTCGGCCTCGCGAATCTTGGTGTCGCGTGATTCGAGCATCTCAGCCTTGGAAAGCTCCGCTTCAGCTTCGCCGAGTAATGATTCGGCAGTGCTTCGCTGGTGGGCGAGGTCGCTTTGCGAATTTCTAAGGTTGTCGCGACGTAAACGCGCCGCCTTGGCAAAGGTCGGATAGGCAAAATGGTTGATGTCGGTGATGCCGGCTTTCTTTTCTTCGGCGGTGATCTGAAGCTCCAGTTCGACGGCCATGCGTTCGAACTCGGCGATCATCATGTCGAGCTGCAGCAGCTGCCGCCGCTTCTCATTCACCTGAAACTGTTTCAGCCGAACGAGGTTTTCACGTGACTTCATGATTCGGTACTCCCGGAAACGCACACCCGCACATATCGTCCAAACCGCCTGGAAAGGCCCAGGCCTTGCCCGTGTCCACCGGCTTTCCCCGAACTATAGGAAACAAAACCCTAAAGTTTTTTGCCGGCGGTAACCATTCGTTTACGGGCATTGTTAATCATACGGCTCAGGACTTAAGGCCGGGTAAAAATTCCGGCCGCCGATGCGGGAGCCGCGTCAATGAGTCTCTGGAGTCGCTTAGTCCAGGTTGTTAATGTGTTGCATTAGGAATTGGGTTCTGGGATTCGTTATTAGATTCAAGAGGGTGTAGAAAGAGGTTAAAAAATCTGGTACCGTAGTGGACGGGAAATTAGGTTTTGTTAACCATTTGATGGCAGCCTCTGCACAAGGCAACCACTGCTCCGGGTCCGGACGGGTCGTGAAATGGTCCGGCAGCAGAAAAGGGGAATGAAATGCGTGTTCTGCTGATAGAAGATGACAGTGCAACCGCACAAAGCATCGAACTGATGCTGAAATCGGAAAGTTTCAATGTCTACACGACCGATCTCGGTGAAGAGGGTGTCGATCTAGGCAAGCTCTACGACTACGACATCATCCTTCTCGATCTCAACCTGCCTGACATGTCGGGCTATGAAGTCTTGAGAACGCTTCGCCYGTCCAAGGTGAAAACGCCGATCCTCATCCTCTCCGGCATGGCCGGCATCGAGGACAAGGTACGCGGCCTCGGCTTCGGCGCCGACGACTACATGACCAAGCCGTTCCACAAAGATGAGCTGGTCGCCCGTATTCATGCCATTGTGCGGCGCTCCAAGGGCCATGCCCAGTCGGTCATCACTACCGGCGACCTGGTGGTCAACCTCGACGCCAAGACCGTTGAAGTCGGCGGCCAGCGCGTGCACCTCACCGGCAAGGAATATCAGATGCTGGAGCTGCTCTCGCTGCGCAAGGGCACCACACTGACCAAGGAAATGTTCCTCAATCACCTCTATGGGGGCATGGACGAGCCCGAGCTGAAAATCATCGACGTCTTCATCTGCAAGCTGCGCAAGAAGCTCGACGCGGCATCCGGCGGTCAGAACTACATTGAGACGGTCTGGGGTCGCGGCTATGTGCTGCGCGAACCGGAAGACATCCGCGTCAGCGCCTGAGCAGCGAGCAGCGTCCGAACTTTTCTTCGACAAAAAAACCCGGCTCCGGCCGGGTTTTTTCGTGATCGGCTGATAACTATTTGTTTTGACGCAATTTTGGACGGAAAACCGTCTCACATTTTTCCTGGAAGATTGCGCCATGCCGCCCGTATCAGGCGGCGATCTTCAGGGTGCGAAAACGCTCGAGCAGTTGCGGCCGATTGAACGGCTTCAGGAGATAGCCCTGGGCGCCGGCGCGCTTGGCCCGCATGATCGAAGCAATATCGAGCTCGACTAGCGAAATCAGGATCTGCGGCCTTATCGGGCTCTCCATGGCGCGCACGCGGCGGATGAGATCGACCGCCGCCACGTCCGGCAAGGCGCCGTCGACGACGATGATGTCGGGCATGTCGGCCGCGCACATCTCCAGTGCGTCAAGTCCGCTGGCAGCCTCGATGACAACCATGTCGGAGCCGCCCAGGATGCGTTTTGCAACCTTCCTGATGACACTTGAATCGTCGACGAACATGCAGCGTTTCATTTCCGGGTCCTCTTGCCTGTTGGCAATCCGGTGGCGTCGGGCATCTGAAAGGCACCATAGGCCGATCTGGTAAAGAAGCCGAAAAGCGTTTAGGTAAAATTTTTGCAAAGATGCCGTTTGCGGGCTGTTCTTCGCAATGCTTCGGCACGACCAGCCAGGTGAAGCTCATCTCACTGCGATCGAAGCGCCACCGCAGGTATTGCGGATCGGAATACTTCGCTTCTCTAGGGAAATGCCGTGGATTCAGGCGGCTGAAAGCACGATTTCTTCCGGCGTCGCGTGGATCGAGATCGTCATGTTGGCTTCGCGCGCCAGGAGCAGCGTGTAATAGGGCTGCACGGAATGCGCGTCGATCGGTTCCTCCGGCTTGTGGCCGGAATGCAGCTCGAGGAATTTCGGCGGCACGCGCAGCATCGGGCCGCTCGCCGCAAGCGCGAAACGCGGCTCGGTTTCGAGGTTTTCCAGCGTCACGGAAAGCTTGCCGCCGCGCGGAATGGCCGCGTTGGCGACGAGGAGCAGGTTGAGCAGCAGCTTGACCTTGTTCTTGGGCAGCAGCGCGCGGGTCCCGTTCCAGCTCAGTTCCGGCTTCTCGTTCTTGAGGAAGGCGATGGCGACGGCTTCGGCATCGCCGGTATCGATCAGCATGCCGGCCGACCCGGCGGCGCCGAAAGCGATGCGGGCGAACTGCAGGCGGGCCGAAGCGTTGCGGGCGCTCTGGCGGATCAGTTTCATGGCGTCCTCGTCGGCGCCGCCTTCGTCGAGCAGTTCGAGCCCGTTGTTGATCGCGCCGACCGGCGAGATGATGTCGTGGCACACCCGGCTGCACAAAAGTGCCGCCAGATCGGGTGCGGAAAGGGCAAACAGATCGGCCATCGGCGAAAATCCCTGCAAAATTTCATAACTCATGGCCGAGCGATCGATTCGTCGCCTGCCCACACGAATCACGCACTCTCCTCGGGCATCCTGAATACACAGCGCCCGTGCGTGCGGCAACAAATCCGAAATTGTGGTGGCAAATGGCGTGTTCACACAGGCTGCCGACCCACCTGAGCGTCCCAAACAGCCTTTGAACCGCCATGTTCATGTGGGAGCTTAATGGTTGAAAAAGGATTACGGCATAGTTTGCCCGTAACAGTTACCCTTAACGGCCGGCTAAAAGAGCCGTACGGGTGTGAGGCGTCGGCGAAAGTGCTCCCTGACGGAGATTGGAAGCATGTTTTCCCGATTCTGCGACCGGACTTTTTTCCGTGTCATCCCGGACCGGACTTTTGTCCGTGTCGTCCAAGACCGGAGCTTTCTCCGTGTCATCTCAATGGCGATAGCGCTCATGGGCGTTCTCGTCTTCTCGACTTCGGCCCTGCGGGCCCAGGAATACACCGCTCAGGAGATTGTCGATTCCGGGCACAAGTTCTTCGGCGCGACATCGGGCGGGCTGGCCACGGTTATCGAGAAGATTTTTGCTTCCTACGGACTGCCCAACGGCTATCTGCTGGGCGAAGAGGGCTCGGGCGCGCTGATCGGCGGCCTGACCTATGGCGAAGGCACGCTCTACACCAAGAATGCCGGCGATCACAAAGTGTTCTGGCAGGGCCCGTCGCTCGGCTGGGATTTCGGCGGCGAGGGGTCGCGGGTGATGATGCTGGTCTACAATCTCGACGATGTGAGCAACCTCTACAACCGCTATGGCGGCGTCGCCGGTTCGGCCTATGTGGTGGCCGGCGTTGGCTTCAACGTGCTGAAGAACAACAATGTGCTTTTGGTGCCGATCCGCACTGGTGTCGGTGCCCGGCTCGGCGTCAATCTCGGCTATCTGAAGCTCACCGAACGCGCCACGTGGAATCCGTTCTGAGCTAATCCCGTTCCGTTGCGGCAAAGCCTTGCCCCAACGCTGGATTTCCGCCATGTCAACGTGGCACAGTCCTGCATTAGCGGTTGCCGTCCACAACGGGTAGTCACTTGGTCCAATCGGTCCTGTTCTTCGTCCTCGGCTTTCTCTGCGCCGGCTTCCTGGCGCTTATGATTGCTCCGGCCATATGGCGCCGCGCCGTCGCCCTGACGCGCAAGCGCATCGAAGCCTCGATACCTCTGACGCAAACCGAGATCCTGGCGGACAAGGATCGCGTTCGCGCCGAGTACGCCATGTCGACGCGCCGCCTCGAAATCAGCGTCAAGGCGTTGCGCGAGAAGGTGGCCGAACAGCTCGTCGAGATCAGTCGCGGCCACGAGGCGATGAAGGGCCTGGCGATCGAGCGCATGGAGAAGAACCAGGTACTGAGCGAACTGGGGGCCACGAGCGAAATGCTGCGGCAGCGGGAGGACGAGTTGCACCGTCTGTCGGACCGGCTCAAGGAAACTGAACGCAAGCTGGAGAAGCGCGCGCTCGAGCTTGAAAAGCTGGAGAGCATGTATGACGACGCCAGCTTCTCCTCCAGCAGCCGACAGATCGAACTCGTGGCGCGCGAATCCGAGATGCAGAAACTTGCGAGCGACATTGCGTTGCTGCGCGGCCAGCGCAAGGAGGCGGACAGGCGCGGCCAGGAGATCGCGGCCGAAAGCAAGGCTGCACGCGATGCCGTGAAAGCCGAGAAGAAAAAGACCGCCGACCTCGACAGGAAGGTCGAACGGCTGCTGGCCACTCTTGCTGATCGCGAGGACAAGCTCGACCGCCGCGAAAAGGAACTGGCGCGGCTGCGAGAAAAGTCGAAAGCCGAGGATACCACGCCGGCTCTGCGCCTGGTCGGCAGGGGCGGCGATGTCGCCAAGAGCGATGACGTCGACAAGGCTATCGCCAAGCTCGACAGCGACCGTGAGCGGCTCGAGGCGAGGCTGACGGTGCTGGCGCGCGAGAACAAGCAGCTGAAGGCGGATTTGACCGCGCTGGTCGTGTCCAATCCCGCGGATGGCAGCTCCGCCTTGCGCGAGCAGATGAACGAACTGGCAGCGGAGGTCGTCCACCTGACGGCCAAGCTCGAGGGACCTGATTCGCCGATCGCCAAGGCATTGGCAGTACCCTCGGATGCACGCTCCGGCAATGGTGAGCGCAGCCTTGCAGATCGCGTGCGGGCGCTGCAGGACGCGGACGCAGCAAGCTGAAATCAGTTCCTGTTTGCCGAGAAATGATGCAGCGCGATGGCTGACGCCGCCGCGACGTTCAGGCTGTCGAAGCCCTCCGACATGGTGATCCGTACCGTCTGCAAGCGCGCGAGCAGGCTTGCGGGCAGGCCTTCACCCTCGGTGCCGAGATAAAGCGCAAGGCGCTCGCGCCGCGGCGCATCGCGAATGTCGGTCTGCCCGCTCGGCGACAGCGCAAACTGGCCATAGCCGCGGCGGTCAAGCGTTGCCGTGAAGCCGGCGGCGTCGGTGAACGACGCGAAGGGAATTTTGAGCGCGGCACCGACGGAAACCCGGATCGCCTTGCGGTAGAGCGGATCGCAGCATGTCGCATCCATGAGGACCGCATCGGCGCCAAAGGCGGCGGCGTTGCGGAAGATTGAACCCATATTGTCGTGGTTGGCGATGCCGACAAGCACCACGATCAGCCTCTGGGCCGGCAAGGCATCGAGCAAGGCCTCGGCGGATTGCGGTGTCCCCTTGCGACCGATGGCCAGGATGCCGCGATGCATATGAAACCCGGCGATTGCATCCATCACCGCACTGGTGGCGACATAGACCGGCAGGTCCGCCGGCGCCTTGCTCAGGATGCCTTCGAGGCCGGCCAGCCGGTTTTCCAGGACAAGCACCGATTCGGCGCCAAAACGCCCAGACGAGAGCAGCAGGTCGAGCACCACCTTGCCTTCGGCGACGAAGCGACCTTGCCGGCCGGCGAGGTCTCGCTCGCGGATATCGAGGTAGGCGGCAACGCGCAGGTCTTGCGGGTCGACGATGCGAATGGGATCCATGCGTTCCTCGTGGTCACCGCAGCCGCCCGAAAATCCGCACGGATTGCCGGCGCTCACCGTCGGCTGGGAACCACGATGCGACAATTCAGGACGATCAGCCACCTCTGTGCGCCCGGATGGACGCACATCGCCCTGAAAGCGTTGCGAGGTAAGTGGCTACAGGACGGTCAGGTTCCGGCGCGGCGCAAACGGTGGGCCATCTGGGAGAGGTCCTCCTTGCCGCTGCCGAAAATGCCGTCCAGCATGCCGAGCAGTTCGCGCACGGCATCGGATTTGCAGGAGTAGTAGATCATCTGCCGATCGCGACGGGTGTCGACGAGGTCCAGCGCCCGCAACTTGGCCAGATGCTGCGACAGGGCGGATTGGCTGAGCATCACCTTTTCGGCGATGGAGCCGACCGACATTTCACCGTCGATCAGATGGCTCATGATCAACAGCCGTTTCTCATTGCCCATCAGCATGAGAAATTCGGCTGCCAATCCGGCATTTGCGATTAGCTTAGACGAGACCATCGATCCCCCATGCTTTTTGATCATCCTGACGCCATGGGGGCAATGGCATCTGATTCCATAAACTCAGTTGCGTATAGCCGCTGCGATTCAGCGTCACTGACAAAAGGTAGAGCATTTCGTTCAAATCTCAAGTGTTGCTTTTTATCTAATGTAATTAAGCCCAGTCTCCGTGTCGGCCGCGGCCCGTCCGTTTCTGGCCATTTCGACCAGAACAGGCCGCAATTCGCGTGCCGCCTGCAAAGTTTTCGGGAAGAAAACCCGGGAAACATCGTCACCCGACACCAGATCCATACCATCGGCATCGAATCCGGCAATAATCCAGCCGTTGCCGGACACTTTCGCGAAATGCTGTGCATAAACGGCAATCGCGTCGAGATGGTCGGCGTTCATATGGTCGATGGCGGATTGTTCAGTCGCCGCAAGTTCCTCGACGATCGGTCCGCTGGTGAGCAGACCCGGTCGATCGAGCTGATAGGCCTTGCCGAAGCCGCCGTTGAGGCTGGCGCGTTGCGGCTCGAGGCGGAAGATCGAAAAGTCGCCGAGACCGGCGTAGAGTTTCGCCTTGGGATTGCGGTTGAGATAACGACGCTCGCAACGGGCGTGCTCGCTCGATCCGCGCTCACGCCGTTTCGCCTGGCAGACCAGTGACAGGCGCGGGTGCGCCAGCGGGTCGCCCTTGCCGGGTTCGCCAAGCAACAGGCAACAGCGCGCATCGGCAAGCAGCGCGCCGGTGTGCGCCGAGAGCATCGACACCAGGATCAGCGGCGCGCCGTCGATGTCGGTGGCCACGCCGACCCTGCTGGCCAGCGGCGCACCTGTCTGTGGTTCGATCACCGCCAGCGCACCAAAGCGGGCGCTGCGCAAAAGTGTCTTGGCCAGTCGGACCGCCTCGGCATCCGTCTCGCGGATTACGTCCTTCTTCGGCTCGTCCAAAGGCATCACCACAATAAGTTGATCTTCCTTCTCCGCTTATCTGTCAAACAAACCGGATTCGACAAGGTCGTCAATCTCGTTTTTCGAAAACCCGAAACGTTCAAGCACTGTCGACGGGACGAGATCATTGTCGGCGGGCTTGGTCGCAACTGTCGGCCGCGAGCCGGAGAAACGCGGCGCCGGGGCCGGGCGCTCAAATCCATCCGCCGCTACAAAGGCATTGCGCGCCCGATTGTGTGGGTGATGCTTCGCCTCCTGCAGCGACAGGACGGGGGCAACGCAGGCATCGGTTTCGGCAAACAGCCGGTCCCAGTCGTCACGCGATTTCTGCCGGACCCGGTCGGCAATGGCGGCGCGCATCGGTGGCCACAGTGCCTTGTCGTACTGGCCGCGTGAAAAGCGCTCGTCGAGCGGCAGCAGCCTGGCGAATTCGGCGAAGAATTGCGGCTCGAGGCAGCCGATGGCGACATGGTGTCCGTCTGATGTCTCATAGGTGTCGTAGAAAGGGGCGCCGGAATCGAGCAGGTTCGCGCCGCGCCTGTCGCTCCACAAGCCGGCCGCCATGAGCGCATGCAAGGGTACCGCCAGCATCGAGGCGCCTTCGACCATCGCGGCGTCGATGACCTCGCCCTTGCCCGTGCGCGAACGTTGGAAAAGGGCGGCGAGCACGCCGGCGACCAGCATCATGGCGCCGCCAGCATAGTCGGCGATGAGGTTCAGCGGTGGGACAGGACGGCCGCCGTCGTGGCCAACTGCGTGCAGCAGGCCCGAATAGGCAAGGTAGGTGATGTCATGGCCGGCGCGGCCCGCGAGCGGCCCGTCCTGGCCGAAGCCGGTCATGCGGCCGTAGATCAGCGCCGGATTGTGCGCCAGCACCGCTTCCGGACCGAGCGCCAGCCGCTCCATGACACCGGGGCGAAACCCTTCGAGCAACATGTCCGCCCTTTCGGCAAGGCGCAGCATCAGATCGGTGCCTTCCCGGCGTTTCAAGTCGAGGTGCAGGATGGCGCGGCCGTGACGGTCGATGTTGTATTCATCCGACATCGACGGGAGAGGCCGGGTCGTCCCCGCCCGTTCGACGCGCAGCACTTCGGCGCCCATCTCCGACAGCATCAGGCCGGCCAGCGGCACGGGACCAAGCCCGGCCATCTCGATCACCTTCAGTCCGGCGAGTGGACCGGTCTTCCCGGCAGCTGACAGACCGGCGCTCACGACCGGCTATTTCGGCGCCATGCGAATGGCGCCGTCGAGACGAATGGTCTCGCCATTCAACATCTGGTTCTCGATGATGTGCAGGGCAAGCGCCGCATATTCGGATGGCTCGCCCAAACGGGACGGGAATGGCACGGCGGCGCCCAGCGAATCCTGCACGTCCTGCGGCATGCCGGCCATCATCGGCGTCTTGAAGATGCCGGGCGCGATGGTGCAGACGCGGATGCCGGAACGGGCGAGATCGCGCGCCACCGGCAGTGTCATGCCGACGACGCCGCCCTTGGAGGCTGCATAGGCGGCCTGGCCGATCTGGCCGTCATAGGCGGCGACCGAGGCGGTGTTGACGATGACGCCACGCTCGCCGCCTTGCAGCGGATCGAGCTTCGCGGCACGGTCGGCAACGAGGCGGATCATGTTGAACGTGCCGATCAGATTGACCTCGATCACCTTGCGGTATTGATCTAGCGGATGCGGGCCATCCTTGCCGATCGTCTTCACGCCGATGGCGATGCCGGCGCAATTGACCAGGATACGCGGCTCGCCAAGCTTAGCCGCGACCTCGGCGAGAGCGGCAGTCCCACTATCGGCGTTGCTGACGTCGCACTGAACGGCAATACCGCCGATCTCGGCCGCGACCTTCGCCGCGCGATCGATACCGACATCGAAGATGGCGACGCGGGCGCCCTTGGCGGCCAGCGCGCGCGCCGTTGCCTCGCCAAGACCGGAGCCGCCGCCGGTAATGATCGCGATCTGGCCATTCGGGTTCATGCCGACATCCTTTTAATCTCAGGAACAGTGGGACGGATCAGGCGCCAGATCGGCGGGGAAGGTCAAGCCATCGCTGCGATATGGTCGCCAACCCTGGCCTGATCGGCGTGGCAGACCTCGCCCGAAAGCCTGGCAACCGCGCCCGGCGCGATCTCATGCGACAGCAGCCGGTCAAGATCGACGGGGCGCGGCATCGATATCTGGCCGCGCGGAATGCGCTTGAAACCGAGCGGTCCGTAGTAGGGCTCGTCACCAACCAGCATCACGGCTGGCGCACCGGCCTTGGCGGCCGCCTCCAGCGCGATCGCCACCAACCGACGACCGATGCCGAGGTTCTTGAAGGCTGGCCGCACCGCAAGCGGTCCGAGCATCAATGCGCGGCCGGCACCGGCGGCGATGCGGGTCATGCGCACCGAGGCGACGACGAGGTCTCCGTCGACGGCGACGAACGACAGCGAGCGTTCGTGCCCGCCGGCCTCGCGGATCTTGTAGGCGGCCAGCACGAAACGGCCGGGCCCGAAGGCTTCGTCGTTGATGGCTTCGATCTGGAGGTCATGCGCCGGGGTTTCCGGCAGGTATTTCACGTCGGCAAGGCTCATGGTCTTTGCGTTCCGATAGGGAGGAAAGGTTTGCTGCAAACGGCAGCATTCGCCAGTCAGCGCTTCATCAAGCGCGGGCGCCCTTTCGTCGTCGGTCAAACCGGATCAAAGCAAAGTCGAACATGCGGATTGTCCGCTAGCATCAATTTCCTGCCGCTGCAATCGGCGGCTTGATGGTCCACCCGACCGCTTGACGGTCTGTTCAGCACCAGGTGATTCCACGGCGTGCCTTCGTGCCCTACATGGGAAGCAAGCAGGAAAGGACATGCGATGGGATTGCTGGTCGAAGGTAAATGGCAGGACCGCTGGTATGACACCAAGGACAGCGGAGGCAAGTTCGTGCGCACGCAATCGCAGTGGCGCGACTGGATCACTCGCGACGGGACGCCGCCTGCGGGCCGCAGCCGCGGCTTCAAGGCGGAGCCCGGCCGCTACCATCTCTATGTCTCGCTCGCTTGCCCGTGGGCGCACCGGACGCTGATCTTTCGCGCGCTGAAGAAGCTGGAAGGCATCATTTCGGTGTCGGTGGTGCATCATTTCATGGGCGCCAATGGCTGGACGTTTGTGGCGCAGGATGGCGCGACCGGCGACACGCTCTACGGCCTCGATTTTCTGCACCAGATCTACACCAAGGCCGATCCTGCCTATTCCGGCCGCGTGACGGTGCCGGTGCTATGGGACAAAAAGGAGCAGACCATCGTCTCCAACGAATCCCCCGAGATTATCCGGATGCTGAATTCGGCCTTCGACGAATGGGGCGATGCCAGCCTCGATTTCTATCCCAAGGCGCTGCGCGGCGAGATCGATGCGATCAACGCGCTGGTCTATCCCGCCGTCAACAACGGCGTCTATCGCGCCGGCTTCGCCACCACGCAAGGCGCCTATGAGGAAGCGTTCAGCGAACTGTTCGCGGCACTCGACACGTTGGAAGACCGCCTTTCAAGGCAACGTTATCTGGTGGGCGATCACATCACCGAAGCCGACTGGCGGCTGTTCACCACGCTGGTGCGCTTCGACCCGGTCTATGTCGGCCATTTCAAATGCAATCTGCGCCGCATCGCCGACTACCCGAACCTGTCCAACTATCTGCGCGACCTCTATCAGGTGCCGGGCGTCGCCGGGACCGTGAACCTCAACCACATCAAGTCGCATTATTACGGCAGCCACGAGACGATCAACCCGACGCGGATCGTGCCGGTAGGGCCGGAACTGGACTATGACGCGCGGCATGACCGGGGACGGTTTAAGAAGGCGGCGTGATCTACCAGTAGGGCGATCGCTGCTCGCCGCCAAAAACCTCGGCGATCCGCCGTAGGGTCGCTGGTGTCGTGCCTTCCGGCAAACGGTCCAGGGGAAAGAAGCCGGACTCGGCGATCTCGTGGTCCGGCAGCTTCGGCGCCGTCTGACTGAAATGCTCGATCAGATAGAAACCGACATGGTCGCGCCGGCTGGCGCGACGGTTGAAATGCATCGACCTCAGCGCCGGCGGCGACGTCAGTGCGATATTGCCTTCCTCGGCCAGTTCGCGCGCCAGTGCCTCACCAAGCGTCTCGCCAACTTCGACGCCGCCGCCGGGAAGCTGCCAGCCCGGCACATAGGTGTGGCGAATGAGGAAGACGGAATTGGATGCCGTGTCGTGGACCAGACCGCGCACGCCGAGCGTCATCGGCCGCCGCAGCACGAAATAGAGATGGAACAACCGGGCCCGGAGGCCCGCCCAACCGGTCTGACGGAAGGTCTTCTCCGGATCAGTCTGCATCAGGTGCGAAACCGTGGTGGAAAGCGGGGGGCGCGTCGCATATGAAGGATGGATGTTCAGGCTCGCGCATATTTCCGATGTCCATCTGGGGCCGCTCCCCGATGTATCCTATCGCGATCTCGCCTCCAAGCGCGTGCTCGGCTACGTCAACTGGCAGCGCAACCGCCGCCGCCATATGCATGATGCCGTCATCGACGCGATCGTCGCCGACATCAAGGCGAACGCGCCTGACCACCTCGCCGTCACCGGTGACCTGGTCAATCTGGCGCTCGACGGCGAGATCGAGATGGCCAGGCACTGGCTGGAAACGCTGGGATCGCCGCAGGATGTCTCGGTCGTTCCTGGAAACCACGATGCCTATGTTCCCGGCGCCTTCGACAAGGTCTGCCGGTCCTGGGCGGCGTGGATGAGTGGCGACGGTGTCAACACGCCGGTCGACCGCAACGCATTCCCCTATCTGCGCGTGCGCGGCGATATCGCGCTGATCGGCATCTCGACAGCGCGTGCCACGGCGCCGTTCATGGCCAATGGCTTCTTCATGGAGGGTCAGGCGAAGCGGCTTGGCAAGCTGCTCGACGCCACGGCCGGGCAAGGGCTGTTTCGCGCGATCATGATCCATCATCCGCCGGTGCGCGGCGCGGTCTCGCAGCACAAGCGGCTGTTCGGCATTGCCCGCTTCCACAAGATCATTCGCCGCCATGGCGCCGAGCTTGTCCTGCACGGCCATTCGCATCTGCCGTCGCTGTTCTTCATCGGCAACCGGGGCGCCAAGGTTCCTGTGGTCGGCGTTGCCGCCGCCGGCCAGGCGCCGGGCGGCAAGCACCCGGCGGCGCAGTACAATCTGTTGGACATCGACGGCGAAAAGGGCAATTGGCGGATCCGGCTGACACGGCGCGGCCTGACCGGGCCGTCCATACCGCCATCCGATCTGCAGACGCTGGAGCTTGGCGCGGAGGCCGGTGCGGCTATGGCCGCACGTTGAGAACCATGGCCACAATGCGGTCCCACAACAGGATGACCGACACCACAAGTCCGACCAGAGCGCCGGCGGCGACCAGGCCAAGGCCCGACAGAAACGCCGACCAGGCCTTGCTGCGGGTCTTCGAGCGCAGTGGCGGTTCGGCTTCCGACACATCGGTGCGTTTCATGCCGGCGACGGCCGGCTCGACCCCGCCTTCCATCATCTTCTGGCGCTCGACGATCCGCTCGGCAACATAGCGCGTCACCTGATCAGCAACGGGCTTCATGTCGGTCGATTCGGCAAGCACCACCCGGCCGATGCGGGTGTCCCTGATAAAGCGATAGGTGCGGCGATCGCGCCCCATGGCGACATGGCTGACGGCATCGATCCACAGGCGTGGCTGCAAGCCGGACGAGACGACAAAGTCGAAATTGTCCATGTCGGCGGGAACATCGGCAAAAACCGGCGCCAGTTCGGCAGCAAGCAGCTCGAGGCGCATGCGATGGGCTTCGCGCATGTCGACGACGACGTCGTCGCGGTCGGCGAAGGCATTCTTCACATCACGGACGGCATCCGACAGTTGCCTCGACTGATCGATGGTCTTCTCGCCTGCTTCCTTCATCGGCGTTCGCCTCGCGGGTTTGGTTAACACGGGGTTAACACAGCCGCCTGTAAAATGCACTGGCGAGAGCAACGGGATCGAGGCGCGTTCAGCAGGCGGCTGTGCGCGAAAAAGGTCAGCTGGCAGCAGCAGCGAATTTCTGGCGCAGCGGCCTGGCGCGCCGGTTGGTGTTGCGGCGAATGATCTCGGCGACGAGGTCGGGTGCTTCCTCGGCCAGCATATGGCCGACCTCCAGCACATGGTGGACATGAAAATGCGCAGGCAGATCATCCGCCTGGGTAAAGGGCAACACTGCGTCGTCGGTTCCCCACGCCACCATCACCGGCATGTTCAATCCGTCGAGACGATCGTGCGGGATGACGCCTTGCCGATCGTCCATGGTCATGGCGGTGGCGATCTCGACCAGCTTCGGCACTTGGCCTGGACGTCCGCGCATTCGGCAAAGCGCGTCCATGACACGCTTCTGGGGCGGGCTGTGGGGCCCGGACATGGCGGCAAGGCAGGCGCGGATTTCGGACCGGTTCGCGGCGCCGCCATAGCGGCGCAACAACGGTCCATTGATCTCGGGGCCAAGACCGCCTGGCGCCAGAAGCGTCAGCGAGGCGACTTTTCCAGGCTCGGCCAGCGCCATCAGCATTGCCACCGCACCGCCCATCGAGTGGCCCACGAGATGAACACGCTTCAGCCTGCGTTCCGACAGATCGGCGAGCACGGCCCTGGCCGCCACCTTGGCCGGACCGGCTCCGGGAAAATCGAGCGACAGCCCATGCCCCGGCAGATCATAGGCCAGCGTGCGCGTGGCGGGCGCCAGGGAAGAAATCACCTCGCGCCAGACATCGTGGCAGCCGCCGAAACCATGCAGCAGGACGATGGCCTTCGAGCCAACACCCTGTTCGGCGACAAAAAGCGATGCGGTCATGAAGGCTGATTTTTTTGTTATTGCAGGATGCGCGACACCAACTGTGGCTGAATTGCCCCCAGTCTAGCGTGATGACCAGTAAAATCTTCGCGATTTGCGCGGTTGCGGACAGTCCCGGCGCGCCTAATCTGTGGATGTCGATTGTGTCAGCTTGCGTTGCCGAGCCCTGCGGCGCGCAGAGCCTGGACCAGCCGGTCGGTCAGGTCGGCCGGATATTTCCGCTCGACGAAGGTCGCGCGCGGATCGGCTGCAAATTTAGGGAACTGGGTGTTCAGTTCGCTCAGCAGCGTGCTGACCAGATGGTCCTGTCCGCCAGCCTTCGCACCGATCAGCCGCGCCGCAAGATAGTGCGATTTCGTTGCCGTCGTTCTCAGTGCCATGCTGGCCGCGACCGCCTTGTTCGTGTTGCCGAGCATGAATTCGCCGACGAACAGCCCGTAGTCCCACCATGTCGAGTGGCCGCTGAAGGTCTCCGCCGCATGCGCCAGGATCGGCGTTCCCTCCGCGTATCGACCGGCGAAGATCAGCCCGTAGCCGTAGGCGGCAGCCATGCCGAGATCGTAGGGATTGAGTTCATAGGCCTTGCGCATCCAGCGGATCGCTTCGTCCGTATTGCCGAGACGCGAACTGACATAGCCGTAGGAGCGATGCGCATAAGGGCTGGTCGGCCCCATCTGGACGCCGCGATGGGCAAACTCCACAGCCTTTTCAATCGTTGCATTGGGCGGGTAGGCATAATGATCGGAGACCGCCTCGAGTTGCAGAGACGCAAGCTCCGAATAGACCAGCGAGGACTTCGTTCCGCCATCGGCCAATTTTTCGAGGCAGCGATAGGCAGCTTCATGGGTTCTGGCGTTCTGGTCGAGATAATATTTGTCGTTGAGCAGCAAGCATTGCGTCAGGCCGTTTGGGGCACCGGTCTGCTCGATATAGTTGTAGATCGTGCCCGAGGCGGGAAGCGCCGAACTCAGCATGTCGGCGATCCGGTCTTCGACCACGGCCGGTGCGCTGTCGGCAGGGGTCAGATTGCGCGACAGAAGCACCCGTCCGGACGCCATACTTTGCAGTTCGATCGTGATATCGCCCGCGTTCGGCCCGGGCAGCATGGCGAATACGAAGCTGGTGGCGTCGTCAGCCGGATCGGTGGGTGTGTCGCGACCGATGAAGTCGATCGTATCGAAGCCACTCAGGCCGGCGCGCAGCGAGGCGGCGACGCGGCTGGCATCGGCGCCTTCGGCCTTGAGGTCGATATAGACGAGCGGCAGGGCGTCGGCCGTTGCCGACGGCGCGATGCTGCTGGTTGCGCCAGCGGTCTCGAGGGTCGCCGACGTGTCGCCGCCACCGCTCAGCAAGGCGCTGCTGCCCTGACGAAGGATCAGCAGGCCCAGCATGGCGATGACGAGGGCGATCGCCATCCAGAAGAAGCGGAGTTGGCGCACCACCGAGGGGGTGGGCTTCGCGAGAGCCGGCGACACCGCATCCGGCATGCCCGTGCTGGCGTCGTTGGCCCGATCGGCGGACGTGGCGCCATCCAGCCTGAGTTCGGGAACAGCCTCAGCCGGCAGCCGGATCGCGTTCAATTCATAGGCGGGAACATAGCCGCCGCGCGGAATGGCTATGCGGACCGGCTCGGCAACGCCTTCATTGGCAAAATAATGCTGCAGAAGCTCGCGCAGCCTTCCCGCCTGAACCCGCACCACGGCGTCGGTGGCCGGATCGAAATCGCCGTCCTTGCCGAAAACATCCATGGCGATGGAGAAGCCCTTGAGCCTGTCGGCTTCGCCGGCTTGTTCGCGTTCGACAAGGTAGCGGAGCAACTTGCGCGCGCGTTCGGATCGCCCGAACGTCTGGCTGGCAAGAAGTCGCTCCAGTGTCTCGCGCACTGCGGGGGCGGCAGGCGTGGCATGCTGCAAGTGTCGATCCTCTCGAAGTCGGCACAGGTTGAGGCGCGATCATATAGTTCCCGCACCGCCACACAAGTATTCACCCATTATGCGATCACGTACCCCACCGGATAATTCTTCGGTGGTTAATGATACGAAAGATCGGAACCGATCACCGAATGGGGAGGGTTCCGATCTTCGTTCTGGTCGTGCGTCAACCGGCCTTTTTGACGACGATGCGGTTCGCCGCCGACATCACCGCTTCCAGCGAGGCGGCGACGATGTTGGTGTTGATGCCGGCGCCGAACAGCTTGCCATCAGGATGTTCCATCTCGACATAGGAGATGGCCGAGGCATTCGAGCCGCGCTGCATCGAGTGCTCGGAATAATCGAGCACCGACATCTCGATGCCGAGATGACGCGACAACGCATCGACGAAGCCGTCGATCGGGCCGGTGCCGGTGCCGGTAATCGTCACCTCCTTGCCGTTGTCGACGATGACCGCCTCGACGACGCGCCGGCCCTTGGTCTCGGTGCTGGGATAGGTGTGGTGGTCGAGGAATTTCAGCCGCGCGCGCGGCTGGTCGACATAGGTCTCCAGAAAGCGCTCGTAGATGCGCCTGACCGGCACTTCCTTGCCCTCGGCATCGGTGATCGCCTGGATTTCCTGGCTGAACTCGATCTGCAAATTGCGTGGCAGGTTGAGGCCGTGGTCGGCCTGCAGCACATAGGCGATGCCGCCTTTGCCAGACTGCGAGTTGATACGGATGATCGCTTCGTAGCTGCGGCCGACATCGGCCGGATCGATCGGCAGATAGGGCACTTCCCACAGGCTCGTGTTGGCCTTCTTCAGCGCCTTCATGCCCTTGTTGATGGCATCCTGGTGCGAGCCGGAAAAGGCAGTGTAGACGAGCTCGCCGACATAGGGATGGCGCTCGGGGATCTTCAACTGGTTCGAATATTCGTAGACATCCTTCATCCGGTTGATGTCGGAGCAGTCGATCCCCGGATCGACGCCTTGCGTGTACATGTTGAGCGCCAGCGTGACGATGTCGACATTGCCGGTGCGCTCGCCATTGCCGAACAGCGTGCCTTCGACGCGGTCGGCGCCGGCCATCAGGCCGAGCTCGGTGGTGGCGATGCCGGTGCCGCGGTCATTGTGGGGATGCAGCGAGACCAGCAGGTTCTCGCGGTTGTCGAGGTTGCGGCACATCCATTCGATGCGGTCAGCGTAGATGTTGGGAGTCGACATCTCGACCGTCGACGGCAGGTTGATGATCAGCTTGTTGTCGGGTGTCGGCCTGACGATCTCGGTGACGGCGTTGCAGATCTCCAGCGCCACTTCGAGTTCGGTGCCGGTAAAGCTCTCCGGCGAATATTCGAAGCGGTAGCCGCCGCCGGCCTTGGCCGCCATGTCGGTGATCATCTTGGCGGCGTCGGTGGCGATGCGCTTGATGCCGCCGACGTCCTTTTCGAAGACGACGCGACGCTGCAACTCGCTGGTCGAGTTGTAGAAATGGACGATCGGGTTGGTGGCGCCCTTGAGCGCCTCGAAGGTGCGGGTGATCAGTTCCGGCCGGCACTGCACGAGCACCTGCAGCGAGACATCGGCAGGTACGTTGCCTTCCTCGATGCACCAGCGGGCGAAGTCGAAGTCGGTCTGCGAGGCCGACGGGAAGCCGATCTCGATCTCCTTGAAGCCCATGTCGAGCAGCAGGCCGAACATGCGCGCCTTGCGCTCATGGCCCATCGGATCGATCAGCGCCTGATTGCCGTCGCGCAGGTCGACCGAGCACCAGATCGGCGCCTTGTCGATGACCTTCGAGGGCCAGGTGCGGTCGGTGAGGCCTACTGTGGGGTAGGGTTGATATTTGCGCGCTGCGTCCGGCATGCCCCGGGCCGCCTCGGGCGTGTCCTTTGCCGCATCCTTGCCGGCTACCGCGGCATCGGGGCGGATTTCTTCTCGTGCGTTCATCGTCGTTTCTCCCGGCGGCTCACGGATCCACCCTCAGATGGATTGATGGCGAGCGGCGCCTTTACCAGATTTTCGTTCGCTTGATGTGACGTGCCAATTTTGTGACTGGCCAAGGAGCATGCGCTTGCGCGGCGGTTCGACCGCCGGGCGCTCCTTCAGCGAACCCGGCGATCGCCGATAAGGCCGAGAAGAAGCAGGGTCGAAGCCAGTGCACGCACGGTCTCGCCGGAAAAACCGGTCGGACGGGAAGCGTTGGTGGCGCGCGTGTTCATGGCGGTTCTCATACAGGAGCGGCTTGTGGGAGGCAAGTGGGGCCGCATGGCGGGCCGAGCTTGTGTTGGAAATCATCCCTAACATGTGCGCTCTTCCCCACGCGCTGCAAATGCGCCAGACTTGGCCTTGTCGGGGTCACTATCGGCAGGGGGGTCATCCATGAATTTCGTGTTCTTCTCGCCGCATTTTCCCGTCAATGGCGCGGATTTCTGCGACCGGTTGAAGAAGGCCGGGGCCAGAGTGCTTGGTATCGGCGACGCACCCTATGAGGCGCTCGACGGCAAGCTGAAGGCGGCGCTCAGCGAATATTACCGTGTTGCGGACATGGAGGACTACGATCCGGTGTTCCGGGCGATGGGGCATTTCATCCACAAATGGGGCCGTATCGACCGTTTTGAATCGCTCAACGAACACTGGCTGGAGCTGGAAGCCAACATCCGCACCGACTTCAACATCTACGGCACCAAGCTCGATTTCGTGAAGAATTTGAAGCGCAAGAGCCGCATGCGCGCCTTCTTCCGCAAGAGCGGGGTCGACACCATCGCGCAACGCAAATGCTCCGACCGGGCCGGCGCCATGACCTTCATCCGCCGCGTCGGCTATCCGGTGGTGGTCAAGCCCGACAGCGGCTCGGGCGCCTCGAACACCTTCAAGATCTCCAACACTGGCGAGCTCGACCAGTTCTTCAGGGACAAGCCCGAGGATGTGACCTTCGTCATGGAGCAGTTCATCGAGGGGCTGGTGGTGACTTTCGACGGGCTGGTCAACCGCGATGGCGAGGTGGTGCTGGCCGCCAGCCACCGGTACGACCAGAGCGTCATGGAGGTGGTCAACAAGGATCGCCACATGAGCTACACCTGTTTTCCGCGGATCAGCCCGGCAGTCGAGGAGGCCGGCCGCAAGATCCTGAAGGCTTTCGACGTGCGCGAGCGCTTCTTCCACATCGAGCTGTTCGAGACCAAGGACGACCGCGTCATCGCGCTGGAGGTCAACATGCGTCCGCCCGGCGCCTGGATGACCGATGCGATCAACTACACCTTCGACATCGACGTCTACGCGGCGTGGGCCGACATGGTGGTCAAAGATGCCGCCGGCGGCCCCTATGAGGGCAAGTATTTCACCGCCTATGCCAGCCGCAAGCGGCACCTCAGCTATTTGCACAGCCATAAGGACGTGCTAGCCGCCCATCGCGACAAGATCGTCCACCATCAAGCCATCGAAGAGGTTTTCAGCCGCGCCATGGGGAATTACGCCTACCAGATGCGCTCGAAGGACGAAGCGGCGCTGCGCGAAGCGGTCGCCTACATCCACGCGGAAAAGGCGTGAGGCGATGGACGTTTCCTATCACAAGACTTTCGCCCGCAATCTCGGCCGCGACATGGAATACAAGCGCTACGGCCATGCCGGCCGGCCGGTGGTGGTGTTCCCGACATCGCAAGGGCGGTTCTACCAGTTCGAGGATTCCGGCGGGGTCGGCGCACTTGCCGAGTTCATCGACACCGGCCGCATCCAGCTGTTCACGGTCGACGGCATCGATTCGGAATCCTTCTTCGACAAGCATGCCGACGCCGCACACCGCATCGGCCGGCACGAAGCCTATTTCCGCTATGTGCGCGAGGAGGCGCTGCCGGAATTCCTGTCCACGGCCGCGCAGGCCAATGGCGGGCGCAAGCTGAAGCCGCTGTTCACAGGCTGTTCGATGGGCGGCTACCATTCGTCGAACTTCGTCTTCCGCTTTCCCGAACTCGCCAGCGGCGTCATCTCGCTGTCGGGCGTCTATTCGGCCCGCGACTTCTTCGGCAAGGCGCTTGAAGGCGACATCTTCTACAACTCGCCGCTGGACTATCTGCCCGGCATTGTCGATCCCAAACTGCTTGCCCGCCTGAAGGCGCTCAGGCTGATCTTCTGCTGCGGACAGGGCGCCTGGGAGGAACGGATGCTGGTCGAGACGCGCAAGCTGGAACAGATCCTGCGCGACAGGTCCATTCCCGCCTGGGTCGACTATTGGGGCGGCGATGTCAGCCATGACTGGCCGTGGTGGCACAAGCAACTGGTCTATTTCTTCGGCCGCTGGCTGGACGAGGACCTGATGCACAGGCTGGATTAGGGCGCATTGATATTCGGGTGATGCCGGCCTGGAAACGTCGGTGGGCCGTTGCACGGCAGCACCGCTGACGGGCTTCGACCCTGGCTGTGAAATCGCAACCTGGTTGTGATTTCAGAACGTTGGCTACCCCCTGACGCTTCTCGCCACCAGCCGCGCCACGCTCGGGCCGACCAGCAGCACGACCAGGAAGCGTGCCGATTGCAGCGCCATGACGAAGGAGATGTCGACGTTCTGCGCGGCGGCGGCAATGATGGCGATGCTGTCCATGCCGCCTGGGCTGGTCGCCAGGTAGGCGGTCAAAGGGTCGATGCCCAAGAGATGGCTGATCATGAAGGCAAGGCCGCCGCAAAAGGCGATCAACGCCACGATCGAGGCGATGATCTGCGGCAAGGCACGCGTCGCGTGGCGCAGGATCGGCCGGGTGAAGTTCAAGCCGATCGACCAGCCGACCATCGCATAGCTGACCGCCAGCAGCCATTGCGGCAATTGCATCTCCATGCCAAGGCCAAGATGGATGACGGTACCAAAGATGAAGGTGCCGAGAAAGAAGGGCGAAGGCAGCCGGCAAAGCTTTCCCGCCAGGCCGCCGACAACCGCGATGCCGATGGTGGCAGCTAAGGCTTGCGGATTGATCGGCGGAAACCAGATGATGGGCGGGATTTCGACCCCCGACGTGTCGACCCACATCTTTGCAACGAGAGCCGCCGTCATCGAGACGAAGATGACGCGCAGATATTGCATGAAGGCGACGAGCCGCTGGTCGGCGCCGAAGGCACCGGCCATCAGCACCATGGCGGTGGCGGCCCCTGGCGAGGAGCCCCAGACGGCGGTGGTGCCGGGCAGGATGCGCCAGCGGCTGATCAGCCAGCCGAGCAGGCTGGAGGCCGTGACTGTGGCCACCACGACGCCGAGAAACAGCGGCCACTCCCGATAGAAGACCGGAAAGATGTCAGCCGAGATCGAACTGGCGACGAGGCAGCCGACAATCGCCTGGGCGGCGCCGAACATAAGACGCGGCACGCGCACCGTGGCGCCATTGGTGCCGGCGACAATGGCCGCCAGCATCGGTCCGATCAGCAGGGCGGCCGGCAGGGCGGCGAGCTCCAGCGCGCCGGCAAACAGGGCGGAGACGGTCAGGATCGCCAGCCATTGCCAAGCCTTGCGCATCCGCGCCATGCGCTCGACAACGGGCTGGTCCGGGGAATCCATGTCTTGGTCTTAGACTCGAAGCCGGGCGATGCGAACCCCGCTGCGCCGAAAAAGGATGCCTCGCGTGAGCTTAGGCTTTTTTGCCGTCGGCCAGGCCAAAGCCGCCGACAGGGTGCGTTTCGACCTGGAATTCAAAGCCGGCGATGAACGGCCGCGCCTTGGCGATCGCCGCCTGGACTTCCGGAAGCTGCAGCGAGGCTTTGTGGCTTTCGGCGTCGGTCCACACTTCGGTGACCCAGATCGCATCGGCATCCGCAGGGTCGCGGGCAATGATGTAGCTCAGGCAACCCGGCAGGGCGCCGGTGCTGGTACTGGCGCGCAGGACCTCCATGACCGCGTCGCGCTGGCCGCGCGATGCCCGCATCTTGCCGATCAGTCCATACATTCCTTTGTCTCCCTTCGAGGTTTTCGACAAGATATGCAGATCGTCAGTATGCAGATAGCCGGTCAAGGCATCAACTGGCCGCCATTCACCTCGATCACCTGGCCGGTGATGTAGCCGCTCAGAAGGTCGGAAGAGAGGAACAGGTAGGCGCCGACGCAGTCTTCCGCAGTGCCGGCGCGCCCCTGTGGAATGGTGGCGACCATGCCCTTTATCTGCTCGTCGGTCGAATAGCGTTCGTGGAACGGCGTGAGAATGGTGCCGGGCGCCACTGCGTTGACGCGGACGCCGAAGCCGATCAGTTCCTTGGCCATGCCGCGCGTCACGTTGGAGACGAAGGCCTTGGCCGAACCGTAGAGGCCGGCGCCGCCGCCGGCGCCGTTGCGCGCGGCGATCGACGAGGTGTTGACGATGAAGCCGCCCTGTTTCTTCAGCCACGGGATCGCCTTGCGCGAGGCGGTCAGCACGGAACGCGCATTGAGGTCCATCACCGCGTCGTAGTGCGCCTCGGTCTGCTCGGCATAGGGCACGCGGCCGAGCATGCCGCCGGCATTGTTGACCAGCCCGTCGAGGCGGCCGAAATGCTGCGCGCTGTCCTCGACGACGCGTTCGACATCGGCGGGAACCGAGAAATCGCCCTGGACGAGGAACACCTCGCCGCCCTTGTCGGCAATGGTCTTGGCCATAGCCTCGGCGGCGTCGCGGCTCGAATTGTAGTGCAGTGCTACGCGGCATTTCTGTGCGGCGTAGGCCGACGCCAGGGCCGCGCCTATGCCGGTCGATGCGCCGGTAACCAGTACCGCCTTGCCGGCGAGATCGGGAATGCTGAGTGTGGTGGTGGCTGGCACGCGTGTCCTCCGGGGTTTCTGCCGGTCCTTCGTAGGCCTTTGGTGCCCAGATGTTCAAGCCTCACGGGCGCAGATAGACGTAGCCCTGCCCCTGCAATTCCGCGAGTTTGACGACGCCGCCCTTGTCGGCGGCGTGGAAACCGTCGAGCAGGTCGGTCAATGAAATATCCATGCCTTGCATGGTGTTGGCGCAGGCGTGCGGATCGAGCCCCTGCTGCACCAGACCGGCGAAGCGGCCGGAAATCGCGGCCGATATGCCTTTGGACTTGAAGGCGGCAAGGGCTGGGCCATGCACGACCAGCACGATGTCGACATTGCCGCTGGTGCCGTCATAGTGGTTCTTGATGTTGCCGAGAACGAAATTGACCTTGTCGAGATCGCTGAGATGATAGGCGACCTTCTGCCGGGCGGGCTCCATGGCAGCTGCCTGCACCATCCGCAGGCCAAGAAACGTTCCGGTTCCGGCAAGAACCGCGCGGAACATATCGCGCCGGCGCATCGCATTCTCCTCCGCTTGACGGCTCACCGCAAAATGCATGGCTGCGGCCGCAATACTAGCATAAATTGACGTGACGTCCTGTAGATGCGGAGGAGGGGTCACATGACGCTGTGTAAGGTATTGGCGGGCGGCGCTTGGGGTGTCGCGCTGCTCGGCCTGCTTGCCGGCTCTGCCTTGGCCGATGACGCACTCAAGCTCACCGAACTCAGCCCCAACGGTGCCGACGCCTGTTTCGGCCGCGTCTATGACGCAGCACATCTCAAGGCGCATCCGAAGCAGAAGGTGGCGCGAATCTTCTTCTACTATGGCCATGATCCGGTCAGCCGGCCGAATGAAGAGCCGGCCGCGAATTCTGACTCATCGTACAATGCCTTCGTTGCCACCACCGTGCGCGGCGCCAAGGCGCCTGAATGGGCCGGCGGCTGGTGCAATCACGAGTCCGAGGACGGCAAATCAGGCCCGATCCATTGCGGCATGGACTGCGACCGGACGCTCGCATCGCTGAAAGTCGATGACAAAGGAAGCCTGATCCTCACCGACGTGCAACCCGATGTTTATCTGGATGCCGGGTCGGAAGAGGAACTGGGTGCAGCGGAATACGACAGGCAGGCGCTGGGCAAGGAGGATGACAATTTCCGCCTCGACCCGATGCCGGCCGCGACCTGCAAGGCGGAATTCGCGCGCATCGATCCGATCGACCCGGCGCTCGGGGCCCCGCTGCGCGAACGGCTGAAGCCGGACCAGGCCTTCTGCTATGGGCGCGACTATGACGCGTCGCACCTTGCCTCGCACCCCGATCAGCTGACGCAGTCGATCCGGGTTTTCCGCGGCTCGGTGGAGCTGGCGTCTTTTGCTTCAGGGGGCGACGCAGCCCTCTGGCCCGATGGCGCCGACATTGCCGTCACCGTCACCACGCGGCAGAAATCGGCCAAGGTCACGCAGACCTATTCCTGCCAGGGCGAGGCCGACCAGTGGCGCTGCGCGGCAAGTTCGAAGATGAGCGATTTTTCCTGCGACATCGCGCAGAAGGAGATCTTCCTCAAGCGCGGCGTCAACGGCACCATGATGCTGGCCAATCCCAACAGCAGCCTGGCGATCGTCGATCTGTGTTCGAAGGCCGCCGACGGCAAGACGAAATCCGACGACAAGGTCTACCGGCTGCAACCGATGCCGCAATCGGCCTGCGCGCCGTGAGCTGACCTCAAGCGAACGGCACGGCAGTCGTGCCCTTCGGCAACTTGGCTTCGTCGTCGGGCTCGACATGGATGGTGACGCGCACCGAGGGGATTTCGGCCTTCAGCGCGTCCTCGATACGGTCGCAGATGACATGGCTGGCGCCGACCGACATGTCGGCATCGACGACCAGATGGAACTCGATGAAAGTGGCGCGGCCGGCGATGCGCGTCTTCAGGTCATGCACCTCCAGCGCGCCCTTGCAGTTGGCCGAGATGACGTCGCGGATGCGCATATGCGCCTGCGTGTCGACGGCGCGGTCCATCAGGCCGTTCATCGACGAGCCGATGACGTGCCAGCCCTGCCACAGGATGTTCAGCGCGACGATGACGGCCAGTGCCGGGTCGAGGATGTGCCAGCCGGTGAGGATTGCCCCGACCAGGCCGCCGAAGACGCCGATCGAGGTCACCACATCGGTCATGATGTGATTGCCGTCGGCGACCAGCGCCGGCGATTTCTCGGCCCTGCCGGCGCGGATCAGCGTCCAGGCCCAGAAGGCATTGATCACCGTCGCGATGCCGTTGACCGCCAGCCCGTTCCAGGGCTTTTCGATGGGCGCTGGCACCTGCCAGGCTCGCCAGACCTCGTTCAGGATCAAAAGCGCGGCGAGAACGATCAGCACGCCTTCGAGCACAGCCGAGAAATACTCGGCCTTGTGGTGGCCGAAGGGATGGTCTTGGTCGGCAGGCTTGTAGCTGACCTGGATCGCCCAGAAGGCGGCCATCGAGGCGATGACGTTGACGATCGATTCCAGCGCGTCCGAGTAGAGCGCCACCGAGCCGGTGATGTACCAGGCGACGAGCTTCAGACCGAGCACGACTGCGGCAATGATGATCGACCAGAACGCAAGGTTGGCGACCTTGCGCTTCGCCGCGGCTTTGGCCGCGATCGCCATCGTGTTCTCGGTTTCGGCCATGGTCGTCAGGCGGCCTTTTCCTTGGCCTTGCGCGGCAGGTGGGCAACGATGTTCTCGATGATCCGCATGCCGGCATTGTGGCCGAGCGTCATGATCGATTCCGGGTGGAACTGCACCGCGGCGATTGGTTCCTTGCGATGTTCGAAGGCCATGATGACGCCGTCCTCGGTCTCGGCCGTGACGATGAAGTCATCGGGCAGGCGCACCGGATCGGCGAAGATCGAGTGATAGCGGCCGACGGTGACTTCCTTGGGCAGGCCGGAGAAGATGATGCCCGGCTTCGAGACGCGGATGCGCGACGGCTTGCCGTGCATCGGGACATGCAGTTGCCTGAGCTCGCCGCCATAGGCTTCGGCCAGTGCCTGCAGGCCAAGGCAGACGCCGAAAATCGGCAATTCGCGGGCGCGCGCCTTCTTGATGGTGGCGGCGCAGTCGAAATCCTTCGGCGTGCCGGGGCCGGGCGACAGCACGACGAGGTCGGGCTTCAGCCGGTCGAAGACTTCCTCCGGCACCGGCGTGCGTACGGTCGAGACGTTGGCGCCGGTCTGGCGGAAATAATTGGCCAGCGTGTGGACGAAGCTGTCCTCGTGGTCGACGAGCAGGATGTTGACGCCGTCGCCGACGCGGGCGGTGGTGCGTTCGGTGCTGGCGGAGTTGCCTGTCTTGGCGTCGCGGATGGCGGAGAGCATGGCGGATGCCTTCAGTTCGGTTTCGGCTTCTTCTTCCTCGGGAATGCTGTCGAAGAGCAATGTGGCACCGGCGCGGACCTCGGCAATGCCGTCCTTGATGCGGATGGTACGCAGGGTGAGGCCGGTGTTCATGTCGCCGTTGAAATTGACCATGCCGATCGCGCCGCCATACCAGGCGCGCGGGCTCTTCTCGTTCTGCTCGATGAAGCGCATGGCCCACAGTTTCGGCGCGCCGGTGACGGTGACCGCCCAGGCATGCGACAGGAAGGCGTCGAAGGCATCCATGCCTTCGCGCAGCCGTCCCTCGATGTGATCCACGGTGTGGATAAGGCGCGAATACATCTCGATCTGGCGGCGGCCGATGACGCGCACCGAGCCCGGCTCGCAGACCCGTGACTTGTCGTTGCGGTCGACGTCCGAGCACATGGTGAGTTCGGATTCGTCCTTCTTGGAGTTGAGCAGCTTCAGGATCTGCTCTGAGTCGGAAATGGCGTCGTCGCCGCGCTTGATGGTGCCCGAGATCGGGCAGGTCTCGACACGGCGGCCGTTGACACGCACGAACATTTCCGGGGAGGCGCCGATCAGATATTCGCCTTCGCCCAGATTGATGAAGAAGGAATAGGGCGAGGGGTTGATCGACTTCAGCTTGCGCGAAATCTCGGACGGCTGCGTCTCGCAGCGCTCGTAGAACATCTGGCCGGGCACGACCTCGAACAGATCGCCGCGCTTGAACGAATCCATGGCCTTGCGAACCAGATTGGCGTATTCGCCCGGTTCATGGTCACCGCGCGGCGGGATGCGGTCGGCGGTCTTGAACGGCTCGGCGATTTCATCGCGCGGCAGGCCTTCCGTCGAAAACCCATCGCCCGAATAGTCGTAGCGGTCAGTCCAGGCCTTGGCCGAGTAATGGTCGACGACCAGGATCTCGTCGGGCAGGAACAGGACGAGGTCGCGCTGGCTCTGCTTGCGCTCGAGCTTGTAGTCGACCGGGTCGAACTGGAAGGCGAGGTCGTAGCCGAAGGCGCCGTAGAGGCCGAGATTGGCGTCTTCCTCGGTCTTGAACAGAGCGGTGATGGCGCGCAGCACGGTGAACACCGAGGGGACGCGGCTGCGCTCCTCCTCGGTGAAGACACGGCCGGGTTTGGCGACGTCGAGGCGGATCAGTTTCTTCGAGTTCTCGGCGATGGTGACATCGGTCAGGCTGCCAAGCGTCTTGCCGATGACCGGCAACAGCGCCTCGCCACGACCGTTCAGCGCCTCGATGCGGACAGTGCGGCCACGCGCCGAAATGACAAGCGGCGGATCGATGATGGCGGTGTCCCAGCGCGTGTAGCGGCCGGGATATTCGTAATTCGAGGAAAACACCGCGCCGCGGCGAGCGTTCAGCCCGTCGACGTAGGCGTCGATGGCGCCCGCATAGGGCTGGTCGTGGCGCTCGCGGGTGATGGTGATGCCACCCGCGGTCACGAAACTTTCCGCCCCGTTTTCCAGAACCTTCATCGTCATTGCCGTCTCCATCAGCTTCTTGGGGCAACGGACCCGGGAATGGCTTGAAAAAACAAATGGCCGCCCGGACATTCCGTTGCGGCCACCCTCTATTTTCACGCGCACGCGTTCGAACAGGCCGCTGTCAGCAGGCCCACCACCAAATGGTCTTGGTCGAACGCATGTTCATGGCGAAATCCATAGCTGCGAAAAACCGGATGCGCAACAGGTTTGAAAATTCTGCTCGGTGGCCGCCGCTTCTGCGGCTCATGGCACATCGCCAGAGCCGGCGGTCCTGCTTAGGCTGGATGTCCAACCGCAGAAACATGGGAAAACAGCAATGACCGAGCAGATTGAGCGTGCGCGCGCATTCCATTCCCTCCACGCCAGGGGAAACCCGATCGTCCTCTACAATGCCTGGGACCCGGGCTCGGCCAAGATTGTCGAGAAAGCAGGGGCCAAGGCGATCGCCACGGGAAGCTGGCCGGTGGCGGCCGCGTTCGGGTATGCCGATGGCGAGAAGATCCCGCTGGAGCTGGCGCTCGACAACATCAGGCGCATCGTAGGGGCGGTCGACCTGCCGGTGACCATGGATCTCGAGGGCGGCTACGGCATTGAACCGGAAACCGTCGCCCGCACCGTGACGCGTGCCGTGCAGGCCGGCGCCATCGGCTTCAATTTCGAGGACCAGATCGTCGGCGGCACCGGCCTGCACGACATCGCGCTACAGGTGAAGCGGATCGAAGCCGCCGCCGCTGCGGTCAAGGCCTCGGGTATCCCGGCATTCCTCAACGCCCGAACCGACATCTTCCTCAAGGCCAAACCGGATACGCACGACAAGGCGCTGCTCGACCAGGCGATCGAACGAGCACACGCCTATGAAAGGGCCGGAGCGAACGGCTTCTTTGCGCCGGGCCTTGGCGATGAGAGCCTGATCGAGGCGCTCTGCAAGGCAATCGCGTTGCCGGTCAACATCATTGCGCTGGCGCATGTGCCGCCGCGCCAGCGGCTGGCGGAACTCGGCGTCGCCCGCATCAGCCACGGCCCGGTGCCTTACCGGCAGATGGCCGAATGGCTGGAGGCGAAGGCGCGGCTGGCTATTTCCGGCTAATTCAGTCCTCCAGTGTCCCCGACCTGGCGTCGGCGCTCTTGCTGTCGCCGACCAGCTTCAACAAGTCTTCGCCGGCGCGGATGATGCGGCGCGAGCGGCGGGTCAGGATGATGCCATCCTGCGGTGCGAAGACTTCGGTGCGGCCATCGGTTTCACCCGGTGCATGGACGATGGTGGCGAGGCGGGCGCCCTTGGCGACGCGGTCGCCGGGCTTCACGTCATAAAGCACGGCGCCCGCCCGGGGCGCCGGCATCATCTCGATATTTTCCAGCGGTGCGACGACACCGGTGAAAGGACCGGGTGCGGGCAGGGCGGTGTCGGAGATCACGCCGCGCGCCACCAGCAGCCGGTAGAGACCTTCGGCGTCGGCGGCGGCCAAGGTGCCGTCGACATCGAGGATGCCGCGATATTCGACCGTCGTGGCGACGCGGCGGTCGAGCTTGGCGACGTCATCGGGAACGTTCTGGTAGGGCATGATCGAGGCGCCCTCGAACGTACCGTCGGTGTCTTCGCTCCACAGCATCACCGCATCGACGCCCATGGCGGCGGCACAGTCGGCCATCGCCGGCCACAGGCTGGTATGGACATAGAGATAGGCGAGGCCCTCGTCATCGCAATGCAGGTCGAGCACAATGTCGTGGCCGAGCGAAAGCTGCACCAGCCGGGTCTTCAGCCGCTGGTCGACAGGGCCAAGCGTGACGTCGGGCAAGAGTGCTGCGTCGGGTGCGGCAAGCAGCGGAAAGCCGCGATTGAAGTTGGTGCGGGTGCCGAGATGGAACCGGCCCTGATGCTCGCCGAAATGATATTGGGCGCGGCCGATCGGGTTGGCCCAGGGCACGACAGTGATGTTGCCCTTGATGCGGCCTTCGGCCTCGGCCTTGGCCAGCATCGGCATCAGCGCGTCGATGGCGACGACGCCCGGCAACTCGCCGGCGTGGAGTGCCGCCTGCAGATAGGCTGACGGAGCGGCCTTGCCGGTTCCGGCAAACCGGAACAGCGGAAACTCGTAGGAAACACCTTCGCTTTCGCCGGCGATGCGCTCGATCGATTTCTGCATGACTTTCCTCCATCAAGAGCGACAAGACATGCCCATTTGAAGGTGCCGATGTCGATTGGTCCAGCCTGCCGCGCTATGGGCGCAAGCGGTTATTCCGCGGCAGCCTGAAGCGGGATGGCAGGTGCACGCCGATCCAGTGTCTGCGACAGCACCGCGACGATGACCGCCAGCAGCGCCAATGCCGCGCCGACCAGCGGCAGGTTGGCATAGGAAACGCCTGCGGAAAGGGCCACGCCGCCGATCCAGGCGCCGCTGGCATTGCCGACATTGAAGGCGCCCTGGTTCAGCGTGGCGGCAAGGTTCGGCCCTTCGGAGGCCGCCTCGACGACGCGGATCTGCAGCGGCGGCACGACGACGAAGATGAGCAGGCCCCACAGGAAAACGATGCCGATGGCAACGCCGGCTATGGCGCCGAACTGCATGAAGCCGACAAATAGCAGCGCCAGCAACAGCAGCGTGCCGATGACCGTCGGCATCAATTTCCAGTCGGCGAGCCGGCCGCCGATGATGTTGCCGATGGTCATGCCGGCGCCGAACAGCAGCAGCACCCAGGTGACGGCGGAAGTGGATAGGCCTGACACGTCGGTCAGATAGGGTTTTATGTAGGTGAAGACGGCAAACAGGCTGGCCGAGGCAAGGGCGGCGATCAGCATCGCCAGCCAGACCTGTAGCTTGCCCAGCACGCGCAATTCGCCGCGCAGGCCGCCACCGCTCGGTTCAGCGACGTCGGATGGTACCAGCCAGGCGATGCAAGCGACCGAGATCAGGCCGATGCCGACCACGGCGAGGAAGGTGGCGCGCCAGCCGAAGGCTTCGCCCAGGGCGGTGCCGGCGGGAACGCCAAGGATGTTGGCCAGCGTCAGCCCGGCGAACATCAGCGCGATGGCGCTGGCGCGCTTGTTGCGCGGCACAAGGCTCGCAGCAACGACCGAACCGATACCAAAGAAGGCGCCGTGGCCGAAGGCGGTGAAGACGCGCGCGGCCATCAGCATCCAGTAGTTGGGCGCGATGGCGCAGAACAGATTGCCAACGACAAACAGCGCAGCGAGCCCAACCAGCACCGGCTTGCGAGGCAAATGCGCGGTGCCCATCGCCACGATTGGGGCGCCGAAGACCACGCCCAGCGCATAGCCGGTGACCAGCAGGCCGGCCGAAGGGATGGACACGCCGAGGTCGGCGGCGACCTCCGGCAGCAGGCCCATGATGACGAATTCGGTGGTGCCGATGCAGAAGGACGCAATGGCAAGCGCAAGGATCGGCAACGGCATGAGGCGTCCAGACTGAATCGGTTCAAATTCAGATTGAACGCGTAGCCCTGTTCCGCGCAATATGCATTGCTGCAATGCAGCAATGCATAAAGTCCAGAGCTTGGCGCGAGTGTGAGTGTCTCACACCAGCGGCTTCAGCTCCTGGGCGATGGTTGGCAGCAGTTCCGAGACATTCGGGTGGATGTGCACCGCGCGCGCCAGCGTATCGACGGGCGCCTTGGCGTACATCAGGTCGAGCACGCAATGCACCGCCTCGTCGCCGCCGGGGCCAAGCACAGAACAGCCGAGGATCTCCCTGGTGTCGGCATCGACGAGGATCTTCATGAAACCCTGTGTCTCGCCCTTTTCGACCGCGCGTCCGACGCGGGTCATCGGCCGCTGGCCGACCAGCGCCCGGCGACCGGATTTCTTCACCGCGGCCTCGGTCATGCCGCAGCGGCCGAGCGGTGGGTCGATGTAGAGCGCATAGGCCTCGATGCGGTCGCTGACTTTGCGCGGATCATTGTCGAGCAGGTTGGCGGCGACGATCTCGTAGTCGTTGTAGGAGGTGTGGGTGAAGGCGCCCTTGCCGTTGCAGTCGCCCATCGCCCATATGCCGGGCACGCTGGTGCGCAGCTGGTCGTCGACGGTGACGAAGCCGCGCTTGTCGACCTCGACGCCGGCTCTGTCGAGGCCGAGATCGTCGGTGTTGGGCACGCGTCCCAGAGCCAGCAGCACATGCGAGCCGACCGCCGGCGGTTTGCCGGCGGAGAAGGTCACGGCAGTGTCGTTGCCTTGTTTGGCGAAGGCGATGTCGTCGGCACTGAGATGGACCGTAATGCCTTCGTTTTCGAGGATGGAAAGGATGGCGTCGGAAACATCCTCGTCCTCACGGCCGGTCAGCCTGGGAGACTTCTCGATCACCGTGACGTCGCTGCCGAAGCGGCGGAACATCTGCGCGAATTCGAGCGAGATGTAGCTGCCGCCGACGACGACGAGATGGCGCGGCAGCACGTCGAGATCCATCATCGAGGAGTTGGTCAGATAGTCGATATCGTAGATGCCGGGCAGGCCGGGCACCGAGGCGCGGCCGCCGGTGTTGAGGAAGATTTTTTCGGCGGTCAAAAGGTCGTCGCCGACGCGCACGGTGTTGGCGGATTCGAAACGCGCATGGCCGCGATAGAGCGTGCATTTGTCCATGCCGGCGATCCAGGTTTCGAGCCCGATGCGGGCGTCGTTCGACACCTTGTCCTTGCGCGCCTTGATCGCCTTGTAATCGACGCCGACGGGGCCGCTGAGCGTGACGCCATAGTCGGCGGCCCGCCGCGCCAGATGCGCGGCATAGGCGCTGGCGACCATGGTCTTGGTCGGCATGCAACCGGTGTTGACGCAGGTGCCGCCGACCAGCTTGCGCTCGATCAGCGCCACGCTCATGCCGGCGGCATTCAGCCGGCTGGCCAGCGACGGGCCGGCCTGTCCGGCGCCGATGATGATGGCGTCGAAGGTCTTTGCCGTCATGCCACCGCCGCCACGATCAGCAGGCCGCCGATGATCGCCACTGCGTCCTCGATGAAGGCGGCGGGCGGGTCCTTGCCGAAGGCGGCTGCCAGCCGGCCGCGCGCTTCGGCACCGCCCAGCGTGCCGATGACAGCGCCGATGGCGCCGGCGATCAGGCCGCCGATGGTGGAACCGCCGGTGGCGCCGATGACAGCGCCGGTAAACGCGCCCATGATGATGCGGGCGCCGAATTGCTGCGGCACTTTACGGCTCGGCGTCGAAGGCAACTGGTCGGTGACCAGTTCGACGATGGCCAGGATGGTGAAGATGCCGACAGCCGCCCAATGGCTCATGAAGCTGGCCCAGGTGGCGGCGACCGGCAGCCAGCCGAGATAAGCCCCCCAGGCGACGGCGGCCGGCGCGGTCATCGCGCGAAGGCCGGCAATGACGCCGATCAGAAGTGCGAGAATATACAGCATGATTGATCCCCTCATCGCCGGGCCAGGACAGCCCAGCAAGAGCAGGCTAGCATAGGCTTGGCCTTTGACCAGACATGACTTCGAAAAATCGGAATGGATTTTGCGCCCGGAATTGGCAGAAGCTGGCACTTCTCCGTCCGCGGCATTTGTGCTTTGGCGGGGATGCCAAAGGGAGGACACCGTCATGGCTGGAAGCGAGCGCGCCAAGATGGCGGCCGGCGAATGGTACACCTGCCTCGATGACGAACTGGAGGCCTTGCGCGTCATGGCGCGAGACGCGGTGTTCGAGCACAATTGCCTGCCGCCCCGGCAGCGCGGAAACCTCGGGCCGGGCTTGAAGGCATTGCTCGGCGGCGTGGGCGAGGGCGCCCGCATCGAGGCGCCGTTCCACTGCGCCTACGGCTTCAACATCTTTCTCGGCGATGCCGCCTTTCTCAACGCCGGCTGCACCATTCTCGACACGGCAAGCGTGCGCATCGGCAGGGGAACGCTGCTCGGCCCCAATGTGCAGATCTATTGCGCCGAGCACCACAAGGAGGCCGCCGGGCGGCAAGCGGGGCTGGAGATCGCGAGGCCTGTCGAGATCGGCGCCAATGCATGGATCGGCGGCAGCGCGATCATCCTTGGCGGAGTCAGCATCGGCGAGGGCGCCATCGTCGGCGCCGGCGCGGTGGTGACCCGCGACGTCGCCGCGAACACCACGGTTGTCGGCAATCCGGCGCGGGCGGTCAAGCGCGGCCGACGCTAGAGCGGTACACCGTTTCACGGAAACGCCGAACCGCTCTATCTCTTTGTTTTGACGCAATTCCCTAGGGAAAGCGCTACGCGCTTTTCCCGGGAAAACCGTTTCACACTTTTCCTGGAATTGCTCTAGGGCATGATGCCGAAAAGTGTGAAGCGGTTTTCGGACGACATCGTGCTCTATCTCTTCGAGTTCGGCTCTAAGCCTGGAAACCGGATCGTCGCTTCGAACCCGTCCTGCCGGCCGGATGCCGGGGAGTTCAGAACCAGCGTCGCATCGATCTGTTGCAGGATCCGGCTGACGATTGCCAACCCGAGGCCCGATCCCTCGGCGCGCGTTGCGCCGCGCTCGAACCGTTTGATCAGGCTGCCTGGGGCTGGAACCACCGGACCTTGGTTGATCACGCTAAGTCGGGCGTCTTCGTCGATCCGCACGACAACCTCTCCGCCTTCGGGACCATGCCGCAAGGCATTCTCGATAAGGTTGCGCAGGACGATGGCCAGCGCATCCGTGTCGATCGCGGCCAGCGCCTTGCCTTTCACCGGCGTTTCGAGGCGAAGGCGGCCCTTGTTTTCGCTGTGCTGTTCGAAGTCTTCGACCACCAGTGCCGCGACCGCGGCAAGGTCGGCAGGCTTGCCGGCGGCGGCCACTCCGGCGTCGGCGCGCGCCAGCTGCATCAACTTTTCGGACAGGCCGGCGAGATTGGACAGCGCTGCCTTGATCTGGCGTGGACGTTTTCTTGCCGCGTCGTCCGGAGCTTCCGCGATCAGCCGCTCCGTCTGTGCCAGTGCGCCGGCAATCGGCGTGCGCAATTCATGCGCGGCATTCGCGGTGAATTCTTTTTCCGCCTCAAGCGCCATGTGCAGGCGCCGCATCAGGCTGTTGACCGACTTGGCAATGGCGGCGAGTTCGGAAGGCAGTTCGGTGGTTCGGATCGCAGCGAGGTTGTCGCCGTGACGGGCGCTGATCTCGCCGCGCAATGTTGCAATCGGCCTCAGGAAACGCGCCAGGGTCAGCCACGCGACAAGTGCGCTCAACGGGATCAGGATGACCATCGGTATCAGGAAGCCGGTGGCGGCTTCGAAGGTTTCCTCGTTGCGCCGTGCATCGAGCTCGGCGACCTGGATGAAGATCGTGCCGCCAACCGCGGGCTCAGTGTAGATGCGCCATCCAGCGGCCTCCGAAAAGCCCTGCGCGAGTTCAGCCGTGAGCGGCTCCGCGGGAGCATTGTAGGAGTGCAGGAGAACACGGCCACTGCCGTCCCGCACCTGGAAGATGAGGCGACCGCCTATATCGTCCGAGACGGCCTCTGCCAGCCTGCGGGGCGATTGCGAAACCTCGCGCCCGAAAAGATCGTCGATGACCAGTGGCAGCAGCCGGCGGGCCGCTTCCTGCATCGAATTGTCCATGGCTTCGTTGATTTCACGATGCAGGGTGATGCTTCCGGTGCCCGCGGCGACCAGGCCGAAGGCGACCGTGACCAGGATCAGCGAGGCAACGAGGCGACCGGCAAGGCTGTCGAAGAACCTCATGGGAATGCCAGGCGGTAGCCCAGCCCCCTTACGGTCGTGAGGGCCTCGCGTCCGATCTTCTTGCGCAGGCGGCTGACATAGACTTCGACGGTGTTGCTTTCGATCTCCGCCCCGAAGGCATAGAGCGCATCCTCGATCTGGTTCTTGCCCACGGTCATGCCGGGCCGGCGCAAGAACTGCTCGAGCACCGCCCATTCGCGGGACGTCAGCATGGCCTCCCTGCCGTCCACGACAACCCGGCGGGCGGCTTGGTCGATTTCGACTGGCCCGAGCCGAACCAGGGGATTTGGGTTTCCCGCATAGCGCCGCGCGACCGCAGCGAGGCGCGCGGACAACTCGCCGAGATCGAACGGCTTGACCAGATAGTCGTCTGCCCCGGAATTCAGCCCCTCTATCCGGTCGGAGAGCTGGTCGCGCGCGGTCAGGATGATGACCGGCGTATCGGTGCCTTCGCGGCGCAGCGTCTTCAGGAATTCGAGCCCCCTGCCGTCCGGCAGATGGAGATCGAGCAGGACGAGTTCATAGGAGACGACATGAAGGTGATCGCCGGCATCGCCAAGCGTCGTGCTCCAGTCCACGGCATGACCGTCGGCAGCGATATGATCGCGCACCGCCTCGCCCAGCACGGGGTCGTCTTCGATCAGCAGAACGCGCACCTTGCCTCCGTGTTCAGCAACACGCCACCTCCATGCGGAACAAGGCTGACAGGAACCTGAACGAAAGCCAACTGCGGCTTTTGAGCGATACGATACGCGTTCAGGCTGCTGTCAGGTTTCGCGCTCAGGGTCCGCGACATCGGAATTGGCCGATGGAGAAAACAAGATGAAGACCTTGATCCTGACCGCGCTGGTGATGGCTGTTGCCGGACCGGCTTTCGCTGCCGACAAATGCGATGTGCCGACCGACCAGTGGCAACCACGCGAGGCGCTGCAAAAGAAACTTGAAAGCGAAGGCTGGAAGGTTCGGAGCATCAAGACCGAGAACGGCTGCTACGAAGCCAAGGCACTCGACGCTAACGGCAAGAAGCTGGAGGCCGTGTTCAATCCCAAGACGCTCGAGTCGGTCGGCGCCGATTCCGACGACGGTTGATCGCCATGAACGCCACCGTTTCGACACGAGACACCTCGGTCGAGTCGACGCGAGAAGCCTCGGTCGAGTCGATACGAGAAGGCTCGGTCAGGGTCTGGAGTTCCTACGTCCGCCTCTTTCATTGGTCGCTGGTCCTGTGCGTTGCGGTGGCCTGGCTTTCCTCGGGAGAAATCATGAAGCTGCATGAACTGGCCGGTTACAGTGCGGGGGTCTTGATAGCCTCGCGGCTGATCGCCGGGCTGGCGGGATCGGGTTACACACGCTTCCGTCAGTTCGCGCGCGGGCCGCGCGCGGTGGGCTTGTACATAGCCGACGTGGCGCAGGGTCGCGAAAGGCGTCATCTCGGCCACAACCCTGCCGGCGGCGCCATGGTGCTGGCGCTTCTGACCTGCGTGGCGGGAATTGCGCTTACGGGCTGGATGCAGACCACCGATGCTTGGTGGGGCGTGGCCTGGGTGGAGGACACGCACAAGATCCTGGGCAATGGAATTCTCGTGCTCGTCGGGCTTCATGTCGGCGGCGTGCTGCTGGCCAGCCTGCGCCATCGTGAGAATCTGGTTCGCGCCATGCTCACCGGCCGCAAGCGCGGGCCATCGCCGGGAGACGTCGCCTAACGGCCTGGATCAGGGAATACCAAAGGCGCCGCAGTGATGCGGCGCCTTTGGCCGTTCTTTCTCAGGAAGGCAGGGCGTGCGGCACTGGTTCGTCCTGATCGGCTCGCCTCGAGAACTCGCGACGGTATTGCGCCGGTGACGTCTTGAGCCGTGCCGAAAAATGCTGGCGCAGCGACGTGGCGCTGCCGAAGCCGACCTCGAAGGCCACCATGTCCATCGATTTCTCCGTTGCCTCCAGCAACCGCTGCGCCAGTTCGATCCGCTGGCTGGTCAGCCATTCGCCGAAACTGGTGCCGACCGATTTCTGAAAGCGGCGGGTGAAGGTGCGCCGGGTCAGGCCGGCGGCCTCGGCGACGCGGTCGAGGCTGTGCGTCTCGCCAAGCGTCGCGCGAACCGCGTCAAGCGCCTGGGTGAACCGGTCGGCATCAGCGCTTTTTGCCACTGGATGCTCGATGAATTGTGCCTGCCCGCCTTGCCGATGCGGCGAAAGGACAATCTGGCGGGCGAGCCGGAGTGCGGCTTCCGCGCCATAGCGGGCGCGCACGATGTGGAGACAGCAGTCGAGGCCAGCCGCGACGCCGGCCGAGGTCACGACATCGCCATTGTCGACATAGAGCACCGTGGCATCGACCGCGATGTCGGGATGGAGTTTTTGCAGCCGCTCGGAATAGGCCCAGTGCGTCGCGGCACGGCGGCCTGAAAGCAGCCCGGCCGCAGCGATGGCGAAGGTCCCCAGACACAGGCCGACAATCAATGCGCCATGCTCGTGTGCTCTGCGCAGCGCCTCCATCAACACTGGCGCTGGCGCCTCGCCAAGATGATGCCAGCTTGGGATGATGACGATGTCGGCGCCGTCGAGCCCTTCGAGCCCATGCGGCGCGGCAACCGTCAGTCCGGCTTCGGTGTGGATCGGGCCGGCCTTGACCGCGCAGATGCGGAACTCGAAGCGCGGCAGGCCAAGAGATGTCCTGTCCTCGCCGAACACCAGGCATGGCACGGAGAGATGGAACGGGCTGATGCCGTCGAAGGCAAGGACGGCGATGATCGGGTCGGTCATGGGGCTTCCGCGAGTGGATGCGGATTGTCCCAATTCTTTCGAATGATGTCAATCGGGACACTTTCGATCGCTTGGCATGTCGCCTATTTTCGATCCATCGCATTCAAAGCCGGAAAGGAAAACACCATGTCTGACCCAGCCAACGCCACGCCACGTCGCGCGCTTGTCGTCGTCGACGTCCAGAACGATTATGATGGCGGCAATCTCGCCATCCAGCATCCTCCGTTCCGCGACAGCGTCGTCAATGTGGCACGCGCCATGGACGCGGCCGCCGCGGCCGGCGTCAAGGTGGTGGTAATCAAGCAACTGGCTCCCGAGACGTCGCCAGTTTTCGCCAAGGGCAGCCATGGCGCCGAACTGCATCCCGAGATCGCCAAGCGCAGCCGCGACCACTATGTCGAAAAGACCATGCCAAGCGCTTTCACCGGCACCGATCTCGAAGACTGGCTGCGCGCCAACGCCATCGATACGATTACTGTTGTCGGCTACATGACGCACAATTGCGATCTGTCGACCATCATCCACGCCGTGCATATGGGCTTCGCCGTAGAGTTCCTGTCCGACGCGACCGGATCGCTGTCTTACGCCAACAGCGCCGGCTTTGCCTCGGCCGAAGAGATCCACCGCGTGGTGACGATCATCCTGCAGTCGCGCTTCGCGGCGGTGCTCAAGACCGCCGAATGGATCGAATGCCTGAAGATGGGCGTGCTGCCCGAGCGCGATACGATCTATGCCTCCAACCAACGGGCGCTGGCGCGCAACGCCGCGTAGCCAGAGTTTGTCCTCGGAAAGCAGAAAGGGCGGCCAGTGGCCGCCCTTTCAAATCTCGCAACGATCTCGAAATTCTCAGAACAGGCCTTCGATCTGTCCTGCCTCGTTGAGGAAGATCTTTTCCGAGGATGGCGCCTTGGGCAGGCCGGGCATGGTCATGACCTCGCCGCAGATGATGACGACGAAGCCGGCACCGGCCGACAGCCTGACCTCGCGCACCGGCACGGTGTGGCCGGTCGGCGCGCCGCGCAGGTTCGGGTCGGTCGAGAAGGAGTACTGCGTCTTGGCCATGCACACCGGCAGGTGGCCGTAGCCAGCTTGCTCCCAGGCGTGCAGCTGGTCGCGCACCGACTTGTCGGCGATCGCTTCCGAGCCGCGGTAGATGCGCTGGACGATGGTGTTGATCTTCTCAAACAGCGGCATCGCATCGGGGTAGAGCGGCGCGAACTGCGAGGCACCGGATTCGGCCAGCGCCACCACCTTGTTGGCGAGCTCCTCGATGCCGGCCGAGCCCTTGGCCCAGTGCTTGCACAGGATCGCCTCTTCACCCATCGAGGCGACATAGTCCTTCATCGCCTGGATTTCGGCGTCGGTGTCGGAATAGAAATGGTTGATGGCGACCACCGCCGGCACGCCGAACTGGCGGATGTTCTCGATGTGGCGGCCAAGGTTGGCGCAGCCCTTCTTCACCGCCTCGATGTTTTCTTTGCCGAGGTCTTCCTTCTTGACGCCGCCATTCATCTTCATGGCGCGCACGGTGGCGACGATGACGGCCGCGGCCGGCTTCAGGCCAGCCTTGCGGCACTTGATGTCGAAGAATTTTTCCGCGCCGAGGTCAGCGCCGAAGCCGGCTTCGGTGACGACATAGTCGGCAAGCTTGAGCGCCGTCGTGGTGGCGACGACCGAGTTGCAGCCATGCGCGATGTTGGCGAACGGGCCGCCATGCACGAAGGCCGGGTTGTTCTCCAGCGTCTGCACAAGGTTGGGCTGCATGGCGTCCTTCAAGAGCACGGCCATGGCGCCGTCGGCCTTGAGGTCGCGGGCATAGACCGGCGACTTGTCGCGGCGATAGGCGACGATGATGTCGCCGAGGCGTTTCTCGAGATCCTTGAGGTCGGTCGACAGGCACAGGATGGCCATGACCTCCGAGGCGACGGTGATGTCGAAGCCGCCCTCGCGCGGAAAGCCGTTGGCGACGCCGCCGAGCGAACAGATCATCTCGCGCAGCGCCCGGTCGTTCATGTCCATGACGCGGCGCCAGACGACTCGGCGGGTGTCGATGCCGAGCTCATTGCCCCAGTAGATGTGGTTGTCGATCAGCGCCGACAGAAGGTTGTGCGCCGTGGTGATGGCGTGGAAGTCGCCGGTGAAGTGGAGGTTCATGTCCTCCATCGGCACGACCTGTGCGTAGCCGCCGCCGGCGGCACCGCCCTTGACGCCGAAGTTCGGGCCGAGCGAAGCCTCGCGGATGCAGACGATCGCCTTCTTGCCGATGCGGTTGAGGCCGTCGCCGAGGCCGACGGTGGTCGTCGTCTTGCCTTCGCCGGCCGGCGTCGGGTTGATGGCGGTGACGAGGATCAGCCTGCCGTCCTTGTTGCCCTTCACCGACTTGATGAACTCGGCGGAAATCTTGGCCTTGTCGTGGCCATAGGGCAAAAGGTGTTCGGTCGGAATGCCGATCTTGGCGCCGATCTCCTGGATCTGCTTCTTCTTGGCGCCGCGCGCGATCTCGATGTCGGACTTCACTTCGGCCATGACGGCTTTCCTCTGGATTGGTCGGTGGAGGGGACGGGGTTTGATCTCACTCGCATGCGGGCCGGAACCGGGGCGCGGGCATGTTTTAACCCTGTCGCTGCCGCGGCGTCAACTTGCATGCAACTATGTTTCCTATGAAGAAAATTCATCTGCGGACCGGCCGACCTGTCATCGGTTCTTCCCGGCTCCGTTGCCGCGCCGTATAGAAGCCAGAGGACGCGCCGTTCCGCCGTCTCAAAACAGCCGCACAATGCACCGAATGCGACAGAGGCGACGGCGCAAATTCGCCATCGCTCCGGCTGCGGCCGGCAAGCCTTACTGCGTCAGCACGTTGCTGATTTCGACCATGTTGGAGCGCACCCTGAGCACGTAGAAGCCCATCGTCGTCAGATGCGTCGGCAGCAGCCAGCCGTCTTCGCGGCCATTGGCGATGATGAAGGGCTGGATGCGCAGCGCCGAGACGAACTGCGCGTCCATCGTGTCCCACAGGCTCTGCAGGTGCTTTTCCTTGATGACGTCATCGAAGTCGGCCTGGGCGCCCTTCATCAGGCCGTAATAGGCGTAGAGCTGGCCATAGGCGAACCAGTAGCGATCGTCGGCACGGAAATCGAACCAGCCATTGTTGTGGTTTTCGGCACGTTCCTTGAGAATGGCCGAGGTCGAGCCGATGTCCGAAGCGATGCGATCGATATATTGTTTCAAATTGTCGGCGCGGGCATCGAAGGTCGCCTGGCAGGTGGCGAGCCGGGCGTTGAAGGAGCGCAGCTTGCGCACCGCGTCACGGTAGTAGCTCGGTGTCGGCGTCTTCGGGCCGAACGGGCTCAGGCCGAAATACCAGGTGTATTCGTCGAACTGCAGATTGCCGCGCGCGTCCTGCAGATCGGCATCGATCTGCGATGTGGTGCGGACACGGCCGAGATTGTCGGCGAGTTCCGTCGCCGTGCGCCGCACCGCCTGGTTGATGCCGCGCTGGAACGAGGCCTTGTTGTCCATCCAGGGCGTGTGGTCCCAGTCGATGCCGAACAGGCCGAGCTTGTAGAGGATCATCGACGAGATCCAGGCATTCTGGTTGACGTTGAAGTCGGTCAGGTCGGCGGCGATCTGGGCGATACCGGAGTTGCCGCAGGTCTTGGCGGTATCCGTGCCGGAGCCGGCGGCAACCTGTTCGCCGGCGGACACGTTGCGCTTCTCGAAAGTGTAGGTGTCGGGGTAATTCGGGTTGAAATTGTTCCACCACTGGGTGGCGTAGAAGAAGTTGGCATAGAGGCCGATCAGCACCAGCAAGGCGACGCCGACCACCGCCTTGAGGATCCAGCCACGCTGCGTGTACCAGCGCCCAGCCCACATGAACGGCCACAGGATGACGCCGATCAGGAGGCCAATGCCACGGCCGATCCACTGGAAAATCCGGGTGAAGAAGTTCACGATCGGATCGAGCATGGCGATGTCACCCCCTCAAAGCATGATGCCAAAAAGTTGCGGACTTTTGGATAGCATCATGCGCCAAAACAATAAGTTAGAACGAAATGACTGTTCATTTCGTTCTAGTCAGTCAGGCCGTAGAGGCGTGTGCGAAACGCCACCTTGTCCTTCAAATATGTGGTTTTGAGAACGTCCACAACATGCGATCGCCAGGCGTCGCTGAAGCCGTCATAGTCCTTGTAGAAGCCCTGCTTGTTGAAGATGTAGCGCGAGACGAAATCCGACGGCACGAAATCCGAGATCAGCCGGTTGGTCAGCCAGGCGTCGGGATGGTCCGGTTTGGCGCGGATCACCAGGAAGCGCTGCTGCGGGAAGACATCCTCGATCTTGAGGTGGCCGAGCTGGGCGATCTCGCGCTTGGCGGCGTTGAGGAAGGGAAAATTGCCGTCCCTGGTGATCAGATCGGCATGGCTCTGGATCCAGGTCTGCAGCCAGACCTTGTCGACGTCGGTCAGGTTGCGGTCCGGCTCGGCGTCGCGGATCAGCGCGCGCACCACCATCTCGGCGCGGTGCTCGAGATAGCTCGAGGCCTCGATCCAGGAGGCGCGCGGCAGCTCGATGCGGCCAGTGGTGGCGAGGAACTTGAACACCTTGTCGGCATCGTTGATCGAGAGATAGCTGACCTGCCACGGCCGCGAGCGGCGGAAGCCAGGTGCGGCCGGATCGCCGATCACCGTCGTCATGTTCGGATCGACGAACACGTAGAGACCGCCGAAATGGCTGGTCCAGTAGGCATTGTGGCGGAAGATCACCTGGTCGGGCACCAGCGCGTTCTCGCGGATGTCGCCGCAGATCTTGGCCAATTCCACCATGCGGGTCAGCATGGCGTTGTCGCGCCAGGCGTCGGGCTCCTGCTTCAGCCGGTCGACGAGCTTGCCGAGCTCGGCAGCCTTGCCCAGCACATCCTCGGCCGACAGCACCTTGAACTCGACCTGGCTGATCGAAAGCAGGTCCTCGATGTCGTTGACCTTGGGAACGGAATCCTCGATCTCACCGTAGATGACGTCCTTGATGGTCAGCGCGTCGATGGCGCGCTGGTTCTTGGACATGAACTCGAACATCAACTGCGAGGTGTTGGAGAAGGCGGTGTGCACCACCGGCAGGTCGATCTGCGACGGCGTCAGGATGATGAAGCGGCGATTGACCTCGTTGGGGTCGAGATAATCATAGTCGCCGCATTCTTCGGCCACTTCGGGCGAGAACCCGGTGCGGTCGATCTGGAAGCTCTTCAACTTCGTCGGCTTCAGGCCGAACGCCGCCAGCGCCTTGTTGTAGCGCTGGATCAAATGCGGCTCGTCGACCGTCAGCAGCCGGCCATAAATCAGCTCATTGTCGCGCAGCAGGTCGGGCTTCTTGGCGGTCATTGCGTACCTTCACGCATTCCACAGACCCTTTTTCTTCATTTCCTCCATCTCGCGTGCGGCTCGTTCGCGCAGGCGTGCGTCGCGCAGCAGTTTTTCGACCGCGGCGTCGTCTGATTTGTCGGAATAGCGGAACTCGCTGTCGGCGTAGCGGTTGATTTCCTGCATGACCATGTCCATCGAGAACGGCCCGCGCAGTTCCTCGATCATCGCTTTCTTCTCGTCGTAGCCCTTGTGCATGAAGGCTTCCGGCTTTTCGAACCAGTCGTCGGGAAGCTCGATGTCCATGGCGCGCATCTTGATGGCGTCGGTGACGTTCTTGATGGCGCGGCCGGTGAAGCGCGGCTCGGCATCCTTGATCAGGTGCAGATAGGTGCCAATGTCGGCCATCGATTTCGGCGCGCCGTTCTCCTTCATGTAGCGCTCGTAGACCTTCATCAGCCCGTCTTCCTGCGGCTTCTCATGCTCCTCGTAGGCCTCGGTCACAGCGCGCTGGATCTCCTGCGCGGCGTAGAGATCGTGGTCGCCGAGCGGGATCTTGTGGTTCTTGCCGGCGAGCAGCACGAAGATGTCGATGTAGTCGTCGCGCGTCTGCGGACCGTCGACCAGCCAGCGGGCGCCGGCGCGCTGGCGCAGCGCATCGTCGACATTTTCGGGATAGTTGGAGAACATGCCGAAGGAGCAGTTGCCGCGCACCACCGTGCCGGCACCGGCGAAGGCATCCATCAGCACGCCGGTGATCTCCTGCTGGCCGGCCGAGGCGCGGTCGTCGGAGCGGCGCGCCGCCACTTGGTCGATGTCGTCGATGGTGCCGAAGCCGATGACGCGCGGATTGAGCACATTGTTGATGAACTGGCGGCAGTTCTGGCCTGACTTGCCCTGGTAGGACGAGATTTGGTCGACGCCGAAATTCTCATAGGCGAAGGGATAGCCGGCGACCTGGCAGTAGCCGTTGACGAGGCCGGCGATCATCTGGATCAACGTCGTCTTGCCGGTGCCGGGGGCGCCGTCGCCGATAAAGGTGAACAGGAAGCCGCCGAGTTCGACGAAGGGGTTGAGCTCACGCTCGAAGTCGTAGGCCATCAGCATCTTGGCGAGCTTGACCGACTGGTATTTGGCGATGTGGTTGCCGACCACCTCTTCCGGCGTCTTGAAGGTCATCACCAGCGGCTTCGAGCGCTTGCCCGGCGCGACGTCGAAACCGTCGAGGGTGAAGTTATCGGCATCGATGCGGATATGCGCGTTCTCGAACGGGCCAATGCCGTCGAAGCGACCCTTGCGCGCCAACAGCCCGTCGATGGCGACGCGGGCAAAGGCGCGTGCCCTGGTCATCAGGTCGGCATCGTCGGACGAGCCCGATATCGCCTTGTCGAGGCCGGCCAGGATCGACTTCACCGCATCCTGCGGCGTGTCGAACAGGAAGTCCGGCTCCGGGATGTCGTTGGGCGCTTCGCCATCGCTGTCGATCAGCTGGAACAGATAGGAAGCCAGGCTGAAGGCGGAGATATAGGCCGAGGCCGACAGAAGCTTCTTGAAAGCCGAGGCCTCGTCGCCTTCGAGCGGCGCGCGGGTGTTTTTCGCTTGCAGGCTTTCGAGGTCGGAGCCTTCGGCAAAGACGTCCGATATGGCGAGTGCGATCGCCGTGCCGCGCCGGGCGCGAAACAGAAGCGTGTGCTGCGGGATGGTCAGCAGCTGGTCGTCGGGGTGGACGGCGCCGACGGTCTTCGTGAGCTCGACCTCGCGCGTGCGCCGCACCGAGCCGACCGAAACGGTGGAGACGAAGCGCCGGTTGGTGCCGGCCAGTGCCGTGCCGGACTCGCGTGAAGGGTCTTCCAGCACGACGATGCGGGTGATGAAGCTCTGCGCGGTGGCGCGGTGCTTTTCGATCGAAGCTTCCGGAATGGTGGTCAGGCCGGTATCCATGAAGAGTGCTCCGTGGTGTGACGGTCAGACGTCTGAGATGACCTGTCCGTTGGACAGGATGTGGACCTTGTAGCCGGCAAAGATCTTCTGCGCCTCGCCGGCGGCGTAGAGTGCCTGGTAGGCCTCGTGCGGGATCAGCGCATGGTTTTCGTAGCTGGACACGCCCTGGCGCGCGGCTTCCAGATCATCGGTGTTGATGAAGAATTCCTGCGTCGTCTTCTCGCTCGAAAACAGCCCCTTGCGGCCGGGTTTCTCGCTCTTGGAATAGACCTCCTGGATGGTCCAGGTCAGCAGCCAGGCATTTTCCGGCTTGCGCACCTTGGCCAGCACTTCGGTGACCGTCGAATTGTTGTCGGTGATCCCCGCCGAATAGAACGGGCCGAGCACGACGCGGCGCAACTGCTTGGGGTGCAGCGGCTCGAAATCCTTGTCGAGGTTGACCGCGATGGTCGCCGGTGACAGCGTGTAGGCCGAGTTCTTCTCGGTGAAATCGTCGAAACGGTGGGCCAGCTCGGGGTTGAGCAGACCATCGACCGGCAGCGGAATGTCGACCTTGTCATTGAGCTTGCCGTTGCTGTCGACGAGCTGACGCACCATCGCGTCGGAAGAATCTTCCACCGTCACCATGTAGACCAGCGGCAGGTTGGCGCTGCCGTCGAACGTCGCCCAGTGGACGAGGTAATACGGCCGCGCCGTCTTTGGATTGACCGAGACCTTGGCCGTCTGCGCCAGCGTGAAAGGTCCGAACGTGTTTTCGCTTTTTACGTCCTCGAGATAGAGCCGTTCGGCCATCGACTTCTGCAGCGCCTCGGGGAATTCCTTGTGGCGCAGGATGAAGTCGGCCATTTCCTCGCGCAACTCGCCGGCCAGCGGAATGTTGGCAAGCCGCGCGTCAGCCTGGCGACGGTCGTTTTCCAGTTCGAGCAGGTTCTGGAAGACCGGGAAGCCACTTTCGGCACGCGAAATGCGGAACGTGTCCATGAAGCCCAACCGGTTGCGCCAGCAGGCAAAGGACTTGTCGAGCCGGGCGATGTATTCGGCGACGATCTTGGCGACGATGCCATGCCGGTAGAGCGGCGAGCGATCGTCGCGCATGAATACTTCAAGGCCGCTCAGTGCGGCCGTGATGGCCGAGAAATACCGTGCGGCCGCTTCGTTTTCGGGGGTCATGCCTGTGCGCTCGCGGGCAGTCCAGTCACCCCTAAGACTGCACGTAGTTTGACGCGTTGTGCTTCTTCAGCACCTCGTCGAAGCGACGGGCAAAGGCATCGTCGGCCAGCTTTTTGCGGCGCTGGATGTCGGAGCTGGCGACCATGTTCTTCTCGTGCATTTCAAGCAGGTCGCCGATGTGTTTCTGCGAGGCGGCACCAATGCCGGCCATGGTTTCCTCGGCGGTGTTGTCGACCTGGCTGCCAAGCGTGTTGATCTTGTGGGCGACGTCCTGCTGGGCTGCGGTCTTCAGCGAATCCTCCAGCGCCTTGTAGAGCACGATGCGCTGTTCGGTATCGATGGTCAGCTTGTTGATCAGCGTCGACTGCGCGGCGATCTGGTTGTTGAGCGAATCGACGAAGGTCTGGAACATCGAGGTGTAGCGTTCCAGCGTCTGGCTCTCGGCCAGCAATTCCTGCTCCTTGGCCTGCTTTTCATTGTATTCCGTCGCCAGCTTGGAGCGTTCGCCTTCGAGTTGCGTGCGGTCCTTCTGGCTGGTGGACGCGGCGATCTTGTTTTCGATGTCGAGCAGCATCGGGTTGAGCTCCTCAATGCGCTTCTGCACGGCTTCGAGGTTGGACATGGTGGTCTTGCGGCGCTCGATGACCTGCGACAGGCTGGCCTCGGAGGTCTTGTAGCGCTGGTCGAGGACTTCTTTCTGCGCCTTCAGGATGCCGACAATGGTGTCGGACTTGGCCAACAGTTCCTGCAGGTTGCCGGCCAGCGACATGTTGCGGACGCGATCGGTGCGCATGCGTTGCTTGCTCTGGCTGGAGAACATGCCGACGAAGTTTTCCCAGCCGGTGTAGTTCTTCATGCTTTCGAATTCGGCGCCGAAGACGTTGGTGGCGTCCTCCAGACCGATGATCAGGTCGGCGATGTTGCCTTCCATCACCTTCTGCTGTTTCAGCACGTCCTCGATGCGGGCGTTCTCGATGTCGAAATTGGCGTCGCCGATCTTCTTGTCGGCGGTGGCCAGCGTATCAAGCACGGTGCCGGACTGCTCGATCTTGGTGCGCATGTCCTGCACGACCTGCTTGGTCTTGGCAATTTCGGCATCGAAATTCTGCAATGTCGCCATTGGGGCCTCCCGCTTCGGCATCACGTCGCTGGTCGCGAACAGCGGCGAATATATGTGGGGCATCCGGGGATTGAAAGACGCAAGACAAGACCCGCCCCGAAAACAAAAGAATTCGCCACTGTCTTGAAAGGTAGTGAAGGCGTGGTCATGGCGTGATTAGCTTACAGTCAAGCGTAGTTCAACTGTCATTGAACTTCTGTGCCGGCAAAGCAGTCAATCTCCGCTGGCGCGGACGCTCTGGAATGCCAGTTGCGGGCGTAACATATCCGGCCAAGCCTGCGTCGTCATGCAACGCAGCCGGCTGTTGCTCAGGGCTTGGGATCGGCCTTCAGATAGGCAATGACATTGGCGATGTCGTCGTCGTTGGTCAGGCCGGCAAATGCCATCTTGTTGCCGGGCACCTTGAGCCGAGGCGCCTTGAGATATTCGGCGAGGTTGGCTTCATCCCAGACTAGGCCGCCAGCACCGGCGCTCTTCATCGCCTCGGAGTAGTGACCAAGGAAGCTCTCGGCACTGCCGGCGGTGCGTCCAACGACGCCCAGCAGATGCGGGCCGACCTTGTCACGGTCGGTGGCCGCTTCATGGCAGGAGATGCACCGGTTGAAGACATGCTTGCCCAGTGCCGGGTCGCCGCCGGCATGAGCGGCAAGCGATGTGGCTAGGAGAACAATGCTGGCAGACGAAGCGGCTCGAAACATGGCTGACCCCGGAGAGCTCTGGCTGGCGGTCTTATAGGACCGAGGCCTTAACAAACGCTGCATCGTCGTGGGATTGGGAGGCCTGCCCGAATCTCGCCGCACCGGGCCGGGGCCTTTGTTGTTACGCATGTCGTTGGTTCCAAAACCGCTGCGCACTTTGGGGCGACATGCATTGGGCCGTTGCCTATCAGGCCTGGGTGAAGCCGATGAAATCGTCGGGTGCGGCGCGGCCCATCGCTTCCTCCCAGTGGCGGCGGCAGAGCGAGACATAGACGTCCTTGCCGATCGCGACCTGCTCGCCCTGTCGTGCCACCTTGCCGTCGGGGCCGAGGCGCACCACCATCGTCGCCTTGCGGCCGCAGCGGCAGATGGTGCGCACCTCGCGCAAATCGTCGGCGATGGCCAGCAGCGCCCGCGAACCGGAAAACAGCTTACCCTGGAAATCGGTGCGCAGGCCGTAGCACATGACCGGGATGTTCAGCCGGTCGGCGATGCGGGCGAGCTGCCAGACCTGCTCCTCCTCGAGGAACTGCGCCTCGTCGACGAAGACGCAATGCACGGTCGTATGCTCGTGGTGATCGGCGACGCGGGCGAACAGATCGTCGCCGTCGCGGAACATCTCGGCTTCCGTCTCCAGGCCGATGCGCGACGAGATCAGGCCGCTGTCGCCCTTTCGGTAGTGGCCGGCGACGAACAGCATAGTGCGCATGCCGCGCTCGCGATAGTTGTACGACGCCTGCAACAGCATCGTCGTCTTGCCGGCGTTCATCGTCGCATAGTGGAAGTAGAGCTTGGCCATGCCGCCCTTTTAAGCCGACTTGTCCCGGCGCGGGGAGGGGGCGCCGCCGCATTCCCCCAAAAAACGACCCCCGCTCTCAAAAAACGACGGCCGCGCAATGCAAAAGCAGGAAGCGTGTCGCTGATTGGCCAGCCTGCGCCGTTGATCGTGATTGCCTTAATGCTTGAAACCACACCAGAATGGTGTTTGGCTGACGAAACAAGGCGGGCAGAGAAACCGTAACTTCGCTTCGCCTAAGAATCGCAATGGGAGAATATCTATGTCGCGCATGAGTTCCTTCGTCGCCGGCCTTGGCCTGGCGGCTCTGTTGTCTACGAGCGCTGCCTTCGCCGGCGATCCGGCAAGCTGCAAGGCGGTGCGTCTTTCCGATGTCGGCTGGACCGATATCCAGGCGACGACCGGTGTCGCTTCCGTTCTGCTGACCGCGCTCGGCTACGAGCCGCAGACGATCCAGCTGTCGGTGCCGGTGACCATGGCGTCGCTGAAGAACAAGGATCTTGATGTCTTCCTCGGCAACTGGATGCCGTCGATGACCAACGACATTAAGGACTACACCGCCGACGGTTCGGTCGAGACCATCAGCACGAACCTGACCGGCGCCGGCTACGGCATCGTGGTGCCGACCTATGTCGCGGATGCCGGCGTCAAGTCGCTGACCGATATCGGCAAGTTCAAGGACAAGTTCAACGGCAAGATCTACGGCATCGAAGCCGGCAATGACGGCAACCGCATCATCCTCGACATGATCAAGAACCCGAAGGACAATCTCGAAGGCTTCGAGCTGGTCGAATCCTCGGAAGCCGGCATGCTGACGCAGGCCGAGCAGTCGATGAAGAACAATGAGTGGATCGCCTTCCTCGGCTGGACGCCGCATCCGGTGATGGGCGCCATGAAGATCACCTATCTCGACGGCATGGGCGACAGCGGCTTCGGTGCTGCCACCGTGTTTACCAATGTGCGCAAGGGCTACACCACGGAGTGCCCGAATGCAGGCAAGTTCATCGCCAATCTGAAGTTCAATCTGGACATGGAAGGCCAGATGATGGACGCGATCCTCAAGGGCGGCGATGCCAACACGGTGGCGAGCGACTGGCTGAAGAAGAATCCCGGCGCGGTTGCGCCCTGGATCGCCGGCGTCACCACCTTCGATGGCGGCGACGCGGCAGCGGCGATCAAGACCGCGCTCGGAAGCTGAGCCGACTGTGATTTCGGCGTGACCGAAATAAAGGGCAGCCATTCTGGAAAAGGCTGCCCTTTTTCATATCCTGTGACAAGATGACGTTGCGACATCAGAGGCCGAGGGCAGGGCGGTCTCCTGCATGAGAGGGGCGATATGGATCCGATCTCGAAATTCATGGTCGATCACAAGATTCCGATCGGCGCCTGGGGAAAGGCGTTCTTCGGCTTCCTCACCGACAATTTCGACACTGTCTTCAGGGCCTTTTCGAATGGCCTCAATTTCCTGCTCGACGGGTTGGTCGACATCCTGCTGCTGGTGCCGCCGGTGCTGCTGGCGCTTGTCATCGCCGCCATCGCCTGGCTGCTGCAGCGCTCGAGGCCGCTCGCAATTGGCGTCTTCCTCGGCCTGATCTTCATCATCAACCAGAACCTGTGGAAGCAGACGGTGCAGACGCTGGTGCTCGTGGTTGCGGCCRCCGCCATGGCGATGGCCATCGGCGTGCCGCTCGGCATCTGGGCCGCGCACAAGCCGAAGGTCTACCGAATCATGCTGCCGGTGCTCGACCTGATGCAGACGCTGCCGACCTTCGTCTACCTGATCCCGGTGCTGACGCTGTTCGGTCTCGGCAACGCGCCCGGCCTCATCGTCACCATCATCTTCGTCATCCCGACCGCGGTCAGGCTCACCCATCTCGGCGTCGTCTCGGTACCGAAGTCGATCGTCGAGGCAGGCGAAGCGTTCGGCGCCACCAAGAGCCAGCTGTTGTGGAAGGTGGAACTGCCCTCGGCGCTGCCAACCATCATGGCCGGTCTGACGCAATCGATCATGCTGTCGCTGTCTATGGTGGTGTTCGCGGCGCTGATCGGCGCCGGCGGCCTCGGCACTGAAATCAACAGAGCGCTCGGCTCGCGCCGCATCGACCTCGGGCTTGAGGCGGGCCTGGCCATCGTTGTCCTCGCCATCGTGCTTGACCGGATGACCCGCATTGCCGTTGGAGGCAAGAAATGACCGTCGCCGTCGATTTCAGAAACGTCGATATCGTCTTCGGCGCCGACCAGGCCGGATCTCTGGCAATGATTGACGCTGGAGCCACCCGCGCCGAGATCCTCGAAAAGACCGGCAATGTGCTGGGTTGCGCAGGCGCCAGTCTGACCGTGAACGAGGGCGAGATTTCCGTGCTGATGGGCCTGTCCGGTTCGGGCAAGTCGACATTGCTGAGGGCCGTGAACCGGCTGAACGTGGTGTCGCGCGGTCAGGTGCTTGTCAAGGACGGYGACAAGACCGTCGACGTCGTCACCTGCGATGAGGTGACGTTGAGAAGGCTGCGGCAGAAGCAGGTAGCTATGGTGTTCCAGCAGTTCGGCCTGCTGCCCTGGCGCACGGTCGAGGAGAATGTCGGCCTCGGCCTCGAACTCGCCGGTGTTCCGGAAGCCGAGCGCAAGGAGCGCGTCAAAAAGCAGTTGGAGCTCGTTCATCTCGACCAGTGGTCGAAGAAATACGCGCATGAGCTTTCGGGCGGCATGCAGCAGCGCGTCGGCCTGGCCCGTGCCTTCGCTACCGAGGCGCCGATCCTGCTGATGGACGAACCGTTCTCGGCGCTCGACCCGCTGATCCGCACCAAGCTGCAGGATGAATTGCTGCAGCTGCAGGCCGAGCTGAAGAAGACCATCATCTTCGTCAGCCACGACCTCGAGGAGGCGCTGAAGATCGGCAGCCATATCACCATCATGGAAGGCGGGCGCATCGTGCAGACCGGCGCGCCGGAAGACATCGTGCTGCGGCCCGCCAACGACTATGTCCGCGACTTCATCGCAAATGTGAACCCGCTGTCGGTGCTGACCGCCTGGAATGTGATGCGCGACCGTCGCGACCTGGAGCACGGCGACAATGGCTGGGTGTGGCTCGACCGGCGCAAGACGACGCGCTTCAAGATCGACGACCACGGACTGGTGGCGGCGGCCGAACGCGACGGCAAGCCTGCGGTGTGGGTGTCATGCGCCGATGTCGAGGGCCAGTCCGAGGAAGCGGCGCAAGTGTTCTGGGCCAACCCCGGCACCTCGCTGAAAACCGTGATGCTGGCCATGCATCGCTCGCAGACCGCACCCGTGGCGCTGTTCGACGACCAGTCGCGCTTTGTCGGCGCCATCGGCATCCGCGACGTGCTGAGCGCGGTGCTGCGGCGGTAGCGCCAGGCTTCGGCTGCGGCCTTCGCTGCAGCGAAGGCTGCCTGGTGGTCCCAAATCGCCCTACGCCGCCAGCGGCAGGCGCAGTTGCGTCAGCAGGCCACCGCCCGGGTTGTTGGACAGGCTGATCTCTCCGCCGGCGGCCCGCGCGATGTTGCGGGCAATGGTCAGGCCGAGACCGAGACCGCCGGTCTGGCGGTTGCGGGATTGTTCGAGGCGCACGAACGAGCCGAACACGGCGTCGATCTGCGCCTGCGGTATGCCCGGCCCTTCGTCGCGGATGGTGAGCAGGATCATGTTCTCCGAGCGGCGCAGGCTGATATGCGCCTTCTTGCCGTAGGTGATCGCATTCTGCATCAGATTGGTGACGCAACGCCTGAGCGCGACCGGCCGTGCCATGCAGATCAGGCCACGCGAGCGGGTGTCGTCATCGAACGAGATGTCGTCATAGCTGTCGGCGATCGACTCGACGAGCGACCAGAAGTCGATGCGTTCGCTCTTTTCCTCGGTCACCTCGAAGGTGGCGAAGTCTATCACCGAGCTGGCGATGCTCTCGACATCGGCGAGATCGTGCGCCAGCGCTTCGCGAACGGCCGATTTGCGCAACAGCTCCAGGCGCAGACGCATCCTTGTCATCGGCGTGCGCAGATCATGCGCCAGCGCCGCCGCCAGATGTTCGCGGTCCTCGACATATTCGCGCAACCGGGCCTGCATGGCATTGATCGCCTTGGCGGCGGCACGCACCTCGCGGCTGCCGCTTTCGGCGATCGGCGGGCTCTTCAGATCCTTGCCGATCCGGTTCACGGCGGTTTCCATCATCCGGTAGGGAGCCGTCAGCCGGCGCAACGACCAGATCGACATGATCACCACCAGGCCCGCGATCAGCGAATAGAGTGGCAGGCTGTCGAAGCTCAGGATCGGGCCGACAGGCGTGATCGGCTCGGTGAAGTTCAGCCACTGGCCGTCGGCGAAGCGCAGCGACGCCGTCAGCTTGTCGCTCTGGGCGAAGTCGGCGGCCAGAACCAGCAGGTCGCGCTCGACCTGGCCGATATCCGGTCCCGGTGCCATGCCGGTGGCATCGTCGGCCTCGCGCGTCGCCGGGTCGCGCCGCACCCGCGCATCGGTGATGCCGAATTTCGACAGCCGGCCGACGAGGATGTCTTCGAGTTCCGCCAGTTCGTCGTCGCCGGCAATCGACGAGGTGACCGCGGGCGTGTCGGTGACGGTAAGCGCGTAGGTGGAATTGAACAGGCCGGTCGCCGTCGCCTTTCGTTGCTCCGGACTGGCGTCATGCATGAGCTGCACCAGCGAGAAGGCACGGTCATTGAGACGGTAGAGGTCGACAACGTCGTTGGCCGCGGCGCGGTCGCGCGACACGATGTAGAGGGTCGCGACCTGGCTGATCAGCAGGCCGGCGATGACGATCAGCAGCACCCAGACAGGCAGGGTCTGCGGCAGGAAACGTCTCATTCGGAGGTCGTCTCGGGCAGGAACTGGTAGCCGCCGCTGCGCACGGTCAGGATCAGCTTGGGCGTTTTCGGGTCGTCTTCCATCTTGCGCCGCAGCCGGCTGACCAGGATGTCGATGCTGCGGTCGAAGGAATAGTCGCTGTCACCGCCGGACAGTTCGATGAGCTGGTCGCGCGTCAGCACGCGCTGCGCGCTCTTGACGAAGGTCTGTAGTAGGTTGAATTCCGCCATGGTCAGTTCGACCCTGACATCGTCGGGGGCGATCAGCCGGCGTCGCGAACAGTCCATCGTCCAGCCGGCGAAGCGGTAGATCTGCTTGGTGGTGGCGCGCTTGGGCTCGGCGGCGCCGTTGCGCCGCAGCACGGCGCGGATGCGCGCCAGAAGCTCGCGCGGGTCGAATGGTTTGGGCACATAGTCGTCGGCGCCCATCTCCAGGCCGACCACGCGGTCAGTGGTCTCGGTGACGGCGGTCAGCATGATGATCGGTGTCGAGTACTGGGCGCGAAGGTCGCGGCACAGTTCCAGCCCGCTCTTGCCGGGCAGCATCACGTCGAGGACGATGAGGTCCACCTGGGCGCGGCGCAGGATGGCCTCCATCTCGGTGCCGTCTGCGGCAACCGAAGTGTGCAGGCCCCGCTTCTGGAAGAATTCCTGCAGCAGGTCGCGGATGCCCTTGTCGTCGTCGACGATCAGTATGTGTGCGTCGGATTTCACAGCAGCCCTGTCATTGTTTGATTGCCAAGCCGTTCTGTCGCAACCCACACGATAGAATTCAGGCCATATGTTGGCCAGTGGTGATGATGCGTCCAACCGGCTTCCTTAGACACAATCCAGAAACAAAATTCTACAGTTCAGAAAAACTCCTGAAAAAATACAAAGGCATAACTGGTCTCGTGGCGGTCAGGTCATCGGCTGCGACGCTAGTCTCGGGGTTTACGGATAAACCGATGCCAAGGTTGTCGATCAGTTTGTTGGGTGCGTTGCTGGGCATTTGCCTGGTTACTGCCGCTGTCGAACAATCGGACGCAAAGGTGACGCCCACCACCCGGAGCGAACGGTGCGCCAATCTCAGCCACCAATTTGATGAAGCCCTCGAAACCCATGCCGCGGCAACGCAGGTCACCGCGGCAAAGGCACTTCAGAGAAAGGGTAACCGGTACTGCGCCGCCAAGAAACAGGCACAGGGCATCCGGATGCTCGCCAACGCTTTGAAGCTGCTTGGAGTGACGCCGAACGACCCGGTTCAGTGACGCTCGAAAACTCGACCCGCTAAAAAGGAAGTGAAGCCATGAAGAAGTCCATCCTCTCCGCAACCGGTCTCGCCGTCGCTCTCGCCTTCGCGATGCCGGCTCTCGGTAACGCCGCTGCCACCACGACCGCTGCTCCGGCTGCTTCGACGACCACCACCGCTCCGGCTACTGCCGCCCCGGCCAAGACTGCCCCGAAGAAGGTCGTCAAGAAGACCAAGAAGCACAAGAAGGCTCCGACGAAGGCCGTCAAGAAGGACGCCCCGAAGGCTTAATCCAGATCAGGCATACCTTGCCCGTCTGCGACAAGGCCGTTCCAGTTGTTTTTCGGCTGGGGCGGCCTTCTTTCCTGTCCGACCGCTGAAAGCCCTGATATCGGCGATGTAGCGGACGGTTAGCCTACCGATGTTTGGCCGAAGCCCCGCGYCGGCAGCTTCCGCCCCGACCGACTTTAGCCCGTTTGCAATGCCGGCCATGTAGGACAATCCGCATGAAGAAGCGGCTTTCGTCCACTCTGCGTTCGTTGGTGCTTGGCGGCCTGGTCGCCACTGGCGCCGCCAGGGTGCTGATCCTGCTCACCGCCAGCCCGGTGCCCGATCCGGCCAGCGGACGCACCGAGCCTTCGCTGTTCGCGCCGGAGATTTCCACCAACTGGGACTACATCACGCCGGCACAGACCTGGGTGCTGATCGTGCTCACCGGCACAACGCTGATCTGCGTCGTCGCGTGGCCGATCGCGGCATGGCTGGAACGCCGGGCGGATGCGGGCGGAAACCGCCTTCGGTCCGATTTGCCGTCCGTCACAGCCGCGCGGCAGATTCCCGGCCGCCGCATCTTCGGCCGCCAGGACCGTTGAACGGCAACCGAGACTTTCCCACATAGTTGTGAATGACGGCGCCCTCCGGACCGGCTTTGCGCGTCAATCAAAATGGACGGCTGAATTCGCTGGTGTCAGAATGCGGGCCAGGTCGCTTGCGCAAAATTGTCGGTTCCGATGCCTGAAATCACCACAAAACCGCGTACCGAGGTTAAGCCGCAGACCGAGCGGCCAAAGCTCTACAAGGTCATCCTCATCAATGACGATTTCACGCCGCGCGAATTCGTGGTGACGGTGCTGAAGGGCGAGTTCAAGCTCAGCGAAGACCAGGCGCACAGGATCATGATCACCGCGCACCGGCGCGGCGTGTGCGTCGTTGCCGTCTTCACCAAGGATGTCGCCGAGACCAAGGCGACACGGGCGACCGATGCCGGCAAGGCCAAGGGCTATCCGCTGCTGTTCACGACCGAGCCGGAAGAGTAGCCCTACCGCCCCTCGCGGTACCACATCGAACCCATCGCCAGAAGCAGCAGGCCGAGGCCGAGGAAGCCGCCGAACAGCGGCACGCGCGAGACCGCCTTGAGCACGCTGTCGTCAGTCGTGCGCAGGCCGATCCAGTCGCTGCCGCTGGCATCGCCGGCCGAGCGGACGGGCACGATCGACGGCAGCGTAATGTCACTGCCAAGGGCCGTGGATGACGCCAGTCGCCGCACGCTGCCGCCGGTGGCTTCCGCCGGCGTTCTCAGCCGGTTTTCCGTGGAAATGACATCGGCGAATTCCGGCGCGTTGACCGGCCCGACATGGGCGAGCGCGGTGAGGTCGCCATTGGCGACCTGGTAGAGGCCGATCTCGCTGGTCTCAACGCTGCCAAGGAAGACGCCGGGATCGGATTTGTCGAGCTTGACGGTCAAGGTCTTGCCGGACGGGGTGATGATCTGCGCCGGGCCGGGAGCATCGGCCATGGTCTGGCGGCGGATTTCCAGCACCATGCCGCGGCCGTCGGCGGTCAGCCGCTCCTCCTCGAGATCGGGCTCCTTCATCAGCCAGTGCGCGATGCGTCGGTACAGTTGGACATGCGGGCCGCCACCCTCGAAGCCGCGCGCCCACAGCCAGCCCTGGTCGGACAGAAGCATGCCGACGCGGCCCTCTCCCTTGCGGTCGAGCAAGAGCAGGGGCCGGTTGTCGGCGCCCTTCATCACCACTTCGCCTTCGGGATTCTGCACGCCGATGGTGCGGAACCAGCGGCTCCAGTGCGGCGGCTCGGTGGCCGAACCGTCGAGCCCGCGCGTCACCGGGTGGCGCTGGCCGAGGTCGGTGAGGCGCGGATAGAAGGCCTTGTCGACCACCTCGCCGGTAGGCATCGCCGGCAAGGCCGACATCAGCGGCGTGCGCGCGATCGAGCTTTCGCCGGCATATTCGGGGCCGGCCGCGATCAGCAGCGCGCCGCCCTTTTCGACATATTCGGAGATGTAGTCGTAGTAGAGGATCGGCAGCACGTCGCGGTGCTGGTAGCGGTCGAAGATGATGAGATCGAAATCCTTGATCTTCTCGACGAACAGTTCGCGGGTCGGGAAGGCAATCAGCGACAATTCGTTGATCGGCGTGCCGTCCTGCTTTTCCGGCGGCCGCAAAATGGTGAAATGGACGAGATCGACCGAGGCGTCGGATTTCAAGAGATTGCGCCAGGTGCGCTCGCCGGCATGCGGCTCGCCGGAGACGAGCAGCACACGCAGGTTTTCGCGAATACCGTCGATGAGCGCGATGGCGCGGTTGTTGGTGTCGGTCAGTTCGCCCGGCTCGCGGTCGATGGCGAGCTCGACGATGTTGCGGCCAGCGCCCGGAATGGTCACCTGCAGCGGCATGGCCTGGCCGACGGTGGCATGTTCGACCGCGACCTGCTCGCCATTGACCGAGACGCGCACTTCGACCGGGCTGGTCTCGTTTTCCGTCGAGATCACGCGGTAGGTCATGTCGAGCGGCTTGCCGACAAGGCCGAAGCGCGGTGCGTTCTCGAAGCGGATGCGGCGATCCTTCTCGTGATCGTTGCCGGTGATCAGGGCATGCAGCGGTGCGTTGAAATCGGGGCTGCCCGCGGGCGCGTCATGCACCTCGCCATCGGTGATCATGATGGCGCCGCCAATGCGCGACGGCGGCACGTCGCGGAAAGCGCCTTCGAGCGCGCCGAACAGCCGTGTCTCGGTGCGCTCCTCGGCGGCTTGCGATTTGCCGGCCTCGATGACGCGCACATCGAACTGCTTGAAGCGGCCAAGACGCTGCTGCAGCCCGGCCAGTGCCTCGTCGGTCTGCTTGGTGCGGTCGCCGATATCCTGGCTCTGGCTGCGGTCGACGACGAGGGCGACGACGCTTTTCAGCGGCTCGCGTTCCTCGTTGAGGAACACCGGGTTGAACAGGGCGGCCGCGAGCGCCATCAGGGCGACGAAGCGGAAGACGGCACCGCGCTGGCGAAACCACAGGCCGATGAGCGCCAGCAGCGCCAGCGGCACCAGCACCAGAGCCAGCAGGGGCCAGGAGATCAGCGGCTCGAGGGAGATCGACCAGTTCATGAATTAGCCTCCCCCTTGTGGGGAGGGCAATTCCGGGCTGGGAACGCAACAAAGCACGTCATCCTACTGCCCCAGCCGTTCGAGCAGTRTGGGCACATGCACCTGGTCGGATTTGTAGTTGCCGGTCAACATGTACATCATGATATTGACGCCGGCGCGCAAGGCGTAGATGCGCTGCATCGGGTCCGCCGGCACGGTCGGCAGCAGCGGATCGCCATTTTCGTCGACCGCCCAGGCGCCGGCGAAATCATTGGCGGTGATCATGATCGGCGAGACGCCGTCGCCGGTGCGCACCGGCCGGTTCTCGGCATTGCTGGCGTCGAGCGAGGCCTCGACCCAGAGCGGGCTGCCACTGAAGCGGCCGGGAAATTCGGGCAGGATGAAGAAGGATTTGGTCAGCACGTGGTCGGACGGCACCGGCTCCAGCGGCGGCACGTTGAGGTTGCCGAGGATGTCGCGCAGCCGCTCCGTCGCCGGGCTGGTCGAATCGGCGCCGATGCCGTTGGCGAACTGGTCGCGCGTATCGAACAGCACCGTGCCGCCTTGCTGCATATAGGCGTCGATGCGGGCGATCGCGGCCTGGCTCGGCATCGGTGCGGCCGGATCGATCGGCCAGTAGATCAAGGGATAGAACGACAGCTCGTCCTTCGCGATGTCGACGCCGGCCGGCGCGCCGGGTTCCAGCGCCGTCTTCTCGACCAGGAAGCGGGTCAGGCCTTCGAGCCCGGCGCGGCTGATCGAATCGTCGCCCGGCACGCCGGTCAGCACATAGGCGATGCGGGTCTTCGATATGGCCTCGATGGCGACCTCGTCGCCAGGTTTGGCGTCGTCGGCGCGGGCAGGATCGGCATGGCCAAACAGCGCGCCGAGCGCAATCAGGATCGCGGCGGTGGTGGCCACGCCACCGGCACGGCGCGGCCGGCGGGCAAACAGGCCGCCCATCCAGAACACCGCCAGGGTGTCGAGCAGCATCAGCACCAGAGCGGCGGCGACCAGTGCGCCCTTCAGGTTGCGCGATTCGTCAAAGGCATACTGGATCGATGTGACCGGAACGGTGATTTGCGGGCGCGCCAGCGGCGCCAGCTTGCTTGCGGCATCGAGCAAATTGTGAGCGAAGACGCCGGTCTCGGAGCCGTAGAGGCCGGGCGGGTTCTCGAAGGTTACCGCCAGCGCGGGACCCGGCACCAGCGGCCGTGCATCCGGCGTCGGCGGCACCAGCGAGCCGTCGGCTGATATCATGCGGTAGGGCGCCAGCGAGGTGGCCGCGGCTTCGGCATTGGCGATCGCCGCGCCCTGGTTGCGCGACAGCTGCACGATGCGGCGCAGCATCTCGACGAAGCTGCCGGAGATCGGCAGGTTCGACCAGGTCGCCTCGGGCGTGACGTGGAACAGCACCAGCGTGCCCTTGCCTTTCTTCAGTCCGGTGACCAGCGGTGTGCCGTCGGCGAGGGCGGCCCAGGTGCGCTCGACAATGTCGGGCGTCGGCTCGGCCAGCACCTGCCTGGTGACGGTGACCTCGGTCGGCGGCGCAAGATCGGCGAACGGACCGGCCTTGGGGAATTCGGTGACCGGTTGCGGTGACGTCCATGACAGGGCTCCGCCTAGCGAACGCTCACCGGTGCGCAGGCGGACCGGCAGCAGGTCGTCGTCATTGCCGGCGGCGGCCAGCCGCGAGCCGGCGAAGCGCACCAGCGTGCCGCCATTGTCGACCCAGTCGACCAGCCTTTGTCGAACCTGTGCGGGAATGGTGCCGATGTCGGCCATGACGATCATGGCCGGCTTCTGGTCGAGGATCTGCGGGATGGCATCGGCGAGGTCGGCGCTGGAGGGTTCGACGAGATCGGCGAAGGGCTGCAGCGCGCGCCTGATGTAGTAGAGCGGCGACAAAAGCGGCTGCGCTTGGTCGGCCTCGGCCTGCGACAGCAGCCCGACGCGGCGGCGCTTGGAGCTTTCGTCAAGGACGCGCACAGCACCGGCCTGGCGCTCGCCGTCGAGCGAGATCGAGGCAAAGTCGTTGCGCAGCTCGAACGGCACCGCCATGGTGCCGGTGGCGGTGGTTTCGCCAGGGGAAAAGGTCAGCGTCGCATCGGCGATGCGGCGGCCCTTGTCGTCGAAAGCGCCGGCGGTGACTTGTGCGGGTGCCGGGTCGCCCGGCGCGCGGATGGCGGTCAGCGCAAAGCCGTCGACCTGGTTGTCGGCGGTGGTCAGGCCGGTCAGCGACAGCCGGTCTGAACTGGCCCACACGACACGGGCGGCATTTTTCGACAACAGCGTGTTGAAGGCGGCCTCGTCGCCCTTCGCCGCCAGGCCGTCGGCAAGCACGGCGACGCTGGCGCCGGGCAAGGTGTCCAGCGCCCCGGCGACGCGGGCATAGACGGCGGGCCGGTCGGTCGGGATCGGCCGTGGCTTGGCGGCACGCAGCCGGTCGAGGGCGGCGGCGGCATCGAACGGGCCGATTTCCGAATTGGGCTTTTCGGCGGTGAAGGCGACGATGACCGGCACGCCGTTCGAGCCGGCGTCTTTGATCAGCCGCTCGGCGGTGGCGACGCGCTTGTTCCAGTCGGCGGCACTTGCCCAGTCATTGTCGATGACCAACGCAAGGGCCGCGCCCTCGGCCGGCAATTTTTCGCGCGGGTTGAACACCGGCTCGGCAAGGGCGGTGACGATGAGCGCCGCCATCAACAGCCTGAGCAGCGTCAGCCACCACGGGCTCTGCTGCGGCGTTTCCTCGCGCTTCAACACACGCGCCAGGATCTTCAGCGGCGGGAAGATCTCGGTCTGCGGCTTGGGCGGCGTCAGCCGCAACAGCCACCAGATCACCGGTAGCGCCAGCAGGCCCCACAGCACCATGGGGGCGCCAAAGGAGAGCGGCAGCCAGCTCATGCGACGGCCTTCCCGGCACGACTGCCCCCGGCGGTCGGCCCGGTATAACCGCCGTCGGCGGTCATCGCCATGTGCAGGCGCACGAGCGCGTCGGAAGCCAGCCGATCGGTGTGGTTGACGGTAAAGCTCCAGCCGAGCCGCTTGCACCAGGCGGCAAGTTCGTGGCGGCGGGCGGTGTAGAGCAGGCGGTATTCATCGCCGAGCATTTCGGCGCGGCCGGCGGTCAGCTTGTCGCCGGTCTCGGGATCGGTGAATTCGGTGCGGCCAGCATAGGGGAAGGTTTCCTCGGCCGGGTCGGCGACCTCGATCAGGTGCGCGCGCACGCCATGGCGGGCGAGCACGTCGAGCCAGGCCATCGTCTCCTCGACCGGATCGAGGAAGTCGCTGGCGATGACGATGTCGCAGAAGCGGCGGATGTCGGACAGGTCGGGTTTTGCCGGCAACTCGCCGGCGTGCATGAGTTGGGCGGCGATGCGCTCGGCGCCGTTGCGGGCGGTGAACGGATCGGTGAGGCCGGGCCAGGCGATGCGCTCGCCGCTGCGCGACAACAGCTCGGCCATGGCCAGCGTCAGCACAAGCGCGCGCGATTGCTTGGACACGCCGGCGCCGGTCGATTTGTAGAGCATCGACGGCGACGGGTCGGCCCAAAGCCACACCGTATGGGCGGCTTCCCATTCGCGGTCGCGCACATAGGTGTGGTCGTCGCGGGCCGAACGGCGCCAGTCGATGCGCGAGGCATCGCCTTCGACATAGGGCCGGAACTGCCAGAAATTCTCGCCGATGCCGCGCTTGCGGCGGCCATGCCAGCCGGCGATCACGGTGTTGACGATGCGGCGCGCCTCGACGAGCAGATCAGGCAGAAGCGAGGCCCGCAACCGGCCACGAGCGAGCGCGTCGCGCGTCGCTGCCGGAGCCTGGACCTCGCCGATGCGCGCCATCAAATCCCTTTCACCAGCTTTGCCACCACGTCGCGCACGCTGGTGCCTTCGGCGCGGGCGGCGAAGGTCAGCGCCATGCGATGCTGCAGCACCGGCTCTGCCAGCGCACGGACATCGTCGATGGAGGGCGCCAGCCGCCCATCGTAGAGCGCGCGCGCCCTTGTGCACAGCATCAGCGCCTGGCTGGCGCGCGGGCCGGGCCCCCAGGCGACATGCTTGTCGGTCTCGGCATTGCCCTGGCCGGGGCGCGCCGAGCGCACCAGCGTCAGGATCGCCTCGACGACGCTTTCCGGCACCGGCATGCGGCGGATCAGCGTCTGGATCTCCTTCAGCCGCACCGGGTTCAGCACGTTCTGCGCTTTGGCGTCCTCGATGCCGGTGGTTTCCAAGAGGATGCGGCGCTCGGCCTCGATTTCGGGATAGAGGATGTCGACCTGCATCAGGAAGCGGTCGAGCTGGGCCTCGGGCAAGGGATAGGTGCCTTCCTGCTCCAGCGGGTTCTGTGTTGCCAGCACATGGAAGGGCGCCGGCAGGTCGTGGCGGGCGCCGGCAATGGTGACGTGGTACTCCTGCATCGCCTGCAGCAACGCCGACTGGGTGCGCGGCGAGGCACGGTTGATCTCGTCGGCCATCAAAAGCTGGGCGAAGATCGGCCCGGAGATGAAACGGAAGGAACGCTTGCCGAACTCGTCCTGCTCCATCACCTCGGAGCCGAGGATATCGGACGGCATCAGGTCGGGCGTAAACTGGATGCGGCGTGAATCGAGGCCGAGCACGACGCCCAGCGTCTCGACCAGCTTGGTCTTGGCAAGGCCCGGCACGCCGACCAGCAGCGCATGGCCGCCGGCCAGCAGCGCCACCAGCGTGCGCTCGACGACGCTCTCCTGGCCGAAGATGACCCGGCCGACCCCGTCGCGGATCCTGGAGATGTCGGCAAGCGCCTTCTCGGCCTCGGCGATCATGTCCGTTTCGCTCATCGGGCTTTCCTTGACCATCACGCTCATGCAGCTTCGATCCCTTTGGTTGGAGATACCATGGTTGGAAATACCGGCACGCACCATAGCATAGGTTGCCGCGATTCGGCCTCGCGTGGCGCCTATGTCAAAACTTAAATCACAGACTTAGGCTGACAAGCGGAACAACAGTGACTATTTCGTGACCATGACGGAACACTCCGAACATCGCCAGCTAAGCCTCACGACCGCCACCGAGGCGCGCGGTCTCGAAGCGCTGATCTCGCGCGCCGCCCGCGCCGGCAAGGGCGCGGCGCCGGTCGAGCGCTGGAATCCCGACTTCTGCGGCGATCTCGACATGGAGATCAAGGCTGACGGCACCTGGTTCTATCTGGGCACGTCGATCGGACGCATGCCACTGGTGCAGCTGTTCTCCTCGGTGCTGCGCAAGGACGCGGACGGCAGGACCTATCTGGTGACACCGGTGGAACGGGTCGGCATCCGCGTCGCCGACGCGCCATTCATCGCCGTCGAGATGGATGTTTCGGGCAGTGGCGACGCGCAGATTATCACCTTCCGCACCAATGTCGGCGATGTCGTCGAAGCCGGACCGGAACGGCCGCTGCGCTTTGTCGACGAGAGCGAGACCGGTGGCCTGAAACCCTATGTGCTGGTGCGCGGCCGGCTGGAAGCGCTGGTGGCGCGGCCGGTGATGTATGAGCTGGTCGGACATGGCGAGGAGATCGAGATCGGCGGCAAGACCATGTTCGCCGTGCGCTCCAAGGGCGCGGTGTTTGCGATCATGCCGGCGGACCAGCTGAAGCGGCTGAGCGCGTGATGGACCAGATGTCAACGGCGCCGTTTTCCGCAGCGGACTTTCGCGCGCGCTTTGCGGCACAGCCGGATGCGCATGCCGGCGACGACTATGGTGACCATCGCTTCAATCCAGGCCATCCACGCCTCAACCATGGCAAGCCGCTGCGCAATGCCGCGGTGCTGATCCCGGTGGTCGATCATGAGGGCGAAGCCACGGTTCTGTTGACCAAACGGGCCGAAAGGCTGCGCAACCATTCGGGGCAGGTGGCCTTTCCCGGCGGCACCATCGATGCGACCGATGCCAGTCCGGAAGCGGCGGCTGTGCGCGAGACCTTAGAGGAAATCGGCCTTGCTCAGGATCGCATCGAGATCATCGGCCGCATGCCCGACTACGTAGCCGGCAGCGGCTACCGCATCGCGCCGGTGCTGGGCATCGTGCGGTCCGGTTTCCGGCTCAGCTTGAATGCCGACGAGGTCGATGCCGCCTTCGAAGTGCCGCTGCGTTTCCTGATGGACCCGGCCAACCACAAGCGCGACAGCCGCATGTGGAACGATCTCGAATGGTTCTTCTACGACATGCCCTATGGCGACCGGCGCATCTGGGGCGTCACCGCCGGCATTATCCGTACGCTCTACGAAAGGCTCTATGCGTGAATGTCTCTATCGCGGGCCGGGCCGAGTGGCTCGGCGACAAGCATCTGCAGCGCCTGCTTGCCGCATTGGCGCAAAGCGGCGAAGAGGCGCGTGTTGCCGGTGGCGCGGTACGCAACACGCTGATGGGCCAGCCGGTTGCCGACATCGACATCGCCACCACCTGTCTGCCGCAGGAAACCATCCGCCGCGCCGAGGCGGAAGGCTTCAAGGCGGTTCCGACCGGCATCGAGCATGGGACGATCACCGTGGTTGCCGGCGGCAAGCCATATGAGATCACCACCTTACGCGCCGATGTCGAGACCGATGGCCGTCGCGCCAAGGTGTCGTTCGGGAGCGACTGGAAGCTCGACGCCGAGCGGCGCGACTTCACCATCAACGCGCTCTATGCCGAGGCCGATGGCACGGTGATCGACCTGGTCGGCGGCATCGCCGACATCGAGGCGCGCCGGTTGCGCTTCATCGGCGATCCGGAAGCGCGCATCCGCGAGGATTATCTGCGCATCCTGCGCTTCTTCCGCTTCTTCGCCTGGTACGGCGATGGCCGGCCGGATGCCGAGGGGCTGAAAGCCTGTGCCCGGCTGAAGGAAGGGCTGGCCCAGCTTTCGGCCGAGCGCATCTGGTCGGAACTGAAGAAGCTTCTGTCGGCGCCCGATCCTTCGCGGGCGTTGCTCTGGATGCGGCAGGCCGGCGTATTGACCGCCGCGCTGCCGGAAAGCGAGAAATGGGGCATCGACGCGATCCATGCGCTGACCAAGGCCGAGAAGGATCTGGACTGGGCACCTGACCCCCTGCTCAGGCTGGAAGCGATCGTGCCGCCGGATGCCGCGCGCATGAAGACGCTCGCCGAGCGGCTCAAATTTTCGACCGCCGAAGCGGATCGCCTGCGCCACTGGACGTTGGCCACCGCCGCCGAGCCGAAGACGACGGAGGGCGAGTTGGCAAAGCGGCTCTATCGCGGCGACCGACAGGGGTTCGTCGACCGCCTGCGGCTGTCGCTTGCGGGCGCGCGGATGCGCGCCGTCCAGGACAATGACGCGTTGCTCGAAGCCGGCGGCTTTTCGCGCCTGCTTACCTTCGCCCTGAAATGGGAGAAGCCGTTGTTTCCGCTAAAGGGCGCCGATCTGACGCGGCTCGGCGCAACTCCAGGGCCGAAGCTTGGGGAAATCCTCAAGACCCTTGAGACTGAATGGGTCGAAGCGGGCTTTTCGCCCGATCGCGGCGCGCTGCTTGAACGCGCCGCGGAAGCCTTGAAAGCAGGCTGAAGTCACGCAGCGTCGCGGGTCTTCTCGATGCGCGAGCGGATCGCCTCGATCATCGTCTCGCGGATGACCGCCTCGCCATGGGTCTCGCGCATGTGCTCTACGGCACGGCGCATGACCTCGGCCTCCTCGTCGGCACGCGTGTGCCAGTCACAGCCGGGCACCAGCGACCCGCAGTGAAATTGTTTCATGGGATTTCTCCTTTTCCTCCGCGGAGCCTGAGGCTCCGATAGTTTTTCGGCTCATGGTCCAAATCCAGGATGGGAACTTGGGCCGCGAGCGGGGGAACAGCATAACACAGATGGGGCGGCATTGGTCGCAGTCAACGGCGAAAAGGCGGAGCAGCGCTGCTCCGCCCTCTTACGCTATCCCAAAGCAGGACCAGAAATCGTCTCGTCCTGCTGTGGCAGGCAGGCTGTCACTTTGCGATCTTGACGGCCTCGGCAACCTTGTTCTTGCCGCTCATCTCCCATGAGACGCGAACCTTTTCACCGACCTGAAGGCCAGGATCCTTGAAGGTCTTGGGAAGCGTAAAAGACGATCCGTCATCGAGGACAAGGCTCATGGCCGTTGCGTCAAAGGTCTTGATCGTTCCGGTGGTGTGCTTGACGGCGGCGAATGCCACCGAACCGGAAGCGAGAAGGGCAGCCGCGGCAGCCGAAACAATGATCCTGCGCATTGCGAAGTACTCCTGGAAAAGGCGGGTATCCTTTTTGACGAAGATGTCCCGCATCGTCTGGGCCGTCCGGTCGCGTCGGGTCGCGGCTCGCTTCTGTTTTGCTCTCAGGCGAACCGCCGGCGCTTCCCGACCCGGCGCAGGAAATAGGCCAGCCTTTTCAATCGCCTATTAGACGAAAAAGAAATCTTTCGCGGTGCTGTATGCCACATTCCATGCCCATTTCGAGCAAATGGGACATCAATGCGGCTCACATCGCGCTCACCATTTTGTTACGGCCAGCGGACCTCGGGCGGCAGGCTGGAGAGGATCGAGGCGACATTGCCGCCGGTCTTCAGTCCGAAGATGGTGCCGCGATCGTGAAGCAGGTTGAATTCGACATAGCGGCCACGCCGGATGAGCTGTTCGTCGCGGTCGCCATCGGTCCAGTTCTCATTGAAGTTGGCGCGCACGAGGTGGCCGTAGACGACGAGAAAGGAGCGTCCGACATCCTGGACGAAGTTGAAATCAGCGTTCCAGCCGCCTTTGTCCTCGCCCGAATGCAGCCAGTCGAAAAAGATGCCGCCGGTGCCGCGCGGCTCGTTGCGATGCGGCAGATAGAAATACTCGTCGCACCAGGCCTTGAATTTCGGATAATCGGCGACCTCGGGGCTCTTCTCGCAAGCGAACTGCATGGCCCGGTGGAAGGCGATGGTGTCGGGATCGTCCTGGGTGCGCCGACGGTCGAGCACCGGCGTCAAATCGGCGCCGCCGCCGAACCATTGGCTAGACGTGACGACCATGCGGGTGTTCATGTGCACGGCCGGAACGTTGGGGTTCCAGGGGTGAGCGATCAGCGAAATGCCGCTGGCCCAGAAGCGCGGGTCTTCCTCGGCGCCGGGCATCTGCTTCCTGAATTCGGGTGAGAACTCGCCATAGACCGTCGAGGTGTGGACGCCGACCTTCTCGAAGACGCGGCCATGCATCATCGACATGGTGCCGCCGCCGCCGCGGCCCTCGTCGCGCTCCCATGGCGTCTTTTCGAAACGGCCTGGCGACCACGAGGCCAGCGGGCCGCCAAGATCCTGCTCGATTTGCTCGAAGGCGCCACAGATGCGTTCGCGCAGCGCCTCGAACCAAAGGCGCGCCTTCATCTTCTTCTGTTCGATGTCGGCGGGCAGGCCTGCCGGTATTTCAGGTCGTTCCAAGTGCCGTCTCCGGTTGCGGGGGCCGAGTCCCTACAAATGACTCGTCTTTTGCCGGCGCGATCCCTAATCTCTTAGGGGCAAGGGTCAAGTGTCCAAGCGTCATTAAGGTGCAAGGAGTTGTTTCGTGCGCACCCCGGCAAGACCACCGCTGGATGGCCTGAAGAAAAGGCTCGACCAAAGCCGGACCGAGCGCACGCGCATGCCACGCGACGGGTTTTTGCGCGAGACCTTCGTGCTGCCGCGCTCCGATGCGCGCCTCAAGGCCAAGGAATGGTTCGAGCGCTTTCCCAAGCAGGCCTACTGGACCGAGATCGAAAGCTGGTTCGAGCGACCGGGCGACCTGATCGAATTCACCATCAGGCGGCTGCCGGCGGCGGATTAGGATTTCAGGTACCTTTTCCCCGAACGGAGAGAAGGTGTAGCCACCAACCGTCTCGCCCCCGTGCCGTCCCTAGACAGGCGGTCGCCCTTGTTCCTGAGCGGGCATTTGTCGATCGACATGCAGCCGCAGCCGATGCAGTCGGTCAGCCCGTCGCGCAGTTTCTTCAACTGGGCGATCTTGTGATCGAGCCCGTCGCGCCAGGCGGTGGACAAAAGGTTCCAGTCGTCGCGGGTCGGCGTGCGGCCCTCTGGCAGGGATGCCAAGGCGGCACCGATCTCGGCCAGCGAGATGCCGACCTCCTGCGCGACCTTGATGATCGCCACGCGCCGCAGCACGTCGCGGCCGTAGCGGCGCTGGTTGCCGGACGTGCGGTGGCTGCGGATCAGGCCGCGCGCCTCATAGAAATGCAGAGCCGACACCGCCACCCCGCTGCGCATCGCCACCTGGCCGACCGTTAATTCCGTTACTGGTGCCATCCTTGCTTTCCCGCCTCGATTTTATCGCTTGACCTCAAGTTAAGTTGAGCTTGTAGCAAGAAACCCAGGATGTGCAAATGAAGGAGAGGGCGATGTGCGCCTGGGTCAAATTGACGGGGGTTGCCAGCGAACTCCTAGCCGAGTTGCCGGATGGCTTCACCCGCCACCATGGCGACGGACAGCGCGACGTTGATGCTGCGCGCGGCACCCTGCATGGGGATGGTCAGCCGCGCATCCGCCGTTTGATGGACAGCATCCGGCACGCCTGCGGATTCGCGGCCGAACAAAAGGATGTCGCCACTGGCGAAGGCAAAGCTCGTGTAGGGAATCGCGGCCTTGGTCGACAGAAGCACCAGCCGGCGGGCGCCCGCCCTGCGCCAGTCCTCGAAGGCGTGCCAATCGACATGCCGGGTCAGATCAGCCATTTCGAGGTAATCCATGCCGGCTCGCTTAAGCGCCCGGTCGGAGAGCGGAAAGCCGGCCGGTTCGATGATATCGACGCCAAGGCCGAGGCAAGCGGCAAAGCGCAGGATTGTGCCGGTGTTGCCGGCGATATCAGGCTGGTAGAGCGCGATGCGGAGACGGTCGTTCATTTCCGCGTCCTTCTAATAAGTGGCAGATCGGCCACAGCCGGCTCGCGGTTTTGGAAATTGCTGGACCTGCGGGTGGCCATTTTCTGCGAAGTCGGGTATGTCAGACCCATTGTCAACCCGAACCGATGGAGGGGAAATTCATGATGACCATGCACATCCAGCGCCCCTCTCGTGGGCTTGTTCGCCCCATGGCGGTTTCGGTACGACAATTCTCCTGGCTCTCTAAGACTTGATCGCACCGATTCCCGCCGAAACGCTTTTTCGGCTCTCGAAGGAATCCTGCGATGTTTTTCAAACTGTCAAAGGGGCTGAACGCCCCGCCTGAACGTGTCCAGACCGACGCTTGTCGTGTCCAGACTGACGCCCGCCGTCATGTCCAGACCAACGACTACCGTCGTGTCCAGACCGACGCAATCCGTGCCTCCGGCCGAATGCCGGCGGACGATATGGATTCACCTTTTCATCTCTATTTTCACACGGAGGACGGACCGATGTTCGATCCCTACAGAATACCTGGCTCGAGGAGCCTGCACGACCAGAAAATGGCAACCTGGGCGCTGCTGATCGGCGAAACCTATTCGTCGGCGGTGCATGCCGAAGTCCGCCGCCGGCCGCATCGCGGCATGCTGCCGGATGTCGATTTCTCGCACGCGGTTCCCGACCCGAGCCGGCCGTCGCTGGTGCGCCGGATCATCCGGCTGATCCGGCCGGGGCCGAAGCTCCGGGTTGTCGACACCGCGCCGTCAGGATCGACAAGCACGGCTGTCGGCGAAAAGAGCGCGAGCCCCTATATAGCGCGAAGCAGGACCGATGGCTCGGACGATGCCGAGCCATCGGTCCTTGACGCCGAGCGGTCTGGCGACTTCGTACGTTCCCACGCCGCGTGAGCGGAAAACAGATTTGTGAGCATGACTTATGTTGTTCGGCTGGTTTGAAAAAAGGCTCGACCCGTTCCCCGCAGCGGAACCGGTCGAGCCGCCCAAGACGCTGGTCGCCTTCTGCGTGCATTACACACGCGGGGCCTGGCCCTACATCCTTCTTGACGCGGTGCTGGTGACGGCCATCGCCATCGCCGAAGTGTGGATGTTCGGCTTCCTCGGCCGGATCGTCGACTGGCTGTCGGGGCAGAATCGCGAAACCTTCCTGCAGACGGAAGCATGGAAGCTCGCCGGCATGGCGTTCATCGTGCTGTTCGCGCTGCCGGGAACGGTGTGGCTCCATTCGCTGCTCAACCAGCAGACGCTGATGGGTAACTATCCCATGCGCATACGCTGGCAGGTGCACCGCTACCTGCTCAAGCAATCGATGAGCTTCTACCAGGACGAGTTCGCCGGCCGCATCGCCACTAAGCTGATGCAGACGGCGCTCGCCGTGCGCGAATGCGTCATCAAGCTGATCGATGTGCTGAACTACGTCATCGTCTATTTCCTTGGCATGCTCTTCATTGTCGGCTCGGCCGACTGGCGGTTGGCAACGCCGCTTGTCGTCTGGCTCGTCGGCTATGTCCTGCTGCTGCGCTATTTCATTCCGCGGCTGGGCAAGGTCGGCGAAGAACAGGCCAATGCCCGATCGACCATGACCGGCCGCGTCGTCGACAGCTACAGCAACATCCAGACGGTCAAGCTGTTCAGCCATGCACGCCGCGAAGCATCCTTCGCCAAGGAGGGCATGGCCGGCTTCCTCGAGACGGTCTACCGGTCGATGCGGCTGGTGACGGTGCTGTATGGCGTCCTCTATATCCTGAACGCGCTGCTGCTGTTCTCCGTCACCGCGCTGTCGCTATGGCTGTGGCTGGGGCAGGCGGTGACGATCGGCGCGGTCGCCGTGGTCATCGGGCTGGTGCTCCGGATGTGGGGCATGTCGCAGTGGATCATGTGGGAAATGTCGGGCCTGTTCGAGAACATCGGCACCGTGCAGGACGGCATCGCCTCGATCTCGTTGCCGCGCCTGGTCGAGGACCGGCCGGGGGCCAAGGACATCTCCGTCACCAGGGGCGAGATCCGCTTCGACGACATCCGGTTCCACTATGGCAAGCAGAAAGGTGTCATCGAGGGCCTGTCGCTGACGGTGAAGCCGGGCGAGAAGGTCGGCATTGTCGGCCGCTCGGGCGCCGGCAAGTCGACGCTGGTCAACCTCCTGCTGCGCTTCTACGACCTGGAAGCTGGCCGGATTCTGATCGACGGCCAGGAGATCGCCGGCGTGACGCAGGATTCGCTGCGCGCCCAAATCGGCATGGTCACGCAGGACACCTCCCTGCTGCATCGTTCGGTGCGTGAAAACATCCTCTATGGCCGGCCTGACGCCAGCGACGAATTGCTCGTCGAGGCGGCGCGGCGCGCCGAGGCGCTGGACTTCATCTCCGGGCTTTCGGATGCCAAGGACCGCAAGGGATTCGACGCCCATGTCGGCGATCGCGGCGTCAAATTGTCCGGCGGCCAGCGGCAACGCATCGCCATTGCTCGCGTTATGTTGAAGGACGCACCTATACTTATCCTTGACGAGGCGACGTCCGCGCTCGATTCCGAGGCTGAAGCGGCCATCCAGGAGAATCTCTACAAGCTCATGCAAGGCAAGACCGTCATCGCCATCGCGCACCGGCTGTCGACCATCGCGGCGATGGACCGGCTGGTGGTGATGGACAGGGGCCACGTCATCGAGGAAGGTTCGCACGAGGAACTCGTCGCCCGGGGCGGGCTCTACGCGCAGCTCTGGCAGCGTCAGTCGGGCGGGTTCCTGCTCGACGATGGCCCGGCCGATGCCGCCAATGACGCACGTGCAAAGGGGCAAGCCGCAGAATGATGGCCGCCGCATGATGACAGCCGTCTATCGCTGGTTCGAGAACTGGGTCTATCCGTTCAGGGAGCCGGCGAATCTTCGGCCACCGACGAGCGTCGGCGGTTTTCTCTGGCACTATGTCGGCCAGGCGAAATTCGCCTTTTTCGCCATGCTGCTCATCGGCGGCATAGCACCGCTGGTCGAAGCCGGCCTGTTCTACTTCGTCGGGCGGCTGGTCGACATTCTCGACCAGCTTCCCGGCGAGCGCAGCTGGCACGCGCTGTGGAATGCCGCCGGCCCCGAACTGGTGTTCATGATCGCGGTGGTGCTGGTCATCCGCACCATCGTCGTCGGCCTGTCAGCGCTGGTCGACGAACAGACAATCACGCCCGGCTTCTACAATCTGGTGCGCTGGCAGGCGCACCGGTACGTGTCGCGCCAGTCCTACGCCTTCTTCCAGAACGATTTCGCCGGCCGCATCGCCACCAAGGTCTGGCAGGCGGGCCAAGCCACCGGTGACCTGATGGAAAGCTTCATCGAGGTCATCTGGTTCATGATCGTCTATACCGTGACGACGCTGGCGCTGGTCGCCGGGCTGGATCTCAGGCTGGCCGTGCTGGTGGTGATCTGGATTTCCGCCTTCGGCTGGCTGGCCAAGCTCTATCTGCCGGCAATCCGTAAGCACGCAGAGGAAACCGCCGAAGCCGGCTCGATGATCACCGGCCGCATCGTCGATTCCTATTCGAACGTGCAGACGCTGAAACTGTTCTCGGCCGATGGCGACGACCGCTACATCAAGAACGGCTTCGACATCTATCTCGACGCGCTGCGCCCGTTCACCCGCCGACTGACCGGCGTGCGTATGGCGCTGACGACACTGTCGGGCATCATGATCACGACGATCGGTTGCTTTGCCGTCTATCTGTGGCTCGAAGGCTCGATCACCGTTGGCGCGGTCGCCTTCACGCTGTCGCTGGTGCTGCGGCTCAACATGCTGCTCGGCCGGGTGATGATGCAGCTCAACGGCATATTGCGTAATCTCGGTGTGCTGGAAAACTCCAAGGCGCTGGTCTCGCAGCCGCTCGGCCTCACCGATGCGCCCGGCGCAAAAGAACTCGTGGTGGCCGGTGGGCGCATCGAGGTCAAGAATGTCGAGTTCCACTACGGCAAGGGGTTCGGCGTGCTCAACGGCATCGACCTAGTCGTGCGGCCGGGTGAAAAGGTCGGGCTGGTCGGGCCGTCCGGCGCCGGCAAGACGACGCTCGCCAATCTGATCCTGCGGCTCTACGATCTGGAAAGCGGGTCCATCACCATCGACGGTCAGGACGTCGCTGGTGTGACGCAGAATTCGCTGCGCGCCAATATCGGTGTCGTCAGCCAGGACACGGCACTGTTCCACCGTTCGCTGCGCGACAACATCAAACTCGGCATGCCTGACGCGACCGATGCCGAGATGATCGCTGCGGCCAGGAAGGCCGAGGCGCACGAATTCATCGTGGGCCTTCGCGACAACCGGGACCGTGCCGGCTACGAGGCCTTTGTCGGCGAGCGCGGCGTCAAACTGTCGGGCGGCCAGCGCCAGCGCGTGGCAATCGCCCGCGTCTTCCTCAAGGACGCGCCGATCCTGATCCTCGACGAGGCGACGTCGGCGCTGGACTCGGACATCGAGGCGGCGATCCAGGAGAATCTGGCGTTGCTGATGGAGGATAAGACGGTCATCGCCATCGCCCATCGGCTGTCGACCATCGCCGCGCTCGACCGGCTGGTGGTGCTCGACGGCGGCCGCATCGTCGAACAAGGCACGCATGACGAACTGGTGGCGCTTGACGGGCTCTATGCGCGGCTGTGGCAGCGGCAGTCCGGCGGCTTCCTCTATCACGAGGAAAGCGTGCTCGAAGAGACGCGACCGGCGGAATGAGGGGGCGGCGGAGTGAGGGCATGGGTGGATCGGCGGAGGTCGGCTTTGTGCTCAAGCGGCTCCGGCCAACCACGCCGGGCTTCGACGCGCTGAAGGAGGAGAGCCGTCTGGAGGGGTACTGGATGCTGGTGCGCCTGGCGGATGGCTGGGCAAGCGGCCGCAACAAGTTCCTGAAGCGGGGCGAGGCGCTGTACGGCACATGGCATGGCCGCGACCTTGCCGGTGTGTGCGGGCTGAACATCGATCCTTATTTCGAGGCGAGGGACCAGGGCCGGGTCCGGCACCTGTTCGTCAGCGCGCCTCACCGCCGCACCGGCCTTGGCCGCATGATGGTCGAGACCGTCATCGATAGGGCGCGTCAGCATTTTACCGCGCTGAACACCCGTGCGCCGCAAGAAGCCTTCGCGTTCTATGAGCGGCTTGGCTTCCAGCCGGTGATAGGCGAAGAATTCGTCACACACCGCATGATTTTTGGGAAAGGAGGCTGAAATGTCGCTGCGTCCTCCATCTGCCAGCGCCACGGCTGCCGAAGCCGCCTTCGACGCGCTCGGCCATGAAATCCTCGCCGAGAAGGCGGCAGCACTCGGCCGCGCCGGCCAGCGGGTCGAGGAAACGCTGGGGAGGCTGCGCGACAATGGCGATGAGAACCTGCGTCCCCGTCTCCTCAAGGAGGCCGCAGAGGCGGTGCACGGCTATTTCATCCAGCGCGAACTGTGCGGATTGCGAAAGCATGACGCCGTCATTCGCGAATACAACATCCCGAAGGCGGTTCTGGTCAGGCTCGGCGCGAAATAGCTCTTTTGTTCGACCATGACCTCCGGCGAAAACTGGTTCCCGCTTTCGGGATCATGGTCATTCCAGCCATTCGGTGATGAAGGTGCCGTTCTCGTGGATGTCGGTGGTTTCCAGAGGGCCCGGTCCGAGATTGGTGAATTTGTGCGGCGTGTTGGGCGGAACGATCACGATCTGGCCGGCAAAGGCCTCGACCTCCTGGTCGCCGACCGTGAACAGGCCGGTGCCCTGGCGGATGATGAAGATCTCTGCGTAGGGATGCGTGTGGAGCCGGGGGCCGCCGCCGACATCAGGCAGATAGTTGAAGATCAGGCAGGACTTGGAGCCGTAGGCGCCGCATTGCAGCTCGCCCTTCCAGCCGTCAGAGCGAACAGCCCATGTGTCGCGGTCTATGACGTGTGCCATGGTGGCAAGGATAGACCGGGCCGGTGTCCGGTGTCGAGGTGGAGGCGACCCCGGAATTGCGGTTGTTTCCCTGTTGTTTAGCGATCTTTGGCGGCCATCCGGCGTCGCGCTGACCGAGGACGGATTTTGTCCCCGCGACAATCTGCCCTTGTGCCTTCACCCGTCTGGACAAAAACGGGCTTCACGCATAAACCGAAGTCCAAATGCCGGAGGAATTCGCAAGCCTGTTCGCCATGCGCTGTCGGGTTGGCGCAATTGAGCGGGGAACATGGCTCAGCCACCGGCGCGGAATAGGCGAAAGGATCAGGCACCCGTGAGCGCAACCGACACCCAGGATCCCAACCGTCGTGATTTTCTCTATGTCGCCACCGGCATGGCCGCGGTGGTCGGCGCGGGTGCCCTCGCATGGCCGTTCATCGACCAGATGCGCCCTGACGCCTCGACACTGGCGTTGGCTTCCGTCGAGGTCGACGTCGCTTCACTGACCCCGGGCATGTCGCTGATTGTCAAATGGCGTGGCAAGCCTGTCGTGGTGCGCAACCGCACCGAGCAGGAGATGAAGGACGGCGAGGCGGTCAAGCTGACAGACCTCAAGGATCCGATCGCCCGCAACGCGAACCTTCCGGCCGACGCGCCGGCGACCGACGCCAACCGCACCACGCCCGGCAAGGAAGCCTGGATGGTGATGGTCCAGGTCTGCACGCATCTGGGCTGCATTCCGCTCGGCCAGGAAGGCGAATTCGGCGGCTGGTTCTGCCCGTGCCACGGTTCGCAATACGACACGGCCGGCCGCATTCGCAAAGGCCCGGCGCCCGAGAACATGGCAGTGCCGGTATTCAAGTTCATTTCCGATACCAAGATCCTTATCGGTTGAGGCAGGGGATATTTCGATGAGCGAGGGACACTCGACCTATACGCCCAAGACCGGTATCGAACGCTGGTTCGACGCCCGCATGCCGCTGCCGCGGATGGTCTATGACAGTTTCATCGCCTATCCGGTGCCGCGCAACCTGAACTATGCGTGGACCTTCGGCGGTATCCTGGCGATCATGCTGGTGTCGCAGATGCTGACCGGCATCGTGCTGGCCATGCACTTTGCGGCCGACACCAGTCTCGCCTTCGATTCGGTCGAGAAGATCATGCGCGACGTGAATTCGGGCTGGCTGTTGCGCTATCTCCATGCCACAGGCGCCTCGTTCTTCTTTATGGCCGTTTATATCCACATCTTCCGTGGCCTTTATTACGGCTCCTACAAGGCGCCGCGCGAGCTGCTGTGGATCCTCGGCTGTATCATCTACCTCCTGATGATGGCGACGGCCTTCATGGGCTATGTGCTGCCGTGGGGCCAGATGAGCTTCTGGGGCGCCACCGTCATCACCGGCTTCTTCAGCGCAATCCCGCTGGTCGGCGAATGGATCCAGCAACTGCTGCTCGGCGGTTTCGCCGTCGACAACCCGACACTGAACCGCTTCTTTGCGCTGCACTACCTCTTGCCGTTCATGATCGCCGGCGTCGTCGTGCTGCATGTCTGGGCGCTGCATGTCGTCGGCCAGTCGAATCCGACCGGCATCGAGGTCAAGTCGAAGACCGACACCGTCGCCTTCACCCCTTACGCGACCATCAAGGACGCGTTCGGCATGATCGTGTTCCTGTTCTTCTTCGCCTATTTCGTCTTCTACATTCCGAATTTCCTTATGGCGCCCGACAATTACATCGTGGCCAATCCGCTGAAGACACCGGCGCATATCGTGCCTGAATGGTACTTCCTGCCGTTCTACGCGATCCTGCGCGCCATCACTTTCAACATCGGGCCGATCAATTCCAAGCTCGGCGGCGTGATCTGCATGTTCGGCGCCATCGTCATGCTGTTCCTGGTGCCGTGGCTTGACACCTCGAAGGTGCGGTCGGCGGTGTACCGGCCCTGGTACAAGCTGTTCTTCTGGCTGTTCGTGGCCGATGCCATCCTGCTCGGCTGGCTGGGCTCGCAGCCGGCGGAAGGCAGCTACGTGTTCATGGCGCAGATGGCGACACTGTTCTACTTCGCCTTCTTCCTGGTCGCGCTGCCGGTGCTCGGCCTGATCGAGACGCCGCGGCGGCTGCCGAATTCGATCACCGAAGCGGTGCTCGAGAAGAACAAGGGTGGCGGTCATCATCCTGCGGGGGCTACGGCCGCGCCGGAAACCAAGGGCTGAGCGGGTAGAGAATCTAAGGGGATTTGGCATGAAGAAGATTCTCACCTCGCTGGCGTTGCTCGGCCTCGTGGTTGTTGGCACCGGGGCGATCGCCGCCGAGGAGGCACACAACGCGGCCGCACCGACGCATTTCCCGATCAACGAGCCGAAGGAGATGGACTGGAGCTTCGCCGGGCCGTTCGGCACCTACGACAAGGCGCAGCTGCAGCGCGGCCTGAAGGTCTACAAGGAAGTCTGTTCGGCCTGCCATTCGATGAATTTGGTGGCGTTCCGCACGCTGTCGGACCTCGGCTATTCGGACGCGCAGATCAAGACGCTGGCGGCCGAGTACACCATCCATGACGGCCCGAACGACGCCGGCGACATGTTCGACCGCCCTGGCAAGCCGTCCGACCACTTCCCGCCGCCATTCGCCAACGAGGAAGCCGCCGCTGCCTCGAATGGCGGCGCTGCCCCGCCCGACATGTCGCTGCTGGCCAAGGCGCGCGGCGTCGAGCGCGGCTTCCCGCGCTTCGTCTTCGATATCTTCACGCAGTATGCCGCGGGCGGCCCCGACTACATCCATTCGCTGCTGACGGGCTACGACCAGACGCCGCCGGCCGGAATGGTCATCCCGGAAGGCACCCACTACAATCCGTACTTCATGTCGGGCGTGTCGCTGAAGATGCCCAAGCCGCTGTCCGACGGCCAGGTGACCTATGACGACGGCGCGCCGCAGACCATCGACCAGTATTCCCGCGACGTCTCTGCCTTCCTGATGTGGGCGGCCGAGCCGCATATGGAAGACCGCAAGAAGACCGGCTTCCGCGTGCTGGTGTTCCTGCTTTTGTTCGGTGCGCTGGTCTATCTCACCAAGCGCAAGGTGTGGGAAGGCGTGGCGCACTAAACCGCGCACAGCCATACGATCAAAAAAGGGCGCCGAAAGGCGCCCTTTGCATTTGGGGAGGCCTGTGGTGTCACATGGCCGTCACCGCATCCGGCGATCCTGTGCCGCTCTCACCAAAGGATCGCCCCCCATGAAAAGATACGCATCGCTCGCGGCAGGCTTGCTGCTGCTCATCCTCGGCTCGGCCGCGCAAGCAGAAGACGCCCAGCCCTTCATCACCAACAAGGATGTCGACCTGACGATGATCCTGCCGCCGCCGCCGGCAAACGATTCGGCGCAGACCAAGGCCGAACTTGGCGAGGTGCTGACGCTGCAGGTGACGCGCACGCCCGAAATGGTGGCCAGCGCTGTTGCCGACGCCGAGGAGAATGTCTGGCGCTTCGCCAATGTGATGGGGCCGAAGTTCAACAAGGAAACACTGCCGAAATTCAGTGCTTTCTTCGATCGCGTGGTGGCCACCGAAGGCGCCGTCGTCGATCCGGCCAAGGATGTCTGGAAGCGCCCGCGTCCGCACCAGCTCAGCGACCTCGTCAAGCCCGCGGTCAAGCTGTCCAGCTCCGGTTCGTGGCCTTCCGGCCACGCCACCGTCGGCACCATGATGGGCATCATCCTGTCTGACATGGTTCCGGAAAAGCGCGCCGAGATCATGGCGCGTGCGGCTGAATACGCCCACAATCGCGAGGTTGGCGGTATCCATTACGCGTCCGATGTTGAAATGGGCAAGATTTCCGGCAGCGTGATCGCCGCCGTCTTGCTCAACCGGGACGACTTCAAGGCCGAATACGACGTGGCCAAGGCCGAGCTTCGTTCCGATCTCGGCATGTAATTTTTCGCTAGCTGCCGGTTTCCGACGAAAGGGGCGCTTCGGGCGCCCCTTTTTGTGCTGGCGATTGTAGCTCGTGGGACGGCTCGGCAATTAGGCCGTTGGCACGGAGACAACAGGTTGATATTCGACGCACCAAACGGTGGCGAAGCGATTGCCACGATATGACGTCTGGAAATCAATGATGCGGCTCAGCGACTGTCACAATTTTTCCGATTTCCGCCGCATGGCGCAACGGCGGCTGCCGGGGCCGATCTTCGACTATATCGACGGCGCGGCGGACGACGAGGTCACCTATCGCCGCAACACCGAAAGCTTCGATGCCTGCGATCTGGTTCCCAACGTCCTGCGCGGCGTCAGCGAGATCGACATGTCGGTGACGGTGATGGGTCAAAAGCTGGCGATGCCGGTCTATTGTTCGCCGACCGCCTTGCAGCGGCTGTTCCATCATCAGGGCGAGCGCGCGGTCGCCAAGGCCGCGGCCAAATACGGCACGATGTTCGGCGTCTCCTCGCTTGGCACCGTCAGCCTCGAGGAGGCGCGCGGGATCAGCAGCGGCCCGCAGGTCTACCAGTTCTATTTCCATCGGGATCGCGGCCTCAACCGGGCGATGATGCAGCGAGCAAAGGAGGTTGGCGTCGAAGTGATGATGCTGACCGTCGACAGCATCACCGGGGGAAACCGCGAACGCGACAAACGCACCGGCTTTGCCATCCCCTTCAAGCTCAACCTGGCCGGGATGCTGCAGTTCGCGATCAAGCCGGCCTGGGCGATCAATTATTTCACCCATGAGGGGTTCAAGCTGCCGCAGCTGGACGAGCATGTCGACATGGGCGGCGGCACCATGTCGATCAGCCGTTACTTCACCGAAATGCTCGACCCGTCGATGACGTGGGACGATGTCGCAGAGATGGTCAGGCTGTGGTCGGGTCCGTTCTGCCTCAAGGGCGTCATGTCGGTGGAGGACGCCAAACGCGCCGTCGAGATCGGATGCAGCGGCATCGTGCTGTCGAACCATGGCGGCCGGCAGCTGGATGGCTCGCGAGCGGCGTTCGACCAGCTTGCCGAGATCGTCGACGCGGTCGGCGACAAGATCGACGTCATCATGGATGGCGGCGTGCAGCGCGGCACGCATGTGCTGAAGGCGCTGTCGCTCGGCGCCAAGGCGGTCGGCGTCGGCCGCTACTATCTGTTCCCGCTCGCGGCGGCCGGCCAGCCGGGCGTCGAACGGGCGCTCGAACAGATGCGGGTCGAGATCGAGCGCGGCATGAAGCTGATGGGCTGCAGTTCGATCGAACAATTGTCGCGCAAGAATCTCCGTTTCAGGTAATCTCGACCCATGAAATCCTCCCTCGAAGACTCACTGCTTGCCGCGATCCGTACCATTCCGGATTATCCCAAGCCCGGCATCCTGTTTCGCGACATCACCACGCTGCTCGGCAATGCGCGCGCCTTCCGCCGCGCCATTGACGAGCTGGTGCATCCCTATGCCGGCCAGAAGATCGACAAGATCGCCGGCATCGAGGCGCGTGGTTTCATCCTTGGCGGCGCCGTCGCCCATCAGCTCTCGGCCGGTTTCGTGCCGATCCGCAAGAAGGGCAAGCTGCCTTTCGAGACCGTGCGCGTCGCCTACAGCCTTGAATACGGGCTCGACGAGATGGAGATGCACAAGGACGGCGTTTCTCCTGGCGAGAAGGTGATCCTCGTCGACGATCTGATCGCCACGGGCGGCACCGCGGAAGCGGCGGTCAAACTGCTGCGGCAGATCGGCGCCGACATCCTTGCAGCCTGCTTCGTCATCGACCTGCCGGATCTCGGCGGCCGCGCCAAGCTCGAAGCGCTCGGCGTGCCGGTGAGGACGCTGATCGGATTCGAGGGGCATTGAGGGGACCTCTTGCCTTCTCCCCTTGTGGGAGAAGGTGGCCGAGCGAAGCCCGGTCGGATGAGGGGTGTTCCAGGGAGCACCGACGTCTTCTCCCACAAGGGAGAAGGGAGAAGCGCCGGGCTTACTCCACCTTCACCAGCACTGCGCTTTCGAACTCCAGCACCTTGTCGCCGGTCGAATCGAAGGCCTCGCAACGCAACGCCAGCAGCCGCCAGCCGGGGCGTGAGGCGATCGGCCGGTGGGAAAGTGCCGTACGCGTGAAGGTGATCGTTTGCCCGGCATAGACCGGCTTCAGCCATTTCAGGTTCTTAAAGCCAGGCGAGGGGCCGAATTCCGGCACCGGGCCGGGCCCGCTCCACGCAGCGATCTCGGCGTCCATGCTGCTTGCCAAATTGAGTTTCATCCAGGTCGCGGCCGTGTGCCAGCCCGACGCGCAGAGCCCGCCGAGCACGCTCTTCTTGGCTGCTTCCTCGTCGATATGAAAAATTTGCGGGTCGTATTTCCTGGCGAACGCCTTGATCGCCTCTGGCTCGAATGTGTGCGAGCCGAGCGTAACGGTAGTGCCGATGCGGAAGAATTCGTCCAGTGTCATGCTGCGCTCCCGGTAGCGTCTCGCGTGAGGAACATGACGGAGTTTTCGAGCTCGAAGACGCTTTCGCCGCGCTGGTTGAGCAGTTCGCTGCGCATGGTGACGAAGCCGAGCTGCGGCTTCGACCGCGACAGGCGCTTGGTGAGAACCACCAGGCTTCCTGTCAGCGTGTCACCGGCCAGCACCGGCTTCTTCCATTTCACCTGATCGACCCCGGGCGATCCCTGGCAGGTGGAGTCGAGCAGGAAAGCATCGCACAGCATGCGCATGAACATGGCTGAGGTATGCCAGCCCGAAGCGGAGAGGCCGCCGAGGATGCTCGCCTTGCCGGCTTCCTCATCGAGATGCATGGGCTGCGCRTCGAATTCGCTGGCGAATTCGATGATTTCGGCGGCGCTCACTTGCTTGCTGCCGAGGTCGAACAAGGCGCCCTCGACAAAGTCCTCATAGGCCCAGGTTTTTGCAGTCATGGTCTGGAATCCGGTTCATAGACCCACGATTTCGGATCGGGGTTTCCGGATGCAGGCAGGCCGCCGTTTGGTCAAGAGATTTCTATAGCGCCACGTCACGGCCACGTGGCCTTTGGCGGACGGGTCAAAGCCAGCCGCGGCGGCGGAAATACCAGAAGGGCAGGATCGCCGACAAGATCATCAGGCCGATCGCGAAGGGATAGCCGAGCTGCCATTTGAGCTCGGGGATGATGTCGAAATTCATGCCATAGATCGAAGCCACCAGCGTCGGCGGCAGGAAGATGACGGCGGCGACCGAGAAGATCTTGATGATGGCGTTCTGCTCGATCGAGATCATGCCGAGCGTGGCATCGAGCAGGAAGCTGATCTTCTGCGACAGGAAGGTGGCGTGGTCGGCTAGCGACAGCACGTCGCGCAACAGCGTCTTGATGCGCGCCTTGGTGTCCTTGCTCATCTTGGTCCGGGTCGAGGCGTGGGCGAAGAAACCGGCCAAGCGCTGCAGCGAGATCAGGCTGTCGCGGATCGAGGAGGCGATGTCCTCCTTGCGGCCGATGGCTTTCAGGAGATCCTGGAAATCGCGATTGCGCTTGGAAACCTTGGTCGACCGCGCCTCGAAGATATCGCGCGAAATCGCCTCGATGTCGCGGCCGGCGCGCTCCAGGATGTCGGCGAGGCGATCGACGATCGCCTCCAGCAACCCGATCAGAATGGTGTCGCCGCTGGTGCAGCCGGTTGCCACTTTTTCGGCGCGTTGCGGAAAGGTCTTGAATGCCTTCGGTTCGTGATAGCGCACGGTGATCAGCCGGGAGCCGGCGAGCACAAAGGTGACCGGCGACATCAGGGGATCGTCAACCTCGGTCTGGGCGGGCAGGGTGGCGGTCATGAAGTAGGCGCCGTCCTCGACATAGAGGCGGCTCGAAATCTCGATCTCCTCCATCTCCTCGCGCGTCGGAATGGCGACGCCGAGCCAGCTTTCGATCGCCACTTCCTCTTCCCTGGTCGGGTTGAGCAGGTCGGCCCAGACGACGTTCTCGCCGTTTGCCAGGAGATCGTCGATGACGCGCAGGCGGTCATTGTCCACGACGAAGGCCTTGATCATCGCCGGGTCTCCCTTGTTGGGGCCAAAGGGTGCGTTCGGATTGAAGCTCGTGTCGGATGGCACGGCGGTCCGGCGCGTGCACCTGCCGCTTAGTCCTGTGGCGTGACAAAATCAAGACAAGCAACTGGCGGGCGAATGACTCCGGCGGCTCGGAAGAACTCTTAGAGCTGCCGGTACCGGAAGGGCTTGCCGCCAAGCGTGATCTTCACAAAATCAGGTGTTGAACTTGAACAGCAGGACGTCGCCGTCCTGGACGACATATTCCTTGCCTTCGTCGCGCGCCTTGCCGGCTTCCTTGGCCGCCACTTCGCCGCCCAGCGTGATGAAGTCGTTGTAGGCGATGGTCTGGGCGCGGATGAAGCCGCGCTCGAAATCGGTGTGGATGACGCCTGCGGCCTGCGGTGCCTTGGCGCCCTTGTGCACGGTCCAGGCGCGCGTTTCCTTGGGGCCGGCGGTGAAATAGGTGATCAGCTGCAACAGCTCGTAGCCGGCGCGGATGACCTTGTTCAGGCCGGGCTCGTCGAGGCCGAGCGAGGACAGGAATTCCATCTCCTCCTCGTCCGACAACTGGGCGACTTCCGCTTCGATCGCGGCCGAGATCACCACGGTGCTGGCGCCTTGCGCTGTGGCCATCTTTTCCACGGCCCTTGTGTGCTCGTTGCCGGTGGCGGCGTCCGCTTCGGCGACGTTGCAGACATAGAGCACGGGATGCGAGGTCAGAAGGTTCAGCCCCTGCAGGATGCGCAGGTCGTCCGCCGAAATACCCTTGAGCAGGATGCGGGTCGGCTTGCCGGCCTGCAGCAGCTCCAACGCCGCCTCCATCAGCGGCAGCACGGTCGTCGCTTCCTTGTCCTTGCTGCCGGCGCGCTTGCGGATCTGCACGATGCGCCGCTCGAGGCTGTCGAGATCGGCGAGCATCAGCTCGGTCTCGACCGTCTCGGCGTCGGCGACGGGGTCGATGCGGCCCTCGACATGGGTGATGTCGTCATCCTCGAAGCAGCGCAGCACGTGCACGATTGCGTCGACCTCGCGGATGTTGGCGAGGAACTGGTTGCCCAGGCCTTCGCCCTTCGAGGCGCCGCGCACCAGGCCGGCAATGTCGACGAAGGAGATGCGGGTCGGGATGATCTCCTTCGACTTGGCGATCGCCGCGATCTTCTGCAGGCGCGGATCGGGCACCGCCACCTCGCCGGTGTTCGGTTCGATGGTGCAGAACGGATAGTTGGCGGCCTGCGCCGCCGCCGTCCTGGTCAGCGCGTTGAAAAGCGTCGACTTGCCGACATTGGGCAAGCCAACGATGCCGCATTTGAAACCCATTTTGTCCGGTCCTATCGGGAAATCGAAATTTGATCAGGGCTATGGGCGATAGGGGTGATCAACGTCAAGCCCTGTAACGCCGCACGCTCCTGCTGCGTTCACTCCTTGCCGAAGAGTTTCTTCAGCATCGCGGCCATCGGGCCGCTTTCCGGCAGCTTGACTGCCGGCTGCTGCGGGCGAGCCTGGCGGACGTGACTTTGCTGCTTGGGCGCCGGCTGCTTTGGCGCCTGCTTTTCCGGCTCCGGCGCGGCCTTACCCTGGACGGCGAGGCTGGCCTTGTTCATGAAGCCGGATTCGTCGCCCTTGACGAGCATGGCGGCGTTGTCGGCGATCGCGTCGAGCAGCGGTTCCAGCCATTCGCGGTCGACCTTGGCGAAATCGCCAAGCACGTGATACTGGACCATTTCCTTGACGCCGGGATGGCCGACGCCGATGCGCACGCGGCGATAGGCGTTGCCGACATGGCCGTCGATCGAGCGGATGCCGTTATGGCCGCCGGCGCCGCCGCCGGTCTTGATGCGCAGCTTGCCCTCGGCAAGGTCGATCTCGTCGTAGAAGACGGTGAGCGCGGAAAGCTCGAGCTTGTAGAAGCGCAGCGCTTCGCCGACCGACTGGCCGGACAGGTTCATGAAGGTCTGCGGCTTGATCAGGACGATCTTTTCGCCGCCAAGCGTGCCTTCGCTAATCAGGCCCTGGAATTTCTTCGACCAGGGCGAAAAGGAATGGCGGCGGACGATTGCGTCCGCCGCCATGAAGCCGACATTGTGCCGGTTGTTGGCGTATTTCGCGCCCGGATTGCCGAGACCTGCAAACAGCAGCATCGCCTGCTCCGGGCGTGAAAGAGTTACTTCTCTTCGGCGGCAGGGGCCGCTTCAGGGGTCGCCACTTCAGCCGTAACTTCCGTCTCCGGCTTCATCGCCGACGAACCGGCAATGGTCGCGATGGTGAAGTCGCGGTCGGAGATGACAGGCTTCACACCGGCCGGCAGCTTGACCGCCGAGATGTGGATCGAGTCGCCGATGTCGGCGCCGGTGAGATCGACGGTGATGAATTCCGGGATCGCATTGGCCGGGCAGTGGAACTCGACTTCGTGACGCACGATGTTGAGCACGCCGCCGCGCTTGATGCCGGGCGACTTGTCCTCGTTGATGAAGTGGACAGGCACGTCGACATTGACCTCGGTGTCCTTGCCGATGCGCAGGAAGTCGACATGGACAGGGAAATCCTTGACCGGGTCGAGCTGAAAGTCCTTCGGCAGGACCTGGATCTTCTTGCCGTCGACATCGATCGTGGCGATCGTGGTCAGAAACCCGCCGCCATGGATCTTGTAGTAGATGTCCTTGTAGGTGAGCGCGATGGCCAGGGGAGGCTGCTTGTCACCATAAATTACTGCAGGCACTTTACCGTTGCGGCGAACTGCACGGGCGGACCCCTTACCGACCTGTTCGCGTGCTTCGGCCTTGAGCTCGTAAGTGTCGTGGCTCATGGCATTTCCTTTCGGTTTGTTCTGGAGCGTTCGCGGCCGGCAACGTGCTTGGCCGTAAACGTCGAAAGCCGCCGGGTGAGGCGGCTTTCCGCCGCGTTGCCTCCAAGGGTGTCTACGCGGGTGGCGGCTCTATAGCGGAAGGTGGCCGGAGGTGCAAGCCAAAGGCTAGCCGCGCTTTTCGATGACGGCGTACAGCACGTTGCGGTTCTCGCCAAAGAACACCTTGGCCTCGACGGTGTTGCGGTCGACGCTGGCATTGACGATGTTCCACATGTCGACTTCCGAGCGCAGCAGCAACACCCAGTCCATGAACGTCTCACGGTACCCGGCGTCAGGATTGCCCTCCGCGTAGTTCGCGAACAGGAACGTCCCGTTCGGCTTCAACATCTGCAGGCAGGTCTTCGTGAGTTTCACGGCAACGTTGTGCGCAAGGTAGTCGTAAAGGCCTGAGGCGTAGATCAAGTCGAACTGGCCCAGCTTGTGGCCCCTCGTGAGCACGGTGCGCACCGAGCCGTCGATGGCTTCGATCGCGGTGCCCTGGAAGTCGCGCGAAATCAATCCGACGCTCTGGGGATCCTGATCGAGCGCAACCCAGCGCTTGAGACGGCCCTCCGCCAGGGCGACTGAGCGATTGGCCTCACGCAAATGGCCGGCCGCGATCGCCAGGACCTCGGTTTGCGGTCCGTTCTTGGCCGCAGACTCGTCGACATATCGGGTCAAAAGATCGCGTCGTTCCCGTGCCGCGACGCACGACGGCACGTCCTGGGTATGGGTATAGAGCGCCTTGCCGGTCTCCGAGGCGTTTGCCACGCTCTCGGCCACGTGCGGATCACAATAGATGTAGTCGAGCAACTCCGCGTCGCCAGAATACCCCCTGGGCTTGCTGAAGGACCACCGTGTCAGGGGATCCTCGAGAAAATACTCCAGGACCGGGTGGCCCTGCACCACCGGTATCAATGCTTGCCAAACGTCGGGATGCACCTTGGAACGCGTCGCGTTGAGGTGCGACATCAGGCGACGAATGATCTCGGCAGGGTCTTTTCGTTGTTCGATTTGCTGCTGTGTCGCGCTGAGAATGAGCGCCAGCTCCGCGCGAGCGTTTTCGAACTCTTCGCCATGATGCTCGATCGTTCCTCGACGGAGACTGCTGGCGATCATCTTGGCAGTAATCAGGCTTTTGCCATCAAACACGGTTTGCAACCCATCACTCCATAGTTAACAGTCAGTTAACTTATTGCGTAGAATGCTCCATTTGCCAATGGCGGGTCGGGCGCATTTTATCGGTATGATTAATTTCCCGCAAACCATGTTCATTCGTTAGGCCGCTTCTGGGGCCGATTCCTCGTTCGAGTTAACGGAAACTTGTCTTGCTCGATTGCATTTGTTGGCCCGGCGTCGCAATCGCGTCGCGTCCAAGGAGCCGGCCTGCGTGAGGGCAGAAGCTAGAGATGAGTTCGGCATACAAGATCCCCTTCAAACGGGGTTCGTTGTGATGGACGAACGCGTGGCATCCGTATTTGCCGATGCGGCTGATGCGGAACCGTACGAACCGCGTTACGAACTGGCGTCCGACGAGCTTCGCAGCCTTTACCGGACGGAAGCCCAGGTGACGCGAAGAGGGGAAGCCAGGCCCGGGCTTTGGATGGCCGTTGCCATCTATGTGCTGTTTTCGGCAACTGACCTGCTGCTGATCCCGGATGTGGCCGCCTACACGATCACGGCGCGCTTCGCGGTCGGACTGACCGCGCTTTTGATCCTGGAAATGCAGCTTCGCCATGGCGTCGGGACGGAATGGCTCGACATCACTTGCGCCGGGGCCATTATCTTTGGCTATGTCGGCTGGTTGTCCCCAGCGGTTATGGGTGCGGACAAGGAAAGCGTCTCTTATTATATGGTCTTCGGCACCATCTTCATGATGAGTGCCAATCTCTTCTTTACGTTCAGATTCAAAGTTTCTATTATAACGTCAACTATAATCCTATGCATATTGTATGTCGTAAACTACTTTGTGCCTTCCACGCTAACATACAAGTTGGTGTTTGGAACGTTCTACATTTCCTGCTTCACATTCACCTCATATGTGAACTGGAAACTGAATGAGGAGCGCTACAACGTCTTCCTGAACGCGCTGGAAGCCAAAATTCAGCACAACGAGGCGACCGAACGAGGCAAGGCTCTGCTGAGACTGTCGCGGACCGATCCGCTTACGGGTCTCGAAAATCGGCGGGCGATCGACGAAAAGCTGCGGGATTACTGGAGCGACTGGCAACGGGTTGGCACCAGTTTTGGGGCGATCCTCATCGACGTGGACTTCTTCAAAAAGTTCAATGACTGCTACGGCCATCAGGAAGGCGACCGCTGCCTGATCCATGTCGCCAATGCCCTTAGCGAAATGATCAAGCAGTATAGTGGCTCGATCGGTCGCTATGGCGGGGAGGAATTCATTGTCCTGGCTCGAGTGGAGAGAAAAGAACAGATCATGGATCTGGCCGAAGCCATTTGCAGTACGGTGGAGGGCTTGGCGCTTACCCACGAGCTGCGGCGAGACGGCGTCTCGATTGTGACAGTGAGCGTTGGCGCTGCATTCACCAGGACGCAGACTGGCGCCAAGCTGGAGAAAATCATCCACGAAGCCGACCGCGCGCTCTATCTGGCAAAAGCCGGTGGTCGAAATTGCGCTCGGCTGTTCGATCCGACCGATCCCCAGAGCAGCGACGAAAGTGAGAACATCGCGGCCTTGCTGAAGATCGCGATTGGCCAGAATCTCGTTTCGCTCGTTTATCAACCTATCCAGGATGTCAAATCGGGCCGGGTCGAAGCCGTAGAGGCTCTGATGCGCCTCAGAATGCTGGACGGTACGTCGGTTCCGCCGAGCCTGTTCATTCCCGTTGCGGAACGAACCGGCGCGATCCTGGAACTCGGGCGCTGGGCAATAAGGACAGTGTGCTCCGAGCTTCTGGCGGACGACCACGTCCGTGTCGTCAGTGTCAACGTCTCTCCAATTCAGCTCAAGACACCTGGCTTCGCAACGTCCGTCGCGACCATTTTGGGCGAGACCGGCGTCGCCGGCAGCAGGCTGGCCTTCGAAATCACCGAAGGACTGGAAATGGAGATGCACTCGGACATTCTTCGCTGCATCAGCGACCTGAAGCTGCTCGGCATCAAGATATGGCTCGATGATTTTGGGACCGGCTTTGCCGGCCTGTCGTGGCTTCGTCTCATCGATTTCGACACGGTGAAGATCGACCGCTCGTTTCTGCACGACTGCAGCGCCCCGAACGGCAAGGCAATGCTCCAGGACATTATTACCCTGGTCCGAAATCGCGGCCACAAAATCCTGGTCGAAGGGGTGGAAACGGACGAGCAGATGGCCCTTATGCGCGAATTTGGCATAGACAAGGTCCAGGGCTTCCATGTCGGCCGTCCCGCTCCCGCCGCAAGTTTCCAGGCAAAGCGGACCCTGCGCAAACGCCCATTCACCGTGCTTAAATCCGCATGATAGCCGTGCCGGCGCCGGCACTGTGGTTTTTGGCCTAGACTGTTGTTGGCGGCTGGCTACCGGTCGCCGGTCAACGCGTCGCGCAGCGCCTGAATCTGCCGGTTCAAGGCATCAAGCTGTGCCAGCGTCATGCCCGAGCGCTCGATCAAGGTCTCATTCAGGCAGTTGCACCGGACAAGCAGCGCGCGCCCGGTTGCGGTCAGGTCGACCTGCACCTGGCGCTCGTCGAGCTGGCTGCGCTGGCGCCTCACCAGCCCAGCCTGTTCCATTCGCTTCACCAGCGGTGTGACGGTGCTCGATTCCAAGGCGAGCCGGTGCGCGATAGTGCCGACCGACATGCCGTCGGCCTCTGCCAGCGCATTGAGCACGAGATATTGCGGATAGGTGATGCCCATCTCGTCTAGCATCGGCTTGTAGGTGCGATTGATCGCCATGCTGGTGGCGTAGAGCGTGAAACAGAGCTGATTGTCCAACGGGAGAGGCACGGCGGATTCCTTCTTGCCAAGGCAGGCACCAAGTCTGTACCACGAAAAATGATATCGCGATACATATTTCCATGGACAAGCGGTTTGGGCTACGCTAGGCATGTGGACATCGCGATATTGTTTATCGCGACAACAATCGAAGGAAGATTGAGATGAACCAGGCCTCGCAATCCAAGCCCAGCACCGGCAGCGGCACAATCACCACCAAGGACGGAACGCAGATCTACTACAAGGACTGGGGAACCGGTCAGCCCATCGTCTTCCATCACGGCTGGCCATTGAGCAGCGACGACTGGGACGCCCAGATGCTGTTCTTCCTGTCCAAGGGCTACCGCGTCATTGCCCATGATCGCCGCGGCCATGGCCGCTCGACCCAGACGGATATCGGCAACGAAATGGACACCTATGCCGCCGATGTCGCGGCACTGGCGGCGCATCTGGACCTCAAGGACGCCATCCATGTCGGCCACTCGACCGGCGGCGGCGAGGTGGCGCGGTACGTCGCCCAGTATGGTTCGGGAGGTCGTGTCGCCAAGGCAGTGCTGATCGGCGCGGTGCCGCCGATCATGCTCAAGACCCCGGCCAATCCCGGCGGTCTGCCGATCGAGGTTTTCGATGGTTTCCGCTCCGCCCAGGCAGCCAACCGCGCCCAGTTCTTCCGCGACGTTCCGGCTGGCCCGTTCTACGGGTTCAACCGTCCGGGCGCGGAAGTCTCGCAAGGTGTCATCGACAATTGGTGGCGCCAGGGCATGATGGGTGGCACCAAGGCACACTATGATTGCATCAAGGCCTTCTCGGAGACCGACTTTACTGAGGACCTGAAGACAATCGACGTGCCGGTGCTGGTGATGCACGGTGACGACGACCAGATCGTCCCAATCGCCGACTCGGCACTGCTGAGCATCAAGCTGCTGAAGAAGGGCGAGCTCAAGGTCTACAAGGGCTTCCCGCATGGCATGGCCACGACCCATGCCGAGATCATCAACGCCGACCTGCTGGCCTTCTTCAAGGCGTAGGATATTTCGACGTCACAGACAAAAGCACCCGCCATCTGGCGGGTGCTAAGGCCCTGCCGATCTCAGGCGATGCTCAAGCCACCGTCGATCAGCATTTCCGCACCGACCATGAACGGGCATTCGTCCGAAGCCAGAAACACCACCGCATTGGCAATTTCCTCGGCGGTTCCGAAACGGCCCGCGGGGACCAGGCCGACCACCGCTTTCGCACGGGCCTTCGCCGCTGCCGGATCCAGCCCAAGTTTGTCATTGAGCGGTGTGTCGATCGGGCCCGGGCTGATTACATTGGCGCGAATGCCGCGTCCTATCAGTTCGCCCGACAGCGTCCGCGCCAGCGAAATCATGCCAGCCTTGGCCAGCGAATAGACATGCGTTCCTGCCATTCCCATATGCGCGTTGACCGAGCCGCTGAGGATGATCGACGACGGGTTCGAAAACAGGGGAACGAGCGCCTTGACCAGGAAGTACGGTCCCTTGAGGTCGACATCGATGCTCCTATCGAACGCTGCCTCGGTCCAGTCGCCAAGCGGCCGCAGATCGGCGATGCCGGCGTTGAGGAAGAGAGCGTCGAGCTTGCCGAAGGTTTCGCCGATCCGCCCGGCAATGTCGCTTTGGGCGGCGGCATCTCCGGCGTCGGAGGCGATGACAAGCACATCGCTGCCCAAGATGTTGCGCGCCTCCTCGAGACGGCCCGCATTGGTGCCGGTAATGGCGACGCGCGCGCCTTCCTCAATGAAACGTTGCGCCGTCACCAGGCCGATGCCGCTGGTGCCACCCGTAATCAGCGCGACCTTGTCTTAAGCCTGGACATAACAGATTGCCTTTCCTGACGCGGAGCGCTGCGCACTGATCAGTCGCGCCGAGCCCGGTACTTTATTTTCAACGTGAAAGCGTCCGCTGACCCAGCCTTGCCGTCGGCGCCATTTGTTGCACGTGTTTCGAACAACAACAGGCCTATATCCCGCGAATGACGAAAGAATCATTGAGGGCGTGGCAGCTGCCACGCCCTCACGTCAAAATCCTGAAGACTGGCTGATATCAGCTGATCGCCGCCTCCGCCTTCCTGGCTTCCCGCATGTTCGGCAGGAACACCGTCAGCAGGCCGAGCAGTGGCAGATACGAGCAGATCTGGAAGACGAACTCGATGCCCTTCATGTCGGCGACGACGCCAAGCACGGCGGCCGCGATGCCGCCCATGCCGAAGGCGAAGCCGAAGAAGATGCCGGCAATCATGCCGACACGTCCCGGCACCAGCTCCTGCGCAAAGACGACGATGTTGGAGAAGGCCGACGACAGGATCAGGCCGATCAGCACCGTCAGCACCATCGTCCATTCGAGGTTGGCGTAGGGCAGGGCCAGCGTGAAGGGCAGCACGCCGACGATCGAGAACCAGATCATCGCCTTCTGCCCGTAGCGGTCGCCGAACGGGCCGCCAAGCAGGATGCCGAGTGCCGAGGAGCCGAGGAACAGGAACAGCATGACCTGCGACATCTGCACGGAAACGCCGAATTTATGGATGGAATAGAAGGTGTAGTAGCTGGCGAGGCTGGCGATGTAGGCGTTCTTGCTCAATACCAGCAGGGTCAACACGATCAATGCATTCATCACCTTGCGGCGCGGGAAGGGCGAGACGAAGGTTGCCGTCTTGCGGTTGCCCTGTGCGGCGCGCAGGCGGCTGTACCAGCCGCCGACCTGCCACAGAACGATGATGCCGATCAGCGAGCCGACAGCGAACCATGAGATGCTGGTCTGGCCGAACGGCACGACGATGAAGGCAGCCAGCAGCGGCCCCATCGACTGGCCGAAATTGCCGCCGACCTGGAACAGTGACTGCGCGAGCCCGAAGCGGCCGCCGGACGCAAAGCGGGCGATGCGCGAGGATTCCGGATGGAAGATCGCCGAGCCGATGCCGATCAGCGAGGCGCCGATCAACAGCAGCGAATAATGCCCGGCATAGGCGAGCACGACCAGGCCGATCAGCGACGACGCCATGCCATAGGGCAGCGAATAGGGCATCGGCCGCTTGTCGGTGACCATGCCGATCACCGGCTGCAGCAGCGATGCGGTCACCTGGAAGGTGAAGGTCAGGAGGCCGATCTGCCAGAAGTCGAGGCCGTAATTCTCTTTCAGCAAGGGATAGATGGCCGATAGCAGCGACTGCATGATGTCGTTGATGCAGTGGCAGAAGCTTACCGCCAGGATGACGGTGAAGGCCGTCGCCTGGGCTGAAGCGTGACTGGCGGTCGCTGGTGGCGCGACGCTGGCGGCTGTCGTATCGGTCAAGGTAGGCTCCGTGGTCTTTTTGGCGGGCACGCCCGCGGGCAGCTCTGGCGGACGCTCCTGCAGACCGCCTTAGGACGGTTGCCTTATAAGCTGCTTGCGGCGCGACTTCTTTCGTGGTTTGGTCCAATAGTTTCGCAAGTGGGCCATACCCAATGCCGCACGGCAGGGAAATCTTTCACGCGGGCAATGCCAACCTCGAGCAATTGCACGAGCGCCGCTGGCTGTGGCTGGAGCAAGCAGTCGGGCCGGCGGTGGCGCTGCCGACCGAATATCCCGACGGCTACCATGTGCCGCAACACCGCCACAGCCGCAACCAGCTGCTGCACGCGCTGGTCGGCGTCGTGCTGGTGACGACGCGGCATGGGCGCTGGATGGTACCGCCTGATCATGCGATGTGGATTCCGGCCGGCACCGAGCATTCGGTCGAGATGCTGGGCGATGTCTCGATGCGTTCGGTCTATGTCATGCCGCAGGCTATTCCGGGGCTGCCGGAAGGCTTGCGCGTGGTCGGCGTCACCGACCTGATGCACAGCCTGATCGTGGAGTCCGAGAAGCTGCCGCAGGGCGGCGTGCTGGAAGGCCGTGGCGGGCTGATCATGAATCTCCTGCTGCATGAAATCCCGACCCTGCCGGAACGGCCGCTCGGCCTGCCGTTCCCGTCCGATCCCAGGCTGGCGGCACTCTGCCGGCGTTTCGTGGCGGCCCCTTCGCCGCATGCGACGATCGACGAATGGGCTGATGCCGCCGGCATGAGCCGCCGTTCCTTCACCCGCGCCTTCCAGCGTCAGACCGGCCTGTCGCTGTCGACGTGGCGGCAGCAGGCCTGCCTGTTCGCAGCACTGCCACGGCTGGCCGACGGGGAACCAATCACCAGGGTGGCACTCGATCTCGGCTATGACAGCGTGCCGGCCTTCATCACCATGTTCAAGCGCATGCTGGGCGCGTCGCCACGCGGCTATATGCGCGGTGCGCGTGACAGCGGCGAAAGCATACGTCGGCCAAGCGCTGCGCTTCGACTGGAAAGCCCATGATTTCGGCGTTATGCGCGGCCCTTCAGCCCGCGACCGGCTCGGGCAGGCTGGTGCGGATGATCTGCTCGCCATGCGGGGCGGAAGCCGGTGGCCGGCCACGGCTCTGTTGGCGCGGCGAACAGCCCATCACCCGCTTAAAGGCGGTGCTGAAGGCGCTTTCCGATTCGTAGCCGAGCGACAGTGCAATGACGGAAACAGGATCGCCGGAACTCGCCAGCCTGTCGCCGGCCAAGAGCATGCGCCAGCGCGTCAGGTAGTCCATGGGGGAAGCACCGACCATCGCCTTGAATTTCAGCGCAAAGGTCGACCGCGACATGCCGGCGCGCTCGGCCAGCGCCTGCAATGTCCAGCCATGCGCCGGGTCTTCGTGCATGGCGCCGATCGCCGCGCCGATCTGTTTGTCGGCCAGCGCAAACAGCCAGCCGACGCCGCCCCGCAAGCCCTCGGCCATATGCAGGCGCAAGGCCTCGATCAGGATCATGTGGGCCAGATGCTCGACGATGAGAAAGCCACCTGGCCGCCGCTCGCGCAATTCCTGCATCATCCGCTCCACCGGCCAGCGCAGCGCCGAATGATCGGAGTCGCTGCGGATGTGGACGATCGGCGGCAGCATTCGCAACAGGATGCCGGCATGGTTCCCGGATAGGGCAAAGCGGCTGCTGACGAGAAGGAAATCGCCGCCGCCATTATGCAAGGTGATGCCACCGGTGCGTGCGGGGGAAAAGATGGTGCGGGCATCGACCGATGGCAGCTCCATGTCGCTGGCAAGGCGGAAAGGACGCCCGCGCGGCAGTAGGAAACAGTCACCCGTCTCCAGCCGCACCGCATCCGCCACGCCGTCCACGGACAGCCAGCATCGGCCGGATACCACGGCACCGCATTTGATGGCTGCCTGCTGGTCGGGGAACTGGATCGACCAGTCGCCACCGGCCTCCAGCCCGGCGGACAGGTAATTGCGCGGCTTCAGCAGCGACAGCACATCTGAGAGCGGATCCATGAGCATTCCGGACGATTGCGAAGATAATACGGACTTTACAGCATAGATCGTATTTCCTCAATCCCGTATCTCCTTCGGCAACGGGCTGTCCATACGGCCCTTGAGCAAACAAAGGAGAAATCGCGATGCGTGTATTTGTCACCGGTGCCACCGGTTTTGTCGGTTCAGCGGTTGTGCGGGAGCTCGTTGGAGCGCGCCATCAGGTGCTTGGCCTCGTCCGTTCGGATGCAGGTGCGAGGTCGATCGTCGCTGCGGGCGCCGAGGTGCATCGCGGCGATATCGAGGACCTGGAGAGCCTGCGCAGTGGAGCGGCCCTTTCGGATGGCGTCATCCACACCGCCTTCAACCATGACTTCTCGAAATTCGCGGCGAATTGCGAGGCGGACCGGCGCGCCATCGAGACGCTCGGGGCGGAACTCGAAGGCTCCGAGCGGCCCTTGCTGGTCACCTCCGGACTGGCGCTGCTGACGCCGGCCGGTCAAGTGGCGAGTGAGAACGACGCGCCTGTTCCTCCATCCGCTTCCTATCCCCGCGCCTCGGAAGTGACGGCCGAAACGCTGGCGGCACGCGGCGTGCGCGCCTCGGCGGTGCGTCTTTCGCCCTCGGTCCACGGCGACGGCGATCATGGCTTCGTTCCGATGCTGATCGGCATCGCGCGTCAAAAGGGTGTTTCGGCCTATATTGGCGACGGGACGAACCGCTGGCCGGCAGTGCACCGGCTCGATGCAGCCACCCTCTTCAGGCTGGCGCTCGAGAAGGGGGCTGGAGGAGCCAGATACCACGGCGTTGCCGACCAGGGTGTGCCGACGCGGGAGATCGCCGAGATCATCGGTCGCCGGCTGAAACTGCCGGTGGTGTCCAAAACCCGCGAGGAAGCAGCCGACCATTTCGGCTTCCTCGGCCACTTCTTCGGCATGGATTGGCCTGCTTGCAGCGAGCAGACCAGGCAGGCGCTGGGATGGCAGCCGACGCAGCCCGGGTTGGTTGCCGACCTCGACGGCCCGAGTTATTTCGAGGTTTGAAGCTGTTTGGAGACAGGCCTAGTCGAACAGGCTCGACACCGATTCCTCGGTCGCCGTGCGCGAGATGGCTTCGCCCATGAGGTCGGCGATCGAGATGACGCGGATGTTCGGAGCGTCGAGCACGCCTTGGGTCGGCTGGATGGAATCGGTGATCACCAGTTCCTGCAGCTTCGAGCCGCTGATGCGGGCGACGGCGCCGCCCGACAGGACACCGTGGGTGATGTAGGCGGTGACGCTGGTGGCGCCGTTGGCCAGCAGCGCATCGGCGGCATTGCACAGCGTGCCGCCGGAATCGACAATGTCGTCGATCAGCAGGCAATCCTTGCCGGCGACGGCGCCGATGATGTTCATCACTTCCGATTCGCCCGGACGCTCGCGGCGCTTGTCGACGATGGCCAGCTGCGCGTCGAAGCGCTTGGCCAGCGCACGGGCGCGCACCACGCCGCCGATGTCGGGCGACACCACCACGACATTGCCGAGCTGCTTGTACTTCGCCTTCACGTCGCGGGCCATGACCGGCACCGAAAACAGATTGTCGGTCGGGATGTCGAAAAAGCCCTGGATCTGGCCGGCGTGCAGGTCGAGCGTCAGAACGCGGTCGACGCCGGCACGGGTGATCATGTTGGCGACCAGCTTGGCCGAGATCGGCGTGCGGCCGGAGGCGCGGCGGTCCTGCCTGGCGTAGCCGAAATAGGGAATCACCGCCGTGATGCGCTTGGCCGACGAGCGCATGAAGGCATCGATCATGATGAGCAGTTCCATCAGGTGATCATTGGTCGGGAACGAGGTCGACTGCAGGATGAAGACATCCTCGCCGCGCACATTTTCCTGGATTTCGACGAAGATTTCCTGGTCGGCGAAGCGCCTGACACTGGCCTTGCCCAGCGGGATGTTGAGATAGCGGGCGACCGCTTCGGCCAGCACCCTGTTGGAATTGCCCGCGAAGAGTTTCATACACCGTTCCTGGTGGAGGATGGAGAGATCAGACAGACTCTCCTGCACCTTTTAACCGGGCTTTTAGCGGCCCGCGCCGGTATTGCAAGCGCCGAGATCGGGAATCCGCCGGCTAATCTCAAGAAAGCCTCGCGCCATCGCCAGTGGGCAACACCTCAGCCCGCCTTGCCGCCGAGCCAGGCCGCGAACTGGTCGATGGTCTGGTCGGCGATTGCCTGCATAGTCGCCGGTGAGACCCCTTTCCAGCTATCGCCGCCCCCGCTGTCGCCGGATTTTGTCGAAGCTGCCTTCTGCTGGCCGTTGATGCGGTGCAGCCGGTTGCCGGCCGGGTCGTAGACGTCCCAGACATAGATGACGGTGGTGTCCTTGCCTTCCGATATCGCCGAGAAATAACCCTTGAGCACATGGGTCGCGGTCTGGTCGGTGCTGCCGGCAAGCGTGATGCCACGTTGCCTGGCGCGCGTCTGCAATTCCGCCGTCAGCGGCGTGGCGGCCTCCACCGAAGCACCGACGATCGGCGCGATCTGCAGGCGGGTCTTCGACAGGATGGCAGCACTTTGGGCTGGTGTGACCGGCGTGGTGGTGGTTGCGGGATTGCCCGCAATGGCGGGGTCGGCGGGCGACGGGGCGGGGGCGGCGCTGCCCTGGGTGCCGGGCGTCGACGGCGTCGAGGTCGCCGGCGGGGTGATGGCTGACGGTTCGAGAACGTCCTTTGCGTTGGTGCAGGCGGCAAGAGCCAATGCCACAAGCAATGACACGGTCGTCACATGCGATCGTCTCATTTGCCTTCTAACTCCTTGGCGAAGCACGCCTCCCATTGTGGATTCACTGTACGATCAAGTCGAGATCATGGCGGGACAGCGGCTTCGGCTGGGATTCGGTGGTCAGGTAGGTGCGGCCAAGCGTCATCGCCGTCTCGGTGTCGGAATCCATGATGATCATGTGGGCGAACAGCGTCATGTTCGGCGCGATCGGCTCGGGGTTGCCCTGGTAGAACATCGGCATGTCCATCCAGGACGGGGTGAAGCGGGCGCCGACCGAATAGCCGCAGGCGTTCAGCCGGTGCTTGGTCAGGCCGTGCGCCTCCATGGTGCGGGCGTGGGCGTCGAACACGTCGCCGAAGCTGTTGCCCGGCGTCATCGCCTTCTCGACGGCCAGAAGTGCTGCGCGGGCGGCGTCGAACAGCTCCTGATGGCGCTTCGAGACCTTGCCGGTGAGCACGGTGCGCATCATCGGCGCATGGTAGTGGTTGAAGACGCCAGCCCATTCAAGCGTCATCTGATCGTTCTTGGTGAGCTTGCGGCGGCCGGACTTGTAGCGACACAGCAGCGCATCGACGCCGGATCCGATGATGAACTCGTTGGCCGGATAGTCGCCGCCACCGGCAAAGATCGCCCCCTGCATGGCTGCCAGGATCAGCGCTTCGTCGCCGCCCTGCTTGATCAGCGGCAAGGCCGCGTCGAGCGCGTCGTCGGAAAGGTTGGCGGCCTTCTCGGCCTTGGCGATTTCGGCCGGGCTCTTGAACAGGCGCAGCCGGCCGACGATGCCGGACGCGTCGGCGATCTGGCCAAAGGTCTGCAGCTGTTCGTCCAGCCGCCGGCCATTGTAGGCGGTCAGCCCGTGGGTGTCGTATTCGACGCCGATGCGGGCGCCGAGCAGGTCGAGCTCGTTGAGCAGATTGCGCAGGTCGACCGCCGGATTGGCGCCGTTGCGATCGGTCCACAAGACGATGTTGTCGATGATCGAGGTCTGGCGCGCCTGGCGCAGGTCGGCCGAGCGGGTCAACAGCACCATCGAACCATCGGCCTTCACCACCAGGCACTGGAAGAAGCAGAAGCCGAACGTGTCGTAGCCGGTCAGCCAGTACATGCTTTCCTGGGCGAACAGCAGGATAGCGTCGAGCTTCTTCTCGGCCATCTCGATCATCAGCCGGTCGCGCCGCGCATCAAATTCCGAACGTTCAAAATGCAGCGCCATTATTGCTTCTCCAAAACGATTGCCGAAACCTGCCGGCCGTAATCGGGCTCCTTGCGGTGCGTGGTGCGCCGGTAGGAGTAAAACAGATCTTCCTCGGCATAAGTGCAGCGGCCGAGGCCCTCGGCCGTCACGCCGGCCTTAGCCAGCCGGTCGACCGTGTAGCGATTGAGGTCGAACATCGCATGGCCGGCGTTGGCGGAGGGTACGAAATAGCGGATGTTTTCAGCGTCGGCCTCGACGAAACGGGCGACGAATTCCGGCCCGACCTCATAGTTTTCAGGGCCGATCGAAGGGCCGAGCACGGCAACGATGTTTTGGCGGCTGGCGCCAAGGCTTTCCATGGCGAGGATGGTGTTTTCCAGCACGCCGGTGAAGGCGCCTTTCCAGCCGGCATGCGCGGCGCCGATGATGCGCGCCTGCGTATCCGCGAACAGCACCGGGCCGCAATCGGCGGTCGAGGCACCGATGGCGATGCCCGGCCGGTCGGTGACGATGGCGTCGGCCTTGGGCCGCTCGCCGGCAAAGGGCTCGCGCACGACAATGACATCGGGAGAATGGACCTGCCAGGCGGTCAACAGATGGCTCGCCGGCACGCCCATCCAGGCGGCGACACGGCTGCGGTTCTCGGCGACCAGCGCCTGGTCGTCATTCGATCCGGTGCCGATGTTGAGGCCCTGGTAGATGCCGCTGGAAACACCGCCGAGGCGGGTGAAATAGCCGTGGCGGATGCCATGCGCCTGCGCCTTGTCCAGCAGGGCCGACCGAACGGGATCCGGTTTGGTCTGATTCAGCATGCGGGCGTTGTTGTCCGTGTGGGCGGTTTCGTCAAGGAGAAGTGCTTTTCGACAAGAAGGCGGGGCAGAGTTCGGCTGGCGGTCCGAACGGTGCTTGCCGGACGGGAGATTGGGAGAGGCGGCAGTGAAAAGTCAATCCGCCGTGGCAAAGGGCCGGACGGCCATGTCGCGGGGGAGCACGGCAAGCACCTTGAACAGCTCGCCCATGGCTTGCGCGCCGGCGAGGCGTTCGACGTCGTCGGCGATCTTGTCGCGCGCCGTCTGGTCGGCATCGGCGCCGAGCCGGCCGGCACGCTCGAGAATGCCCATGCCGAGCAGGAAGCCGCCTTGCGTCGACAGATGGGCGTCGAGCCCATGCGCGCGGACGGTTGCGGCAAGAGCGGCGAAATCGACGTGGGTCGTCAGGTCGGCCTCGCCGGGATTGGCCAGCACATCTTCGTGATCGTGCCTGCGCAGAGCCTGCAGCGTGTCGCCGACACCTGGCCGGAGGTGGCCATAGTCCACGAACAGGCCGGCTCCGCCATGCGTAATTATGCGTTCGGCAATGGTCGCCATCAGGGCTGCGCGTGCCGGCGCGACCTCGACGATCGCGCCTTGCGGCGCGTCGGTGGCGTCGTCAGGCAGCAGTGTCGGGTCGACCGAGCCGGCGCCGGCAAAGAAGCGCAGCTCACTGGTCTCGTCCAGACCGACCACGCGTTCGCGCCAGCCGGCGCCGGCGCGGACGAACTGGCGGATGGGCACGGCATCGAACAATTCGTTGCCGACGATGAACAGCGGCTGTTGCGGCAGCGTGTCGATGGTTTCGTGCCAATCGATCGCGAATGGCGTCGTGCCGAGCGTCTGTTTCTGAACTTCTGTCAGGCGTGGGCTGGTCTCGATCATCGCGAAGCCGGCGCCTTTGGCCAGATCAGGATCAAGTCGCGACAGCGTGCGCAGCATGTCGTTCATCAGCGTGCCGCGGCCAGGACCGATCTCGGCGACGGTGACCGGCAGCGGCCGGCCGCTGGCCAGCCAGGCCTGGTAGAGCCAGATGGCGACGAGTTCGCCGAACATCTGGCTGATCTCCGGCGCGGTGATGAAGTCGCCGGCCGCGCCAAAGGGTTCGCGCGTCGTGTAGTAGCCGTCCACGGGGTCGAACAGGCACATCGCCATGTATTCGTTGACGGGAAGCGGCCCCGACGCCTCGATAAGGCCGACGATGCGGGTCCTCAGCCGTGTCATGCCGGCTGCGGCTGTGGCACCGGCTTGGCGGTCACCATCGCCCAGATGCCGACCAGCACCATCGGCGACGACAGGATCATGCCCATGGTCAGCCAATTGGTGCCAAGGAGATAGCCGAGCTGCTGGTCGGGCTCGCGGAAGAATTCGACGAAGATGCGCGACAGGCCGTAGCCGCAGATGAAGGCGCCGCCGACGAAGCGCGGCGTCTTCAGCTTGAGGCGCGAATGGGTGAGGATGCGCAGGACGAGGAACAGCACCACGCCCTCCAGCAAGGCCTCATAGAGCTGGCTAGGATGGCGGGCAAACGGCCCGCCATTGGGGAATTCGATCGCCCAGGGCACGTCGGTGGGGCGCCCCCAAAGCTCGGAATTGATGAAATTGGCGACGCGCACCAGGCCAAGGCCAACCGGCACACCGGCCGCCACCACGTCGAACAGCGACCATGTGCGGATGCCGCGCTTGATGGAAAACAGCGTCATGGCGAGGATGACGCCGAGCAGGCCGCCATGGAACGACATGCCGCCCTGCCAGAGAGCGAAGATGTCGAGCGGGTGGGCGATGTAGCGCGGCAGGTCGTAGAACAGCACGTAGCCCGTGCGGCCGCCCAGTACGACGCCGATGGCCGCCCAGACGATGAAGTCGTCGAGGTCCTCCGGCTTCATCGGCAGGACGCCGTTCGGCCACAGCCTCGCATTGGCGGCGAGCCGCTTGGCGTACCACCAGGCGAACAGGATGCCGACGATGTAGCCGACGCCGTACCAATGTACCGCCAGCGGCCCGATCTGGATGAGGATCGGGTTGATGTTGGGGAAGGGCAGGGAGGCCAGCGGCAGCAGGAAATAGTCGTTCAACAGGGAACTCTCGGTTGCGATCGCATTTGGGCGCGGACCATGCGGCAGGGTTTTGGCAGGGTCAAGGCAAGGCGGACGTCGTCAATTATCTGGGAACAGGATCGCCCCAAGGTCCATCGCGCCGTGCAGGATATGCAGTATCTCTACTGTGTCTGAGCCGACGCGATAGAAAATCAGATAGTTGCCATGGACGCGCCGACGAATGCCTGTGGATCGATGGGGCTCAAGAAGTGGATATCGCTCCGGCATTGCGCGCAATTCCATGCAATCGCGGCGCAATTCTTGAATGAATGTTATGGCACGAAACGGGTTGTCGAGTGCGATGTGGTCGCCAATGGCTTCAAGGTCTGCCTCAGCCTGGCTGGTGAAGACCAGCCGCTTCACTTGCTCTTCTCTACCATTGCCCTGTATTTGGCCTCCAGTCGATCAAGCACTTCGTCGGCCGGCTTTATCCGTCCGGCATCGGCATCCGAAATGCCTTTGGCGAGGGCTGCGTCGAGGGCGGCAAGGCGCTTCTCCCGCTCTTCGACGAGGCGAACACCCTCACGCAGCACTTCACTCTTCGAATTGTAGCGACCGGTGCTGACAAGCTGGTTCACGATCTCTTCGAGACGGTTGCCCAAGTCTGCGCTAATGGCCATGACGGTACTCCTGCAAAACCATTGGAATAATAATAGTTATTGATCGGGCTTGCCAGTAATTTTGGATAAGGTGTGTCCGACTTGATGCCACACCAGGCCTCAACGTTCTTGCATTCCGCGCGCAGCACCACTACGTCAATTCGAGCAAGCGAGGATTTGCCATGTCGACCGGACCGAACCGCATTCTCGATGAATTCGCCAAGCTGATGACCGATGCCGCAGGGGCCGCCCAAGGCGTGCGCCGCGAGGTCGAGACCGCCTTCAAGGGCCAGGCCGAACGCATCCTCAACACCATGGATGTGGTGCAGCGCGAAGAGTTCGAGGCGGCGCGCGAGATGGCCGCCAAGGCCCGGGAAGAAAACACCCGCCTTGCAGAGCGTATCGAGGCGCTCGAGGCCAAGCTTGCCGAATTGAGCGGACAGGCCGCACCGGCGGCGGCGGCAAAGCCCCGCGCAAAAAAATAATCATTAAACTTTTCCACATAGCCCGATCCTGAAAAGCGCTTTGCCGTGAATCGCTTAACGGCGTTGCATGAATCTTTGTGACAGCGGCTTTCCACATGCGAATGACGCAGTGCGAAAAATTGGGCTGTTCACGCGACTCCCGATCAATAGACTGAATTTGTTGCATGATTCGGAGCAGGGTCATGTGGCCGGGCGGTGGGGTCCGGTCTGGGGGTCTTTGCGTCGAGAAGTCCTGGCCGTCCGAGTTCTAGACAAGATTGTTCGTTGTGTGTGCCCTCCCGCGGAGCGTGTGGCGGCGCTCCTCAGAACGACAGGAAGCATTCCATGGAACTTCTCGAACTCGAATTCTCCCGCGAAATCCATCCGGTGGATGTTATCGAGCAGGTGGCCCACAACAACGACTGGTCCTTTGAGCGGGCCGGTGATGACGAGATTTCGATCTCGGTTGCCGGCAGCTGGACCGACTATCACGTCTCCTTCTCGTGGATGGAGGATTTCGAGGCGCTGCACCTGGCCTGCGCCTTCGACATCAAGGTGCCGGAGGCCCGCGCACTGGAAGTGATGCGGCTGCTGTCGCTCATCAACGAACAGATGCTGTTCGGCCATTTCGACCTCTGGGAGCAGGAAGGCGCGATCATGTTCCGCCAGTCGCTGCTCCTGGCCGGCGGTGTCGAGCCGTCGAGCCAGCAGGTCGAAGTGCTGCTGTCGTCGGCGCTGGAAGCCTGCGAATGCTATTTCCAGGCCTTCCAGTTCGTCGTCTGGTCGGGAACCTCGGCCAAGGACGCGCTGGCCGGAGTGCTGTTCGAGACGTACGGCAACGCCTAGAGCCCGTTCCATCCCGATGGAATCGGGATGGGGCTCTATCTCATTGTTTGAGCATGATCTCTGGACAATCGGTTTCCGTTTGTCCGAGAAAACTGGGGTCCACTTTTCGGGATCATGCTCTAGAGCGACCGCAAGGCAGACAAGACAGAGATGAGTTCGAGCAGCGAGCGCAAGCCCGACATCAGTTTTGCCGACTTCGATCGTGTCGACATCCGCGCTGGCACGATCGTCGAGGCCGAGCCGTTTCCCGAAGCGCGCAAGCCGGCATTCAAGCTTAAGATCGATTTCGGCGCCGACATCGGCATCAAGAAATCCTCGGCCCAGATCACCAAATACTATACGCCCGAGACGCTGATCGGCCGGCAGGTGTTCGCGGTGGTCAATTTCCCGCCGCGCCAGATAGGTCCGTTCATGTCGGAAGTGCTGACGCTCGGCTTTCCCGACGAGGAGGGTGCCGTGGTGCTCGGCGCCATCGAGCGTAGGGTGCCGGATGGCGGGCGGCTTTTTTAGGTAGGGTCGTCGACTGACCACGGCTTGTTCATCCCCGGGTCTGCGCGTCGGCTTTGCCACCGCTTCAACCGTGGATGACGAAGGCAAATGTCAGGCAGCCAGTTTCCGCGGCATGCCCAGCGCTTCCTCGACCGTGTCGAGAAACAGTTCGGCGCAGGCTTTCCAGCTGTAGCGCATGGCGCGTTCGCGCGCCTCGGCGCGGTCGACGTTGAGGGCGGCGAGCGCCGCCTCGCGCAGATCGGTCGATACCGCGCCGCCAAAACCGTCGCCGACGATGTCGATCGGACCGGTCACCGGATAGGCGGCGACCGGCGTGCCGCTGGCCAGCGCCTCGATGATGACATTGCCGAACGTGTCGGTGCGGCTGGGAAAGACGAAGACGTCGGCCGAGGCGTAGATCTCGGCCAGTTCGTCATTGGGGCGATGGCCGAGGAAATGCGCCTGCGGGTATTTCGCCTTCAGCTTGGCCAGTTCCGGACCCTCGCCGACGATCACCTTGCTGCCGGGCAGATCGAGGTCGAGAAAGGCCGAGAGGTTCTTTTCGATGGCGACGCGGCCGACGCAAAGGAAGATCGGGCTGGGAAAGCCGAGATCCTTCTTCTTGTCCGGCCGGAAATGGTCGGTGTCGACGCCACGCGTCCAGGGGCGCAGCTTGTTGAAGCCACGCGAGGCAAGATCGTCGGCGAGCGACTGCGTGGCGACCAGCGTGCCCTGGCCGGAATTGTGGAAATCGCGCAGCCAGCGATAGGCCCAGCTTTCCGGCACCGGCAGGCGGGCGCTCAGATATTCGGGAAAGCGGGTGTGATAGCTGGTGGTGAACGGCCGGCCGGCATTGCGGCAATAGCGTCGCGCCATGATGCCCAGTGGTCCCTCGGTGACGAGGTGGATGTGGTCCGCCTTGCCGGCTTCGATCAGGCGCGCGACATGGCCGGGCGTGGTCAGCGCCAGCCGGATGTCGGGGTAGGTCGGCAAGGGCAGCGTGCGAAAGATGTTGGGTGTCAGGAAATCCACCGCGACATCGAAGGATTTCAGCGTCTCGGTCAGCCGTTCCAACGTGTGGACGACGCCATTGACCTGTGGGCGCCAGGCGTCGGTGACCATCAATATGCGCATGGCGGCCCTTTGCTCGAAAGGTCGACGGTTGCCTTGAGACGATGCCGGAACGGCGACCAGCCTGCGGCTCTCGCTTCGCTCCTGCGCACCCGGGCGGGCACGGGATCGAAGTGAGGCGGCAAGGCCGAATCAAGTGAGGTCGCGCGCTTCATGCGCGCTCTTCACCATGGTTTCATGACGGGCGGATGAAGCAGTCGTCTAGCTAAGCATGATATCTCGATAAACAGTTTCCGTTTGTCCGAGAAAGCCGGTTTCCATTTTTCGAGATCATGCCCCGATCAGGCCGGAACCTTGATGACGGCGCGCAGGCCGCCGAGCGGGCTGTCGTCGAGGGTGATGTCGCCGCCATGGCTGCGGGCGATATCGCGGGCAATCGACAGGCCGAGCCCCGTGCCGCTGGCATCGAGGTTGCGAGCTTCGTCGAGCCGCACGAAGGGCTTGAAGACGTCTTCGCGCCTGTCGAGCGGGATACCAGGGCCATCGTCGTCGATGGTGACCAGCAGCGAGCCGCGGCCATGGTTGGCGTTGACCTCCACCGTCCTGGCATAGCGGAAGGCGTTGCCGATGACGTTGGACAGCAGCCGGGCAAAGGCGTTCGGCCGCACATGCACATCACGGTCGCCAACTAGCGTCGTCGACAGCTTGCGCTTGCGCAATCCGGCTTCCTCGTCGAGCTTCTGGAAATAGGCCTCGAGATCGAACCGCCCGGCATCCTCGGAAGCTTCGCCACGGGCAAAGGCGAGGTAGCCTTCGAGCATCGACTGCATATCGTCGATGTCCTGGTCGAGCGCCGCCTTGGTCTCGGCCTTGCCGCCGGCCAACGCCAGTTGCAGCTTGAAGCGGGTGAGAATGGTTCGCAGGTCATGGCTGACGCCGGTCAGCATGGCGGTGCGTTGCTCGATCTGGCGTTCGATGCGCTCGCGCATCTGAATGAAGGCAAAGCCGGCGCGGCGAACCTCCTCGGCGCCGCGCGGCCGGAAATCGCGCGGCATCGGCCGGCCCTTGCCGAAGCTTTCGGCCGCCTCGGCGAGCGTCAGGATGGGCCGGATCTGGTTGCGCAGGAAGGGGATGGCGATCATCAACAGCACCAGCGAGGTGCCGACCATCCAGATCAGGAAGATGTGAGTGTTCGAGGCATAGGCCTGACTGCGGCGCACGAAGACGCGCAGCACCTTGCCCTCAAGCTGGACGCGCACCTCGACGATGTTGGAATTGCCGACCGTGTCGATCCAGAACGGGCGGTTGATCTGGCGGGTGATTTCGGCCGAGAGAACATCGTCGAGGATCGAGAAGAAGGGTTTGGGCCCGGGCGCGGGCAGCGGGTCGGGCGGCAAGAGGTCGACCTTCAACTGCATGCGGTCCTGGGCGATCCGGATGATGTTGGCGTAGTCGGCGTCGTGCGGATAGGTTTCGATCATGTCGATGATGGCGGCGATGTCGCGTACGGTGGCCTGCGATAGACGCTGCGTCACGGTTGCCCAATGGCGTTCCATGAAGACGAAGGCGACCACCGATTGCAGCAGGATCATCGGCGCGATGACGATGATCAGCGAGCGGGCATAGAGCCGCTTCGGCATATACAGCGAAACGAGGCGCCAGAACCGGTTCCAGGCACGCGGCACCGCCTTGAGCGTGCGCGCGGCGCGTGCGCTCAAGCCGTTATTGCCCGGCTGTTGCAGTTCCGTGGTTGCCATTCGCTCTTTTCGCTTGCCCGCAACCGTTCGACCGGCCGCAGGCGGCATTCTATTCCACGCTGAGCCGTTCTGGAACAGCCGTGGCAGTTCAAGTGGTTAGGCTGTCAAACGCTCGATTGCCGGTCATTGATAACAAAGGCTTTATTCCCAAATTGTCAAACCAGCTTTCGGTCTGCCGCCGTTTCGCTTGAGAGGTATGAATATCGCATATAAGTCTTTTTCTCGACATCAACAGGGCGGGGCGCTCTTCCGAACGGTGCGTTGTCGGGCGCTAGACTGGAGAGGAAGATCGAACCGTGTCCGGTCTCTGCGAGACCGAGGATCGAGGCCATTGCCCCTCTCAGGTATCGACGGATACTGGCTCGAAGCCTTGGGCTACGCGATCGCGAAAGCGCGGTTACCGAGAGCGCAGCGTTAGGTGACCTGATGGCGAAGCACAGGGTGGTCTAAATCAGCGCCTGGGTATGTATTCGTCGATCCCAATTTGGCAGGTTTTTCCCACCAGAAACTCTGGCTATTAGCGTGTTCGGATGTAAACAGCTGCTTTCGGAGCAAGGGTTCGACGCAATCAGCGGTTCCGGCGACCTAATAACTTGCTCTGTGTAGAGCCTGCCTCATCTACCTCCCCCACCCTCCCTATGCCCCAGCTTCTCCAGTGCCATCGCCGCCCGCCCATTGAGATCCTCATAGGCGAGGAAGCTACCTGAAGAGCCGGCGCCGACCCTGGTCGTGGGCCGGACCTTGAGCCTCTTAGCTCGCACCTGCTTCTTGAGCTCCGGCCTGGCTTTGTGTCGGAACGACTGCCGCGCCCCTTCCATGGCGACTAGCCCGACAACACCGGCGTTGACGAACCTTTTCCAGCGGTCGACCTCGATCGCCCTGCGGGCAGGGTGCTTCCTGGCGAAGTCGTTCTCGAACGTTGGAACCATGAACTGGAAGTAGCTGCCTTGAAGCTTGCCGAAGTTGAAGCGCCGCAGATCATCCAGAGAGCTGACGCCGAGGTCGATCAGCTCCTGCCGATCCAGAGTCACTTCGATCCTAGCTCGGTGTTCGCTGACTGGTAGCTCATCCCAAGTTCCGGCTGCGATGTTTTGGTTGTCGATTGTCTTTTCCATCACTCGCCAACGCACTGGCCCATCCTGTTTGCCAACATAGAACGTTGCATCGATGGGAGCAGGCTGGTCAGCATCTGAGGACATCAGGCTTCCCGCCGCCATCAGAAAAGTTGGCTCTTCTCGACTCCATAGGAAACGTGGTCTGTCGAGGCCGACCGTCATGAAATCCCGGTCCGGAAACAGATGTCGGGCTAAGACGCCGGCCATCCTCCCGATCTTGTCGGACGATGGCGTCTTCGGCTTAAAATCTACGCTGATCTCAATTGAGTGAATTATCGCCTGCAGTTCCGGGCCGAATTTCTTGTTCAGCTCATCTTCGCACGTGGTCAGAAGGTCCAGCTCAGGTTCCTGGAATTTGACTCGAAACTTAGTGCTTTCCCTTCCGAGGCCTGGTTCGATTGGATCCATGTGTGGTTGTCGACCGATGATCGGGCGCAGGATGTCCTGGACGAATCGAAACTGGGTCGTGCGCTGGAACCAGAAGTCGATCTCGACCCAGTCAATTACGGCTCGGCACGTGTAGTCGCCGAGATCGATCACCGGGTGAACAACTGTCCTTCCCGCCAACCGCCGCTGGGTCGCTGTCGACAGTGTCGCCAAGTATTCCAGCACAACCTGTCGCGTCGGGTCCTTGAAGCCTTGGAGGACGACTGTGGTCGAGTAGTTCATCCGTGGTGGTCATCCCATCGAGCAGCCGGTTGACCACACCGGACAGCCCTTATCCGAGTCGCATCAACCGTGCGACACCGCTTCTGCACTCGATGCCATTTCCGCCTCGCCATCTTTGGCCGCCGCGGATCCACGACCATCCGCCGTCACATTTCAGGCAGATCGAAGTCACTCGATTATGATTGGGGACTTCCAAGAGGGCTACATGGTGACGCCGGCAAGCGACACGATCCGCGCCCGACTTGGGAATGCCGCGCGTCTGTGAGGCGTTCCAATTGATGGCCAGTTGTAGATATGGAGCAGGCAATAGAGGATCGATTTTATACTTAATAAATTTTTGCGCGCATAGGCTGAGTTATATATAATATCCCATTACATTCTCGCTATATAAAAGACTTAGATGTTTTTATTTAGAAAAAGCGAGAAGTAAAAATGAATACACCTTCAGGTCGCCCAAACGCGAACTCAGAAATCGCGAAGTTTATAGATGGCCGCATCGATCGGCTAAAGGGTCGTAAAAGCCAGAAAGACATCGCCGTCGAAGCCGGGTTCACCAACGTCAACTTTATTTCGATGATAAAATCGGGTGTAGCAAAAGTTCCATTTGATCGGGTCCCCGGTCTCGCGAAGGCGCTGGAGTGCGACCCTGCGAGACTTTTCCTCCTGGCGCTCGAGCAATACTTTGAGAGCAGCGCGTTGATGGCGATCAAGCAGATCTTCGGAACTGTCGTGAGCGAGAACGAGGTTTCATGGATCGAGGCGCTTCGCAAAGCCTCCGACAACACCGATCCACCCGTAACTGCCAAGCGCGCAAGGATCTTGCGCGCGATTTTTGGGAAGATCGGACCATACCCGGGTCAATGAGAGCTGCTGTGTGAGTAATCCAATGGTCGCAACGGTCGAACCTCGCCCACTGGCGGTCGCTCCAATACGGTTGGTAGGGGGCGATATGTGTCCGTGGCTATCGCATGCGAACAATGCGAACCGTGGTTGCCAATGATCACAGGTGCCACGGGTCGAAACCCTGTGATCGGCCGAGTTCGACCCTCTGTGGATCGATCAGTCGCGGTCGTCGGACGACGCGACTGACCCGTTGCGGACGCTTGATCACTAGGAGCGTATCGTCCGCTTTGCTGCCAGAAGCTGTCACCGCCGCGGAAACCCGCGTCGGACTACAGCATTTCCCTGGCATCTGAGTTAATATTGCGGCTGAAGGACCCGAATTCAGCCTTGGGAGAGCTGTGTGGACGTCGCCGCTTGGTTGCGAGGCCTCGGCCTCCAGCAATACGAGCAGGCATTTCGCGACAACGCGATCGACGCGGAAGTCCTGCCGGAACTGACCGACGCCGACCTCGAGAAGCTCGGTATGCTCCTCGGTCATCGCAAGCGATTCCGCAAGGCGGTAGTGGGGCTGGGGCCGTCATCAAGCCATCCCGACGCGAGCACCGATGACATCGCGATTCAGAGCCGCACCCGGGAGCTAAGCGCGGAGCGTCGACAACTGACCGTCATGTTCGTGGATCTCGTCGGCTCGACGGCGCTGTCGACGCGTCTGGATCCCGAGGACCTACGTGAGACCATCGGAGCGTATCACCGCTGTGTCGCCGATACGGTCGCCCACTTCAGCGGCTTTGTCGCCAAGTATATGGGCGACGGAGTTTTGGTGTATTTCGGCTATCCGCAGGCGCACGAGAACGCAGCCGAGCAGGCGGTGCGCGCTGGCCTTGCTCTCGTCAATGCCGTTAGGCGACTTCCGGAGCCCGAGCCATTGCGGGTTCGTATCGGCATCGGCACCGGACAGGTCGTCGTTGGCGATCTGATCACCGCCGGCGAAGGGCAAGAGCGCGGCGTCGTGGGTGAAACGCCGAACCTCGCCGCCCGCCTGCAAGCTCTTGCCGAACCCGACGCGGTCGTGATCGGGCCGCAAACGCGGCAGCTGGTCGGCGATCTTTTCGAATATCGCGATCTTGGCGCCGTCGAGGTGAAAGGCTTTCCGGAGCCGATCCATCCCTATCAAGTGTTTCGTGAGAGCGCTGTCGAAAGCCGGTTCGAGGCGCTGCATGGGACGACGCCCACGCCGCTGGTCGGGCGTGAGGAGGAGGTCGACCTGCTGCAGCGCCACTGGCATCGCGCGAAAAGTGGTGAAGGTCGTGTGGTGCTGCTCTCAGGTGAGCCCGGCATCGGAAAGTCGCGCCTCACCGTCACCTTGCAGGAGCGGATCCAGAATGAGCCACACACCCGCTTGCGCTATTTCTGTTCGCCGCACCATCAAGACAGCGCGCTCCACCCGACCATTGCGCAGCTAGAACGTGCCGCCGGGTTGGAGCGCGACGACCCACCTGAGAGGAAGCTGGATAAGCTTACGGCCCTGCTTGCCCCGGCCTCGCCGGAGGACGTAGCGCTGCTGGCCGAGCTGCTGTCGTTGCCGACCGAAGGCCGTTTCCCGCCTCTCCAACTGACGCCCCAGCGTAAGAAAGAGAAAACCTTCGATGCGCTGCTCCGGCAGCTTGAAGACCTGGCGCGACAAGGTCCGGTGCTGATGCTCTTCGAGGATGTGCACTGGATCGACCCCAGCTCGCGCGAGCTGCTCGACCTTGTAGTCGAGCGGGTGCAGCGCCTGCCAGTGCTGCTTCTCCTGACGTTCCGCCCCGAGTTTCAACCGCCGTGGACTGGGCAGGCGCACGTCACGGTTCTTGTCCTCAACCGGCTCGACCGTCGTGAAGGCGCCGCGCTGGTCCAGCGGGTCGTCGGCACCGGGGAGCTGCCGAGCGACGTTGTCGCGGAGATCATCGAGCGCACGGATGGGGTGCCACTGTTCGTCGAGGAGCTGACCAAGGCGGTGTTGGAGGGCGGCAACGCCAGGACAGTGCTCTCAAGAGCTGCTGCAACGGCGTTGAACGTCCCCGCGACGCTGCATGCCTCGTTAATGGCGCGGCTCGATCGCCTCGGCTCAACCGTTAAGGAGGTCGCACAGGTCGGCGCGGTTCTCGGTCGGGAGTTCTCCTACGAATTGCTGGCAGCGGTCGCACAGCGAAATGCCGCTGATCTAAATGGAGCACTGGATCAACTCGTCGGCGCCGGTCTGGTGTTCTGCCGCGGGACGCGGCCACTGGCCACTTACCTCTTCAAGCATGCGCTCGTTCAGGACGCAGCGTATGGCACGCTGCTGCGCGCCAAGCGCCAGGCGCTACATAAGCGTGTCGCAGATGTGTTGGAGGAAAAGTGGACCGAAATCACTGAAGCGCAACCCGAGCTCCTCGCGCACCACCTTCAGGAAGCTGGGGATTGGGCGGGCGCGCTCGATCACTGGCAAAAGGCTGGAAGGACCGCCGTGGCCAGAGCTGCCACTCGGGAAGCCGTGTCGCACTTTGCCAGTGCCATTGACTGCAGCAGGAGACTTGGCGATGTGTCCGGCGGCGCCGAACGGATGACACGCCTCCACCTTGCGATGGCCAATGCCTTGATGCAGGCTGAAGGATATCGTTCTGAGCGCCTTGGGAAGACGCTTGAAGATGCACGTCTTGCTGCCGCGAACACCGCATCGGTCGAATTGCAATGTGACGTTGCGCTTTCATCCGCTCCATTTTTTTTAGCCACTGGGCGCAATCACGATTACCTGACCCTAGCCGAAAAGCAGCTCGCAGATTGTGCCGATCTCCTTCCACCGGCCTATCTAAGCGGTCTTTGGGCAACCAAGGGGATGGCTCATTATAGCCGGGGAGAACAACCACAGGCAGCTGAAGCTTTGCGGAATGGCTTAGATTTGATCGATCATGTTGACCCAAATCCGGGTATCTTGTTCGATCAACTCCGTGTCGCTGCCGAGGAATATTTTAGTGAAACGCTGATAATATTGGGTTTCTTTGATGATGCCGTCGAAGAGAAAGAGCGCCTAATTCGAAATTTTGACCAGGTCGATAAGCCCTTCGAATTCGCGTGGCGTCTTCTCGGGCATTGCGAATTGTGCGCGCTACTCGGTCAATACGAGGAACTCCTTGAGAACGCTACGAAGATCGTCGAGATTTGCGATCGGCATGGCTACACGGCGCGTCGAAGCAGCGGCATTAGGTGGCGTGGCCATGCCCGCTCGCATTTAGGTGAACTGGATGCCGGCATCGATGACGTCCGGGAGAGTATGGTTCTTTGGCGTGGGCAGGGCGTCGTATTTCATACCCCTGAGAAGGCATGCGAACTTTGTGATCTTCTCCTGCGGGCCGGTCGCCTCGACGAGGCATCGCAAATGCTTGATGATATCGATACCCTCGTTTTCGATACGGACGAAGCGAGCTACCTAGCAGAATGCATTCGCCTTCGTGGCCAAATCGCCGCGGGCAGAGGTGACCTGACGGGCGCCGCGCACCTATTCGAAACTGCGATTGCCACTGCCCGTCGTCAGCAAGCGAGACTCTTCGAGCTTCGCGCCACAACCCAACTAGCACCAGTTCTGGCACGTCAAGGTCGTGTCCATGAGGCCGCGACGCGTCTACGATCCGTGATCGACACGTTTGAAACCAGATATCCGGTGGTCGACCTCATCGCGGCACAACGGGCGCTGGACGCGCTGAGCCGCTGAGGTCGCACCATCTGCGTCGGTTCCGACAACGCAGTTTGCGTCGATCTGATGCAAGCTTGGCTCATTGCGCACCCGAGACGCGCGTTGTCCGTTTGGACTGGAATGTAACGGAATGGTTGAGATGAGACGTTCACGCTTGTCCCCGCGTAGGTGCGAAATGGCGCAACGTGGTGGTTCTGGCAGATGATCGAACGATAACTCCAATCCATCTATGCCATTGGTGCCAGCCAGCCGATTTTACTTACTACTGCCCTCAGCTCCGCGAGACCGCGAGCATGGAGCGCATGTTCGGTCAGTCCCGCTAATCCGGCGGGGGAGGACTCGGCGAAGCAGGTGCGCGTCAGCGAGTGCACCACTAGGGGAATCGGGTGCCGGTTCTGGATGCCATGAGAGGAAGCTGAGGACGATCGTCCGGGTTCCTCCCGATCGACTTCGTTTCTGGGTCTGGATGAAGTCTTAGATAAGCCATGGCGAGCGCATGGGGATGCCTTTTGTTGCCGGAGAAAAAATACCATTGATACTCCGCTCCCTGTGGGGTGACCGGAGGCGGCTCAATGCAACGCCCGTTTTGCGCCGGCTAATCCAGCACAGAGAGCTTGCCTTCGCTGCTCACATACCGGACCGAGGGGTAGTGTCTCAGTTTGAATTTTTGCTTACGACCCTGGTGGCTCGGCAAAGATGGCAATTGCGCCGCCTTTCAGCGCTCAACCCCGGCGGGGTGTAGGCCCGCCTGAGGCCCTGTCACGGATGCAATGAAACAAGCTTGTCTGCCACAAGCGACTGCAAATGCCACAAGTTGCGATCCCGAATGCCTAAAGCAATTGCGAGATTGTGTTGTAAAGATATTCGGCGCACGAGCCTCCATGGCCACATGCGTTGGCCAAAATACCCGCCGTCTCATCCGGCGTAAGGCCTCCCACATAGTTGACCCCCCTTCGATTGACGACGAAGGCAAGCGCTTGAAAGTGCCCTTGGGCTGTATGAACCTGCACCCATCGCGGGGTGTGGGTGAAAGGCTTGCTGGAGGGCCTCACGGGCATCTCGCGCCGGACAAGTTTTCCGAGCTGGGCCTCAACGTTATCCTCGGCCAGCCGCAAAACCATCCCCTTGCACTGCCCACCCCTGTCGAGCCCCATCATGAGGCCCGGCTGGTCGACGGTTCCGCGCCAATCTTTCATGCCAATGCAGAACGAACGGTGCCATCCCCGCACGACGCTCGAACGCTGCTCCACATGCTCCACAGCCGGCTTCCAGAGAAGTGAGCCATAGGCGAAGATCCACACATCCTGTCCCCCAGGACGCGACGCAAGCATTTCCCGAACGGTGGCGTTCCACTCCGTTTCGGTATTACGAACCATATCCGGGGCTGGGCCGGTGTTCTCAATCGCCCGATAGGCGCGCGCGACCAAATCTGCGGTCAGCGCCATTCGGCCTCGCGCTTTGGGCATACGATACCTCTCGAAACCCATGGGTGTGCTTGCAGACCCACACTACAACAATACTGTCGCGCCCAACGTCTGAAAACCACTCGTAGCCGAAATTCAAACTGAGACACTACCCGACCGAGGATCTAGGTTGACAGTGTCAACTTGGCCTCTGCGGGAGAGGCGATCCGTGGGCATTTCTGTCAACCAGAAAACGTGCGTTCTCTTAAGCCGTAAGAGCGCGCTTTACCCTAAGTTTACATCAAGTTGACAAACCAGAGCCCAAAACCACTATTTGAGTCTCTGTCAACTTCGGCTGGAATCCAGGAGCTGCGCCATGCTGAGGAGGCTGCCGCCATGGAGGCTGACGGCTGGAGCATCGAGCGCTACAAGCCCCGATACCCCAAGGAACCTATTTTATGTCCCGCCCAATCCGAAGCCATCCGGCCCGCGTAAGACTCTGAGAGAGCACACCTAAATAGGTCAAGTTCCTCGAGGAAGCCTTCGGCGCCCTGCCAGACAGTGTGGCCTCCGACGTCGACAGGATCCATCGCAACCCGCTTCGACCATCGCCTTGAACCTGGCGGCCTCCATCGGGGAAGTTGATAATCGCCGCGTGAAAGATTCACATTTTCAGAAGTTGGTGGCACATGTCAGCGCCAGAGCCCTATACTGCGACTCCGAGCGACCGAGCCTTGGTTGTTTGGAAATTAGACATCGGCGGATGATCGCCACCTTTATTAAGGTCTAAACTAGTGTTTCCAGCAGAACGCAAACGGCGAGAGCGTGTTTATACTGTAGACAATACGACTTGGCCATGGAGGGTTTCTCGGCTGATAGTATTGCGGGGCTTGGCTCTGGTTCACGACGGCATAATGGGTGCTGCCGCGATGTTGCTTTCGCTCGTGTTGAGGCTTGATTTCGATATTGTCGTTCAGAACCTGACGTATTTCCTTGGTGCAGCGGCTCTATTCGGGGTCATTGTTAGCGGCGTCGGTTTCTTGTTTGGGCTGAACCGTGGTATTTGGCGCTATGCGTCGCTGACGGATCTCCTGGCAATCACCTATGC
>NZ_JBFUDW010000019.1:0-140321 GCF_056404515.1 Mesorhizobium sp. P2_C7 | reverse complement strand
AAGATGGAGACGGTCAACGAGCTGTTCATGCGGGTGACGCTGACCTTCGGCTACATGGAGCAGCCCAACATCCCGCGCGCGCTGGCGATCTGCCGCAAGCAGGGCTGGAAGTTCGACATCATGACGACCTCGTTCTTCCTGTCGCGACGTTCGCTCAAGGCCTCGCCCAATTCCGGCATGCCGGTTTGGCAGGATCGGTTGTTCATCGGCCTGGCGCGTACGGCGGCCGACGCGACCGAATATTTCCAGATCCCGACCGGCCGTGTGGTAGAGATCGGTACGCAGGTGGCGATCTGACGGGCCCTTGCCGATGAACGGTTGAGGAGACGGGAATGAGCGGCGAATTGGTGCTTGTTACCGGTGGCTCCGGCTTCCTCGGCGCGCATTGTATTCTCGAACTGCTGAACGCCGGCTACCGCGTGCGCACGACCGTGCGCTCGGCCAAACGCGAAGCCGATGTTCTGGCCATGCTCAAGGCAGGCGGCACCGAGCCTGGGGCGGCGCTCTCGTTTGCCGTCGCCGATCTGATGGCCGATGCCGGCTGGCCGGATGCTGTGGCCGGTTGCGATTATGTGCTTCATGTCGCCTCGCCATTTCCGCCCGGCGTGCCGAAACATGAAGACGACCTCATCGTCCCGGCCCGTGAGGGTGCACTCAGGGTGTTGCGCGCGGCGCGAGATGCGAACGTGAAGCGCGTCGTGCTGACCTCGTCCTTCGCGGCAATCGGTTATGGCAAGCTGCCGCCCGGCGGGCAGCCGTTCACCGAGGAGAGCTGGACCGATCCGGCGGCCAAGGTCAGCGCCTATGTGAAATCGAAGACGCTCGCCGAACGCGCCGCCTGGGATTTCATTGCCGCGGAGGGTGGCAAACTGGAACTCGCGGTCGTCAATCCGGTCGGTATCTTCGGGCCGGTGCTCGGCCCGGACCATTCGACCTCCACAGAATTTGTCCAGCGTATGTTGAACGGTGCCATGCCGGGGCTGCCGCGCCTGTCTTTCGGCGTTGTCGACGTGCGCGACGTGGCGGACCTGCATGTGCGTGCCATGACCAATCCTGCCGCCAGGGGCAAACGATTCCTGGCGGTTGCCGGCGATTTCATGACCGTGCGGGAGATCGCGCAGACTTTGAAAACGCGGCTGGGCGATGCCGGGGCGCGCGTCTCGACGCGGGAACTACCCGATTGGCTGGTGCGCATCGTGGGCCTGTTCAACCCGGAAGTCGCCCAGTTGGTGCCGGAACTGGGCAAGGTCAAGAATGCGACCAAAGCGAGGGCCGTGCGCCTGCTAAGCTGGGCGCCGCGATCACGCGAGGACGCGCTGGTTGCCACCGGCGAAAGCCTCATCCGGCTCGGTCTGCTCAAAAAGGCGAAGTAGCGCCGGAAGCCGGGGTTCGGCTTCCGGGACCACTCACCGACCGTCAGCCCGCCAAGGCAGCCTTGTTGGTCTCGAGGAACTGCTTCAGCGACACCGACTTGCGGCCGGAGAGCTTTTCCACGGCGTCCGTCACCATGCCAAGACCGCCGCCCCGCGTGGTGGCGTCGAAGGACACCAGAAGCTTGGCGAAGGGCTCAGGCAGGCCGGCTGCCTTCATGCCCTCGGTCAGGGCGTCGTCGGAAAGCTGCACGACCTGGATGGGCTTGCCGGTGACTTCGGTGACGAGGGCCGCGACCTCGGCGGTCGTATAGGCCTGGGGTCCTGTCAGCGTGTAGGTCGCGCTCTCGTTGGTGCCGGAGGCGAGCCCCGCGGCGATCGCCGCCGCGAGATCGTCGCGCGCGCCATAGGAAATGCGGCCATCGCCCGCCGACGTGTACCATTGGCCCGACGCCAGGATTTGCGGCGTTGCCATGAACAGGTTCTCGTCATACCAGCCATTGCGGAAGATCGTATAGGGAATGCCGCTCGCCTTGATCGCTTGCTCGGTGTCGTAGTGGTCGGGCGCGAAATGGACCGGTGAACCCGGCTCGGGGTTAGGCATCGAGGTGTAGAGCAGGTGGGCGACGCCGGCCTTGCTGGCCGCGGTCACGGCCGCGAGCTGCTGCTCACGGCGCTTTCCCTGCACCTCAAGTTCGTTGGTCGAGATGATGAGCGCCCGGCCGGCGCCCGCGAAGGCCTTGGCAAGCGATGCCGGATCGTTGAAGTCGGCGGCCCTGACGACAACGCCGCGCGCCGCCAGGTCGGCAAGGTTGGCCGGCGTGCGCGTCGTGGCGATGATCTGCGCCGCCGGGACGTTGAATGTGTCCAGCAGGTGGTTGATGACGCTGCGGCCGAGTTGGCCTGAAGCGCCGGTGACGAGGAGGGTTTTGCTCATTGGAGATCCTGGCATGGGTCGGAGAGGAGGGACTAAAGGTGGTCTCAAAAAGAGACCAGCACTAAAATAGGAATTGACCCGTGGCCGTAAAGAAGGCAGTTTTTCGGGAGGTAGGCACAGCTAGGGAACCAGCCGTGGACAGCACCATCGTCAATCTCAGATCCAAGCTCGAGATCTACAAATCCTTGAGCGATGGCGGCAACATCGCCGATTGCCCGGTTCGCGACGTGATCCAGGGGCTGAACGGCAAATGGAGCTCACTGTTGATGGCGGCACTGGCCGAGCAGCCCTATCGCTTCGGCGAGCTGCGTCGGCTGGTGCCCGACATTTCACAGCGCATGCTCACCCAGACGCTCTACGATCTGCAGCGCGACGGCTATGTGCATCGCGAAGTGTTCCCGACCAAACCGCCGAGCGTTGAATACAGCCTTACCGACCTTGGACGGTCGATGTTCGGCGCCTTGCACCAGCTGATCCTGTGGGCCGAGCTCAACCACGACGCGGTGCGCAACGCGCGGGCCGGTTTTGATGCGGCCCAAGGGTGAGCCGGCCCGCGAAGCGGACAAAGCCAAGGGCCGCGGCTTGATTTAGTCCGCCCGCTGAAGGATTGTCCGGCGAGTTCGGCGTTGGGGGCATTGGCATTTCCTACGATATCGCGATTGCCGGGGCCGGCCCGGCGGGGCTCGCCGTGGCGCTCTATCTCAAGCGCGCCGGGCACAAGGTCACCATCTTCGAGCGCTTCGAGGAGCCGAAGCCGGTCGGTTCCGGGCTGATCCTGCAGCCGACCGGGCTGACGGTGTTGGCTGATCTCCGCCTACTGGACGAGATACTGGCGCTGGGCAGCCGCATCGACCGGCTGCATGGCGCGGATGCCACGACAGGCCGCACTGTTCTCGACGTCCGCTATGATGCCCAGCGCGGCCACCGCTTCGGGCTGGCGGTGCATCGGGCGGCTCTGTTCGGCGTGCTCTTTCGTGCTGTGCAGCGCGAAGCGATCGCCATCGAGACAGGTGTCGAGATCGAGACTCTGGAGACCGGCGAACGGGCAACGCTGGTCTGTGGCAACGGCCGCAGGGAAGGGCCGTTCGACTTCGTCGTCGACGCCAGCGGCTCACGCTCGAAGCTGCGGCAGTGCACGGGCAATGCAGGCGCGCCACGCCCACTCACCTACGGTGCGTTCTGGGCCTCGCTGCGCTGGCGCGACGAAGGTTTCGACGAGCACGCGCTGCTGCAGCGCTATGACAAGGCCAACGTGATGATCGGGGTGCTGCCGATAGGCCGGCCGGGGCCGGGCGCCGAAAGCATGGCGGCCTTCTTCTGGAGCCTGAAGCCGGCGGACGCCGATGAGGTGCGCACCCGGGGCCTCGACGCCTGGAAGGAGAGGGTGGTTCGGCTGTGGCCCGAGAGCGAGGCATACACCAGCCAGATCGAGGATTTCGACCAACTCTCGCTGGCGCGCTACGGCCACCACACGATGAAGTGGCCGGTCGGGAGGCGGCTGGCCGTCATCGGCGACGCGGCGCATTCGACCAGTCCGCAGCTGGGGCAAGGGGCGAACATGGCGCTGCTCGACGCGGCGGCGCTCAGCCATGCGTTGGCGCGGACGCCAAACGTCGAGGCGGCACTTCAAGCCTATGCGATGGCACGGCGGTGGCACGTGCGTGTCTTCCAGGCGCTGTCGCTGGCGTTCACGCCCTTCTACCAGTCGGACTCCATGGCGCTGCCCTTCATCCGCGACAGGCTGGTGGCGACGGTGGCAAGAGTCCCGCCGGCGCCACAGTTCCTTGCCTCGATGGTGGCCGGCACGGTGGTTGATCCGTTCAGGTGTATCGGGCTCAAGGAAGCGCGATGGCCAGATCGTTCCGCTGAATAATCGTCGTGAGTTGCGACTTCTTCGCCCGCAGAAAGGTATGCAGGCGCTGCGGGTAGTCCGGCGCGACGGCCTGCCTGATCGACGGACGCTCCCTCAACGCCTGACGCCAGGCCCGGACGAACGGCTTGCCGTCCAGAATGCCGAAATCGCCGATCCGGTCGAACACGTCGAGATATCTGAAAACAGGGCCGTGGACGGCGTCGACAAGCGAGAAGTGTTCGCCGGCGAACCATGGTCCGTTCCGTTCGGTGTCCGCCAGCTCGGCTTCGAGACGATCGAACATCGCCGACAGCGCGCTGGTTTCGGCGAGGAAGCCGGCCTCCGTCGTGGCCGAATAGAACCGGCCGATGGCGTTGAGGATTGCCGAGCCGAACTCGATCCAGGCACGATGCCGGGCGCGGGCGTAGGGGTCGGCGGGGTGGAGGGGATTGGCTTGTGTCTCTTCGAGGAATTCGAGAATGACTGCGGATTCGAAGACCACCGTTTCCTCGCCATTTCGCTGCACGCGCAGCAGCGGCACCTTGCCGAGCGGCGAGATCGCTCTGAACCAGGCCGGCTTGTTGGCGAGGTCGATATCGACGCGCTCGAACGGCACGCCCTTTTCGGCCAGTGAAATCGCCGCGCGCTGCACATAGGGGCAGAGAGGATGGCTGACGAGAATGAGATTGTCGGTCATTTCACTCTCCCCAGACATAGTTCAACGCGCCGTCCTCAATGCGCGTCGACAGGAACATCAGGCGGGAATCCTTTGGCGCCGGACCATCGACGCGGTCGCCGCTGGCCATGTCGAACGAGGCGCCATGCCATTGGCAGACCAACCTGCCGTCCTTGCAGTCGAGCGGCCCACCGAAGTGCAGACAGACATTGGCGGCGGCGCGGATGCGCTCGCCGCTGCGGTAGACATGGACCTCGCGGCCGAAGAACGGGGCGATCAGGCTGCCCGTCTGAGGAATGTCGGCGACCTTGCAGATTTCGTGTTTCATGACGCGTCCTCAACATTGATGCAATTGCATCTATATAGATGCACCTGCATTGACTGTCAAGCTTGATGCAATTGCATCTATCGCCTATGGTGGGCCATGACTGAGAAAGCCATGCCTTCGCCCGAAGCCATCACGGCCTGGGCCCGCCTGATGCGCGTTTCGCGCCAGCTCATGGAAAGTGCTGAAGACGCGCTGAAGGAAGGCGGCCTGCCACCACTTGCCTGGTACGACGTGCTGCACGAACTCGCCGAGGCGGGTGAGGGCGGCTTGCGGCCGTTTCAACTGATCGAGCGCACTTTGTTTGCGCAATACAACGTCTCGCGGCTGCTGGCCCGGCTCGAGGCAGACGGGGTGGTCGAGAAACTGCCGGTGGCCGATGACGGCCGCGGCCAGACCATCCGTATCACGGCCAGGGGCCGCGAGATGCGTCGCCAGATGTGGGCTGTCTATGGGCGGTCGATCAGCGAACTGGTCGGCGCCAAACTCTCCGCGGATGAGCTGAACATGGTGTCGGCACTCCTGGGTCGATTGCGCCATCCGCCCGTTGTGGACTGACGTTTTAGCGCCGGTCAGGCCGAATGACTGCCCCAGAGAAAGGCCAGTGTCGCCAGCACGCCAAGGGCCACGCGAACCCGGTGCAGATCGCCCCACTTGACGATCAGGGACCGGGCTTGCGGATTGCCGGCGCCTGCGTCCATCGCCTCCAGCACCCTGTTGGTCGGCATCATGGCGATCAGCGTCCACGGCCAGGGCAGGATGATCAGCACCGCGCCGACCAGAAAGGCGAAACCGCCAGTCTGCCACCAGGCAATGAGACCCAGAACGCAAGCAACAATGGCAATCGACGCCTGCATGGCGGCGCCACGCTTGTAGGAAGGTTGCCATTCCTGCAACAGCGCCTTGTCGTCGAGAAGAAGCCGCGCCGGTTGCTCGGCGACACTGACGTAGATCGCGGCGCCAGAGAATACGGCGGCAACCGTCAAGGCCAACAATCCGATCAGCATCTTCGTTCCCCGCGCAGGCGTCCGGCACGACGCCATGTGGATAGAAATAGGACTTGCATGGATCGGGACAATACGCCATAGAAGTGGCGAACCGTAACGTACGGTACGGATTGCCGGAAATAACCGGCCGGCCTTGCCTGCCGAGACCGGCCTTGCCTGCCGAGAGAAGAGCGTGTTGGACATCGTGCCCGAGATCGACACCGGCGAAGCGCTGACGGAGCGGCAAAAAGCCGTGCTCGACGCAGCGTTGCGGCTGCTGGTCGAGGAGGGTGATCAGCTGACCATGACCGCCGTGGCGCGCCGGGCAAGCTGCTCCAAGGAAACGCTCTACAAATGGTTCGGCGACCGTGACGGGCTGCTGACGGCGACGGTGCAGTGGCAGGCGTCCAAGGTGCGGGTGGCGCAAGTCGATGGCAAGGGGCTCGATCTTGTGTCGCTGACCGCAAGCCTCGAACGCTTCGCTTCCGACTGGCTGAAGGTCATTTCGAGCGACACCTCGATCGCGCTCAACCGCGTCGCGGTCAGTCATGCTGGTTCCGGCAAGGATAACCTTGGCGCCGTGGTGCTGGAGAATGGCCGCTTCGCTTTGGCCAAGCGGCTGAAGCCGCTGCTTGAGGCCGGACGACAGGCTGGACTGCTCGACTTTGCGGATGCCGAGACGGCGTTCCGAACCTTTTTCGGGCTGGTCGCCCGCGACGTGCAGATCCGTCTGCTGCTCGGCGACCGGCTGGAATTGACTGAGGCGGCGATCGGCGGCGATGCCGCGCGGGCGACGCAGCAGTTTCTCGCTCTTTTCAAGAGCAACAACCGGCCGCAAGGCCTCTGATTCATAACCGGGAAGGAAGACAAAATGCGTGTCTATTACGATCGCGATGCCGATCTCAATCTGATCAAGGGCAAGAAGGTTGCTATCATCGGCTATGGCAGCCAGGGCAGGGCGCACGCGCTCAACCTCAAGGATTCGGGCGCCAAGGACATCGCCATCGGCCTCAAGGCCGGCTCGGCGACCGCCAAGAAGGTCGAGGCCGACGGTCTCAAGGTGATGAGCGTGGCGGACGCCGCCAAATGGGCCGACCTGATGATGATGGCGACGCCTGACGAGCTGCAGGCCGACATCTATCGCAACGAGATCGCGCCGAACATTCGTGACGGCGCTGCGATCGCCTTCGCGCACGGCCTCAATGTGCATTTCGGCCTGATCGAGCCGAAGGCCTCGGTCGACGTCGTCATGATCGCGCCGAAGGGCCCTGGCCACACGGTGCGCGGCGAATACCAGAAGGGCGGCGGCGTGCCGTGCCTGGTCGCCGTCAACCAGGACGCCTCGGGCAATGCGCTTGACCTGGCGCTGTCCTATGCCTGCGGCGTCGGCGGCGGCCGTTCGGGCATCATCGAGACCAATTTCCGCGAGGAGTGCGAGACCGACTTGTTCGGCGAGCAGGTCGTGCTGTGCGGCGGCCTGGTCGAGCTGATCCGCGCCGGCTTCGAGACGCTGGTGGAAGCCGGCTACGCGCCGGAAATGGCCTATTTCGAGTGCTTGCACGAGGTCAAGCTGATCGTCGACCTGATCTATGAGGGCGGTATCGCCAACATGAACTATTCGATCTCGAACACCGCCGAATGGGGCGAATATGTCTCGGGCCCGCGCATCATCACCGCCGAGACCAAGGCCGAGATGAAGCGCGTCCTGAAGGACATCCAGACCGGCAAGTTCACCTCGGAATGGATGCAGGAATATCGCGCCGGCATGTCGCGCTTCAAGGGCATCCGCCGCAACAATGACAGCCACCAGATCGAGGAAGTCGGCGCCAAGCTGCGCGCGATGATGCCGTGGATTTCCAAGAACAAGCTGGTCGACAAGGCCAAGAACTAAGTTAAATCCACGTTCTTGCCTTTGCGTGTCCTCGGGCTTCGCCCTGCGGGCACGCGGGGATTTCCAAGAACAAGCTGGTCGACAAGGCCAAGAACTGAACCTTGCGCTCGAAGTCCTTGGGTTCGAAGAGCTGAAAATGAAAAACGGCGCCACATGGCGCCGTTTGTCATGTCAGGGCTCCGCTACAGACTAGCTCGTCAATAGGGCGAGTAGCACTGCTGACGCGGACCGCCATAGGGCTGGAACGTGTTGTCCCAGGCGCGATACGACCGGTAGCGGTTATAGCACCATTGGACATGGGCGCTCGAAACCCGCGTGCGGTAGTAGCGGCGCGGTGGCGCGTCGTAGTAATTGTAGTTGTTGTACATGCTGCCAATGCCGAGCCCAAGGCCAAGGCCTAGAAGGGCAGCCGCGCCGTCATCGTAGTAGCCGCCGCCGTGATAATGATGGCGACCATGGCGCCAACGCCAATTGTCTCCATTGTTCCAGTTTCCGCCGCCGCCATTCCAGTGTCCGTGGCCACCGTTCCAGTGTCCGTTTCCGCCATTCCAATTGCCCGACCGGCGCCATCTCCAATTGCCGCCATTGTTGCCGCCCGCCCAGCCTTCGCGAACCACCATCGGCGCCGCAGTGCTGGCGGGGATCGACACGTCAGGCTGCATCATCGGCCCTGCGGCGGACGGCGCCGTGACGCCGGACAGGATACCGAGGGCTATCAGCCCGGATTTGACCGTGGAAGAAAAGAGCGAGTTCATTGCACTCTCCAAGAGATACAGGCCCCACGCCTATTTTAGGGGGCCTATTGTGGATGTTTGCATCTGAACGGCGGATGAACGGAAAGGTTCCGTCAACCATGGCGCGAGACGCATCAGGACCGATCGATCTCCGCTGGTGGTCCTGCGACCTTGTTTTCCGCCGCGCTTGCAGGCAAAGGTCATGACATGTCGCTGCGCCTCGCCACCTTCAATGTCGAGAACCTGATGAACAGGTTCGATTTTTCCGGCTATCGCAACCAGCTCAACGAGGATCGCACGCTGGCGCTGTTCGATATCCAGAGCGAGGCGGAATACAAGATGCTGGAGCAGGCGCGCGCCATCGCCCAGTCCGACGATACGCGCCAGCTGACGGCGCTGGCGATCGCGGCCACCCGCGCCGACATCATCTGCATGCAGGAGGTCGACAATATCGAGGCACTGAAGGCCTTCGAATATGGCTATCTGTTCAAGATGGTGGGGCAGGGCTACCGGCAGAAATACACCACTTCGGGTAATGATTCGCGCGGCATCGACGTTGCCGTGATGATGCGCAACGAGACCGCGCAGGGCCAGTTGATCGAATTCGTGCGCATGACCAGCCACGCCTACGTCACCTACGAACAGTTCGGGCTGCACACGCCGGAGCTCGAGGCACTCGGCAACCAGGCCAATGAGCGCATCTTCCGGCGCGACTGCCTGGAAGTCGACGTGACCGTGGGCGGCGTGCCGCTGACGCTTTATCTGGTGCACTTCAAGTCGATGGGCTCACCCCGCAACGGGCTCGACGGACGCGAAGCGACAATGCCGGTGCGCATCGCCGAGGCTCAAGCCGTGCGCCGGATCATCGAGGAGCGCTTCGGCAAGGACCACGCCGCCGACAAGCGCTGGGCGATCTGCGGCGACATGAATGATTACCGGCAACGCGTGAAGATCGCCGGCGACGCGATCGACGGCCACCGCTTCGAGGTGGTCAACGAGAACCAGTCCTGCATCAACGTGCTGACAGCAGGCGGCTTCTGCGAAAACGTCGTCGAGCGGCGGCCGGAGATGAACCGCTGGAGTTTCTACCACACGCGCGGACCGGAAGAACGGCATCTGTGCCAGCTCGACTACATCCTGTTGTCGAAAGGGCTCGCCGCCAGCAACGCGACGGCCGTTCCAGACATCATCCGGAACGGCCAGCCCTGGCGCACGATTTTCCCGCCCGGCCAGGAGGTCGACCGGTTTCCGCGCGCCGGCTGGGACAGGCCGAAGGCATCCGATCATTGTCCCGTGGCGATCACCTTGGACATGACCTGATACGCCGATGAGTTTCGACCTGCCGCGCAATGTCATCCTGCCGGTCGATGCCGTCGACGTCCGGCTCGATCCCAGCCCGCACCCGTTCGCACTGGACAATGCGGAGGCTATCGTCGAGAACTGGCAGCGCGAGCTGGCAGCCAAGCCGGCGCTGTTCGACGGCACGGTGGTGCTGCTGTCGCAACTCACCTATCGCGACAACCGTCTTGTCGGCCGCTGCCATGCGGTCAACTACTCCACCTTCATGCTTTGGCGTAAGCGGCGTGAGAATTCGGGCGCCGAACATGCCTATGCCCATGCCGTGCTGGTGGCCGGCGACAATGCGCTGGTGGCGATCCGCATGGGCTCGCACACGGTCAATGCCGGGCGCGTCTATTTCGCCGCCGGCTCGTTCGAGCCCATCGACTTTCGCGACGGCCAGGTCGACGTCGATTTCAACATGATCCGCGAGGTGCGCGAGGAGACCGGTCTCGATCTGTCGGACGCGTCACGCGGCAAGCGCTACCACGTCCTGTCGACGGCCAGCGGTACGGTGATCTTCCGCCGCTATCGCGAGACTGCTCCGGCCGACGAAATTGCCCGGCGAATCTCAGCCTTCGTCGCCACCGAGACCGAGCCGGAAATCGATGGGCCGGTCATCATCCGCCACGCCGCCGACCTGCCGGACGGATTGGCGGCGCATATGAAGCCGCTGGTCGAGTGGCATTTTGCGGGCGTGGACTAGCGAAGCGTCTTGTCCTGCGCCGCCTTGCGATCGTTGCGGGCGGCGACGAAGAACAAGATAAAGCCAAGACCCAGCAAGCCGCCCATCGCCATTCCCATGGTCTGTCCGACCACTGTCTGGAAATCGGCGGTAACCCGATCGGGATCGGCCATGCCGAAGCGGGCGAGATACCACCAGATGCCTGCAAGGACTGCTTCGATGACGACCATCGCCAGGATCAGTCGTGCCTTCTTGCTCATGTGCTGTTCGCCCCCGACCAGAGATATCTTGCCTTAGGGCCTGGAGATCGCCGAGTCGATCGAATCTGCATCGAAATGAGGTCGATTTGGAAGCGATGGCGGCGAGCACGCAGCGTGCCGGGTCCCCTGTTGCATGTCGCCAATGCGTCTGCTAAATACTGAACCACATGGTTCACTATTTTCGCCCCCATCTTGATGCCTCGTTCGCCGCGCTCTCGGACACCACCCGACGCGGCGTTCTGGAGCAGCTCGGACGTTCCGATGCTTCGATCACGGAGCTTGCCGAGAAGTTTCACATGACCCTCACGGGCATGAAGAAGCATGTCGGCGTCTTGGAGCAGGCGGGGCTCGTCATCACCGAGAAGGTCGGGCGCGTGCGGACCTGCAAGCTCGGCCTGCGCCGACTGGAGGAAGAGGCGGCATGGATCGAGAGGTACCGCCAGCTCTGGGACGCACGCTTCGACGAATTGGACAAGGTTGTCGAGGAATTGAAACGGAAGGAGAAAGTCGATGGACAAAAAAAGCGAGAGTGAGCCCATGAACAACCGCACGACGGTCGAACGGAAGTCCGACCGAGAGCTGGTCGTTACGCGAACCGTCAACGGCCCGGCGCGCATCGTGTTCGAGGCGTGGACCAAGCCCGAACTGTTCAAGCAGTGGTGGGCGCCGAAGTCGATGGGCATGTTCCTGCGTTCCTGTGAGATGGATGTTCGTACCGGTGGCACCTACCGTCTGGTGTTCGGCCACGATGCCTCAAACTCTGACGAGTTCTTCGGCAGGTATATCGAAGTGACACCGCACTCGCGCCTCGTCTGGACCAATGACGAAGGTGGTGACGTTGGACCCGTCACCACGGTGACCTTCGAGGAAAAGGGTGGCAAGACGCTGCTGGTCCTGCACGAACTCTATCCCTCGAAGGAAGCTCTCGACGCTGCCGGGACCGGGGCGGCGGATGCGATGGGCGAGCAGTTCGAGCAACTGGACGAGCTCCTCGTCACCCTGGGCGCGAACTTGGGAGGGTCATGAGGCCCTTGATCTCGCGGTCGGTCGCATGGGAATTCACGACACGGAACAGCCCCCCGGCGAGATCGCCGTGGGGAGCTGGCCTGGGCCTACTCGTGCCGCAGCGCGTCGATCGGATCGAGCCTGGCGCCGCGCAGCGCCGGAAAGAAGCCGAACACCATGCCGATCAGCGCCGAAAAACCGACGGCGAGCAGGATGACCGCCGGGCTTGGCGCGAAGGGAATGGTCAGCGCCACCGAGGCGAGGCCGGCCAGCGCCAGGCCGATCAGGATGCCGATGATGCCGCCGAGCAGCGACAGCACCGTCGCCTCGACCAGGAACTGGATGAGGATGTGCTTTTCATGGGCGCCGATGGCGAGCCGGATGCCGATCTCGCGCGTCCGCTCGGTGACCGAGACCAGCATGATGTTCATGATGCCGATGCCGCCGACCAGCAGGCTGACGCCGGCAACCGCGCCCAGCATGCCGGTCATGGTGGTGGTGGCGCTGGCCATGGCGTCGGCGATCTGGGTCATGTCGCGGATGGCGAAATCGCTCTCGCGGTCGGGGGTGACACGCCTGATATCGCGCAAAATGTCCTCGACGCGCGGCTGCAACTCGCTGGTCGGCGTCGTGTCGTCGGCGGCGATGTAGATGTTGTCGATGTCGCGGTTGCCGGCGATGCGGCGCTGATAGGCATGCAGCGGCATCAGCACCACATTGTCCTGGTCCTGGCCGAAGCCGGTATAGCCCTTGGGCTCGAGCAGCCCGATGATCTTGCAGGAGGTGCGGTTGACGCGGATGAACTCACCTTCCGGGTCACCGGCGCCGAAGAATTGCTGGCGCACCGTCTCGCCGATCAGGCAGACGCCGGTGCCGGAGCGGGTTTCGGAATCGCTGAACGGACGGCCGGAAACCAGCTTCCAGTCGCGCGCATCGAGATATGCGCTGTCGGTGCCGGTGACGCCCGAGGTCAGGCTTTCGGTGCCGAAGATGACGCGGACCTGCTTTTGCGAGGCCGGCGAAATGGCGCGCGCGCCGGTTAGATGCGCGACCAGTGCCGCGAGGTCCTTTTCGGCCAGCGGACGGACCACCTGGTCGAGCCCGCCCGGACCGCCTGGCCCGGCCGGGCGGCCGGAGCGGACGACCAGCAGGTTGCTGCCGAGCTTGGAGATGTCGGCCTTGACCTTTTGCGTGGTGCCGGAGCCGATGGTGAGCATGGCAATGACGGCGGCAACGCCAATGACGATGCCGAGCAATGTCAGGAACGAACGCAGCACGTTGCGGCGGATCGAGCGCAAGGAGAGGCGGACAGTTTCCCAGATCATGGTTACGCCGTCTCCAGCTTCATGGAATCGGAAGCGACGTGGCCGTCGAGGAAGTGAATGGTGCGCTCGGCATAGCCGGCGACGTCGGCCTCATGCGTGACCATGGCGATGGTCAGGCCAAGTTCGGTGTTGAGCTGCGTCAGCAACTCCATGATCTCGTGCGTGCGCGCGGTGTCGAGATTGCCGGTCGGCTCGTCGGCGACGAGCAGCGTCGGCCTTGTGACGATGGCGCGCGCGATCGCCACGCGCTGCTGCTGGCCGCCGGACAGTTCGGCAGGCGTGTGGTGCTCGCGGCCGACAAGGCCGACCTGGGACAGCGCCTGCATGGCAAGATCGCGGCGCTCGTGAGCGGCAACGCCGCGATAGATCAGCGGTAGTTCGACATTTTCAGCTGCCGTGGTGCGGGCCAAGAGATTGTAGCCCTGGAAGACGAAGCCGACATAGAGGTTGCGCAGCATGGCGCGGCGGTTGCGGTCGAGCCGGCCGGCGTCGATGCCCATGAAGGAATAGGTGCCGGCCGTCGGCGTGTCTAGGCAGCCGATGATGTTCATCGCCGTCGACTTGCCGGAGCCGGATGGGCCCATGATGGCGACGAATTCGCCGCGCCGGATGGCAAGATCGACGCCGGCCAGCGCATGGACCTTGGCTTCGCCCTGGCCGTAGGTCTTCCAGACCTTGTCGAAGGTGATGAGGGCAGCACCGGCAGCCACGGCCTCAGCTCCGCTGCTGCGATGCGGTGATGACCTCAGCGCCTTCCTTCAGGCCCGAGGTGATCTCGGTCAGCTCGCCATCGGTTGAGCCGATCTTGACGTTGACCGGATGCGGCCGCCCATTCTCCAGCACATAGAGCGTGCGCGAGCCGTCGGTGGGCGTCGTCGCGGCCTGGCGCTGGCGGTTGCCGCCGGGGCGACCCATGCGGCCGGTGAACAGGTCCGTGAGGCTCCAGCCACGGGCCGCCTGCTGGGCTGGGCGATAACGGAAGGCGGTGGCGGGTACGGTGAGCACGTCCTTGGCCTGCCGTGTGACGACCGAAACGGTTGCGGTCATGCCGGGCCGCAGCAACAGCTCGTTGTTGTCGACCTCAAGCCGCGCATTGTAGGTGACGACGCCGTCGGTGGTGACCGAGGCATAGGAAATGTCGCGTATCTCGGCGTCGAACGGCCGGTCCGGGAAGGCATCGACGGTGAAACGGGCATGCTGGCCGGTCTTGACCGCGCCGATGTCGGCCTCGTCGACCGCCGCCACCAGCTCCATGTTTCTGAGATCGGCGGCGATGATGAACAGCACCGGCGCCTGCAGCGAGGAGGCGACCGTCTGGCCGGGGTCGACCGAGCGCGTCAGCACGATGCCGTCGATCGGCGCATAGATAGTGCTGTTGGCGAGGTCAGTCTGCTGTGATTTCAGATCGGCATTGGCGATGGCGAGATTGGCCTCAGCGCTGTCGAGCGCCGCCTTGGAGCGGTCGCGCGTCGCGGTCGCCGCCTCGAGCGACTGGTCGGTCGCCATGCCACGATTGGTCAGCGAGGCCGCGCGGACAAGCGCCTTCTCATTCTCGGCGAGCGTCACCGTGGCGTCCTCGACATTGGCGGCCGCACCCTTGGCGGACGCCTGCGCCCGCTCGATCTGGACCTGCAGCTTGGCGGTGTCGAGGGCGGCCAGCACATCGCCCTTCTTGACCTGCTGGTTTTCCTCGACGGACACCGAACGGATGATGCCGGACAACTGGCTGGAAATGTCTACCTGGGTGAGCGGCTGCAGCGTGCCGGTCGCCGACACCGCGACGGTGAGATCGGCCTTGGCGGCCGGCACGGTGGTGTAGTCGATCTTGGCCGGCGAGCCGGCATACCACTGATAAAGGCCAAGCCCCGCAGCAAGCACGATCAGTGTCAGCAGCGCATAGAGCCAGCCACGCCGACGCGTCTTGCGCAGACCTTGCCTGTCGAGCCCGAGCGCCGTCTCGATGGCGGAATCCGATTCCGTCTTTGGCAGATTGACAATCTGGTCCACGTTGGACCCCTATGATGCGCAATGTCCCTATCTGTGCACAGATCAGGGTTACTGGTTCAAATATCAAATTAAATTTCGCCCATGTTGGGATTGAGGCAGGCATGCAAACCCGGAATTACTTACTTTACGACGTGTTTACGACCGAGCGACTGGCCGGCAACCCGCTGGCCGTGGTGTTGGATTGCAAAGGTCTGGACACGGCCGCGATGCAGGCCATCGCGCGCGAGTTCAACCTGTCCGAAACGGTCTTCGTGCTGCCGCCGGACAATCCCAAGCACAAAAACCGCATCCGGATCTTCACCCCCGACTATGAAATGCCGTTCGCCGGCCATCCGACAGTGGGTTCGGCGATCGCGCTGGCCGAACTGGCGGGAGATGGCGGCGCTGGCATCTTCGTGCTGGAAGAGAACATCGGTCCCGTGCGTTGCGCCGTCAGCAAGCATGATGGCGACACCTTCGCCGAATTCGACCTGGCGAAGCTGCCGGAGCCGCTGGGGCTCGAAGCCGATCCGGAGGCGATCGGTGCGGCCCTTGGGCTGGCGCCGCATGAGATCGGCTTCGAGAATCACCGCGTCTCGTTCTGGTCGGCGGGTGTGCCCTATGTCACCATCCCGGTCGCCAATCTCGAGGCATCGAGCCGAATCCGGCTGGACAACCAGGCGTGGTCGGAACTGGCACCGCGTAAGAGCGAGTGGGCCTTCGCCAGTCCCTATGCCTATTGCCGCGAGACGGTGAACCACGAAAGCGCGTTCCATGTCCGCATGATCGTGCCGGGCACGCCGTCCTATGAGGATCCGGCGACCGGCTCGGCGGCGGCCGCCTTCGCCGGCGCGATCATGCATTTCGACGCGCCGACCGACGGTGTTTCGCAACTGTGGATCGAGCAGGGGCTGGAGATGCACCGGCCGTCGCGCATCCGCCTCGAACTGACCGTGCAAGGCGGAAAACTGGCCTCGGCACGCATCGGCGGCAACGCGGTCAAGGTGGCGGAAGGCAGACTGTTCGTCTAACCGCAGACGGGCACTTCGAGCCTGTTCCATCCCGATAAAATCGGGATGGGGCTCGGTCTTTTTGTATGAGCATGATCTCTTCCGAAAACCGGATTCCACTTTTCGGGATCAAGCTCCAGGCGATTTGTCGGGAAATGATTCCGGCAGGGCTGGACAGGACCGATGGTGGCGGCTATATGCCCGCCAACGCCGGTTTTCGCCGGCCGAGTGGGTGCGTAGCTCAGTTGGTAGAGCAGCTGACTCTTAATCAGCGGGTCCACAGTTCAATCCTGTGCGCACCCACCAAATTCTTCAAAGACTTGGTGGAAAAGACCTGAAAGCGAGACGCGTTGACGCGTCTCGGGCATGCGCCGGTTATGGTGCGGTCTTCCCAAGACTGGTTGTGAACCTGGCCTTCATGGCGATTTGACCGGCGGCACCCTCAACGGGGCATCAAAGGCTGCCATTGCCGCGCCGAAAAATGCGGTTCAGAAACCTGCCGAGCCGAAATGCGATGCCGTTGTCCGCACTTTGATGGCCATTGGCATCAATGCTGGCCTTGCCGCCTGAAAAATCACTGATGAGCCACCAGAAGAAAACCAGAAAAATCGCCAGAATCGCGGTGTCGATCGGGCCGTAACTTGAATATCCATTACGCCGAAGCACAACTGCAAGCAGCACGGCGATAGTCACAGCAGCGGCAGCAGGATGAAGCTTTTTCATCCACCAGACCTATTCGAGAATCGCTACAATTGAAAGATACCGCCCTTGMTGTGATGCCTGTGGCTTGTCCGATCTATACGGGAAGTCGGCGTTTACTTCTCCGATACTCCAGCCTCGGCAAAACTTGCCATGCGGGTGTGGCACTCCAGTGCCGAGCGGACGATGTTGACGGCGAGGCAGGCGCCAGACCCTTCGCCGAGCCGCATGCCGAGATCGAGCAGCGGCGGCAGGCCGAGCGCTTCGAGCAGGCCGCGATGACCCGATTCGGCCGAGACGTGTGCAGCGATCGTATGGGCGAGACCGGTCGGGTGCAATCTTGCCAGCGGGGCGGCGGCGGCGGTGCAGACGAAGCCGTCGAGCAGCACGGGTATGCCCAAATGGCGGGCGGCGAGCGTGGCGCCGAAGATGGCGGCGAGTTCGCGCCCGCCGAGTGCAGCGGCAACCCCCAGCGGATCGGAAAGGGCGGCGGCATGGCGCTTCAGGCCGGCCTCGATGGCGACCACCTTGCGCTTGAGGCCAGCGTCGTCGACGCCGGTGCCGCGGCCTGTCCATTTTTCCGCACCGCGGCCGAACAGCGCTGCCGAAATAGCGGCGGCCGGCGTGGTGTTGCCGATGCCCATTTCGCCGAAGCAGACAAGGTCGAGGTCTTTCGTGACGGCGTCGTAGCCTGCCGACACGGCGGCGAGAAACGCCTTCTCATCCATCGCCGGCCCTTGCGTGAAGTCGCCGGTGGGATGGTCGAGATCGAGCGGAATGACGTCGAGTTCGGCGCCGGCGATGCGGGCCAGCTGGTTGATGGCGGCACCGCCACCGGCGAAATTCGCCACCATCTGCACCGTGACTTCCGAAGGATAGGCCGACACCCCTTGCGCGGTGACACCGTGGTTGCCGGCGAAGACAAAGACCTTCACCCGGTCGAGTTTTGGCATATCGCGGCCTTGCCAGCGTGCCAGCCACGAGGCGATGGTCTCGAGCCGGCCGAGGCTGCCTTGCGGCTTGGTCAGCGTGTCCTGGCGGCGGGCGACCGCATTTGCGGCGGCATCGCTTCCGGCGGGTAGATCGACGCAGGCGGCGCGCAGTTCATCGAGTGATTTGAAGGACATGGGGGCAAAGTCTCCGAGAGCGAATCAGGCCAAGGGGGAATCAGGAAAGAGCAACGGAAGCGACGAGCAGCACGGCGATTTCACTCAGCTGCTGCAAGGCGCCGATCGTGTCGCCGGTCTGGCCGTCGATCTGGTTGAGGCAAAGGGCGCGGAAGGCGGCAAACAGCAGGCCGAGCAGGATAAGCGCGACAATGGCGCCGCCGAGCCCGAGCAACAGCAAAGGTACCGCGCCGAGCACGGCACCGGCGATGGCGGTTTCAAACGAAACCGTGCCGGAATCGGCCGAGAGACCATCGGATCGGGCCGGGGGCAAAAGGTGCATGAAGACGCCCAGCACGCCGCGCGAGGCGGCATGTGCGGCCACGAGCGCGAAGAGGGCCTGCGTGGGTTCGACGAATTCCTGCAGCGCGCTCCAGCGGATCAGCAGCGACAGAGCGAGCGCTGCGGCACCATAGGCGCCGATGCGGCTGTCGCGCATGATGTCGAGTTTGCGGCCGCGCGATTTGCCGCCACCAAAGCCGTCGGCGACATCGGAGAGCCCATCCTCATGCAGGCAGCCAGTGGTGAACAGGGTTGCGACAAGGGCAAGGGCCGCCGCCGGGCCCATGGCGAGGCCAAACCGTTCCGCCGTGGCAAAGACGATGGCGCCGATCAGGCCGACGACAAGGCCGGCGACCGGGGCGGCCCAGATCGCGGCGGCAAGGCTGCGACCGCGAAAGTCGAAGACGGGCAGCGGCAGCCGGGTGAAGAAGACCAGGCAAAGCGCGATATCGCTGGGGATTTGCCGGGGCGAACGGCCGAAGTTCTGGAATTTGAGCCGGATTTCTTCCCAAAACCGACTGCCATTTTTCGGGATCATGCTCTAGCCCCTCGCAATGGCGTGGAAGAAGGTGCCGCTGACATGGCCGCGCCGGTAACCCGAGGCGCCGATCGGGTTGCCCTGGCCGTCGGCGAGGTCGGCCAGCGGCTCGTCATTGCCGGTCGCGATCATCTGCGCGTAGTGGAATTCGTGGCCGCGGATCACTGCGCCTTGCGCGCCCAACGGACAACCAGCGCGCAGCCGCGCCTCGCGGTAACCGAGGTTCATCTTGCGTTTGGCGAAGCTGGTGGAATGGCCGAGCAGGCCGAGCATTCCGTGCGTTTCGCCCGACGCGTCTTCCAGGGCTTCGCCCAGCACCATGAAGCCGCCGCACTCGCCATGGATGGGCTTCGTCGCGGCGAATCTCGTCATTCCGGCGCGGAAATTTGTCGCTGCGGCGAGCTTACCGGCATGGAGTTCGGGATAGCCGCCGGGCAGCCAGCAGACATCGCAGCCTTCGTCGGGTCCGTCGTCGGCGAGCGGCGAGAACGGGACGATCTCTGCGCCGGCCTTGCGCCAATAGGTCGCCACATGCGGATAGAGGAAGGTGAAAGCGGCATCTTCAGCCAGTGCAATGCGCTGGCCGGGCGGCGAAAGCGCGTCGTCAAAGCCGCCGGGCGCTGGGGTGAGGGGTGTCGCCAAGGCCATGATGGCATCGAGATCAAGCGACTTTTCCGCCATGTCGGCCAGCCGGTCGAGATGCGCCATCAGGTCGTCATATTCGCCGGCCTGGACGAGGCCGAGATGGCGCTCGGGCAGGTTCAGTGTGGGATCACGCAGGATGGCGCCGACAACGGGCAGGCCGATCGCCTCGATGGCGTCGCCGGAGAGACGCCGGTGGCGCTCGCTGCCCAGCCGGTTGAGCACGATGCCGGCCATGCGCACATCGGGATCGTAAGTGGCAAACCCCTTGGCGACGGCGGCCGCCGTGGTCGACTGGCCGGAAACGTCGAGGACCAGCAGCACCGGCAGGCCATAGAGGCGGGCGAGGTCGGCTGCGGAGCCGGTGCGGCCAGGAGCCGCCGGAATGCCGTCGAACAGTCCCATGGCGCTTTCGAGGATGACGAAGTCGGTATCGTCAGCCGCTTGCGCGGCGAGCGCGTTGAGCAGCGATGGCGGCATCGCCCAGCTGTCGAGATTGACGCCGGACAGCCCAGTGGCGGCGGTGTGGAAGCCGGGATCGATATAGTCGGGGCCTGACTTGGCGCCGCGTACTTTCAAGCCCCGCCGGGTCAGCGCGCGCAGGATGCCGATGGTGACGCTGGTCTTGCCCGAGCCGGAACGCGGCGCGCCGATGATGATGGCGCGGGCGCTCACGGGTTGCCCGCCAGTGCCGCGCGCATGGCAACGATGCCGCCGACGACGATCAGCGCCGGCGAGGTCAGCCCGGCGGCGGCTACCTCCTCGGCAATTGTAGCGAGCGTGGCGACGACGATCTGTTCCTGTGGCGTCGTCGCGGCAACAATCACTGCCGCCGGTGTCGACGGTGCCAGCCCGCCGTCGAGCAGTGCCGCGGCGATGAGGGGCAGATTGGCCATGCCCATATAGACCACGACCGGCTGGCCGGTGCGGGCGATTGCGCCCCAGTCGATATCGTCATCGGAACCGGCGGCATGGCCGGTGGCCAGGATCACCGCCTTGTTGATGCCGCGCATGGTGGCGGGGATGCCGGTCGCGGCCAGCGCGCTCAGCCCCGATGTCAGGCCGGGCAGCACGCGGAACGGGATATGTTCCCGCGCCAGCGCCAAGGCTTCTTCACCGCCGCGACCGAAAATATAGGGATCGCCGCCCTTCAGCCTGACGACGCGGCGACCTTCGCGCGCCAGCCGGACCAGCAGGGCGGTGATGTCGTCCTGCTTCATCGACGGTTTCCCGCCGCGCTTGCCGGCGAAGAAAAGCTCGGCGTTTGCGGCAACGGCGACGACATCGGAGGAGACCAGCGCGTCGTAGACCAGTGCATCCGCCTCGGCCAAGGCCGCCAGCACTTCCAGGGTCAGGCAGCCGGGGTCGCCCGGGCCGGCCCCGGCCAGCCAGACATGGCCGGGCTCCAGCCGGCGCGGCTTGAAATTCAGCCGGGACAACGCCTGCTCGAGCGTGGCGTTCTCGCCCTTGTTCCTGGTGCTGCCGCTCACAATCCGTCCCGTCCGCGAAAACGCCGCTGGTAATGGGCGTCGTACAATGAACTCTCGCCAAAGCCCTCCGCCGCCAGCGAACGGCCGACGAAGATGATCGCCGTGCGCTCCATCGGATCGGCAGCGAGTTGTGCCTCGATTGTTTCCAGCGTGCCAGTCAGCACGCGCTCGTCCGGCCAGGAGGCGCGGAAGACGATCGCCACCGGGCAATCCCCACCATAGTACGGCGTCAACTCGGCGACGACGCGGTCGATGGCGTGGATGGCAAGGTGAATGGCGAGCGTGGCGCCGGTGCGGCCGAAACCGGCCAGCGTTTCACCGGGCGGCATCTTTGAGGCGCGGCCGGAGATGCGGGTCAGCACCAGGCTTTGCGCGACTTCGGGAATCGTCAATTCTCGGCGAAGTGCTGAGGCCGCGGCGGCGAAGGAGGGGACGCCCGGCGTCAGCGTGTAGGGAATGCCGTGCTTTTCCAGCCGCCGGATCTGCTCGGCGACCGCGCTCCACACCGACAGGTCGCCGGAATGCAGACGGGCAACATCATGGCCGGCCTTGTGGGCCTCCAGATACGCGGCCTCGATCTCGTCGAGCGACATCGGCGCGGTGTCGATCAGTTTTGTCCCCGGCGCACAGTGTTGCAGCAATTCGGGCGCGACGATCGAACCGGCATGCAGGCAGACCGGGCAGCTTGCCAGCAGCCTGGCGCCGCGCAGCGTGATGAGATCGGCCGCGCCTGGACCGGCGCCGATGAAATGCACGGTCATAGCGCATCTCCGCTGATGGCGATGGCGCAGGTGACCGGGCCAAGCACTGTACGGGCTCCGAGCAGCCTTGCGCCCTTGCCGGCGACGGCAAGCGCGGATGCTTCGGAAACCGATGGCGTGCCAGCCAGATCCTGCGAGAGAACGGAATGGCTGAGCGTGGCCGACGAGGCGGCCTCGATCGCGGCCGCATCGGCGACGATGACCGGAAGATTGAGCTGATGTCCAGCGGCGAAAACAGCCTTCTCGTCCTGCTTCAGGGGAGCGGTCGCCAAGGCGGACAACGCCGTCATCGTCAGCCCGTGCGTCTCCAGCGCGGTTTCAATCGCCGCGAGCACGTCCTCGACGCTCACGCCTTTTCGGCTGCCGATGCCCGCGACCATCATGGCTTCACCCAGCTCCACTGGGTGACCGGCATGGCCGGCCGCCAGGCCTGCATCGAGCCGACCGGCGATGCGCGGGATATGTTTATGCGGGTAAGGTCGCCGCCAAGCGAGACGTGACGGGCGAGAAGCAGGGTTTCCATCTCCAGCGTCACCGCGTTGGCGACGAGACGGCCGCCGGCGCGCAGGGCCTTGATGGCAGCGTTCAACACGCCGGTATCGCTGCCGCCGCCGCCGATGAAAATCGCGTCCGGTGTATCCAGCCTGGCAAGCGCCTTGGGTGCACTGCCCTCCACCACGATCAGGCCGGGAACGCCACAGGCGGCGGCGTTGCGGCCAATGCGGGCGGCGCGGATCGGGTCCGCCTCGATGGCGATGGCGCGCATCGAGGGATGGGCGAGCATCCATTCGATGCCGATGGAACCGGAGCCGGCGCCGATGTCCCACAGCAACTCGCCGCGACGTGGCGCCAGCGCCGACAGGGTGATAGCGCGGATTTCGCGCTTGGTGATCTGGCCGTCATGGTCGAACAGATGATCGGCAAGGCCAACCGTGAGCGGCAGGACGCGCGCATCAGGACCCGATTCAACGTCGATCGCCAAAACATTGAGCGGATTGATGTTTTCGAGGTCAAAGGCATCGGCGCGGGCCGAGCGCGATATCTCCTTTGGTCCGCCCAAGGCCTCAAGAACGGTCAGCCGCGATGCGCCGAAGTCGAGTTCGGTCAGCAGGCGCGCGATTGCAGCAGGCGCTGCGGCGTCCGACGTCAGCGCCAAGATGCGCGCGTTCGGCTGCAGCAGCGGCCGGATCAGGTCGAGCGGCCGGCCATGCAGCGACACGGTCTCGATATCCGGCAGCGGCCAGCCAAGGCGGGCCGCTGCCAGCGAAACGGCCGATGGTGCCGGGATGACATGCATCTCCCGCGCCTTCACCTTGCGGGCGAGAGTGGCGCCAACCCCATGGAAGAACGGATCGCCGGAGGCGAGCACACAGACGTTTCTGCCGGCAAGCGCAAGCACATCAGCCATCTCGGCATCGAAAGGAACCGGCCATGGGCGCGCCTCGCCCTTGGCGAAGGAGGCGACAAGGGCGAGGTGCCGCTTCCCACCGAAGATGATCTCCGCCTTGGCGATCAGCCGCTTGGCCTCGTCGCCGAGACCCGCTAAACCGTCCTCGCCGATGCCGACGACTGTAAGCCATCTTGAGTTGAGCTTGGCGCCGCGCGGACCCTCAGCAGGCATGATGACCCACCGCATTCTGATCCTCGGCGGAACCACGGAAGCCCGGCAGCTGGCTGGAAAACTGGCGGCGCGTGCCTCGGTCACGCTGTCGCTGGCCGGCCGTACCGAAAGCCCGGTTGCGCAAGGGGTGCCTGTGCGAACCGGAGGGTTCGGCGGCGCCGATGGACTGGCTGCCTATCTGCGGGACACGCGCACCGACCTTCTGATCGACGCCACCCATCCCTACGCAGCGCGAATCTCGGCCAATGCCGCGCAAGCCGCGCACGTGGCCGGCGTGCCTATTTTGGCCCTGAGGCGGCCGGGTTGGGAGCCTGTCGAAGGCGACCGCTGGACGCAGGTCGACAACGTCGGCGACGCCGTGCACGCGCTGGGTCCGGCGCCTCGTCGCGCCTTTCTGGCTCTGGGCCGGCAAGAGGTTGCCGCTTTCGAAGCAGCGCCCCAGCATCACTATCTCATCCGCAGCGTCGATGCGGTCGAGCCGAAGCTGGCCGTTCCCGATGCTCACTATCTTTTGGCCCGGGGGCCGTTCCGCGAGGCGGAAGAACGTACGCTGCTCGAAGAGCATCGCATCGACATCGTAGTGTCCAAGAACAGCGGCGGCGAGGCGACCTATGGAAAGATCGCCGCGGCGCGAGCACTTGGCATCGAGGTGGTCATGGTCCGCAGGCCGGCCTTGCCGGATGTTCCTTCGGCTGAAACCGTCGAAGCGCTGGCCGCCATTGTCAACCAGTTCGGGGCCGATCATCTTCTCTGACCTGTGGACGAGCGCGGCGTGTAGACCAGCGCAGGTCTGTCGTTGCGCTTGATGATCCTGGTTTCTGGCGAGCCGATGATGATGCAGGTCGCCATATCGGCTTTTTGTGCGTCGACATCGGCCAGTAGGAACACGTCGATGCGCTCGTCCGGACGGCCGGCGGCACGGCCGAAAATCACCGGCGTGGTGCCGGGCAGGATGGCGGTCAGGCATTCGAAGGCGCGGCCGAGTTGCCAGGGGCGCGCCTTGCTGATCGGATTGTAGAGCGCGATGACGAAGCCGGCGCCGGCCGCCGCCAGCAGGCGCAGCTCGATCAGTTCCCAGGGTTTCAGATTGTCGGACAGCGAAATGGCGCAGAAATCATGGCCGAGCGGGGCACCGATGCGGGCGGCAACCGCGAGCATGGCGGTGATGCCGGGCACCACATTGACATCGACCGCACGCCATTCAGCCGGGCCGGCCTCAATCGCCTCGCAGACCGCAGCCGCCATGGCGAAGACGCCGGGGTCGCCACCGGAAACGACGGCGACGTCATGGCCTTCCGCGGCTTTGGTCAAGGCGTCCTTGGAGCGGGCGAGTTCCTCGCGGTTGTCGGAGGCAACGCGAGTCTGGTCCGGGCGCAATTCGAGCCGGTCGAGATAGGGCTTATAGCCATAGAAGAACGCTGCCTGCGCCACCGCGTGGCTGGCCTCAGGCGTCACCTGATTGGCATTGCCGGGCCCGAGCCCGATGACGGTGATACGGCCGCTCATGCCTGCGCTCCCAAGGCGCCGGGCCGGCCGGACCAGCCGGCGACCAGCACGATGGCAAAATAAGGCGCCTTGTCGTCCTGCTTGTCGGCAAGTCGCATCGAGACGCTGCCGGCCATGGTGCCGCGCTCGACATAGACGGCGCGCGCCAGCTTGCCGGTTGCCTCCAGCGCTCGCCTGATCTTGGGCAGGTTGCGGCCGACCTTCATGATGACGGCGGCGTCGGTGTCGGCCAGCCGCCGGGTGAGTTCGAACTCGTTCATCGTGCCCGGCAACACCGTCAGCACATCGTCGCCCTGGACGATTGGCAAACCGGTCGCCGACCAGCAGCCGGACATGGCGGTGACGCCGGGAATGACCTCGGTCGGGAAGCGATGGGCGAGCCGCACATGCAGGTGCATGTAGGAGCCGTAGAACAGTGGGTCGCCCTCGGACAGCACGGCAACCATCCTGCCTGCTTCAAGGTGTTCGGCGACCTTCTCGGCTGACTCCTCGTAGAAACCGGCGATCTGCGAACGGTAGTCGTCGTGATCCTTGTCGATTTCGGTGGTGACGGGATAGAGCAGCGGCAGTTCCGTCATGCCCGGGCGGAATTGGGCTTCGACGATGGCGCGCGCGTTGCTGTTGTTGCCGCGCTTGGCGAAATACGCCACGACATCGGCCTCGGCCAAGGCCCGAGCGGCCTTCAGCGTCAACAGTTCGGGGTCGCCGGGACCGGTGCCGACACCGACGAGACGGCCTTTGGGGAGCGCGTTCACAGGCCAGGCCTCGCCAGGGCGTTGAGTGCGGCGGCAGTCATGGCGCTGCCGCCAAGCCGGCCGCGCACGATGGCATAGGGCACGCCATAGGAATTCTCGGCCAACGCATCCTTGGATTCGGCCGCGCCGACGAAGCCGACCGGCATGCCGATGATCGCCGCCGGCTTCGGCGCACCGTCGCGCAGTTTTTCCAGCAAATAGAAGAGCGCGGTCGGCGCATTGCCGATGGCGACCACCGAACCGGCCATGCGCTCTCCCCACAGGTCGATGGCGGCCGCGGAACGGGTGTTGCCGATCTCCCTGGCGATTTCGTGTGTGCGCGGGTCGCGCAAGGTGCAGATCACCTCGTTGCCGGTCGGCAGCCTGGCGCGGGTGACCCCATGCGAAACCATCTCGGCGTCGCAGAAGATTGGCGCCCCAGCCGAAAGTGCCGTGCGCGCGGCGGCAACGAAATCCGTCGAAAAGACAAAATGGCTGGCAGCTTCGACCTGACCGCAGGCATGGATCATGCGGATCGCGACATCGGCCTCTGCTTCGGAGAAGCGCGACAGGTCGGCCTCGGCGCGAATGATGGCGAAGGAGCGCTCGTAGATCGCCGTGCCGTCGTGGATGTAGTCGTAGGCGGCCATGCTCATTCCTGTCGGTAAGCCTCGGCGATGCCGGCCGCGCCAAGCCTTGTCAGGCAAGCGGCGGCGGTTTCGCCGGGAAGTCGTGCGCTGCGGATTGCTGCCGCGACGCGGCTGATGCCGCGCGCGGCGTCATAGCCCGGCCTGTAGCTGGCAGGAAGGCCCTTTGCCGTCGCGTTCACGACAAGTCCGGCTCCGTTTTCGCCGCCGACCAGGGTAAGTGCAGCTTTGCCCGGATGGGCGCAGCCCTTGGCGCAGCCGGAAATGTGCAAGGTGAAGTCGAGGATGTCGGCATTTTCAGCGGCAATCGTCTCGGCAATGTCGCGCGTGGCGATCCGGCCGGAAGCGCAGGCCGGTGTACCGGGGCAAGCGGCGATGCGTGTGCGCGGATCGGCGGCGTCCGTGACGAATCCGAGGGTGGTTGCGGTGTCCTGAAGGGGCCGGTTGGCGGCTGTCGGCTGGCCGAGGAAGAGCAGCGCGCGGCCGGGGGCGAGGCGGATTTCCGACGTGCCGAGGGCGAGGGCGCCTTGGGCGAGGCTGATGATCTTGTCCGCCGGCATGCTGCCATAGGGGAGGGCGATGCCGAGGGCGACGCCAGAGGCGGCGAGGTCGAAAGTTCCGATGGGAGAGCGAGTCGATGGCGCAGGATAGCGATCCTGCCCACCCCCCTCTGTCCTGCCGGACATCTCCCCCGCAAGGGGGGAGATCGGCAGTTCTGCTGCCGGCTCTCCTTTTGGACGCTGAGTGATTGCTGCAACGCCTACGACTAGCGAAAGCGGAGATGAGAGCGCAATCTCCCCCCTTGCGGGGGAGATGTCCGGCAGGACAGAGGGGGGTGGGACGGAGTGCCAACTTGCAAGAGAAGCTAGCTGCCTCTCGGTCAAATCCCTCGCATGGGCTTCGCGGCCCTTCTCGGCAATCATCCTGAGCACGGCAACGGCAATATCGCATGCAGCATCGTCTTCCACCGTGGCCAGCGGCCTTGCATTCCGCCCATCACCCGCGACAGACACCAGCCACCGAACTCCCGCATCAGTGCGCGTCGCGGCAAGCCGCACATCGGCCGTCACCGAATCCAGTCGAAGCTGCCCGCCGCCGTCGACAACGACTGAAACCTTCGGGCCGAGCCGTTGCGTGAGCCCGGCTTCTTCGACCGCTGTCCTGATCCGTTCAGCCAACGGCTGGGGATCGGGAACCTCCTGCGGATCGATGCCGGCCAGCGGCCCGGTCTCGACCGGCACGCCGGTGCGCACCGCGATATCAAGCGCATCGACCTCGGTCGCCAGCAGCGGCGCGCTTTCCGATGTCAGGCCGCGTATCTGCAGGCTGCCGCGCGCGGTGACTTCCATGATGCCGTTGCCGTGCCGCAGGGCCGATTCGGCGAGTGCGATCAAAAGCTTTGGCGACAATCCTCCAGAAGATGGGCCTCCAGCAACGGGGTTGAGCCGCACCAGCAGACCATCGCCGGTCTGCATGGGGGCTGCCAGAGCCGGACAGGCGCCGCGACGCGAGAAGGCGTTCATGCCGCAACCCCAAGCGCTTCAGCCTCGGCAATCAGGGCGGCGAGGTCGTCGTCGATAGAATTGCGCAAGGGATGCCAGAGCCCGCGCCGCCGGGCCGACAGGAAGCGTTCGGCGATGACTTTGGCGGCGGCAGGGTTCTCGCGCAGGATGAAGGCGCGCACCAGGGGATCGCCGAGATAGGCGTCATGCACCGCCTCGATCAGCGTGCCTGATATCGCGAGGGTGGTTTCGGCAAAGCCGACCAGCCGGTCAACGGTTTCGGCGAATTCGGAGGCGCCGCGCGGGCCGTGGCGCATCTGGCCTGAGACGAAGCGTGGATTGACGGCGCGGGCCCGCACGACGCGGGCCACCGCCTCACTGAGCGAACGCGGCTTCGGCTTTTGCGGATCGGTGGTGTCGAGCACGATGACGTCGGCATTCCTGCCAAGCGCCGCAAGCGCTGCCGAAAATCCGCCGATGAAGGCGACGTCGGCGGAGCCTTCGAGGATATCGCGGCCAGGGTCGTCGCCGGTGTGGACGAGAAGATCGGCTTCGGCGATGCGACCCTCGAAGGCGCCGGGTGCCGAGACGCCTTCGCCCCCAGCGCCGCCATAGGCATGCGAGGTGGCGTCGAGATAGGCGCGGCCGATCTCTTCGCGCGCCGCCCAGTCGCCGCTCGACAGCAAGTCCTCGACGCCGGCGCCGTAAGTGCCGGGCGAAGTGCCGAAGATGCGCGGGCTGATCTTGCCATCCGCGCGGGTCTTGGCCGCCAGCGGGTTTTCCGAATCCTCCTCGTCGCGGGCGGCAACGGCGTTGGCCGCGGCATCGATCAGTGCGATTTGGGTTGGGAACATGTCTCGGAACAGGCCGGAAATGCGCCAGGTGACGTCGACGCGTGGTCGGCCGACGGTTGCCGGCGGCAGCACCTCGATGCCGTTGATGCGGCCGGTCGCGGCATCCCATTGCGGCCGGCAGCCCATCAGCGCCAGGCCTTGTGCAATCTCCTCGCCGCCGGTGCGCAGCGAGGCTGAGCCCCAGAGGTCGATGACCAGCGAACGCGGCCAGTCGCCATGCGACTGCATATAGCCACGCACCACTTCCTCCGCCGCCGCCCTGCCGAGGTCATAGGCGGTCGGCGTCGGCATGGTGCGCGGGTCCGACGTGAACAGGTTGCGACCGGTGGGCAATACATCGGCGCGGCCGCGCGCCGGCGCCCCTGCCGGGCCGGCCTTGACGTGGCGGCCATCGAGTGCTGCCAGCAATGCCGTCTTCTCGGCTTCAGCGCTTTGACGCCGCATGGCGTCAGGCTCGTCGTTGGAGGCGCGGCCGTAGATATGCAGCCCGTCCTTGATGGCGAAATCCTTGAGGTCGCAGAGCCAGGCGTCGATGCGGCGCAGCGCCTCGTCGGGTGCATCGGTTTTGGCGACGCCGGCTTCGGAGGCGAGGCCGGTCTTCTGCGCGGTGTCGACGATCAGCTTTGCGAGGCGGTCGCGGCGGCGGCGGTCGAGCCCGTCGGCCTGGGCATATTCGTCGACCAGGCGTTCGAGCCTGTGCTGATCCTCGTCCAGTCCGGCGCCGGTCAGCGGCGGCGGCAGATGCCCAAGGGTGACGGCGGCGATGCGCCGCTTGGCCTGTGCGGCTTCGCCGGGGTTGGAGACGATGAAGGGATAGATCACGGGCAAGGGGCCGGTGACGATCTCGGGAAAGCAGTTTTGGCTGAGCGCAACCGTCTTTCCGGGCAGCCATTCCAGCGTTCCATGGGCGCCGACATGGACAAGCGCATGAGCGCCGAGCGATTTGCGCAGCCACAGGCCGAAGGCGATCAGCGCATGCCGCGGCGGCAGCGTCGGGTCGTGATAATCGGCGCGCCGATCCACTGACCGGCCGCGGTCGGGAGCAAGCGCCACGGTGACGTTGCCGAAGGTGGCGGCGCGGAAGGGGAATTTTGCGGAGGTTAGCACCTCGCGCAAACCTGTTTCATCTTTCGCCTTACCCCAGGCGCCTTCTACGGCAGCTATCGCCGCCCTCGGCAGTTCGGTTGAGAAGCACAGATAGTCGTCAAGCTTCAGCCCGTGGTTTGAACTTTCCAGCAAATCCAGCAGCGCACGCGGCGTTTGCGGAATCCCGTCAACGGCATAGCCCTGTCCCTTGAGGTCCTGCAGCATCGCCAGCACGCTGGACGGCACGTCGAGGCCGACGGCATAGCCGGTGCGGCCGGGGGCGCTGGGATAATCGGGGATCAGGATGGCAAGCTTGCGCTCGGCGCTCGGCGTTTCTTGCAGCTTGATGAAGGCCGCGACACGGTCCGCCACTTGCGCCACACGATCGGGCTCCGGCCGGTTGGCGAAGGCGCGGTGACCAAGTGCGGGATCGACCTCGCTCTCGCCCTTGAAGGAAATGGCGCCGGCAAGGATGCGGCCGTCGAGTTCGGGCAGCACGACATGCATAGCGAGGTCGGCGGGCGCCAGGCCGCGCTGGTTGTTTTCCCAGATGTCGCGGCGGGTGGTGGCGACGATGACCTGGAAGACCGGCACGCCGGCACGATCGAACAGGGTTTCGACGCCGGGTTCGGCGCCGGACGCGAAGGCGGTCGCGGTGACGATGGCGGCAGGTTTCAACGCCGCCAGCGCGGTTTCGACGAACGCCAGCGATACCGGGTCCTTGAGGCTGGAGACGAAGATGGGGACCGGCGTCATACGGCGCTGCCGCAGCGCTTCAAAAAGGGCGTCGATCGGTGCGACATCGGCGGCCAGCAGCATCGAGCGGTAGAACAGGATGGGGATCACAGCATTTCCCTGCCCCTCGAGGGGAAGGGGGACGACGCCGCGGCCCGGCTCATAGTACCCAGCCTTCGGTACGGCGACAGGCGCCGAAATTGTTGCTTCAGACCCTGCCAGCCGCGCCAGCTTCTGCACCAGCGCGCTCATATTGGCTGGACCGCCCTCGCGAAAATAGTCGAGCAGGCCGTCGAGTTCCTCGCGCGGCAGTGTCGAGGCTTCGATCAGGCGCAGATCCTCGTCGCGGCATTCGCCGGGCAGCAGCGCCAGTTTTATGCCGCGCGCGCGCGCGGTCGAGGCAAGCTGGTCGCAGCCGTAGCGCCACCAGTCGTAGCCGCCCAGAATGCGCACGAGGATGACTTTGGCATGGCGGGCGACGCTGTCGACCCAGAGGTCGACGGACATCGGATGGCGCAGGTCACGCAAAGCCGCCAGCCGCATCGAGGGCAGGCGCTCGGCATCGGCCTTCCATGCCGCCGCCAGTCCGGCGAGATCGCTGTCGGTGAAGGACAGGGCCACGATATCCGCCGGCGTCTGCCGCAGATCGACCGGCTCGGCGAGATCGTCGAGCGAGGCGGAGGTCGTGGTGAGGATGTGCATCTCGGCCCGTGGTTTGCGTCAGCCGGCGAGTATACGCTCGATCGCCGGGCGGTTCAGCCCCTTCAGGCCGATGACGACGAGGCGCGAGCGGCGGTCATCCCCGGCCGTCCAGGCCCGGTCGTAGTAGTGATTGACGCGCGGTCCTACGGCCTGCAGCAACAGCCGCATCGGCTTGCCGCCGACCTCGACGAAGCCTTTCACGCGCAGCACGTTTTCTTCCTCGGCGGCGGTGGCGACGCGCTTTGCCAACTCGTCCGGACTGGCGACCGAGGCAATGTCGATGACGAAAGAATCGAAGTCGTCGTGCTCGTGGTCGAGTTCGTCGTCGTGGTGGGTCTTGCGGTTCTCGATATCGTCCTCGACGGCAAGGCCAAGACCAAGCAGCACCGACGGATCGACCTTGCCTTGCGACGTCGGCACGATCTTCACGGCGCGAGCGATGTGCTCGTTGATGATGGCGTTGGCGCGGGCGGAGCCCGCGGTGTCCATCAGGTCGCTCTTCGACAGGATGATCAGGTCGGCGCAGGCGATCTGGTCCTCGAACACTTCCTCGACCGGATCGTCGTGATCGAGCGTCTCATCCTGGGCGCGCTGTGCCTGAAGTGCGTCCATGTCATTGGCGACGCGGCCCTCGGCGAGTGCGGGACCGTCGACGACGGCGATGACACCATCGACCGTCACGCGGCTCTTCACCGTCGGCCACTGAAAGGCCTGGACCAGTGGCTTCGGCAGAGCCAGGCCCGAGGTCTCGATCAGGATATGGTCGACCTTCGGCGACAGCGACAGGATCTGGTCGAGCGCCGGCACGAAATCGTCGGCAACGGTGCAGCAGATGCAGCCATTGGCCAGTTCGACGATGTTTTCCTCCGGGCAGGTGTCGATGCCGCAGCCCTTCAGGATCTCGCCGTCGATGCCGATGTCGCCGAACTCGTTGACGATGATGGCGATCCGCTTGCCGCCGGCGTTTTCCAGGAGATGGCGGATCAGCGTCGTCTTGCCGGCGCCGAGGAAGCCGGTGACGACGGTGCAGGGGACGCGGGAGACGGAGGCAGTCATGATCAGTCCTTAAGCAGGTCGAGGGGAGGGATGCGGGCCACGAGGCCGCGCTTCAGGCTATCGGGACGGCCGCGCCACGGGATCAGGCCGTCAGTCGAGGTGGCGAAGAGTTTGGCGCCGGTGACGAGATCGGCACCGCTGGCTGTGGTCAGGTCGCCGAAGACGTAGCTCCAGCAGCCATCGCGCAGGATGGCGGCACTGAGCCGGCGCTTGCAATTGCCGAGGCATTCGACGCTGCGGACGCGGATGGATTCGCCAGACGCGGCGTGACGCGTGTCGTCCGCGAGCAGTTCGCCGGCGCGGGGATGAGCATCGGAACCTGTTTCATCGCGACAGGAGGCACAGACGATGACCGTCACGCCGGCAAGGGCATCGCTCTCGCCGGATGAATTGTCCGCTGTGCCAGCGGAAAAACTGCTGTCGTGGTCCAAAAATCGGGCTCCTTGCCCGGAAACCCGCCGGGCGATCGGATTCTACAGTCGCAGACGGCAGGTCTCCTGGCTCGCGGGTCATCGCCTTGGGTAGCCGCCTTCCCGGGAATACCCCAGTGGCTTTCGGCCTTGGCTCTTCGCTTACAGTTGCGGGGACAGCCGCGGATTTGAAATCGGAATTTCGCACCGCATTCCCTCTTGGCTCCTCTCGTTGAAGAGAAGAGACCGTCTGCAGCGGATTTAGGCTTTTGCGGGCAGTGGTGTCAACGTGGGCTTACGACACGCTCAGGTCGGCCAGCGCCGGACCCAAATCGCCGGCTGATGTCACCTCTATACGTTCAAGGCCGAGCCAGCCCTGCATCTGCTTCAATTCATCGAAGAGTTCTGCAGCGGTTTCAAGCGGCGCGCCCGGCTCGGCATAGGCCGCATGGACGCGCAGAACACTGGCGGGGCGATCGGCCTTGAGGTCGACGCGGCCGACGATCCGGTCGCCGAGCAGGAACGGCAGGACGTAGTAGCCATACTGGCGTTTATCGGCCGGGGTATAGATCTCGATGCGATAGTGGAAATCGAACAGCCGCTCGGTGCGCGACCGTTCGAAGACGACCGGATCGAACGGCGCCAGGAGGGCGCGGGCCTCGATTTTGCGTGGCAGACGGGCGTCCCTGTGAAGATAAGCCGGCTTATCCCAGCTTTCTACACGCACCGGCAACAACTCTCCGAGTTCGACCAGTTCCTCCAGCCGGCCCTTCATGTCGGCTGGGGACAGGCGGAAATAGTCCCGCAGGTCGCCTGATGTCGCGATGCCGTGGGCTCGGGCGGAAATGCACAGCAACTCGCGGTGCGCGTCCTCGGCGGCGGGCACCGGCAGGTCGAGGATCGCTTGCGGCAGCACGCGCTCCGGCAGATCGTAGAACCGCTCGAAACCGCGACGGTGTGCGGTTGTGATGCGCCCGGCCCAGAACAGCCATTCGAAGGCGTGCTTGGCATGGCTCCAGCCCCACCAGCCGCCCGAGCCTTTCTGGCCTTCGAGCGCGGAGGCGGCGATCGGCCCGCGATCGGCGACCTCGCGATAGATCTGTTCGATGTAGCCAGCGTGTTCGCGGCCCCATTTGGCGAGACCGAGATACATTTCGTCGCCGCGCTCGGCCCGCTGCATGCGCCAGCGCATCAGCGGATAGGTCTCGACCGGCAAGAAGGAGGCTTCGTGTGCCCAGTATTCGAACACCGTGCGCTTGCGCGTCACGGCCGCGTTGTCGAGCAAGGCGAGTGGGTAGGGGCCAAGGCGCGAATAGAGCGGCATATAATGAGCGCGCACCACCGCACTGACGGAATCGATCTGCAGCAGGCCGATGCGGGAGAGAACGCGGGCGAAATGGCGGCGGTCGGGCGTACCGACAGGGCGGGGATCGAGAAACCCCTGGGCGGCGAGCGCGATGCGCCGGGCCATGGCAAGCGAGATCTTTTCCTTCATGCAGGCATTACTCTGAGGTGGTTGGCCGAAGTTCTGATGGGTGATTCCGGCCCATGCTAGCAGGGTTTTGGCGGCAACCTTGTCAGGAGACAAAAGTGGAGTAAAAAGCGAAGGAAATCAAACAGGAGCGGATCGGACCAGTTTCCTCGGATATGCCGTCCAGCACCGCGTTTTGAACAAGGTTTGACTTGCTTCGCTGGAAGTGCTGCGCTAACCCTCGCCGCGTTGCAGCATAGGCCCTTAAAACGGTTCAGCGGTTAAACTGTCACGCTTCCGCATTAGGGTCCGGTGCTGTAATCAACGTGGATTGGCGCCAACGGAAAGCCGAGCATGAACGCACTTCTAGGTTCATACCTGCCCATCGTCCTGTTCATCGGCGTGGCCCTGGTCGTCGGCCTGGCGCTGCTGGCCGCCCCCTTCCTGGTCGCCTACCGCAATCCCGATCCCGAAAAGCTTTCCGCCTACGAGTGCGGTTTCAACTCGTTCGACGACGCCCGCATGAAATTCGACATCCGATTCTACCTGGTGTCGATCCTGTTCATCATCTTCGATCTGGAAGTGGCCTTCCTGTTTCCGTGGGCGGTTTCGTTCTCGAAGATCGGCATGCTCGGCTTCTGGTCGATGATGGTCTTCCTGGCGGTGCTGACAATCGGCTTTGCCTATGAATGGAAAAAAGGAGCGCTGGAATGGGATTGAACGACAGTTCCGGCACGCTCGTCGCGCCGAAGCCCAAGGGTCTGATCGATCCCAACACCGGCAGGCCGGTAGGGTCCGACGATCCTTTCTTCCTCGAGATCAACAACGAATTGGCCGACAAGGGCTTTCTCGTCACCTCGACCGAGGCGCTGATCACCTGGGCGCGCAGCGGTTCGCTGATGTTCATGACGTTCGGCCTCGCCTGCTGTGCGGTCGAGATGATCCATACTTCGATGCCGCGCTACGATTCGGAGCGGTTCGGCGTTGCGCCGCGCGCGTCTCCGCGCCAGTCCGACATCATGATCGTCGCCGGCACGCTGACCAACAAGATGGCGCCGGCGCTGCGCAAGGTCTACGACCAGATGCCGGAGCCCCGCTACGTCATCTCGATGGGTTCCTGCGCCAATGGCGGCGGCTACTATCACTATTCCTATTCGGTGGTGCGTGGCTGCGACCGCGTCGTGCCGGTCGACATCTATGTGCCCGGCTGCCCGCCGAGCGCCGAAGCGCTGCTTTACGGCATTCTTCTGTTGCAGAAGAAGATCCGCCGCACCGGTACGATCGAACGGTAAATCCATGACCGCATCCCTGAGCGAACTGTCGACCTATCTCGGCGAGAAGCTGATCGGCCGCGTGAATGACGCGGCGATCGCCTACGGCGAACTCACCGTCCATGTCGAGCCGCGCAATCTGGTCGAGGTGACGACTTTCCTGCGCGACGATACGCGCTGCCAGTTCATCTCGATCATCGACGTCTGCGGCGCCGACTATCCGTCGCGGGCCAAGCGCTTCGACGTCGTCTATCACCTGTTGTCGCCGAAGCAGAACGTGCGCATCCGCGTCAAGGTGCAGGCCGACGAGGAGACGATGGTGCCGTCGATCACCGGCGTCTATCGCGGCGCCGACTGGTTCGAGCGCGAGACCTACGATCTCTATGGCGTGCTGTTCTCGGGCCATCCCGATCTGCGGCGCCTGTTGACCGACTATGGGTTCGAAGGCCATCCGCTGCGCAAGGATTTCCCGCTGACCGGGTTCGTCGAGGTGCGCTACGACGACGAGGCCAAGCGCGTCATCTATGAGCCGGTCGAGCTCAAGCAGGAATTTCGCAATTTCGATTTTCTCTCCCCTTGGGAAGGCACGGACTACGTGCTGCCTGGGGATGAGAAGGCGAAGCAGTGAGGGGTTAGGGATGGGCAGTTTCTCAATTTGGCATTGGCTTATCTTGGCTATTATCTGCGTAGTGCTGATTGTGCCCTACTGGCGGATCTTTCCAAGGGCTGGTTGGCCATCCGCGCTGAGCATTTTGATGATGGTGCCACTAGTGAATGTCGTTCTTTTGTGGGTGTTGGCCTTCAAGAGATGGCCTGGAGACGCGTGAGCCGTGGCTGAAACCTCCGTCCGCAACTTCAACATCAATTTCGGCCCGCAACACCCCGCGGCGCACGGTGTTTTGCGCCTCGTTCTGGAGCTGGACGGCGAAGTCGTCGATCGCGTCGATCCGCATATCGGGCTGCTGCATCGCGGCACCGAAAAACTGATCGAGGCCAAGACCTACCTGCAGGCGGTGCCTTATCTCGACCGGCTCGACTATTGCGCGCCGATGAACCAGGAGCATGCTTTCGCGCTGGCCGCCGAGCGCCTGCTCGGCATCGAAGTGCCGAAGCGTGGCCAGCTGATCCGCGTGCTCTACTGCGAGATCGGCCGCATCATGTCGCACATCCTCAATGTGACGACCCAGGCGATGGACGTCGGCGCGCTGACGCCGCCGCTGTGGGGCTTTGTCGAGCGCGAGAAGCTGATGGTGTTCTATGAGCGCGCTTCCGGCTCGCGCATGCATGCGGCCTATTTCCGCCCCGGCGGCGTCCATCAGGACCTGCCGCAGAAGCTGGTCGAGGACATCGGCAAGTGGATCGACCCGTTCCTGAAGTCGATCGACGACCTCGATCAGTTGCTCACCGGCAACCGCATCTTCAAGCAGCGCAATGTCGACATCGGCGTCGTCTCCCTGGCCGATGCCTGGGCCTGGGGCTTCTCGGGCGTGATGATACGTGGTTCGGGCGCGCCCTGGGACCTGCGCAAGTCGCAGCCCTATGAATGCTATTCGGAAATGGATTTCGACATTCCGATCGGCAAGAACGGCGACTGTTTCGACCGCTACCTCGTGCGCATGGAAGAAATGCGCCAGTCGGCGAAGATCATGCGCCAGTGTGTCGACCTCTTGCTCGGCAAGGAGAGCACCGGCCCTGTGTCGAACCTCGATGGCAAGGTGGTGCCACCGAAGCGCCAGGCGATGAAGCGCTCGATGGAAGCGCTCATCCATCACTTCAAGCTCTACACCGAGGGCTACCGCGTGCCGGCCGGCGAGGTCTATGCGGCGGTCGAAGCGCCGAAAGGCGAGTTCGGCGTGTATCTCGTCTCCGACGGCTCCAACAAGCCCTACCGCTGCAAGCTGCGCGCGCCCGGTTTCGCGCATCTGCAAGCGATGGATTTCCTCTGCCGCGGCCACATGCTGGCCGACGTCACCGCCGTTCTCGGCTCCCTCGACATCGTGTTTGGTGAGGTCGATCGCTAAATGTCAGTCCGCCGTCTCGCAGAAGCCAGCGTCCAGCCAGCATCCTTCGCCTTCAATCGGGCGAATACGGCAGCGGCGAAGCAATGGCTCAAGAAATATCCCAAGGGCCGCGAGCAGTCGGCGATCATTCCGCTTTTGATGCTGGCGCAGGAGCAGGAAGGCTGGGTGACAAAGGCGGCGATCGAGACGATTTCGGACATGCTCGGCATGCCCCGTATCCGAGGGCTGGAAGTCGCCACCTTCTACACGCAGTACCAGTTGAGCCCGGTCGGCACCCGCGCCCACATCCAGGTTTGCGGCACCACTCCCTGCATGCTGCGTGGCTCGGAAGCGCTGATGGATGTGTGCCGCTCAAAAATCCATCACGATCAGTTCCACACCAACGACAAGGGCACCTTGTCGTGGGAAGAGGTCGAGTGCCTCGGCGCCTGCGTCAACGCGCCGATGGTGATGATCTTCAAGGACACGTTCGAGGATCTGACGCCAGAGCGGCTGGCCGAGATCATCGATCTCTACGGCGCCGGCAAGGGCGCCTCGGTGGCGCCGGGGCCGCAGAACGGCCGTACCGGCTCGGAGCCAGCCTCCGGCCTCACGACCCTGAAGAGCGAAAAGGCGATCCTCAAGTCGACCCGCGACAAGGAAGCCAGGGAGGCGGCCAAGGCCGCGAAGGCGGCGCCCGACGCGATAATCGCCACGGTCGCGCCCGCTGCCGCTCCTGTCGCACCGTCCAATGCCAGCAAGCCGAAGACCGATGCGCCTGAAACCAGCCCGGCCTTGAAGACGCCTTCAAAGACCAAGGTCGCGCCGGCAGCTGAAAAGGCGGCGAGCGTTTCGGCCCCGCCGCATTCGGCCGCCAATGCCAACAAGGCGGCCCCCGAAGTCGAGCAGGTTTCCAAGCAGCGCAATGGCCCGAGGACCAAGGCCGAGCCGGCAGCCGCCTTCAAGGCGCCGGAGATCAAGGTGCCAGCCGCGAAGGCTGACAAGCCGGCCAAGCCGTCGCTCGAGGACAAGAACCGCCCGGCTGGCATCGACAGGCCGGCGCTGGTCGACGACCTCAAATTGATCTCTGGTGTCGGCCCGAAGATCGAGGGCGTCCTGCATTCCTTGGGCATTTTCACCTTCGCGCAGGTTGCTTCCTGGAAGAAGGCCGAGCGCGAGTGGGTGGACGGTTATCTCGCTTTCCACGGCCGCATCGATCGCGACGACTGGGTCAAGCAGGCCAAGGCGCTCGCCAAGGGTGGCGTCGCCGAATACATCCGCGTCTTCGGCAAGAAGCCGGTCTGAGGGACGAAAAATGCTTCAGGACAAAGACCGCATCTTCAACAACATCTACGGCCTCTTCGACAAGTCGCTGGCCGGCGCGATGGCGCGTGGCGCCTGGGACAACACGCCCGGCATCGTCGCCAAGGGGCGCGAGTGGATCGTCAACGAGATGAAGGCATCCGGCCTGCGCGGGCGTGGCGGCGCCGGCTTCCCGACAGGCCTGAAATGGTCGTTCATGCCCAAGCAGAGCGACGGCCGGCCGAGCTACCTCGTCATCAATGCCGACGAATCCGAGCCCGGCACCTGCAAGGATCGCGACATCCTGCGCAATGACCCGCATACGCTGGTCGAGGGCGCGCTGCTCGCCGGCTTCGCCATGGGTGCGATTGCCGCCTACATCTATGTTCGCGGCGAGTTCATCCGCGAGCGCGAGGCACTGCAGCGTGCCATCGACGAGGCCTACGAAGCCAAGCTGATCGGCAAGAACAACACGTCCGGCTACGACTTCGACATCTACATGCACCATGGCGCCGGCGCCTATATCTGCGGCGAGGAGACGGCGCTGCTCGAAAGCCTCGAAGGCAAGAAGGGCCAGCCGCGGCTGAAGCCGCCATTTCCGGCCAATGTCGGCTTGTATGGTTGCCCGACAACCGTGAACAATGTCGAATCGATCGCCGTTGCGCCGACCATCCTGCGCCGCGGTGCCGCCTGGTTCTCGTCCTTCGGCCGGCCCAACAATGTCGGCACCAAGCTGTTTTGCGTCTCCGGCCACGTCAACAACCCGTGCACCGTCGAAGAGGCGATGTCGATCCCGTTCCGCGAGCTGATCGAGACGCATTGCGGCGGCATTCGCGGCGGCTGGGACAATCTCCTGGCGGTCATTCCGGGCGGCGCTTCGGTGCCGCTGGTGCCGGCAGAGCAGATCATCGATACGCCGATGGATTTCGACGCGTTGCGCGACCTCAAATCCGGCCTCGGCACGGCGGCTGTCATCGTCATGGACAAGTCGACCGATATCGTGAAGGCGATCGCGCGGCTTTCCTACTTCTACAAGCACGAGAGCTGCGGCCAGTGCACGCCGTGCCGTGAAGGCACCGGCTGGATGTGGCGGGTGATGGAACGGCTGGTGCGCGGCGAAGCGCAGAAGCGCGAGATCGACATGCTGCTCGACGTCACCAAGCAGGTCGAGGGCCACACGATCTGCGCGCTGGGCGACGCGGCGGCATGGCCGATCCAGGGTCTGATGCGGCATTTCCGCGGCGAGGTGGAACGCCGCATCGACGAGTTTTCGCGCAATGCGCACCGGGCCGAGCCGGTGATGGTGGCGGCGGAATAGAGACTTTGTGAATTCGGGCGAAAGCCCGGAGCGGAATGCGGGCAAGTGCCCGATTTGAGACAACCGGGGCGGGCGAACGAAGAAACGACCAGGAGATATCTATGGCGCCGTATTCGACACCCTACTCATTGATGCCCAATTTGGACCAGTTCGAGAAGATGAACCAGGATCTGACCAGGATGATGCCGAAGGAGATGGCGAGCGCCGTCAACCTTCTCGCGCATCCTGTGGCGGGTGCCGCGGCGATGTCGGCGCTCGGTATCGGGCTGGCGAACCACGCCTTCGGCGTCTGGCTGGGCGCACTCTCGGGGGCTGCCGAAGCCTCGCAACGGCTGCTGCAGCCGATCGTCGATGATTTCGAGGCGCGCACCGAGCGCTTCCCGGAGACGGAAAAGAGCGCCTCCAAGGCCGCTCGCGCGGCGACCAAGACCTTGATTGCCGAAGCGCAATCCTTCGCGCAGGACGTGACTGACATGGTTGCCAGGGAGGCAGCCGACGCAGTGCCGGTCGCCGATGGCGGCCCAGCAGCAGGCCCGGCTCCGGCCGGGTTGATGCCGGAGGATTTCAGGCAGCCGAAGGCTATGGACAAGCCGGCGGAGCCGTCGGACCTCAAGGCGATATCGGGCATCGGTCCGAAGCTGGAGAAGGTTCTCAATGGCCTGGGTATCTGGACATATGCCCAGATCGCCGCATGGGTGCCGGAAGAGGTTGCCTGGGTCGAAGATTATTTGTCGCTCACCGGCCGTATCGTCCGTGACGATTGGACTGCCCAGGCGTCGGCACTCGCCGTCGGGAAATGAATGAAATGCCGGGTGCGGTTTCGACCGTGCCCGGGACAAGAGATTGCGGGAAATCCGCAGGGGTTTGAGGCGAATGGCAAAGCTCAAGGTCGACGGGAAAGAGATCACTGTACCCGACCACTACACGCTGCTGCAGGCGGCGGAAGACGCTGGCGCGGAAGTGCCGCGTTTCTGCTTCCATGAGCGGCTGTCGATCGCCGGCAATTGCCGCATGTGCCTGATCGAGGTGAAGGGCGGACCGCCCAAGCCGCAGGCCTCCTGCGCCATGGGAGTGCGCGACCTGCGCCCCGGCCCGAATGGCGAGGCGCCGGAAATCTTCACCAACACGCCGATGGTCAAGAAGGCCCGCGAGGGCGTGATGGAATTCCTGCTGATCAACCATCCGCTGGATTGCCCGATCTGCGACCAGGGCGGCGAATGCGACCTGCAGGACCAGGCGATGGCCTTCGGCGTCGATTCCTCGCGCTATCACGAGAACAAGCGCGCGGTCGAAGACAAGTATATCGGCCCGCTGGTCAAGACGGTGATGAACCGCTGCATCCATTGCACGCGCTGCGTCCGCTTCACCACCGAAGTCGCCGGTATTTCCGAACTCGGCCTGATCGGTCGCGGCGAGGACGCCGAGATCACCACCTATCTCGAACAGGCGATGACCTCGGAGCTGCAGGGCAATGTCATCGACCTTTGCCCGGTCGGCGCGCTGACCTCGAAGCCGTTTGCCTTCCAGGCGCGGCCGTGGGAACTGACCAAGACCGAATCCATCGACGTGATGGACGCCGTCGGCTCGGCGATCCGCGTCGACAGCCGCGGCCGCGAAGTGATGCGCATCCTGCCGCGCGTCAACGAGCAGGTGAACGAGGAGTGGATCTCCGACAAGACCCGCTTCATCTGGGACGGTCTGCGCACGCAGCGGCTCGACCGCCCCTATGTGCGCAAGGATGGCAGACTGGCACCGGCAAGCTGGGCCGAGGCCTTCGCCGCGATCAAGGATGCGGTGTCGAAGACAACACCAGAAAAGATCGGCGCCATTGCAGGCGATCTGGCCGCGGTCGAGGAAATCTATGCGCTGAAGCTGCTGATGGCTTCGCTCGGTTCGAAGAACACCGACTGCCGTCAGGACGGCGCCGCACTCGATCCGGCCCTCGGACGGGCCAGCTATATCTTCAACCCGACCATCGAGGGCATCGAGCAGGCCGACGCGGTGCTGATCATCGGCGCCAATCCGCGCTATGAAGCCTCGGTGCTCAACGCCCGCATCCGCAAGCGTTGGCGGATCGGCAATCTGCCGGTCGGCGTCATCGGCGATGTCGGCGACACGCGCTACGACTATGAACAACTGGGCGCCGGACCGGACTCGCTAAAGGATCTGGCCGACGGCAATGGCAAATTCTTCCAGACGCTGAAGAAGGCGACGCATCCGCTGATCATCGTCGGCCAGGGCGCGCTGGCGCGCGCCGATGGTGCGGCCGTGCTCGGCCAGGCGGCAAAGCTCGCCGCCGCCGTCAACGCCGCCAGGGCGGACTGGAACGGCTTTGCAGTGCTGCACAATGCGGCCGGTCGCGTCGGCGGCCTCGATCTCGGCTTCGTGCCGGGCGAGGGCGGCAAGAACGTCGCCGGTATGCTGGGCGAGATGGAACTGCTGTTCCTGCTTGGCGCCGACGAGATCGATATGGCCAAGACCGGCGGCGCCTTCGTCGTCTATATCGGCACGCATGGCGACCAGGGCGCGCACCGTGCCAATGTCATCCTGCCGGCGGCAGCCTACACCGAAAAGTCGGCCACCTATGTCAACACCGAAGGCCGCGTGCAGCAGACCAACCGCGCCGGCTTCGCGCCGGGCGATGCGCGCGAGGACTGGGCGATCCTGCGGGCGCTGTCGGATGTACTGGGCAAGAAGCTGCCGTTCGATTCGCTGCCGCAGCTGCGTGCGAAGCTCTATGGCGAATTCCCGCATCTGGCCCGCATCGACCAGGTCGCGGCCGGCAATGCCGAGGACATCGCCAAGGTGGCGAAGCTCGGCGGGCGGCTGAACAAGGGCACCTTCACCTCGCCGGTCGCGGACTTCTACCTGACCAACCCGATCGCGCGGGCATCGGCCGTGATGGCGGAATGCTCGGCACTGGCCAAGAGCGGCTTCAAGCAGGCGGCGGAATAAGCATGGACACTTTCTTCTCCTTCTACGTGCTGCCGGCGCTGCTGATCCTTCTCAAGTCGGTCGTGCTGATCGTCGTGCTTTTGATCTTCGTCGCCTACATCCTCTACGCCGACCGCAAGATCTGGGCGGCGGTGCAGCTGCGCCGCGGCCCGAACGTGGTCGGCCCATGGGGAACGCTGCAGGCCTTCGCCGATCTTTTGAAGTTCGTCTTCAAGGAACCGGTCATCCCGTCCGGCGCCAACAAGGGCGTTTTTCTCCTGGCGCCGCTGGTTTCTGCCGTGCTGGCGATCTCGGCCTGGGCGGTCATTCCGGTCAACCAGGGCTGGGCGATCGCCAACGTCAATGTCGGCATCCTCTATGTCTTCGCGATCTCCTCGCTCGAGGTCTATGGCGTGATCATGGGCGGCTGGGCGTCCAACTCGAAATATCCGTTCCTCGGCGCGTTACGTTCGGCCGCACAGATGGTGTCCTATGAAGTCTCGATCGGCTTTGTCATCGTCACCGTGCTTTTATGCGCCGGTTCGCTCAACCTGTCCGACATCGTGATGTCGCAGCAGGATGGGCTGGGCACCAAGCTCGGCCTGCCCAATACCTTCCTCGACTGGCACTGGCTGTCGCTGTTCCCGATGTTCGTCATTTTCTTCATCTCGGCGCTGGCCGAGACGAACCGGCCGCCCTTCGACCTGGTGGAAGCTGAATCGGAACTGGTCGCCGGCCACATGGTCGAATATTCGTCGACGCCGTTCCTGCTGTTCTTCCTCGGTGAGTATGTCGCCATCGTGCTGATGTGCGCGCTGGCCACCATCCTGTTCCTCGGTGGCTGGCTGCCGCCCTTCGACTTCGCGCCGTTCACCTGGGTGCCGGGCGTCATCTGGTTCGTGCTAAAGGTCTGCTTTGTGTTCTTCGGCATCTCCATGGTGAAGGCCTTCGTCCCGCGCTACCGCTACGACCAGCTGATGCGGCTCGGCTGGAAGGTGTTCCTGCCGATCTCGCTGTTCATGGTGGTCGCCACCGCCGCCTTCCTCAAGATCACGGGGTTTGCGTGATGTCCGCTCTGTCCCAAGCCGCAAAATCGCTGCTGCTGCAGGATTTCGTCAGCGCCTTCTTCCTGTCGATGCGCCAGTTCTTCGCACCGAAGGAGACGATCAACTATCCGCACGAGAAGGGGCCGACCAGCCCGCGCTTTCGTGGCGAGCATGCGCTGCGCCGCTATCCCAACGGCGAGGAGCGCTGCATTGCGTGCAAGCTCTGCGAGGCGATCTGCCCGGCGCAGGCGATCACCATCGAAGCCGGCCCGCGCCGCAATGACGGCACGCGCCGCACGGTGCGTTACGACATCGACATGGTGAAGTGCATCTATTGCGGCTTCTGCCAGGAAGCCTGCCCGGTCGACGCCATCGTCGAGGGGCCCAATTTCGAATTCGCTACGGAGACGCGCGAAGAGCTCTACTACGACAAGGACAAGCTTTTGGCGAATGGCGACCGATGGGAGCGCGAACTGGCGCGCAACATCTCGCTGGACTCGCCGTATCGCTGATATTTGACGCATGGACGGGGCGAGGGGCCTCGTCTAAGGACAACGCGACTTGGGAACCGGAGGCGGTACCAAGCCACAGAAGCGGACATGGCGAGAGCCGGTCCGGACAGGAACCCGGGGGAACCCCATGCTGAGTGGACTAGAGGCGGCCTTTTTCTACCTCTTCGCCTTTGTCGCGGTGGCGTCGGCGTTCATGGTCATTTCGTCGCGCAACCCCGTGCATTCGGTGCTGTTCCTGATCTTGACCTTCTTCAACGCGGCCGGCCTGTTCATGCTGACCGGCGCCGAGTTCCTGGCGATGATCCTGCTCGTCGTCTATGTCGGCGCGGTCATGGTGCTGTTCCTGTTCGTCGTCATGATGCTCGACGTCGATTTCGCGGAGATGAAGGAAGGCGCGCTGCAGTATGCGCCGATCGGCGCGCTGGTCGGGCTGATCCTGGCGGCGGAGCTTATCGTCGTGCTGGGCGGTTACACATTCGCACCGCAGCTCGCCTCGACGGTCTCCAAGCCCATTCCGGACCTCGCCACGCGCTCGAATACGGCAGCACTCGGCGACATCCTCTATACGGACTACCTCTACTACTTCCAGATCGCCGGCCTCGTGCTCTTGGTCGCCATGATCGGCGCCATCGTCTTGACGCTGCGCCACAAGGAAGGGGTCAAGCGGCAGTCGATCGCAGCCCAGGTCGGCCGCACCGCGGCGACCGGCATGGAAATCCGCAAGGTCAAGTCGGGCGAAGGAGTCTGAGATGGTCGTCGGCATCGCACATTATCTGACCGTATCGGCGATCCTGTTCACGCTCGGCGTGTTCGGCATCTTTTTGAACCGCCGGAACGTCATCGTCATCCTGATGTCGATCGAGCTGATCCTGCTCGCGGTCAACATCAACTTCGTCGCTTTCTCCGCCGCACTCGGCGATCTCGTCGGCCAGGTGTTCGCGCTGTTCGTGCTGACGGTCGCGGCGGCCGAGGCTGCCATCGGACTTGCCATTCTCGTCGTCTTCTTCCGCAACCGCGGCTCGATCGCGGTCGAAGACGTGAACATGATGAAGGGTTGACGGAACCACCATGTATCAGGCCATCGTCTTCCTTCCCCTGCTCGGCTTCCTGATCGTCGGCCTGTTCGGCACGTCGCTCGGCGCCAAGGCGTCCGAATACATCACCTCAGGCTTCCTGGTGATCGCGGCGGTGCTGTCGTGGGTTGCGTTCTTCAGCGTCGGCTTCGGCCATGGCGAGGTGTTCACCGTGCCGGTGCTGCGCTGGATCCAGTCGGGCGGATTGGAAGCGTCCTGGGCACTCCGGATCGACACGCTGACGGTGGTGATGCTGGTGGTGGTCAACACTGTGTCGGCGCTGGTCCACATCTATTCGATCGGCTACATGCACCACGATCCGAACCGGCCGCGCTTCTTCGCCTATCTGTCGCTGTTCACCTTCGCCATGCTGATGCTGGTGACCGCCGACAATCTGGTGCAGATGTTCTTCGGCTGGGAAGGGGTGGGTCTCGCGTCCTACCTGCTGATCGGCTTCTGGTACAAGAAGCCGTCGGCCAACGCCGCCGCGATCAAGGCCTTCGTCGTCAACCGAGTCGGCGATTTCGGCTTCGCGCTCGGCATTTTCGGTCTGTTCGTGCTGTTCGGTTCGGTCAATCTGGGCACCATCTTCGCCAATGCGGCGACGTTCATTCCCGCTGAAGGCGCGCCGCAAGGTGCCGCCGTGCTGACCTTCCTCGGGCACGCGCTCGACAAGCAGTCGGCAATGACGATCGTCTGCCTGCTGCTGTTCATGGGCGCCATGGGCAAGTCGGCGCAGGTGCCGCTGCACACCTGGCTGCCGGACGCCATGGAAGGCCCGACGCCGGTCTCCGCACTCATCCACGCCGCCACCATGGTGACGGCGGGCGTGTTCATGCTGGCGCGGTTGTCGCCGCTGTTCGAACTGTCGCATTCGGCGCTGACGGTCGTGACCTTCATCGGCGCCTTCACCGCCTTCTTCGCGGCAACCGTCGGCCTCGTCCAGAACGACATCAAGCGCGTCATCGCCTATTCGACCTGTTCGCAGCTCGGCTACATGTTCGTGGCGCTCGGCGTCGGCGCCTACGGTGCCGCGATCTTTCACCTGTTCACCCATGCCTTCTTCAAGGCGCTGCTGTTCCTCGGCTCGGGCTCGGTCATCCACGCCGTCTCCGACGAGCAGGACATGCGCAACATGGGCGGCCTGCGCAAGCTGATCCCGACCACCTACTGGATGATGGTGATCGGCACGCTGGCGCTGACCGGTGTCGGCATTCCGGTGACGGTCATCGGCACCGCCGGCTTCTTCTCCAAGGACGCCATCATCGAAAGCGCCTTTGCCGGCCACAATTCGGTTGCCGGCCTCGCCTTCGTGCTTTTGGTCATCGCCGCCTGCTTCACCTCCTTCTATTCCTGGCGGCTGATCTTCATGACCTTCCATGGCGAGCCGCGGGCGAGCCATGAGGTGATGCACCACGTCCATGAATCGCCGCCGGTGATGCTGGTGCCGCTGTTCATCCTGGCCGCTGGCGCGCTGTTCGCCGGCATCATCTTCCACGGCGCCTTCATCGGCGAGGGCTATGCCGAGTTCTGGAAGGCATCGCTGTTCACACTGCCGGACAACCACATCCTGCACGAAATCCACGAACTGCCGCTGTGGGTCGAGCTCTCGCCCTTCATCGCTATGCTGATCGGCTTCGCGCTGGCCTGGAAGTTCTACATCCGCTCGCCGGAATTGCCGCGAAGCGTCGCCGCCAACCACCGCTTGCTCTACGCCTTCCTGCTCAACAAGTGGTATTTCGACGAGCTGTACGACTTCCTGTTCGTGCGGCCGGCCAAGCGGCTCGGTCGTTTCCTGTGGAAGACCGGCGACGGCACCATCATCGACGGTCTTGGTCCTGACGGCATCTCGGCGCGCGTCATCGATGTCACCGACCGCGTCGTCAAGCTGCAGACCGGCTACCTCTACCACTATGCCTTCGCCATGCTGATCGGCGTTGCCGCACTCGTCACCTGGATGATGCTCTGATGACCGCCTGGCCAATCCTCTCGCTGGTCACCTTCCTGCCGCTGGTTGGTGTGCTGCTCATCCTGTTCATCAATGATGACAGTGAAAACGCGCGCCGCAACATCCGCGCCATCGCGCTGTTGACGACGACGTTCACGTTCATCATCTCGCTGTTCATCTGGACCGGCTTTGACAATTCGCAAGCGGGTTTCCAGTTCGTCGAGAAGGTTGCCTGGCTCGACTCCGGCATCTCCTACCATATGGGCGTCGACGGCATTTCAATGCTGTTCGTCATCCTGACGACGTTCCTGATGCCGCTCTGCATCCTGGCCTCGTGGGAAGCGATCGAGAAGCGCGTCAAGGCCTACATGATCGCCTTCCTGCTGCTCGAAACGCTGATGATCGGCGTGTTCTGTGCGCTGGACATCGTGCTGTTCTACGTCTTCTTCGAGGCCGGCCTGATCCCGATGTTCATCATCATCGGCGTCTGGGGCGGCAAGCGGCGCGTCTATGCCTCGTTCAAGTTCTTCCTCTACACGCTGGCCGGCTCGGTGCTGATGCTGCTCGCCATCATGGCGATGTTCTATCAGTCCGGCACGACCGACATCCCGACGCTTTTGACGCACAATTTCCCGGCCAACATGCAGACCTGGTTGTGGCTCGCCTTCTTCGCCTCCTTCGCGGTGAAGATGCCGATGTGGCCGGTGCACACCTGGCTGCCTGACGCGCATGTCGAAGCGCCGACAGCGGGCTCGGTGATCCTGGCCGCAATCCTGCTCAAGATGGGCGGGTACGGCTTCCTGCGCTTCTCGCTGCCGATGTTCCCGCTGGCGTCGGAAATGTTCGCGCCGCTGGTGTTCACGCTGTCGGTCGTCGCCATCATCTACACCTCGCTGGTGGCGCTGATGCAGGAGGACATGAAGAAGCTGATCGCCTATTCCTCGGTCGCCCATATGGGCTTCGTGACCATGGGCATCTTCGCCATGAACCAGGAAGGCGTGCAGGGCGCGATCTTCCAGATGCTCAGCCACGGCCTTGTCTCGGGCGCGCTGTTCCTGTGCGTCGGCGTTATCTACGACCGCATGCACACGCGCGAGATCGACGCCTATGGCGGGCTGGTCAACAACATGCCGAAATACGCCACCGTGTTCATGGTCTTCACCATGGCCAATGTCGGCCTGCCCGGCACCAGCGGCTTCGTCGGCGAGTTCCTGACCATGCTCGGCGTCTTCCGGGTCAACACCTGGGTGGCGTTCTTCGCAGCCACCGGCGTCATCCTGTCGGCAGCCTATGCGCTGTGGCTCTATCGCCGGGTGATTTTCGGCGCGCTGACCAAGGACAGCCTGAAGGGCCTGCTCGATCTGTCGCCGCGCGAGAAGGTGATCATCTACCCGCTGGTCGTGCTGGTCATATTCTTCGGCGTCTATCCGGCGCCCGTCTTCGACGCGACGGCCCAATCGGTCAAGTCGCTCGTCACCAATGTCACTGCATCCATCGGCGCCGCGCAGACCGCGGCGGCGAATTAACCCAAGGGTTTTGCGAACCATGACGCCGGACCTTCTCTCAAGCCTGTCGCTGTCGACGCCAGAGCTGATCCTCGCCATCGGCGCGCTGGCGCTGCTGATGGTCGGCGCCTATTCGCGCGCCAACACCGCCAATACGGTGACCGGCCTCGCAGTCGCCGTGCTGGTGTTATCAGGCGCCTGGCTGGTCTTCCGCACGGGGCAGGGCAGCGCCTATGGCAATGCCTTCATCCAGGATTCCTTCGCCCACTTCATGAAGGTGCTGGCGCTGATCGGCTCGGCGGTGACGCTGGTGATGTCGATGCGCTTTGCCAAAGCGGAGCATTTCGACAAATTCGAATATCCGGTGCTGATCCTGCTTTGCACGCTCGGCATGATGCTGATGATCTCGGCCAACAGCATGATCGGGCTCTATCTCGGCCTCGAACTGCAATCGCTGGCGATCTACGTGCTGGCGGCGATCAACCGTGACAATCTGCGTTCGACCGAGGCCGGCCTGAAGTATTTCGTCCTCGGCGCACTGTCGTCGGGCATGCTCCTCTATGGCATCAGCCTGGTCTACGGCTACACCGGCAACACCGGCTTCCAGGAGATCGCCACGGCGTTGGGCAGCGGCGAGCGCCAGCTTGGCCTGGTTTTCGGTCTGGTCTTCGTGTTGGCCGGCCTTGCCTTCAAGATCTCGGCGGTGCCGTTCCACATGTGGACGCCCGACGTCTATGAAGGCGCGCCGACGCCGGTGACGGCCTTCCTGGCGGCTGCTCCCAAGATGGCGGCGATGGCGCTGATGGTGCGCGTCACCATGGGCGCGTTCAAGCCGATCGCCTCGGACTGGCAGCAGATCATCGTCTTCATCTCGATCGCCTCGATGGCGCTCGGCGCCTTCGCGGCGATCGGCCAGACCAACATCAAGCGACTGATGGCCTATTCCTCGATCGGCCACATGGGCTACGCGCTGGTCGGCCTTGCCGCCAACAGCCAGGCGGGCGTGCGTGGCGTCGCCATCTACATGCTGATCTACCTGGTGATGACGCTCGGCACCTTCGCCTTCATCCTCGCCATGCGGCGCAAGGAAGGCAATGTCGAGTTGATCAGCGACCTGGCCGGTCTGTCGTCGACCAACCCGATCATGGCGACGATCCTGACCATCCTGATGTTCTCGCTGGCCGGCATTCCGCCGCTCGCCGGCTTCTGGGGGAAATGGTACGTCTTCCTCGCCGCCATCAACGCCAACCTCTACGCGCTGGCGATCATCGGCGTGCTGGCCTCGGTGGTGGGTGCTTATTATTATCTGCGCATCATCAAGATCATGTGGTTCGATGAGCCGGTTGGCGGCTTTGTGCCGATGGCGAGTGAACTGCGCCTGGTGCTCGGCGTCAGTGGCGCCTTCGTGCTGTTCTACGTGCTGATCGGCGGGCCGATCGGCACCTATGCCGAAGCCGCTGCCAAGACATTTTTCTAAACGGCATGGCGTTTCGGCTGGCTCCTACCTCGGCGTCGGAAGGGTTCCGGCTCGAGGCACATGACAGCGTCGGCTCCACCAATGCGCTGGCGCTGGACCATGCCCGGGCGGGCGACCCCGGCAGATTGTGGGTCGTTTCCAAGAAGCAGGAAAGCGGGCGCGGGCGGCGCGGCCGTGTCTGGGCGACGCCGGAAGGCAACCTCGCGGCGACGCTGCTTGTCATCACCACTGCCGAGCTTCGTCTTGCCGCGACGCTGGGCTTCGTCGCCGGGCTGGCGCTGGCCGATGCGCTCGACGCGGTCGTGCCGAAGGGCCGGATCGCCATAGGCCTCGACGGCGCAAGTGCGGGCAAAAACCGGTTCGAGCTGAAATGGCCGAACGACGTGCTTGCCTCGGGCGCCAAGCTGGCCGGCATCCTGCTGGAATCGGCGATCCTGGACGGCGGCCGTTTCGCGGTGGCGGTCGGCATCGGCGTCAATGTTGTGGCATATCCCGAGGATTTGCCTTATCCGGCAACTTCATTGCGCGCGCTGGGCGCGACATGCGATGCGGAAACATTGTTTCTGGCGCTGTCGGATGCCTGGAGCGAGAATGCCCGGTTGTGGGATGAGGGGCGCGGACTTGCCGCTGTCAGGCAACGCTGGCTGGCACGGGCTGCGGGGCTTGGCGGCGAGGTTGCTGTCAGAATTGACGGTAATGTGGTGCGCGGCGTGTTTGAAACCATTGACGAGGACTGCCGTTTCGTGATCCGCGACGATGAAGGTTCTATTCTGACGATCGCCGCCGGCGACGTGCATTTCGGCGCGGTGGCGTCTGCCCGCGTCTAACGGGCTGGCCTGAGGGCCAGGAAGGAAAAAACATGGCGAAAGCGGAAAACGCCGAACTCGTCTTCGTGCCGCTCGGCGGCGTCGGCGAGATCGGCATGAACTTCGCCCTCTACGGCTACGGCCCGCCGAGCGCGCGCGAGTGGATCGTCATCGATGTCGGCGTCACTTTCCCCGACGCCAGCCTGCCCGGCGTCGACCTGGTGCTGCCCGACACGCGCTTCATCGAGGAGAACCTCGCCAATCTGCGCGGCATCATCATCACGCATGCGCATGAAGACCATTATGGCGCGCTGCTCGACACCTGGCCGAAGCTGAAGGCCCCGGTCTGGATGACGCCGTTCAGCGCCGGCCTGCTCGAAGCCAAGCGGCAGGGCGAACAAGGCGCGCCGAAGATCCCGCTGACCATTTACCGGGCGGGCGAGAAATTCACGGTCGGCCCGTTCGAGATCGAAGCCATTCCCGTCGCGCATTCCATCCCCGAGCCAATGTCGCTGGCGATCACGTCGCCGGCCGGCACCGTCATCCACACCGGTGACTGGAAGATCGATCCGGAACCGACGATCGGACCCAAGACCGACGAAGCGCGTTTCCGCGCCTATGGTGACAAGGGTGTTCTGGCGCTGATCTGCGATTCGACCAATGCGCTGCGGGAAGGCGAGTCGCCTTCGGAAGTCGCCGTGGGCGAGGGCCTCAAGGGCGTCATCCAAGCTGCCAAGGGCCGCGTCGCCGTCACCACTTTCTCCTCCAATGTCGGCCGCATCGTCTCCATTGCCAAGGCGGCGCGGGATGCCGGACGCCAGTGCCTAGTGCTCGGCCGTTCGCTGAAGCGGGTGATCGATGTGGCTGATGAACTCGGTTACATGGACGGGCTGCCCGAGTTCATCGCCGAAGAGGATTTTGGCTTCATACCGCGCGAAAACCTGGTGATCATCTGCACTGGCAGCCAAGGCGAGCCTTTGGCGGCGCTGGCCAAGCTGTCGCGCGAAGAAATGAAATCGGTGTCGCTGACGGCCGGCGACACAGTGGTGTTTTCCTCGCGCACGATCCCCGGCAATGAAAAGGCGATCCTCGAGATCAAGAACCGCCTGATCGACCTCGGCATCAAGATCATCGAGGACGGCGACGCGCTGGTGCATGTTTCCGGGCACCCGCGGCGCAGCGAATTGCGCAAGATGTACGAATGGGTGCGGCCGCAGATCGGCGTTCCCGTGCATGGCGAGGCGGCGCATCTGGTGGCGCAGGGGTCGCTGATGTCGACCTCAGGCATCGGCCAGGTGGCGCAGGTGCGAGACGGCGACATGCTCAGGCTCGCTCCCGGTCCCGCCACCATCATCGACCAGGTGCCGTTCGGGCGCATCTACAAGGACGGCAGTCTGATCGGCACCGATCAGGCGATGGGCATTCGCGATCGGCGCAAGCTGTCCTTTGCCGGCCATGTCGCGGTCAATGTCGTGCTCGACGACAAATATGAGCTTGCCGGCGATCCCGATCTGGTCGCCATCGGCGTCGCTGAGGCCGATGCAAGCGGTGAGGCGCTCGAAGATCTGATGATCGATGCGGCAGTCGGCGCGGTGGATTCGATCCCCCGCCAGCGCCGAAAGGATCTCGACCTGGTGCAAGAGGCAGTACGGCGCGCTGTGCGCGGCGCTGCCAACGAAGCCTGGGGCAAGAAACCGCTGGTGACGGTGTTCGTCACCCGGTGAGGGTGGCAGCGTTCGCTATACGTTCAGCTGATAGCTGACGGGAAGCCAGCGAAAAGAGCCGTCTACCTGCTCGACGTAGCCCAGTCCTGGAAATGGCATGTGGTGGCCAGCGATCAACAGACGCTGTTCCGCGGCCATCTTCAGCAGTCGCTTGCGGGTCTCGATGGCCAGGTCTTTGTCATCATCCAGATCGGCACGCCACTCCGGCCGCTGGATGGACACGACATAGTGCAGGAAAGCGTCCGACCAGATGAGCAATTGCTGTCCGTCGCTTTCGACGAGAAACGCCAGCAGCCCGGGAGAATGACCGGCTGCGTCGATGGCGGTAATGCCAGGCGCAACCTTATCTCCGGGCGCTATGAATGTTGCCTGGTCGGCCAGGTTGCTGCAAATGCGCCTGAATAGATCGCGGTTTTTCAATCTGGCCTCGCGCACCGCATTTCCCTCGGTCCAGAAGCTGAATTCCGCCGCGCCGAATACATAGCGTGCGCGCCTGAAAACGGGTTCGCCATCCTTCACAAGTCCTCCGATGTGATCCGGGTGCCCGTGGGTGATGATCACCACGTCAATGTCATCAGGCCCGAGCCCAAGGTCCTGCAGACATTCCAAAAGCGAACTGTCCGCATCTCCGCATCCGGTGTCGAACAGGATCTTTTCGGAACCGGTGTCGATCAGCGTCGGGATGAAACAGTGCTCGTAGCGATCGCGGTCGATGAAGTTCGAGCCAGCGAGTTCGTGCACTGCGGTTGACGACTGTCCAGGTGCCAGGGCCGATGCAAGGTTGTCGCGAACATCGACGGCATCGAGCAAAGCGGCAACCTTGAATGAGCCAAGACCGAATGTGAAAACGCGTGGGCGAGAAGGGTGAGCATCGGACATTGCCGTTTGTACTTCGCAGTTGCCGATTGGAACAGCCTGGGCGGCTATTTTTGAAACTCTCGGCCCGTTCAACGGCGTTCGAGGACGGCTCATCGAAGTGCGACAGTGCGCGCCTGGTGAAAGGCTGTTGATATCAGTCGATTTGACGTATGACGCCAGCCATCGGGACCCAGAAGGGAATGCTCGGATATGCTCGGTCGCCTGAATCATGTCGCGCTTGTAGTGCCGGATCTGGCTGTGGCCGTCGCCGCCTATCGCAACACGCTCGGCGCCGAAGTGACGGAGCCGCAGGCACTGCCGGAGCACGGTGTGACCGTGGTGTTCGTCAATGTCGGCAACACCAAGATCGAACTTCTGGAGCCGCTGGGCGAGGGCTCGCCGATCGCCGCTTTCCTGGAGAAGAACCCGTCCGGCGGCATGCACCATCTTTGCTACGAGGTCGACGACATCCTGGCCGCGCGCGATCAGCTCAAGACCGCAGGCGCGCGCGTGCTAGGTGACGGCAATCCGAAGACCGGGGCGCATGGCAAGCCGGTGCTGTTCCTGCATCCGAAGGATTTCTTCGGTACGCTGATCGAACTGGAGCAATCATGAGCTGGGTGTCGTTCGCCGCACTTTTCTTCGCCACCTGGTGGATCGTGCTGTTCGTCGTGCTGCCGTTCAGCGTCAGGACGCAGGACGACGATCATGACGTGACGCTGGGCACGGTTCCAAGTGCGCCGCGCGGCCCGCATATGCTGCGCGCCATCCTGCGAACCACCGTCGCGACGGCGGTTCTCATGGGCATTTTCTATGGCCTGACGAAAGGGTTGGGATACAGCCTCGACGAGGTGCCGCACATCATTCCGGAATTCAGTCAGACGCCAACGAAATAGGCCTTTTCAGGCCGCGTTTCAGCCGATTCGAGATCGACACGATATCGCCTGGAGGCCATGGCGATTCTGGCTTTGTGCCGGTTGACGCAAGGTCATCCAGTTGATCAATCTCTGCTGCTAACCAGATGTTTGCACAAAAAAAATGCAAGGCACAAGGCCTTGCAATTTAAACGCGTCCGATCTGTTTCCGGTTTCCGGCGGCAGCGAGTTACCGCGCCTAGATCGCATCCTCCCAAGACTTTGACCGCGTAGGAGAGCAGATTTTTCTCTACCCTCTCGGTTATCGGGGCACATTAGCCCAACGCGAATGAAAATGTCACGTAGAATTTTGCCTTGAAACGGGCATTCTCGTGCTGCACTGCACAATAGTGTGGCAGGCTTTGCTTGGGAAACGACCAGTAAGACGCGCGCGGCACTGCAGCATCCCTGGAACGCCGGGTGTCCGAGGCACGCGCGAGGATGCTCAGGCACGTTCGACCCCATGTATCGTGCCATTCCGAAAGCCGATTTCCGATTTTCGGATCGATGCGTCCGGGTTTCCATTCCGCCATGAAATGGCTATGAAGCCGGGGCAAGCAAGCCCGTGTCGCGCCGATTCCCGCGCGGCCATCCTCACTCACGGACCAGTCCATGCGTTTGTCGCGCTATTTCCTGCCTATCCTCAAAGAAAATCCGCGCGAGGCCGAAATCGTCTCGCACCGGCTAATGTTGCGCGCCGGCATGATCCGACAGCAGGGGCAGGGCAGTTTCTCGTGGCTGCCGCTCGGCAAGCGGGTGCTGGACAAGGTTTGCCGGATCATCCGCGAGGAGCAGAATCGCGCCGGTGCGCTGGAAATCCTGATGCCGACCATCCAGTCGGCGGATCTGTGGCGCGAAAGCGGCCGCTATGATGACTACGGCAAGGAGATGCTGCGCATCAAGGACCGGCAGGACCGCGACATGCTCTACGGCCCGACCAATGAGGAAGTGGTCACCGAGATCGTCCGCGCCTACGTGAAGTCCTACAAGGACCTGCCGCTCAATCTCTACCACATCCAGTGGAAGTTCCGCGACGAAGTGCGGCCGCGCTTCGGCGTCATGCGTAGCAGGGAATTCCTGATGAAGGACGCCTATTCCTTCGACCTCGACTTCGAGGGCGCCAAGGCGGCGTACAACAGGATGTTCGTGTCCTATCTCAGGACGTTTACGCGCATGGGCCTGCAGGCGATTCCGATGCGGGCCGACACCGGGCCGATCGGTGGCGATCTCAGCCATGAGTTCATCATCCTCGCCGACACCGGCGAGAGCCAGGTTTTCTGCCATCGCGACTATCTTTCGCTGGACGTGCCCGGAGAAAAGACCGACTTCGCCAACGACGCCGAGATCGGCGACATCGTCAAGACATGGACGACGCCCTACGCCGCCACCGACGAGATGCATGACGAGGCGGCCTGGGAGAAGATCGGCGAAAGCGACAAGGTTTCGGCGCGCGGCATCGAGGTTGGCCACATCTTCCATTTCGGCGACAAATATTCCAAGCCGATGGGCGCCAAGGTGACCGGGCCCGACGGCAAGGATCATTTCGTCTCCGGCGGCTCCTACGGCATCGGTCCGTCGCGCCTGGTCGCGGCGATCATCGAAGCCAGCCATGACGACAACGGCATCATCTGGCCGGAAGCGGTGTCGCCATTCGACATCGGATTGATCAACATGAAGGCGGGCGATGCCGAGTGCGACCGCGTCTGTGACGAGCTGCATGCCGCCTTCGTCGCCGCCGGCAAGGATGTGCTCTACGACGACACCGACCAGCGGCCGGGCGGCAAGTTCGCCACCGCCGACCTGATCGGCCTGCCGTGGCAAGTCATCGTCGGGCCGCGCGGCGTTGCCGCAGGCGAGATCGAGATCAAGAATCGCAAGACCGGCGAGCGCGAGACGCTGCCGATCGCCGACGCGAAAAAACGCTTTGGCAGCGCCGCATGAGCGACGTGGCGGCGGCAAGATCGGCGGGCGCCGGACCTTTTTCCATCTTCGAGCGCATGGTTGCCTGGCGCTACCTGCGCTCGCGGCGCAAGGAGACGGTGATCTCGGTGATCGCCTCGATCTCCTTCCTCGGCATCATGCTGGGGGTCGCCACGCTGATCGTGGTGATGGCGGTGATGAACGGCTTCCGGGCGGAGCTGTTGACGCGCATCCTCGGCGTCAACGGCCATCTGATCGCGCAGCCGCTCGATTCGCCGCTTGAGGATTACGCGCAGGTCGCCGGACGCATCAACGGCGTGCCCGGCGTCAAATACGCCATCCCGCTGATCGACGGCCAGGTGCTGGCGCAAGGCAATGTCGGCGGCGGGACCGGCGCGCTGGTGCGCGGCATACGCGGCGAGGATCTGAGCAAGATCGCCATCGTCGCGGCCAACGTCAAGCAGGGTTCGATCGCCGGTTTCGACACCGGCGAGGGCGTCGCCATAGGCAAGCGCATGGCCGAGAATCTCGGCCTGGCGCTCGGCGACACGATCACCTTGATCTCGCCCGACGGCGACGTGACGCCGCTTGGCACGACGCCACGCATGAAGGGCTATCCGATCACCGCGATCTTCGAAGTCGGCATGTCGGAATATGACAGTTCCATCGTCTACATGCCGTTCTCGGAGGCACAGCTCTATTTCAACATGGACGGCCGGGCCCAGACGATCGAGATCTATGTCGACAATCCCGATGATGTCGACGCGCTGAAACCGAAGGTGGAGGAGGCGGCGCAGCGGCCAATCGACCTCGTCGACTGGCGCCAGCGCAACGAGACCTTCTTTTCCGCCCTGCAGGTCGAGCGCAACGTCATGTTCATGATCTTGACGCTGATCGTGCTGGTGGCGGCGCTCAATATCATTTCCGGCCTGATCATGCTGGTGAAGGACAAGGGGCATGACATCGCCATCCTGCGCACCATGGGGGCGTCGCGCGGCGCCATCCTGCGCATCTTCCTGATGACCGGGGCGGCGATCGGCGTGACCGGGACGATCGCCGGCGTGCTGCTCGGCGTGCTGATCTGCACCAACATCGAATCCATCCGCCAGTTCTTCTCGTGGATGACCGGCAAGGTGCTGTTCAACCCGGAGCTCTATTTCCTGAGCCAGCTGCCGGCGAAAATGGATCCGCGCGAGACGACCTACGTCATCCTGATGGCGCTCGGGCTGTCCTTCCTGGCAACGGTGTTTCCGGCGTGGCGAGCCGCCCGGCTCGATCCCGTCGAAGCCTTGAGGTATGAATGATGGCCGAGGCCATTATCGAGCTGAAGAGCGTCGAGCGGCACTACGTCCAGGGGCCGCGCAAGCTCACCATTCTCAACGGCGCCGATTTCTCGCTGAAGCGCGGCGAGATGGTGGCACTGGTGGCGCCGTCGGGCACCGGCAAGTCGACGCTGCTGCACACTGCCGGCCTGCTGGAGCGTCCCGACGCCGGCGACGTCATCCTGGCCGGCCGTGCCTGCGGCCGGCTCTCAGATGACGAGCGCACGGCGATCCGCCGCAACGATGTCGGCTTCGTCTATCAGTTCCATCACCTGCTGCCGGAATTCTCGGCGCTGGAAAACATCATGATGCCGCAGCTCATCAAGGGGCTGAGCCGCAAGGAGGCGTCGGAGCGCGCGGCGCAACTGCTCGACTACATGCAGATCGGCAAGCGCGCGTCGCACCGTCCGTCTGAGCTTTCCGGCGGCGAGCAGCAGCGCGTCGCCATTGCCCGCGCGGTTGCCAACGCACCGCTGGTGTTGTTGGCCGATGAGCCGACTGGCAACCTCGACCCCGTCACCGCCTCCTATGTGTTCGAGGCGCTGGCGGCGCTGGTCAAGCAATCGGGCCTCGCGGCGCTGATCGCCACCCACAATCACGAACTGGCCTCGCGCATGGACCGGCGCGTCACGCTGGCCGACGGCAAAGTGGTGCCGCTCGGCTCGGGCTGATCTCAGTCTCGACAGACCTGGCGAGCTCGCAGACAGTCCGCCCTCAGTGCACGTTACGGCTCCATTGATGGTTGTCGCACGCCCGTCAACCTTTCCTTAACCCTGCCGATTTGATCGCCCGGAAATTCCGGACGCGGCCGGATTCCGACCGTTGACAATAGAACAAAATTAGAACAAATTAAAAACATATCAACAACAGGAGAGAGTTATGACCGATCTGGTTCAGGATGTCATCTCACTGGTTTGCATGAGCACCTTTATCATTTCCATGGCGATCTGGATCGGCGCCATGTGATCTGGAGTTGAGGACGTGGCGCGAACGCAAGCGTCCCTCGGGCGCGAAACTCCTCACACTTACCCTCTCCCCGTTAAAAACGGGGAGAGGGGGCATCAACGCTGGCGGCGTGCCATTCACTGAGACGCCGACGCGAATGGCATGCATCCGGGAACCGAGTTTTCCTGTTAAGCTTTTCTTGCCGCCGCGACGTTTAGGGTAGTCCCTCCTAGACAGGGAGCAACGTCGCGTGTCGCCCATCGTCACGACCATCCTCGTGGCCAGCAATCTCGGGCTGATCTTTCTCTTGATGAACGTGCCGCTTGGTTTGCGCACGATCAGGCTCAGCCGTGTCGTGGCTATGGACCGGCAGCGCCTCTGGCAGGCGCTGTGGCCGCTTGGCAGCGATGCCGGCTGGTCCGGCGAGATCCTTTCGGCCGAGCCGCTGGACGGCGAGGGCATGGCCCGCATCATGCTGTCCTGGGAAGGCCGCGACGGTAAGCCGATCGAGCGCAAGTCGCGGTTTGAAGACGTAGTCGAGGGCAGCCGTTTCTCGATGCGGGTCATCGAGGATACCGCGCTCGACACCTCGTTCTGGAAGGATTTTCGCGAAACCACGGAGCTCGTTTCCGAAGGCAGCGGCACGCGGGTCACGCTTGGCCAGACCGATCGCTATCGCGGCTTTGCCTTCCTGGTTTTCCGCTATTTCGCCATGCGCCGGGAACTCTCCAAGCTGCAGCGCTGGGCAAGGACCGGGCGGTATCGCAAGGGCGGCTGGTTCGAGCATCCGCTCAGCCAGGTCGGCTTCGCGGCATTGTCGGCATTGATCCTGTGGCCGTTCTTCGGGCTTCATCTCGGCGGACTGGCGCTGGCCGCGATCCTGACGTCAGTGGTGGCCCTGCACGAGCTCGGCCACATGGCCGCGTTTCGCCTGATGGGTCACAACAAGGCGCGCATGATCTTCATTCCGCTGCTCGGCGGCATCGCCATTGGCGGGCGTCCATATGACAGCCGTTTCGAAGTCGCCTTCGTGGCGTTGATGGGCGCTGGCTTCTCCGCCTTCCTGGTGCCGGTCGTCGTCGCCGCCAGCACCTTTGCCGGCGCGGAAGGATATCGACTGGCAGCAATGCTGCTGGCAACGCTGGCGGGCTTTGCTGCCCTGTTCAACATCGCCAATCTGGTGCCGGTGTGGAAATTCGATGGCGGCCAGGTGCTGCGCCAGATCTGCCCGGGGCCGATCGTGCTGGCGCTGGCCTCGTTCTCCCTGCTTTCGGCCTTCCTGGCGCTTGGCCGACAGGCCGGCTTTTCCCCGGGCTTTCTGCTCGCCGCGGGCGCGGTCTTCTCAATCCTCAGCCTGCTGACGATGAGGAGCGGGGTAAAGCCGCGCCACGAGCTGAAACCGATCCGCACTGTCGACCGCCTCGTCATCGCCGGCGCGCTGCTGGCGGTGTTCGTCATCCATGGCTACGGCGTGCTGTGGGCGTCCGCGCAACTCATCTGAAGGTGTGTTGAAATTCAGGTGATGCCGGCCTGCGAACGGCGGCTTCCTGCGCTTCCGGTGCTCACGTACCCAAAAGTACGCTCCGCTCCGGTTCTCGGAATCCACCATTCTCGGCGCGGCCTGACCTGAATCTCAATACACCTTGGGTAGTCCCAGACCGGATGGTCAGCCGGCCTTGCGGGCGGCTTCGACAGGCAAAGCCGTGGCAGGACCGAACACGTCCTCGAAGGCGGATTTCAGGGCCAGGTCGAGATCGGCCATCGTCAGGGGAAGGCCGAGATCGACCAGGCTGGTTACGCCGTGGTCCTGGACGCCGCACGGCACGATGCCGCTGAAATGGTCTAGGTCGGGTTCGACATTGATGGCGATGCCGTGAAAGCTCACCCAGCGCCGCAGCCTGATGCCGATGGCGGCGATCTTGTCTTCGGCCGGCGAGCCGTCCGGCAGGGCAGGGCGATCCGGCCGCACCACCCAGACACCGACGCGGTCCTCGCGGCGTTCGCCGTGCACGTTGAAAGCGGCGAGCGTGCCGATGATCCACTGTTCAAGCGCGGCGACAAAAGCACGGACATCCTCGCGGCGCCGCTTCAGGTCGAGCATCACATAGGCGACCCGCTGGCCCGGCCCATGATAGGTGTACTCACCGCCGCGCCCAGCCGCGAACACTGGAAAACGGTTCGCGTCGATCAGGTCCTCGCTACGGGCACTGGTGCCGGCGGTGTAAAGCGGCGGATGTTCGACAAGCCAGACCATTTCGCCGGCGGCACCGCTTCGGATCGCCTCGGCACGCTCCTCCATGAAGGCCAGCGCATCGGGATAGGCGGTGAGGCCAGGCTCGATGCGCCATTCGACCGGTGCTGAACCGGGGAGCGGCAGGAACGACGTGGCGATCTGGCTGCGTTCTGGCATGGCTTTTCGTTTTTCGTTTATGCATGCCATGATCCCAAACCGCCTTGCGCTTTCGGGCGACATCCATTTGCCTTCCATATGGCGCTATCAGGCCGAAACGTCCAGTTTCGGCTGCGCATTCCAATTCTGTGGAACGTTATGCCAATCGCTGGCGATTATTGCTTGCGGCGCACTTGTTTCGCCGGAAACGATTTGCTACACGCCGCGAGCCGGTCGGTTCCGGCTCCTACCACGTGCGGTCGTGGCGGAATTGGTAGACGCGCAGCGTTGAGGTCGCTGTGGGGCAACCCGTGGAAGTTCGAGTCTTCTCGACCGCACCAAAATTTCCCTGACAGATTGCTTCTGGCGAGCTCTGACGGCAGGCGATGACACGTCGCGGCCACAGGGCTTTCCGGGGATCGAAGCGGCAGCGGCGGCGCGTCCTTCAGACCACGCCGCCGCTTCGCCTTTTAGGGCCTATCCCGTCCACCCAAGGCCAGCCGAAATGCAATTGATCGATACAAGCAGAGCGTCGGTCGCCCGCTTTTGATCCGCTGTGCCGGTATTTGCCCGAACTTCACGCAGCAGATCGACCTGCAGCCGGTGAATGTCATCCATCTGTCGCCGCAGACTGTCGAAACGCCGCTTGAACATCGGAAAGCGCGCGGAAAGATCGCCTCCCGTGAGGTCGCCGATCAGGCGTCGCGTCAACTCGTATTCAGCGGCGATGCGGGCGTAGATTCGCCGGGCCGCATCGCTGTCGGACACCAGGCGGGCGTAGAGCCCCGCGATCTCCATGTCGGACTGGTAAAGCGTCTTCTCGGCCTCGTCGACGATCAAGCGGAAAAAGCGCGAGTGCTCGAACATGCAAGCCAGAAGTTCGCGCCCGGCCTCGCCGCGTACAGCAACGAAAGAGCTAAGCGCGCTGCCGATGCCATACCACCCGGTCAACAGATGACGGTTCTGGCTCCAGGCGAACACCCAGGGAATCGCGCGCAGGTCGGCAATGCCGCTGGCGCCGAAACGGCGCTCCGGCCTTGACCCCATTTTCAGGAGCGCCAGCTCCGCGACCGGGCTCGCCTGGTTGAAATAATCGAGGAAACCGGGCTCGGCCATCAACCCGGCGTAGGATGCCTGCGACATGCCTGCCAGCGCTTCCAGCGCTTCGTCGAACTCCGGCGTTTCCTTCGGCTCGACATCACCGGGCGATCCGACACCGTGGGCCAGCACGCCAGCGGCGAGAACCTCGAGCTGGTTGAGGCCGGTGCCGCGATTGGCGAATTTTGACGATACGACCTCGCCCTGCTCCGTCACGCGCATGGATCCGGCGACCGTGCCTTCCGGTTGTGCCGCGATCGCTCGGCCAGTCGGCGCGCCGCCGCGGCTGACAGAGCCGCCGCGACCGTGAAAGAAACTGATCCTGACGTTGTGTTTGCGCCCGACGGCGGCGAGGCGCTTTTGCGCTTTTGCCAGTTCCCAATTGGAAGCCAGAAAACCGCCGTCCTTGTTGGAATCCGAATAACCAAGCATGATTTCCTGGCGCGCGCCGAAATCCCGCACTGTCCGCCTCACCAGTGAAACGCCGAGCAATCCATTCAGGATGCCCGGTGCGGCCTCTAGATCGGCGATAGTCTCGAACAATGGCACGATCCGCAGCCTGATCGTGCCGCCACCACCGGGCGCGGTTGAAAGTCCGCAATATTGCGCCAGCAGATAGACCGCGAGCAGATCGTCGGCCGAGCGGGTCATGCTGAGAACGAAGGAGCCGACAGCGTCGGCATCCGAGCCGGAGATCTGCTCGCGGATGACGGAGAATGTCGAAAGCAGTTCACCTGCTTCAGGCGAGAGCCGGCCTGCGTCGATCTCCAGCCGCTCGCCCTGGCTGATGGCTGCGCGAATGCGCGCCGACCATTGCGGCGTGCCGGCTACGACCGGATCGGCGGGATTTGCCAGCGCAAACAGCTCGGCCAGCACCCGGTTGACGACGGTGGAGTTCTGCCGGATGTCGAGCGAGACCGTGCGGAAGCCGAAGCTTCCGACTTGCCAAAGCAGAGGCTGGATGAAACGCTTGGCTACCGCGCGACCTCCGATCGCTTCGAGAACGGAAGACAGCCCGTTCAGATCGGCACGAAACGCCTCTGCCGAGAGATATGCCGCCGGACCGCCGTCTCGCGTGGCCTCCAGCCGGGCAAGCAAGGCCGAGGCGAACTGGCGAAGCGGTTCGTCAGGGTTGCGGGCGGCGATCATGTGCGCCAGTCCGCTTTTATCAAGCGCCGTTTGCAGCACCGGCTTGAAGCTGGCCGGCAGGTCGATGACGTTCGAGCTGGCGCTGAGCACCGTCACCAGCCGCTGTACCTGCGTCAGATACCAGCCTATGGCGGTGTTGCGGTATTCGGCCATGGCATGGGCGGTGACTACGGCAGTCACATTTGGATTGCCGTCGCGGTCGCCGCCGATCCACGAGGCATAGCGCATGAATGAGGGAATTCTGATCGGCTCTCCCGGATAGTGACGCTCGAAGGCGCCCTGAAGCTTGCCATAGAGCTGCGGCGTTGCCTCGAAGATGACTTCGCGAAAGAAATGCAGGCCCCAGGCGATTTCGCGTTCGACCGTCGGACGCTCCAGGCGCAGCTCACCCGTCATCCACAGAAGCTCGATCTCGCTTTCCAGATCGGCGACCAACAAGGAGCGTTCGCGCGGCGCCCAGCGTGGCTGGTCGAGCTCGGTCAGCTTGCGATAGATACGGCGGTGGATCTCCAGCACCGTGACCCGTTTGGCTTCCGTCGGGTGCGCGGTCATGGTCGGGCCGACGCGAAGCTCATCGAGCTTCGCCTGGACTTCCTCGGCTGAGTGGCCGTTCGCTGCCATCTGCGCGATCACGCTGGCGAAGGAACCGGGCACTTCGTCGACACCCGCGCCTTGTTCGAGTTCGCGGCGCGCCCGCATGGCAAGCAACTCGTCTGCTATCGCCAGCAACTGGAACCATACGCCGCTCGCCTGAAGCGCCGGGATGCGCTGCTCCGCGGCGAGGGAGACAAGCGACCGACGTCCGGCCAGAACGGCGGCGATCTCCGGCTCACGCGCGCTTGCGACCTGAAGCAGCAAGCGCAACAACAGGCTGCGCTCGTCCTCACGAAAGTTGATGCGTCTGCTCTGTTCCAAACCGGTTTCCTGCTTCGTCCGCACCGATGCCGCTGTAGCCCTGAACCGAGGGCGGCGCCTGCTGTCAGGCGACCCGGTCGGGGACCGGGCGACCCTCGAAAAAGGCGGTCAGGTTCTCCACCACCTTCATGCCCATTGCCACCCGCGTTTCCTCGGTCGCACTCCCGAGATGCGGCAACAGCACCACGTTCTCCAACCGCTTCAGCGCCTCCGGAACGGCCGGCTCGTCGGCAAAGACGTCGAGACCCGCCCCAGCGATCTCGCGCCTTTCCAGTGCACCGATCAGGGCATCCTGGTCGACGACGTCGCCGCGCGCCGTGTTGATCAGGAACGCGTCGCTTTTCATGGACCGCAAGCTTCGGGCATTGATGAGATGGCGGTTTTCCGCGCCGCCCGGACAGTGCAGCGACACGAAATCGGATGCGGTGAGCACATCTTCCAGGGTTGGCATCTGCACCGCGACCATGGCGCGCGTCTCGTCATCATCGACCGGGGACCGATTGAAGAACACGATGTTCATACCGAAGCCGAAATGCGCGCGCCTGGCTGTCGCCTTGCCGATGCGCCCCATGCCGACAATACCCAAGGTTTTGCCCGACACCTTCGCGCCGGCCATATGGGTTGGCGACCAGCCGCGCCACTCTCCGGCCCGCAACTGCCGCTCGCCCTCACCAGTCCGGCGCGCGACAGCCAACAGCAAGCTGAGGGCGAGGTCGGCGGTGCAATCGGTCAGCACGCCCGGAGTGTTGGTCACGACGATGTCGCGGTCGCGGGCTGCCGCGACATCGATATGGCTGAAGCCGACGCCGAAATTGGCAATGATCCGGGTGCGGGCGGTGTTCTCGGGAAACACTGCACCAGGCAAGCGGTCGCTGACCGTTGCCAGGATCGCGTCAAAATTCGCGAATGCCGATGTCATTGCGGCAGGGCTCAGCGGCGTATCGCTGGGGTTGAGCGTCGTGTCGAAGCGCTCGGCGAGGATCGCTTCAACGGGGGCCGGCCATCTCCGGGTGACAATCAAACGCGGTTTCATCGAATTTCCTGCCGATCGATGGGCCGCGATGCATCCGCCGACCCGAAACAGACTTCACATTTTGCGCCATGCGACCGTCAGGCCGCCTTCTTCATCCCGGCCAGGGTATTGGCCACGACCTCCCCGAAAGACGATGGCGTCGGCACGATGACGACGCCGGCCTCTTTGAGGATTTCGACCTTTTCCTGCGCCGACTCGCCGAACGCCGAGATGATGGCGCCGGCATGGCCCATGCGCCGGCCCTTCGGCGCGGAAAGCCCGGCGATGTAGGCGATCAGAGGCTTGCGCATATTGTCGCGCGCCCAGATCGCGGCTTCCGCCTCCTGCGGTCCGCCGATCTCGCCGATCATGACCACGGCATCAGTTTCGTCGTCCTGTTCGAACAGCTTCAGCATGTCCTTGAAGGACGAGCCGTTGATCGGATCGCCGCCGATGCCGACGCTGGTCGAGACACCGATGCCGAGCGCCTTCATCTGGGAGGCCGCCTCGTAGCCGAGCGTGCCCGAGCGCCCGACGATGCCGACGCGGCCGGGGAGATAGATGCTGCCCGGCATGATGCCCATCAGTGCCTGTCCGGGCGTGATCACGCCGGCGCAGTTCGGACCGATCAGCCGCATGCGGTCCTCGAAACGGTAGCGAAGCATGTAGCGCTTCACCTGCATCATGTCCTGCGAGGGGATGCCGTCGGTGATGCAGACGCATAGCTTTATGCCGGCATCGGCGGCTTCCATGATCGAGTCGGCGGCGAAAGGCGGCGGCACGAAGACAATGCTGGCTTCGGCGCGGGTTTCGCGAACGGCGCCCTTGACGGTGTTGAAGACCGGCAGGCCGAGATGCTTCTGACCGCCCTTGCCGGGCGTCACGCCGCCGACGAGCTTGGTGCCGTAGCGCTTCATGTCTTCGGCATGGAAGCTGCCGATCTTGCCGGTGAAGCCCTGGACGATGACCCGCGTGCCGCGGTTGAGCAGGATTGCCATATTTTCAGCTCCCTCAGCTTGCTTTTTTGAGCGTTGCCGAACGCCATGCGGCGACGGCTTTTTCGGCGGCTTCCGCCAGCGTTTCGGCGACGATCACCGCCTCGCCGGAATCGGCCAGGATGCGGCGCCCTTCCTCGACCTTGGTGCCGGCAAGCCGCACCACCAGGGGGACGTTGACGCCGACTTCGCGGATTGCCTTGACGACGCCCTCGGCGACCCAGTCGCAACGGTTGATGCCGGCGAAGATGTTGACCAGGATGGTCTCGACATTCTTGTCGCCAAGCACGGCGCGGAACGATTTCGCGACCCGCTCCGGCGAGGCGCCGCCGCCGATGTCGAGGAAGTTCGCCGGCTCGCCGCCGGCGATCTTGATCATGTCCATCGTCGCCATGGCGAGACCGGCGCCGTTGATGATGCAGCCGATATTGCCGTCGAGACCGACATAGGAGAGGCCGCGGTCGCTGGCGAAGGTCTCACGCGGGTCTTCCTGGCTCTTGTCGCGCAGCTCCGAGATTTCCGGCCGCCGGAACAACGCGTTCTCGTCGAACGACATCTTGGCGTCGAGCGCGACGAGGTTGCCGTCGCGCGTCACCACCAGCGGATTGATCTCCAGCATCGAGGCGTCGTAGTCGCGAAACACCTGGTAGCAGCTGAAGATGGTTTCGGTCGCCTTGCCGATCAGGTTCTGGTCCAGGCCGAGCCCGAATGCGATCTCGCGCGCCTGGAAGCGCTGCATGCCGACGCCCGGATCGACCGTGGTCCGGATGATGGAATCCGGCGCCCTCTCGACGATATCCTCGATCTCCATGCCGCCGGCGGCGGACGCCACGATCATGACGCGCTCTTCCTTGCGGTCGAGAACGAAGCCGACATAGAGCTCCTGCGCGATGTCGACGGCCTCTTCGAGATAGAGCCGCGAAATCAGCTTGCCTCGCGGGCCGGTCTGCTGGGTCACGAGCTTGCGGCCGAGCATTGCTTCGGCCGCGTTGGAGATCTCCTCGTCATTGGCGCAGAGCTTGATGCCGCCGGCCTTGCCGCGGGCACCGGAATGAACCTGCGCCTTGAGAACCCATTTGCCGCCGCCGATCTCGCGCGCCCGATAGGTCGCCTGCTCGGGGCTGTAGGCCAGGCCGCCGCGCGGAACATGAACCCCGTGGCGGGCAAGCAGTTCCTTGGCCTGGTATTCGTGAATGTCCATTTTTGTCCTCCCAAGAGCCTTCAGTGCGTGGCAGCGTGCGCCTGGCCGGCGCGTTCGATTGCCTCGTTGACCACCAGCACATTGCGCGCCATGCGTTCCGATGCCGCGTCGATCATCTTGCCGTCGAGCGCCGCCGCGCCCTTTCCGAGCGCCTCCGCTTCCTTGAGCACTTCCAGGATGCGCCTGGCGCGGACGACTTCCTTTTCCGGCGGCGAGAACACGCTGTTGGCAAGCGCGATCTGCGAGGGGTGGATCGCCCATTTGCCTTCGATGCCAAGTGCCGCCGCGCGCCTTGCCGCCGCCGTGTAGCCCTCAGGATCCGAGAAATCGCCGAACGGCCCGTCGATGGCGCGCAGGCCGTAGGCCCTGCAGGCAACCGTCATCCGCGACAGGGCGAAATGCCACTGGTCGCCCGGATAGTCGGGATTGAGGCCGCCGATGTTGACGGTGCGCGCCTTGTTGCTGGCGGCATAGTCGGCGACGCCGAAATGCATCGCCTCCAGGCGGCCGGGCGTGGCGGCGATCGCCTCGACATTGGCCATGCCGAGCGCCGTCTCGATGAGGGCTTCGAGGCCGACGCGGGTCTTGTAACCCTTGGCCATCTCGATCTGGTTGACCATGGCCTCGACCATATAGAGGTCGGCCGGAACGCCGACCTTCGGCACCAGGATGGTGTCCAGCCGGTCGCCGGCCTGTTCCATCACGTCGACCACGTCGCGGTACATGTAGTGCGTGTCGAGGCCGTTGATGCGCACCGAAACGGTCTTGCCCTTGGCGCGCCAGTCGATGTCGTTGAGCGCCTGGATGATGTTTTTGCGGGCGCGTTCCTTGTCTGGCGGGGCGACCGCATCCTCGATGTCGAGGAAGACGAAATCGGCGGCGCTGTTTGCAGCCTTTTCGATCATCTCCGGGCTCGAGCCGGGAACCGCCAGTTCGCTGCGCTGCAGCCGGAGTTTTTTCAGATGGTTGATCGTGTGGCTCATGGTCGCGTTCCTCTCACGCCGCTTCGGCGACAGGTACCTCGGCCGAGGCACGGAAGTGCTGGATGGCGGCGCCGACGCCCGAGCCCGGCGCCAGCCGGACGCCGCAATCGAGCAGCGCCATTTCGGCCGCCGACAGCGAGGCCAGCACCATCACCTCGTTCAGCCAGCCGAGATGGCCGATGCGGAAGACCTTGCCGAGCACCTTGTTGAGACCGCCTCCGAGCGAGGTCCGGTAGCTCTGGTAGGCGCGCTTGACGACGTCGCCGCTGTCGATGCCCTCAGGCACCAGGATGGCGCTGACGGTGTCGGAGTGCCATTTCGGCGCCTTCGCGCAAAGCTTCAGACCCCAGGCGTCGACCGCCTTGCGCACGCCTTCGGCCAGGCGATGGTGACGGGCGAAGATGTTGTCGAGCCCTTCCTCGGCGATCAGGTCGAGCGAGGCGCGCAGTCCGCGCAGCAGTTGCGTTGCCGGCGTATAGGGGAAATAGCCGGCGTCGTTGGTGCGGATCATGTCCTCGAACGAGAAGAAGCAGCGGCGGTGAGTCGCGACCCTGGAAGCGGCCAGCGCTTTCTTGCTGACCGAGAGGAAGCCGAGGCCGGCGGGCAGCATGAAGCCTTTCTGCGAGCCGCTGACGGCGCAGTCGACACCCCATTCCTCTTGCCGGAAGTCGATCGAGCCAATCGACGACACACCGTCGACAAAGAGAAGGGCAGGGTGGTTCGCCGCGTCGAGTATGGCTCGGCAGCCTGCGACATCGCTGGTGACGCCGGTGGCGGTCTCGTTCTGCGTGCAGAAGATTGCCTTGATGCGGTGTGCCTTGTCGGCCTTCAGTCTTTCTGCGTAGAGGTCGAGCGGCACGCCGGTTCCCCACTCGCAGTCGATCACGTCGACCTCGAGGCCGAGGCGCTCGGCCATGTCGACCCACAGATGCGAGAACTGTCCGAAGCGCGACATCAGCACGCTATCACCGGGGCTGAGCACATTGGTCATCGCCGCCTCCCAGGCGCCGGTGCCCGACGACGGGTAGATGAAGACGCGGCCGGTTTCGTTCTTGAAGACCTTTTTGATGTCTTCGAACAGCGGCAGCGTGAAATCAGGAAATGATCCCGCACGCATGTCCTCCATCGGGAGGTTCATCGCTTGCCGGACCTGCTCCGGAATGTTGGTGGGTCCTGGAATAAAAAGGTGGGTGAACCCAGCCATGCGTGAACTCCTCCGAAGTTAGAGATTTGTGGAGGGAGTGTCGTTTGGAAGGCGAGGGGCAACAACACCTTGGTGGGTAAGTTCTCGCCGCGCGCGGGTGGGGCGAGCCTACCCGCTCGGCCTACCCGGTCGTCCTATCCGACAGGCTGCTTGGGACTGCGACGCTTCTCACTCGAATAGAGCGCGACGGCCATCGCGCGATTGCGGACGTCAAGCTTGTCATAGAGATTCTTGAGGTGATACTTCACCGTATTCTCGGAAATTCCAGTGCGCGTTGCGATCTGAAGGTTGGTCCAGCCGTCGGAAAGCACCGCCAGCAGTTCGCGCTCGCGAACCGTGAGCTGGGCCAATGGCGTGTCGTTGACCTTGTTGATGTCGATGTAGGGGATGCAGATGCGGCCGTGCGCGACGGCCAGGATCGTCTCGAAGATGATATGCGGATCGTCGAACTGGAAGCAGTAGCCTTGAGCACCAAGCCGCACGCACTGCTTCAAGATGCCGATGTCGTGGTCGTTGGAGAACACCGTGATGCGCACATCGAGCTTGCGGCTCTGGACCTCGGCCAGGACATCCGCGCCGTCCATGTCGGCCAGCCTCCAGCCGATGACGGCGACATCGAACCTGGTCTTTCCTGCCAGGTCCAGGAGTTGCCTGCCGCTCTGCACGGCGCTCAGCAATTCGAAACGTCCGTCGCATTCCAGCATTTCGCGGAGCGCCGATATGACAAGCGGATTGCGCTCGGCGACAACGACGCGAATGCGTTGCTGTCCTGATGTGGCCTCGTTCGTTTTCGCCGACCTTGCGTTCAAGGGCTTCCGTTCTGGACCGTGTTGCGGGCATGGGCGGATCCGGCCGATATCCGGACCCTGTGCCATGACAATCGCCGCAACCGCGCAGGAGTGCTCTTTCCCCAGCGACATGCGCTGTCGCGCCATCTGAACCCGTATCCTGTTGGTTTTGACGCGATCGGCATTGTCAGCCCAGGGCTCGGCGATGTCCGCCTCGCGCGAAGTCAGGCCGGTAGGAGAAGCGCGCATTTCGTTTGATATTCCGTGCGTTAGGATCATAGGTTCCCAAATCGAATCGTGCTGCCGCGCGATCCCTGGATTGAGCGGCGAATTCTTCCCAAAAGCGGTTTCCACTTTTGGGTCCGATGCTCTAGACCAGAGACGCACCTTTTCCGGATTGCGATGGCGGGAGGCGCTGGTGGAAGGCCAGGACGAACGGACGACCGGCGCCAGGGCCGCTGAAGACGCCCGCGCCGATATTTATGGCGAGGATGGCGCCGTCCTATCGTCCTTCCTTGCCCAGATCGGCGCGGCGATCGCCGACCGCGACACGCTCACGCTCAAGCATGAAGTCGACCACTTGCACCAGTCGGAGCTCGGTGACCTGCTCGAGGCGCTGCATCCCGAACAGCGCCGCGCGCTGGTCGACTTGTTGGGCGCCGATTTCGACTTCTCCGCGCTGACCGAGGTCGACGAGGCGATCCGTATGGAGATCGTCGACAATCTGCCCAATGCGCAGATCGCCCAGGCGGTGCAGGAGCTCGATTCCGACGACGCGGTCTACATTCTCGAAGACCTCGAAAAGGAAGACCAGGACGAGGTCCTGTCGCAACTGCCGTTCACCGAACGGATCAGGCTGCGCCGCTCGCTCGACTATCCGGAAGAGACGGCCGGCCGCCGCATGCAGACCGAGTTCGTCGCGGTGCCGCCGTTCTGGACGATCGGCCAGACCATCGACTACATGCGCGAGGACAAGAACCTGCCTGAGCGTTTCAGCCAGATCTTCGTCATCGATCCGACCTTCAAGCTGCTCGGCGCCATCGACCTCGACCAGATCCTGCGCACCAAGCGCGCGGTCAAGGTCGAGGAGGTCATGCATCAGACGCGGCATGCCATTCCCGCCACCATGGACCAGGAAGAGGCGGCGCGGGAATTCGAACAATATGACCTTCTGTCTGCCGCCGTTGTCGACGAGAACGAGCGGCTGGTCGGCGTGCTGACCATCGACGACGTCGTCGACGTCATCCAGCAGGAAGCGGAAGAAGATCTCCTGCGCATGGGCGGTGTCGGCGACGAAGAGCTTTCCGACAGCATCCTTTCGACCTCGCGCTCGCGCGTGCCATGGCTGCTGGTCAACCTCTTGACCGCATTCCTGGCGGCTTCGGTGATCGGCCTGTTCGACCGCACGATCGAGCATATCGTGGCGCTGGCGGTGCTGATGCCGATCGTCGCCGGCATGGGTGGCAATGCCGGCTCGCAAACGATGACGGTCACCGTGCGCGCGCTGGCGACCAAGGATATCGACATCTACAATGCCGGCCGCATCATCCGCCGCGAGATGGGTGTCGGCTTCATCAACGGCATCGTCTTTGCCATCCTGATCGGCATTGTCGCCGCGACTTGGTTCCACGACAACAATCTGGGCGGCATCATCGCGGCGGCGATGATCATCAACATGTTCGCGGCCGCTTTGGCCGGCATCCTGATCCCGCTGCTGCTCGACCGTTTCAAGATCGATCCGGCGGTCGCTTCGGCGGTCTTCGTCACCACGGTCACCGATGTCGTCGGCTTCTTTGCCTTTCTCGGCATTGCCACGTGGTGGTTTGCGGTGCCTTGAAGGCGCATCATGCCCTCAATTGACTTTTACGTAAATGCCGTGCGAGGCTTGCACGGGGTGCCATGTCGATTCCGGCATGGCATGGGTTTGGTTCGGGACAGGAGGGGGACCGCATGGCGATCCCGGGTTCCGGGGTGTGGGAGTGACAATGCGGGAATATTATTCGATCACCGAACTGACCCGCGAATTCGACGTGTCGACGCGGACGCTGCGCTTTTATGAGGACGAGGGGCTGGTGCAGCCGGTGCGGCGCGGTCGCACGCGGCTGTTTCGCCCGTCCGACCGCCACCTCATTCGCCAGATCATGCGGGGAAAACGGCTCGGCTTCTCGATCAATGAAATCCGCGAAATCATCCAGATGTACAAGGAGCCGCCCGGCGAGGTCGGTCAACTCAAGCTGATGATCAAGCGCATCGAGGAAAAGCGCGAGGACCTGCGGCAGAAGCGCCGCGACCTCGAGGAGACGCTGGCCGAACTCGACCAGGCCGAGGAATCCTGCGTCGAGCGGCTCGTCGAACTCGGCGTCAATACGTAGCGCTGTTCAAATCCAGCGCCGCACTCTCTTGGCGTAGTCCCGGTATTTCTTGCCGAATTTCGCCGCCAGCACCTTTTCCTCGCCCTCGATCGCGACCTTCTGCGTGGCATAGGCCGCGATGAAGGCGAGCGGCAGGAACCATACGATCCCCGAGACAAAGGCGACGCCGATCAACAGCAGCGTGTTGGCCAGATACATCGGATTGCGGGTGATGCCGAAGGGGCCCGTGGTAACCAGGTGATCGGGCACCGCGTTGGGATTGAGCGTGGTCTTGGCCCGAATCATGGTGCGGATCGCGGTGAACCAGAGTGCCGCGACGCCGAACAGGGCCACCCAGCCGGCGGCGAACAGGATATCGCCCAAAAGATCGCCAATCCAGGGCAGGGGATAGAGCAGGCCGAGTGCGATGCTGATGGCGATGGCAGCAACGTAGATCACCGGCGGCCACGGTATGAGCCCTGCCTTCGGCTGGTTCTCGGTCATTTGACCCCTCCCTCCGTCATCTTGTCTTCGGTCTTGGCGGTGCACATACCGGCGAGATCGGATATATGCGTCTTCCATTCGGCAGTCTGGTCGTTGTTGTAGAGCCGATCAAGTGAGGCTTCGCTCTCGAGCGTGTCGAGCATGCAGACACAGTAGCTCGAACAGAATTCGGTGTCGCGCGACTGCTCGCAAGACAGCTGGCAGGTCTTCAGGAAGTTCACCTGCGGGGTTTCGACCTTGGCCGGCATGACTTGGGCGAACAGCCACACACAGCCGATCAAAAGCGGCTGGTGGATCAGGTAGAAGGCCAGGCTGTGACGGCCGATGAAGACCAGCGGGTTGGCCCAGCGGCCGGGTGCCAATTCGGCAAGCCGGGCAAGCAGGCCCGAAGCGGAGGCGAGTTTCGTCACCGCGATGCCTGCAAGTACGGCGCCGAACCACGGAAACAGCGGAACGTAGTCGTTGGAACGCGGATTGATCGCCGACAGGCCGATCCACCACAGCCATGGATGGTCGAAGGCCTCGAAGCGCAGATAGACGGGTGCTGCGATGACCAGCGCTGCCACAAGCAGCGTCAGCAGCGCCGGCAGCCGCAGGAAGGCGAGGCCGAGCAGGCTGGCCAGCGCGATCTCGTGCAGGATGCCGAAGAAGATAAAACCGTCCGGGGTGGCAATGCGGGTGACAACCGAGATGGCGATCGCCGCTCCGGCGACCATGGCGAAGCGCCTCCAGAAGCCGTTCCAGCGGATTTGCCGGCCATGGGCGAGGTACAGGCTGACGCCGACCAGGAACAGGAAGGTCGAGGCGATGCAGCGCGCGTAGATCTTCCACCAGCCGAAGGCGGTGAGGCCCGGGTCGGTATAGCCGAAGAATTCCAGGTCCCAGGTGAAATGATAGCTCGCCATGGCGATGAGCGCGATGCCGCGCACGATGTCGATGGCGACGATGCGCTTCGGTCGATCCTGAACGGGTGCGGTCGGCGTGTGGATGCTCATGGTCTCGTATTTCTGATTCAGCCCCGCAAGACGACTATCACGGTTGCCCCGGACAAAAGAAGGCCGGCAGCTTCGGGTATAGGCTGCGCTGCAGACGCTGGATCAGGCGCCGCTTTAGGCCAGTGCCGGAAAGCCTTTGGCCGACTTCGCTTTTGCCGGATAGGCGTCGGTTTCCTGTTACCCGCGCAGGAATCACCACGGCAGATTTGACCCGCTGATTCTGCTTTGGGGAAGCAATGTCCACCCATGTGCGCCACCCGGTCTGGCTGCCGGCCTTGCGGCCGGCCGACGCGCGCACCTTCGCCTCGCTCTATGCGGTCGAATCCTTCGCCCGCGCCACGGTGTCGAGCGTCATCCCAATCCAGGCCTACGAGATCCTGCATAACGAGCAGATCGTCTCGATCCTCTACACCATCGTGGCGATGCTCGGCCTGTCGGTGACGCTGTTCATGCCGATGCTGATCCGACGCTTTGCCCGGCGCTGGGTCTACACGGCAGGCGCCTGCCTGCTGGCCATCGGCTCGCTGTTCTTCGTCACCCATACGCTTGCCGGACAATTGGCCGGCATGCTGTGCCGCGTGATGGGCGCCAGCGCGCTGTCGATCACGCTCAACCTCTACATCATGGACCACATCCGCAAGACCGATTTCATGCAGGCCGAATCACTGCGCATGGCGTGGTCGATGTTGGCCTGGACCGGCGGGCCGACGCTCGGCATCTTCCTCTACACGCGCTTCGGCATCTACGCCGCGCATGGTGCGGTGGCGGTGTTCGCGCTGGCCTTGCTGGCGCTGTTCTGGACCTACCGCCTGGGCGACAACCCATCGATCCGCCCTGGCAAGACGCGGCCGGCCAATCCGCTCGCCAATATCGGCCGCTTCGTCGCCCAGCCCAGGTTGCGGCTGGCCTGGCTGATAGCCTTTGGCCGCTCCTGTTTCTGGACGACGTTCTTCGTCTACGGGCCGCTGTTCATGGTCATCACCGGCGAGGGCAAGCTGGCCGGCGGTCTTTTGGTTTCGGCCGGCAATGCGCTGCTGTTCATGGCCATCTTCTGGGGTAAGGCGGGCAAGCGCTTCGGTGGCCGCCGAACCATGACATTTGCCTACTTCGCCATGTCGGCCATGCTGCTGGCGGCGGGTGCGGTCGGCCAAACCGTGCCGCTGCTCACCGGCGCCTTTCTGCTCTGCGGCGCTTTCTTCACCATCGCGCTCGATGCACTGGGCTCGACCGCCTTCATGCGCTCGGTGCGATCCTATGAAAGGTCGCAGATGGCGGCGGTCTATCGCACCTATCTCGACTTTTCCGAACTGACGCCGCCGCTGGTCTATTCGGTGGTGCTGGCGTTCTTCGGGCTGGGCTCGGTGTTCGTCACGCTCGGCCTGCTGGCGGCGGTCTGCGGCTTCGTGACCTGGCGATACCTGCCGAAATCGCTGTGATCTTCACGGCTTGGGGGTAGCTGCTGCGTGCCGCTCGCGGATCCAGTTGTGGAAGCGGTGCAGGTCGTACTCCTCGGGCATCAGCACGCCGGCCGCATGGCGCATCGAGCGCAGACCTTTCTGATTGACCTCGCAGATCCCTGCATCCTCCTCCAGCACCTGTTTGCCGAAGGCGACGATGTTGTCGATGTCGGTTGCATCAAGCGCCTCGGGCGCAAACAGCCATTCGGCGACAAGCTCGGTCTGCTCGGGGCCAAGCGGCACCAGCCGCACGGTCCTGATATAGTCGACATGGCCGACGATGAACATCGACGGCAGGTTGGTGGCGTAGGTCTGGCCGGCGGCGCGTTCGGCTGATGTGAGGCCGGTGAAGACCGGCCCATGCGCCTGTCCGTCGCGCGACCATGTCTGCGCGCCGGCGCGCAGGCCGCCGGAAAACTCCGGCGCGTCATTGTCGGCGTGGCGGGACCATTCGGGATCGTCATGGCGGCCCATCAGGCCGCGGCCATAGATCGGCACCAGCCGCGACAGGTCCTTGTGGACGCCCGGACAATGCAGGCACTCGTTGAAGTTTTCCCAAAAGATCTTCCAGTTGCAGTTCATTACCTTGCGCAGCACATGGCCGGTAACAAGCGTTTCCAGCGGCCAGTTGGCGAGACTGCCGGACGCCGGATCGAAGGATGTTTCCGCCGAGCCGGCGGCGTCCTCTTGCAGATTGACGAAGACAAAACCGCGCCACATCGAGAGCGCCACGCGATAGAGTGGATGATCGGCCTTGTCGAAGCCTTCCGGCAGCGACTTCGACGGCACGCGCACGAGGTCGCCGCGCAGCGAATAGGACCAGGCGTGGTAGGGGCAGGTGATGAGCCGCGCCTTCAGCCGGCCTTCGCCTTCCTGGCAAAGCTGCGAGCCGCGATGGCGGCAAGTGTTGTGAAAAGCGCGCAATTCGCCAGTTTCGTCGCGCAGTACGAAAATTTCCTGCGTGCCGACGCGGAAGGTGCGGAAAGAAAGCGGCTGCGCAAGGTCGGCCTCGCGGCAAACGAGCAGCCAGCTTTTGTACCAGATGGCGTCGAGATCGCGCTGATAACTGTCCGCATCCCAATAGGCCGACGATGGCAGCGTCGGTTCGGCCCGGGTCAGGCCGTTGTAGGGATCGCGCTCGCTTGCAATGGGCTGCATGGCTGGCTTCCTGTGGATTTGTCAGCCGACACCTGACCACGGGAATTGTCAATTGTTGTGCCGGAGACCCGATTTATCTGGATGGCGCAATCGCGCTGGTTGTCGGCGGAATTTGGTTTGCCGGTCGCGGCGATTTTCCCTATAGTCGCGCTTGTCGTCGGTTCCGTTTGGAGCCAAGAGGGAATGCGGTGCGGGCGGACTTGTTGCCCAATGCCGTGGCTGCCCCCGCAACTGTGTGCGGTAGTCCTCTCCATATGCCACTGAAGGTTTCTCTTCGGGAAGGTGGGGAAGGGCGCTGATCCGCGAGCCAGGAGACCTGCCGGCGACAGGAAACTGACTTCGATGCCCTCGGGTGGAGGGTGAAAGGACAAGACATGACTACCGCTTCCGTCTCCCTCGGCGCCTCCGTCTCCTCGCAGTCGCGCTTCATGCAGCTTGCACTCGTGGCGCTGCTCGGCATCTTCGTTGTCGGCTTTGTCGGCTTCTCGCATATCGATGCGGTCCACAATGCGGCTCACGACTATCGCCATTCGATGGCGTTTCCCTGCCACTGACGAGGATTTGACATCATGAACCTGTTTCGCAACGTCGTGTTCATCGCGGCGATCGCAGGGCTCGTGGCCGGCGTCGTTCTCGCCTGCCTGCAGGCCTATGCCACCGTGCCGCTGATCCTCAAGGCGGAAGTCTACGAACAGGCCGGCGGCGGCCACCATCATGACCATGCCGCTACGGCTGCAACCGATACCAGCGCCATGAGCACAGCCGCTCAGGCGGCGAATGCAATGAGCTCTGCCGCCCCGGCGCCTGCGGAAGCAGCCACTCCGACCGCGGAAGACGAAGGCTGGGCGCCGGCCGACGGTTTCGAGCGTTTCGCCTTCAGCGTTGTCGCCAATATCGTCACCGGCATCGGTTTTGCGCTGATCCTGGTCGCGGTTTCCGAATTCGCCGGCGGCATCGGCAATTGGCGCCAGGGCGTGTTCTGGGGCCTCGCCGGCTTTGCCGTGTTCACGCTGGCACCAGGCCTCGGCCTGCCACCGGAATTGCCCGCGATGCCGGCGGCCGATCTCACGCAGCGCCAGATCTGGTGGTGGGCAACCGTGGTGGCGACCGCGGCGGGTCTCGGCCTGATTGCGTTCCGCAAGTCGCTGCCGCTCGCGATCCTTGCCGTCCTGCTGATCGTCGCGCCGCATATTGTCGGCGCACCGCAGCCCGACAGTTTCGAGACGCCGATCCCGGAAGGCCTGCACCACCAGTTCGTGGTGGCGGTCACAGTGACCAACCTGGTGTTCTGGCTGGTGCTCGGCGCCGTCGTCGGCGTGGTGCGCGGCCGCTTCACCGGCACCGCGACCAGCCTGCGCGACAGCTTTGCCTGATCGCAGCAAGCTGACCTTCATCATCGGCGGTGCGCGCTCCGGCAAGAGCGCGCATGCCGAAACCCTGGCGACAGTTCCACCCTCGCCATGGACCTATATCGCCACGGCGCAAGCCTATGATGACGAAATGCGTGAGCGTATCGCGTTGCACCGCTCGCGGCGCGGCGAGGGCTGGGCGACCATCGACGCACCGCTCGATCTCGCCGGCACGCTCGAGGCTTTGCCGGACGATCAGCCGGTGCTTGTCGACTGCCTGACACTGTGGCTGACCAATCATATGCTGGCCGAACACGACCTCGACCTTGAATGCCGTCGGCTGGCGGACGTGCTGTCGCGGCCGCGCGGGCCCTGGTTCGTCGTGTCCAATGAAGTCGGCCAAGGCATCGTGCCGGACAACGCACTGGCGCGCCGTTTTCGCGATGCCGCCGGCCGACTCAACCAGCAGGTGGCCGCTGTCGCCGACACGGTGCTGCTGATGGTGGCGGGGCTGCCGCTCAAGGTGAAATGAAATGACCGATATCGACAACAAGACCGACCGGGATGAAGAACGCCACCGCGCCAAGATGGCCAAGCGCAAGGCGGTGCAGGATGCCGAGGTGGCGGCCAAGACGATCGAGAAGGGGCTGCTGATCGTCAACACCGGGCCGGGCAAGGGCAAGACCACCGCCGCTTTTGGTCTGGCGCTGCGGATGCTCGGCTACGGCAAGCGTGTCGGCGTCGTCCAGTTCATCAAGGGCAAATGGCACACCGGCGAGAAGGATGCCTTCGCCGCCTTTGGCGACCGCGTCGTCTGGCACGCCATGGGCGAGGGGTTCACCTGGGAAACCCAGGATCTGAAGCGCGACATTGCCGCAGCCGAAGCCGCATGGGCCAAAGTGCTCGAACTGATGGCCGATCCATCGATCAGCCTGCTGGTGCTCGACGAACTGAACATCGCGCTGCGCTACGATTATCTCGATCTCGACAAAGTGGTTGCGGCGCTGAAGGCGCGGCGCGAGGGCCTGCATGTCGTCGTCACCGGCCGCAACGCCAAGCCGGCACTGGTCGAGGCGGCCGACCTCGTCACCGAGATGGGTGTGACCAAGCACCATTTCTCGGCGGGCGTGAAGGCGCAGCAAGGCATCGAGTTCTGATTAGCCTTAACCAGCAGGCCCGATCACGCGACGATGACGATTGCCGAGACCAAACCGAACAGCGCGATCAGCAGATAATCGGCGACACGATAGAGTTTCAGCGCCTGCCTGATGTCGATGCTGTCGGCTTCGCGGCGGCCGCCTTCGCCCATGAAGACGTCGTCGACCAGCACGCCGCCATAGCTGCGTGGTCCAGCAAGCGCCAGGCCGAGCGCGCCGGCCATCGCCGCTTCCGGCCAGCCGGCATTGGGCGAGCGGTGTTTTTTCGCGTCGCGCCACACGGCATGCCAGGCGTTTTTCGCATCAGCACCCCTGACGAGGAATGCGGCCAGCACGATCAACAGCGCCGTCAGCCGCGATGCCGGCAGGTTGATCCAATCGTCGAAGCGCGCCGCCGCCCAGCCGAACGCTTCGTGGCGCGGGGTGCGGTGGCCGATCATCGAATCGGCGGTGTTGGCTGCCTTGTAGGCAGCGCCTCCGGCCAACCCGCCGACGCCGGTCCAGAAGGCGGGAGCAACGATGCCGTCGGAAAAATTCTCGGCCAGGCTCTCGATCGCCGCGCGGCTGACACCGGCCCGGTCCAGCGATTCGGGATCGCGGCCGACGATGCGCGAGACGGCGATGCGTCCAAGAGCCAGGCCACCTGTGTCGAGCGCGTCGGCCACGGCCTCGACATGCTCGTAGAGGCTCTTCTGCGACAGAAGCGATGTCGCCAGAAGGGCGGCAACGATCAATCCCATGGGAACGAACCAGAGCAGGATCTGCACGCCGAGCCCGATCGCCGCCGGCACCAGCACGATGACCAACAGCGCCTGGACACCACGCTTGCGACGCAGCGCGTCGGGATCAGTGGCGCGGTTGAGCCGGCCGTCGAGAAAGGATATCAGCCTGCCGAACCACGTCACCGGATGGCCGATGGCGCGAAACAGCCAGTCCGGGTAACCCAGGACGAATTCAGCGGCCAATGACAGGAAAGCGATCAGGATTGACATGAAGCTTCTTGATGGGGCGGCGGTGGACCATGGTGGAAGTCTCGGCCGGGCGAGGGCGCTTTTCCCCAACGCGCCGCAGCCTTTCGTCGACCTCTCGACCGGTATCAATCCGCACTCCTACCCGCTTTTCGAGCTGCCCGCCACCATCCTGTCGCGGCTGCCGGAGGCAACGCGTGCCAGCGAGCTGGTCGAGATCGCGGCGAGCGCCTATGGAGCGCCATCGCCGGCCAACCTTGTCGCGGCACCCGGCACGCAGATCCTGTTGCCGCGCGTCGCATCGCTGATCGCGCCCGGCAAGGCGCTGGTGCTGGGTCCGACCTATGCCGAACATGCGCGGGCAGCGGCGATCGCCGGGCACGCGGTGACGGAGGTCGGCGATTTCGAAGTATTGGCGGAAGCCGACCTTGCCATCATCGTCAATCCCAACAATCCGGATGGGCGCATCATCGCGCGCGACAGGCTGCTGGCACTCGCCGCAGGGCTGCGCGCCAAGGGCGGGCTGCTGGTCGTCGACGAGGCGTTCATGGATGTCGGCCCGCGTCAGCACAGCCTCGCAGGCGATGTCAGCCAGGGCGGCATCGTGGTGCTGCGCTCGTTCGGCAAGTTCTTTGGCCTGGCCGGGCTGCGGCTCGGTTTTGCGCTTTCCGATGCGGCGACGGTCGGCCGGCTGGACACGCAATTCGGACCATGGGCCGTCGCCGGCCCGGCGCTGGAATATGGCATCCGCGCGCTTGCCGATATCGACTGGCAGGACGCGATGCGGGCATCCCTTGCGGAGGCATCGGCACGGCTTGATGTGCTGTTCGGCCGCTTCGGCGCTGCTGTCGCGGGCGGCACCACATTGTTCCGCTATCTCCGCTTGCCGGATGCCGCCGACCTGTTCGCCACACTTGGCGAGCGCGGCATCCTGCTGCGCCATTTTGCCGACCGTCCTGGCGTCTTGCGCGCCGGCCTGCCGGGGAGCGAGGTGGAATGGCAGCGGCTCGAATCCGCTCTTGCCGAATGGGCGTCCCGGCGCGAGGATCGATCGAAGGGTTCGAAACAATGATCCATGTCTGCTCTCTGGCGAAGGTCGAGGAAACCGTGGCACGGACCGGCGCCGACCGCATGCTGTCGCTGCTCGCCGCTGGAACCGACGTTGTGCGGCCGGCCTCGATCGCCCGGGAGAATCATCTGCATCTGGTCATGCACGACATTGCGGTGGCGCAGGACGGCATGACCATGCCGGGCGAGGAGCATGTCCGCAACCTGCTTGATTTCGCGCGCCGATGGGACCGGGCAAAGCCGATGGTCGTGCATTGCTATGCCGGCATCAGCCGCTCGACCGCTTCGGCCTACATCATCGCCGCGGCATTGGCACCGAAGCGCGACGAAGCCGAACTGGCGCAGACGCTACGGGCACTGTCGCCCTCGGCGACGCCCAACCCGCGGTTGATTGCAGTGGCCGATGTGCTGCTCGACCGCAATGGCCGCATGATCGAGGCGATCCAGGCGATCGGGCGCGGCGCCGACGCTTTTGAAGGAGCGCCCTTTGCGCTGAAGATCGACATCTAGGACATGTTGATATTCAGGTGACCTGCCCTGAGACGGGAGTGCTATTTCAGCCAGTCGGCAAGCTTTGCCTTACGCACATCGCGCAGCAGGCTGATGAAACCGTCGGCCTGATGTTCTGATGTCAGCCGGCCTTTCTCGGCCGTGGCGATGCTGGCGTCGCCGACCACGCCATTCGGGTTGAGATCGCTGGCGATCCAGGCAAAGGCATGGGTGCCGATATGGCGCAGCAGCGCAAATTCCTTTTCAGCCTTCGCGACATTGGAAACGAAATTGTCGGCCTTGCCCATGTCGACGAGATCCGGCCGGAAATGCAGCATCAGCGACGTCTCGACATCGCCGCCATGGATGCCCTGACGGTCCTCGATCTCGGTGTACATGCCCGCCGGGCGGCCAAAGCGCTGCCAGCTGGTCTTCACCGCCAGCATGTTTTCGCGCACGCGCAGTTCGCGCGTGACGATGCCCATGATCTCTTCATTGCCGCCATGCGAATTGACGACGATCAGCTTGCGCACGCCGGCCCGTGCGATCGACAGGCCAAGTTCGGTCCAGGCGTCGACCAGCGTCGTTGCCGGCAGGGTGAGGGTGCCTCGCGCGTGAAGATGTTCGTTCGACTTGCCCACCGCCTGCACCGGCAGGATGCGGATGTCGAGGTCGTCTGGAAGGCGGGCAATCACTGTGTCGAGCATGCCGTTCATGATCGCAGTGTCGGTCGAGACCGGCAGATGCGGACCATGCTGCTCGATCGCCGCCAGCGGCAGCACGGCGATCGTCGCCTCCGGGTCGATCGAGGCGTATTCGGTCGTGCGGTAGTCGCCCCACCACACGCGTTTTTTTGCAACGGTCATGTCACGCCTCTTCGATAATAGGTCAGACCTAGCGCGGCAAGCGCGGCCTGTCGATCACCCAGCCGCGATGGCCTCGACCTCGACCTTGAATTCAGGCCGGGCGAAACCGGAGACGATCATCAGCGTCGAGGCCGGCGCCGGGCTGGAAAACAGCCGGTCGCGGACATCCATATAGGGTCGCAGGTGCGCGCGGTCGGTGACGTAGGCGTTGATGCGGACGATATCCTGCAGCCCCAGACCGGCCTCTCCGAGCACTGCCGCGATGTTGCGGAAGCAGAGTTCGGCCTGTGCGCCGGCATCTTCCGGTATCTGGTCGTCCGCCGTGATGGCGACCTGGCCCGAGCACAGCACGAGCCGCTTGCCGGCGGGCACCTCGACGCCGTGGCTGTAGCGGGCAAAGGGTGGCTTTATCGACTTCGGGGTGAGGAACTTGAACATGGCAATCTCCGGTTCGTCGGTAGCCTAAGACCGGATGCACCATACCTTCAAGATGGCGGTGCATGTCGCTGGGGCGATTGTGGACAGGCGTTCAAAAAATAGGCACGATGCCTCTGGTGCAGCACGACCCGTCCGGCTTCGCAGATGGCTGTGGTGCAAGCGGGCGGTCCCGGCGCAAGACGCCGGTGGCATGTGTCTTGCTTCTTGAATCTTTGGTGTCGAGCCTGGCGCGTGGCGTGCCGGAGCAAACAAAGGGTGATGTTGATGTACGGAAAACAGAAGATCTCGGTGGCGGTGGTGGCCCTGCTTGCGGCCAGCACGCTCGGTGCCGCTGCGAATGAAAAAGTCACCTTCGGCACCAACTGGTTGGCCGAGCCGGAGCATGGCGGATATTATCAGGCGGTGGCTGACGGCACCTACGCTGCTTGCGGCCTCGACGTCACCATCATGCAGGGCGGTCCGCAGGTCAGCGGCCGGCCGATGCTGCTTGCCGGCAAGATCGATTTCTACATGGGCGGCAATCTGCTGTCGGCTTTCGATGCCGTCCAGCAAGGCATTCCGATGCGCGTGGTGGCGGCGGATTTCCAGAAGGACCCGCAGGTCATTATGTCCCACCCCGGCGAGGGGCTCGACAAATGGGAAGATCTGAAGAACGCCGACCAGTACATATTGGGCGACGAGGGCGTGCAGACCTTCTTCCAGTGGATGGTCATCGAGCTCGGCTTCGACGCCGCCAAGCGCGCACCCTACACCTACAACACCGCTCCCTTCCTCGCCAACAAGAAGTCGATCCAGCAGGGTTACGTCACCTCCGAGCCGTTCGCGGTCAAGAAGGAAGGCGGCTTCGTACCGAACCAGTTCCTGCTTGCCGACTATGGCTGGGACACCTACTCGACGACGATCGAGGTGATGCAGGACACGATCGACAAGAAGCCGGAGGTGGTCCAGTGCTTCGTCGATGGCTCGGCCAAGGGCTGGTACAAATATCTCTACGGCGACAACAAGGCCGCCAACGACATGATCAAGAAAGACAATCCTGACATGAGCGACGAGCAGATCGCTTTCTCGATCGAGCAGATGAAGAAGTTCGGCCTTGCCGATTCAGGCGACACCGAAAAACTCGGCATCGGCGCCATGACCGACGCGCGCATCCAGAGCTTCTACGACAAGATGGTCAAGGCCAAGGTCACGCCAGCCGGCATCGACATCAAGAAGGCCTACACGCTGACCTTCGTCAACAAGGGCGTCGGGCTCGAGCTGAAGAAGTAGGCCGTTCCGGCATGATGCAGGAGAATGTGGCGCAAGCGCCGGCGAGCGCGACGGATGTCGCTCCGACATTGCTGGCGCTGCGTGGCGTCGGCAAGGTCTTTTCCAACGGCGTGACGGCCCTAAGCGACGTCGATCTGACGATCCGGGAAGGCGATTTCCTCAGCCTGCTCGGACCGTCCGGCTGCGGCAAGTCGACGGCGCTGCGGCTGATCGCCGGCCTGTCGACGCCGACCTCCGGCGTGCTCGACTGGCGCGGCGGCGGCTCGCTTGACCGTTCGAACATCGGCTTCGTCTTCCAGGAGCCGACGCTGCTGCCCTGGGCCAGCGTTTTCGACAATGTCTGGCTGCCGCTCAGGCTGAAAGGGGTTTCCCGCGCCAAGGCGGCGCCGGCGGTGACGCAAATGCTGGCGCGGGTCCACCTGACCGGCTTCGAAGACGCGGTGCCGCGCGAACTGTCGGGCGGCATGAAGATGCGTGTCTCGATCGCGCGCGCCATGGTGACGAAACCGCGTGTGCTGTTGATGGACGAGCCGTTCGCCGCGCTCGACGAGATCACCCGCTTTAAGCTCAACAACGATCTTCTGGAGCTGTGGCAGGACGAGCGCTTCACCGTCGTCTTCGTCACCCACAGCGTCTTCGAAAGCGTGTTTCTCTCCAACCGCGTCGTCGTCATGGCGGCGCGGCCGGGCAGGGTGTTCGACGAACTCGCCATCGAGGCAGCCTATCCGCGCGACGAGGCGTTCCGGACCTCGCCCGACTATGCGGCGTTATGCCGGCAGGCCTCCGACGTGTTGGTCAAGGCCATCAATTCAACAGCAGGCGCGCATCATGACGGCCATTGACGAGGGCGTGCTTAAGCTCGATCCCGAGGAAGCGCGCCGCGTGCGCCAGGAGCGGCTCGAACGGATTGGTCGCTGGGTGTTGCCGCTGGCGATCATGATCCTGGCGATCTGGCTATGGGATCGCATCTGCGTGTGGAATGAGATCCCGCAATACATCCTGCCGCGTCCCGGCGTGGTGCTCTGGACGCTCTACAACGATGCCGGCCTGCTGTTTTCCGCGCTGCTGGTGACCTTGCGCATCACCTTCCTCAGCCTGGCCTTCGCCGTCGTCGGCGGTGTCGGGCTGGCGGTGCTGTTCGCGCAATCGAAATGGGTCGAAATGTCGTTCTTCCCGTTCGCCATCGTGCTGCAGGTGACGCCGATCGTGGCGATCTTTCCGCTGATCAACATCTATGTCGACAACCAGACGACCAAGCTCCTGCTCTGCGCCTGGATCGTTGCCTTCTTTCCGATCCTGTCCAACACCACGCTCGGCCTCAATTCGGTCGACCGCAACCTGCGCGACATGTTCAAGCTCAATGGCGCGACGCGCTGGCAGCAGTTGCGCTATCTCAGATTGCCGGCGGCGATGCCGTATTTCCTGGGCGGGTTGAAGATCGCCGGCGGCCTGTCGCTGATCGGTGCCGTGGTGGCCGAGTTCGTCGCCGGCGCCACCGGCCAGTCGTCGGGGCTTGCCTCACGCATCATTGAAGCCGGTTATCGGCTCAACGCGCCACGGCTGTTTGCGGCGCTGTTCCTGATTTCGCTAACCGGCATCCTGATCTTCCTCGTGCTGTCGCTGATTTCGCATCTCATTCTAAGGCGCTGGCACGAAAGCGCGCTGAAGCAGGAGCGCTAGTTCCTTGGTACCGAACACAGGTTCATACCGCCTCGCCAACGCCCGGCTTCACGCGTCCCTGACGCCGGGATTCACCGCTGCTTTCGACAGCGATGGCTTTGCGCTTGCAGACATCGCTGTCGCCGACGGCAAGATTTCCAGCATTGCCGCCCATGGCCGTACCGCAGTGCCGGTGGACGCCGCAGACCTTGCCGGCCGCATCATCCTGCCGTGCTTCGTCGACTGCCATACGCATATCGACAAGGGCCATATCTGGTCACGAAAGCCCAATCCGGATGGCACCTTCATGGGTGCGCTGAACGCCACCGGCGCCGACCGCACTGCGCGCTGGAACGTCGAGGACGTGGCGCGGCGCATGGATTTCTCGCTGCGCTCAGCCTACGCGCATGGCACCAGGGCGCTGCGAACTCATCTCGACAGCGTTGCGCCGCAAGAGGAAATCTCCTGGCCGGTGTTCGAGACGATGCGCGAGACATGGCGCGGCCGCATCGAATTGCAGGGCGCGTGCCTGATCGGCATCGAGGGCGTGCGCGACAAAAAGTGGTTCGACAGGCTGGCAAAAAGGGTTGCCGCGGCCAAGGGTGTTCTCGGTGTCGTCACCTATATGGTGCCGGATCTCGAAGAGCTGCTCGACCACGTCTTCGCGCAAGCGATCAAGCATGGCCTCGATCTCGATTTCCATGCCGACGAGACCGACGACATCGCGGCGATCTCGCTGAAGAAGATCGCCGAGGCAGCACTCTGGAATGGCTTCGAGGGCAAGATCCTCGTCGGCCATTGCTGCTCGCTGGCGCGCCAGCCGGACCTCGATGTGCTCGACACGCTGGACAAGGTGGCGAAGGCCGGGCTCGCGGTCGTGTCGCTGCCGATGTGCAATCTCTATCTGCAGGACCGGCGCGGCGACCACACCACACCGCGCTGGCGTGGCGTGACGCTGCTGCACGAGATGAAAGCGCGTGGCATTCCGGTCGCTGTCGCTTCCGACAACACGCGTGACCCGTTCTATGCCTATGGCGATCTCGACATGCTGGAGGTCTACCGCATGGCGACGCGCATCCTGCATTTCGATCATCCGGTCGCCGACTGGCCGCAAGCGGTCACCGCGACACCTGCCAGGGTGATGCGGCTCGACGGTTTCGGCACGCTCGCTGCCGGCAGTGATGCCGACTTCGTCGTGTTCAAGGGCAGGAGCTGGACGGAWTTGCTGTCGCGGCCCGAATCGGATCGCATCGTCGTGCGCAWTGGGCGCACGATCGACCGGCAACTGCCCGACTATGCCGAACTCGACGAACTGATGGTGGAATGATGGACGTTTCGGCGCTCAAACGCGATCTCGAAGGCCTGAAGCTCGACGACAATCCGGCCATCGTCCAGCAGAAGAGCCGCGACTTCTACTGGTACAGCCCGGTGCTGAAGCGGCAGCTCGATCATGTCACCGGCGACCTGATCGTGACGCCGAAGGACGAGGTCGAGCTGATCCGCGTGCTTGCCGCCTGCCACAAGCATGGCGTGCCGGTGACGCCGCGTGGCAGCGGCACCGGCAATTACGGCCAGGCCATGCCGCTCTCCGGCGGCTTGGTGCTCAACCTTGCCGAAATGAACGAGATCAAGTCGATCGCGCCGGGGCGCGTGGTGACCGGACCGGGTGCGGTTCTGGCCGACATCGACAAGGCAACGCGGGCGCATTCCGGCCAGGAACTCCGGCTGTCGCCCTCCACCTACAACACGGCTTCGATCGGCGGCTTCATTGCCGGTGGCTCGGGCGGCGTCGGCTCGATCAATTTCGGCGGCCTGCGCGATTTCGGCAATGTGCTTCGCCTACGCGTGGTGACCATGGAGGCCGAGCCGAAGGCGCTCGAACTCACCGGCGAGGATCTGCACAAGGTGACCCACGCCTATGGCACCAACGGCATCATCACCGAAGTCGAGATGCCGCTGACATCAGCCTATGACTGGGTCGATGTCATCGTCGGCTTCGACAGCTTCATGGAGGCGGCCCGCTATGGCAATGCGCTGGCTTGCCAAGACGGCATCCTGACCAAGCTGATCACGCCGATAGCGGCACCCGTGCCGCAGCTCTATTTCAAGCGGCACCAGAAGTTTCTCAGCGAAGGGAAAAGCATCTGCGTCGTCATGGTGGCGCAGCATGGGCTCGACGCCTTCCTGGCCTTCACCCGCCGTGCCGGCGGCGAGGTGATCTTCAATGCCGCCACAGCAACGCCGGACGACAAGAAGGGCCTGCCCCCGGCCTTTGAGCTGGCTTGGAACCACACCACGCTCAGGGCGCTGCGGGTCGACCCCTCGATCACCTATCTGCAATCGCTCTATCCCTTTCCCAACCAGCTGGCGCTGGTCGAGAAGATGGACGCGATGTTTCCCGGCGAGGTGTTCTCACATCTGGAATTCGTGCGGCTGGACGGCAACATCACCTGCTTCGGCCTGCCGCTGGTCAAGTTCACCACCGAAGCGCGGCTCGACGAAATCGTGCGCCTGCATGAGGAGAATGGCTGCCCGATCTTCAACCCGCACCGCTACACGCTGGAAGAGGGCGGCATGAAGCAGACGGATGCGGTGCAGCTTGCCTTCAAGCGCGAGACCGATCCGCAGGGCTTGCTCAACCCCGGCAAGATGATCGCTTGGGAAAACCCGGACTACGACTACCGTTCGGGCCGGACATTCCTGTTCAAGGGGCTGCAAAAGGCCGGCTGATGAACATTCTCGTCCTCCACGCCCATCCGGTCGAGACCAGCTTCAATGCCGGCCTGCACCGGATGATCGTCGAGCGGCTGACGGCAGCGGGCCACAAGGTCGACGATTGCGATCTCTACGCCGAGAATTTCGATCCGCGCCTGACACGTCAGGAGCGGCTGGACTACCACAATGCGCGCGGCCCGGCCGACCCTGTGGCGCCTTATGTCGAGCGCCTGCTTCGGGCCGAAGCGCTGGTGCTGTCCTACCCGGTCTGGAACTATGGCTTTCCGGCGGTCCTGAAAGGCTTTTTCGATCGCGTCTTCCTGCCCGGCGTGTCGTTCAAGCTGGTCAACGGCAAGGTGCAGCCGTCGCTGCACAACATAGTCAAGGTCGCGGCGGTGACCACCTATGGCGGCAGCCGGTTCCGCGCCATGCTGATGGGCGACCCGCCGCGCAAGCTGATCAAGCGCATGCTGCGCGCCACTGTAAGGCCCGGCGCGCCGGTGAGCTATCTCGCGCACTATGCAATGAACCTGTCGACCGCTGAAACGCGCAAGGCGTTCATGACCAAGGTCGCGGCCAGCATGGACGCCTTCTGATGCGGGCACTGGTGGTCTACTGCCATCCGGTGCCGGAGAGCTTTTGCGCGGTGATCCGCGACACTGCCGTCGAGGTGCTGAAGGCGCGAGGCTGGGAGGTGCGGCTGCTCGATCTCTATGCCGAGAAATTTGACCCGGTGATGGGATGCGACGAACGGCGCTCCTACAACGACCAGGCGCCGCAGGATCCGGCGCTGAAGCCGCATTTCGAGCTGCTCAACTGGGCCGAGGCGATCCTGTTCGTCTATCCGACCTGGTGGTACGGGCTGCCTGCGATGCTGAAGGGCTGGCTCGACCGGGTGTGGGCGACGGACGTCGCCTTCAAGCTGCCGGCGGGCAAGGGGCGGATCAAGTCGCTGATGACGCATGTGACCAAGGTCGGTGTCATCACCACCTGCGGTGCGCCGACCTGGTGGAGCGTCGTCGTAGGCCAGCCCGGACGCAAGACCCTGCTGCGCGGCATGCGGGCGCTGTGCGCGAGGCGCTGCCGGACCTTCTTCCTGGCGCACTATCTGATGGATGCCTCTACGCCGCAGACGCGGGCCGCGTTTCTGGCGAAGGTGCGAAGGAAGCTGGAGCGGTTCTGAGGGGTTAGCGTCCTTCTCCCCGTATACGGGGAGAAGATGCCGGCAGGCAGATGAGGGGCAGCGCGAACTTTTCAGACCTTGGCGCTGCCCCTCATCCGGCCCTTCGGGCCACCTTCTCCCGGTGAACGGGGAGAAGGAAGAGGCGCCTACATCCTCGTCCGCTCCGACTTCGGGTCATACATCGGCTTCAGCGATGCTTCCGCAGCAAAACGCTCGCCGGCGATCTCGATCTCGTAGGACGATGCCAGAACATCCGCCTCGCTCTCGCCCAGACACGGCACGTAGCCCAGCCCAATGGCGCCGCCGAGATGATGGCCGTAATTGCCCGAGGTGATCGGGCCGACGATCTTGCCGTCGCGCAGGATCGCCTCGTTGTGGAAGAGCAGGGGTTGCGGCTCCTTCAACCGGAACTGCACCAGCCGGCGTGACAGGCCGGCCTCCTTTTTCCGCAGCACCGCACCGCGACCGATGAAGTCGCCCTTGGCCGTCTTCACGGCAAAGCCGAGGCCTGCTTCCAGCACATTGTCCTCATCGGTGATGTCGTGGCCGAAATGCCTAAAAGCCTTTTCGATGCGGCAGGAATCCAGCGTGTGCAGGCCGCAGAACTTCAGGCCGACATCGGCACCCGCCTCGTCGATTGCCTCGAAGACATGAGCTGCCTGGTCGGTCGAGACGTAGAGTTCCCAGCCGAGTTCACCGACATAGGTGACGCGATGGGCGCGGGCCAGGCCCATGCCGATCTCGATCTCCTGGAACGTCCCAAACGGGTTGGCTTCGTTGGAGAAATCATTCGGGCTGACCTTCTGGATCAGCTTTCGTGAGTCCGGCCCCATCAGGCAAAGCACGGCTTCAGCGGCGGTGACATCGGTGATGACCACGAATTCGTCGGTCAGATGCTTGCGCAGCCAGGCGAGGTCGCGCTGCAGCGTCGCGCCGGGAACGACAAGGAAGAAAGCCGTTTCCGACAGCCGCGAGACGGTGAGGTCGCTTTCGATGCCGCCGCGCTGGTTGAGCATCTGCGTGTAGACGATCTTGCCCGGCGCCACGTCCATGTCGTTGGCGCAGAGCTTTTGCAGGAAGGCGTTGGCATCGCGGCCCTCGACGCGGATCTTGCCGAACGAGGTCATGTCGAACAGGCCGACCTTGTTCCTGACCGCCAGATGCTCCTCGCGCTGGTTGTCGAACCAGTTCTGCCGCTTCCAGGAATAGCGGTATTCGCGCTCCTGGCCCTCGCGGGCGAACCAGTTGGCGCGCTCCCAGCCGGCGACCTCACCGAAGACGGCGCCACGCGCCTTGAGATGTTCATGCAGGGGCGAGCGACGGACATTGCGCGAGGTCGCCATCTGCCGATAGGGGAAATGATCGGCATAGAGCAGGCCGAGCGTTTCGGAGACGCGCTCCTTCAAATAGCGGCGGTTCTTCTGGAATGGCTGGGCGCGGCGAATGTCGACTTCCCACAGATCAAAGGGTGCTTCGCCGTCATTGATCCACTGCGCCAGCGCCATGCCGGCGCCACCGGAGGAGACAATGCCGATCGAGTTGTAGCCGGTCGCCATCCAATAGCCGGACAGCTCCGGCGCCTCTCCGAGATAGTAGCGGTCGTCGGGGGTGAAGCTCTCGGGACCGTTGAAGAAGGTATGGATGCCGGCGGTCGCCAGCATCGGCATCCGGTTGACGCCCATTTCGAGGATCGGCTCGAAATGGTCCATGTCCTCAGGCAATTGGTCGAAGCAGAAATCCTCGCGGATGCCATCCATGCCCCAGGGTTTTGCCACCGGCTCGAAGGCGCCCAGCATCATCTTGCCGGCGTCTTCCTTGTAGTAGGCGCATTCGTCCGGCACGCGCAGCACCGGCAGGCGGGTAAGGCCCGGGATTGGCTCGGTGACGAGATAAAAGTGCTCGCAGGCGTGCAGCGGGATGGTGACGCCGTTCTGGGCGCCAAGCTCACGCGCCCACATGCCGGCGCAGTTGACGACAATGTCGGTTTCGATCGTGCCTTGTTCTTCACCTTGCGCCCACGACACGCCGGCGACGCGACCGGCCTTAGTGTGGACCTTGGTGACCTTCACATTCTCGACGATGGTGGCGCCGCGCTGGCGGGCACCCTTGGCCAGCGCCATCGCGATGTTGGCGGGGTCGCATTGGCCGTCGAGCGGCAGATGCACGGCGCCGACGACGTCGGACACATTGAGATGCGGGTACATCTCCTTGACTTCGTTCGGTGAAATCTCGCGCACGTCGACATCGAACGCGCGAGCGAGAGACGCCTGCCGGTAGATCTCATGCTTGCGCTCTTCGGTCAGCGCCACGGTGATCGAGCCGACCTGGCGCATGCCGGTGCCGACCTCGGTCTCGGCTTCCAGCTTGACGTAGAGGTCGGCCGAATATTTCGCCAACCTGGTCATGTTCTGCGAGCCGCGCAGCTGGCCAATCAGGCCGGCGGCATGCCAGGTTGTGCCCGACGTCAGCTGCTTGCGCTCCAGGAGCACGATGTCGGTCCAGCCGAGCTTGGCCAGATGATAGGCGACCGAACAGCCGGAGACGCCGCCGCCGATGATGACAGCTCTTGCCTTGGTGGGGATGGCCTTGGCGGTCATGCGGCCTCGCGGCGATAGCTGGAGGCAAAACGGCGCAGCCGAAGTGCTGCTTCCTGCAACACGAGCTCCGGCTGGCAAAGGCTGATGCGAATGTGGCCGGCGGCGGCCTCGCCGAAGCTGGAGCCGGGCATCACGCCGACCTTTTCCTTGTCGAGCAAGGCCCAGGCGAATTTCTCGTCGTCGGGTTCGACGGCCGATATGTCGAGCATGACGTACATACCGCCCTCGGAACCGCGCACGGTGACATCGTTCATGCCACGCACGGCGTCGAGCAGGACGGTGCGGCGCGCGGCGTAGCGTTCGGCGATTTCCTTGACGCCATACCGGTTCTCGAGCGCCTCGGCGCAGGCAATCGAGATGAAAGCCGGCAAGCCATACGTCGTCACCAGGTTGAGATTGACCAGCAGCGAAATCATCTCCTTTGGTCCCGTCAGCCAGCCCATGCGCCAGCCGGTCATGCCATGGCTCTTCGACATGGAATTGATGACCAGAGTGCGCTCGGCCATGCCGGGCAGCGAGCGCGGCGAGACGTGCTCGCCGCCGCCCAGTGTCCAGTAGACCTCGTCCGACAACAGCCAGAGGTCATGCTCCCTGCAGACCTCCGCCAGCTGTTCCAGCCGCTCGCGCGAATAGACCGCACCGGTCGGGTTGTTCGGCGTGTTGATCAGGATGGCGCGCGTGTTCGGCCGAAGTGCTGCGCGGATCATGTCGGCGTGCGGCTGGAAGCCATCCTCGGCCGGTGTCTCGACCACGGTGAAACTGGCACCGGCGGCGCTGAACGTGTTGGGATAGGTGGCGTAGTAGGGCGCCACCACGATGGCATGGTCGCCTTGGTCGAGAACAGCCTGCACGGCCGCGTAGAGTGCGGCCTGGCCGCCCGGCGTGGCGATGACCTGATCCGGCGTCGTCTCGACGCCGGTGCAGGCGCTCGAGGCTGCCGCCATAGCCTTGCGCAGGCGCGGCAGGCCGGGAAGCGGGGTGTAGTGGTGATTGCTGGCGCGAACCGCGGTCACACAGGCTTCGATGGTTTCCGAGGGCGTGTCGAAATCATGGTCGCCCACTGACAGCATGATGATGTCTTCGCCGGCCGCCTTGCGGACCCAAGCGGCCGAATGGACTTCCCAACCGTCCTTGCCCGAAGGCACGATGCCGGAAATGCGCGATGATGGTCTAGGCATGTATATCTCCCGAAAATTCGTAGCCGGCCTGTTCGAGCCGGTCGCGCAGCGCGGCGATGTGTGGCGGTCCGACTTCGCAGCAGCCGCCGACAATGCTCGCGCCGGCCTCCACCCAGCCGATCGCCTGGTCGGCATAGGCATCCGGACCGAGGTCGTGGCGTGCGTGCAGGACATCCACCGTGCCGCCATGCTTGAGCGCTTCGACCGAGGTGAAGCCGTTGGCATAGGCGCCGACCGGGCCGCCGAGATCAATCAGCTCGGGCAGTGCTGCGCTGACTGCCTCGGGCCGGCAACAATTGACCAGCCGCGCTGCCACCGCCAGGCCATCGAGAGCGCTTGCTGCCGCGGCCAATGCCTCGCCACTGCGCAGGCGTGGCTTGCCATGATCGGCCAGCGTCCACGAAACCCATACCGGCTTGCCGCTTTCCGACGCCGCGGTGACCGCCGCACGCGCCTCCTCGGCGGAAGCCATGGTCTCGCACAGGAACAAGTCGACGCCATCAGCCTGCTCGGCAACGATGCGGCGGTAGATGTCGAGCGTATCCTCGAATGAAATGGTCAGCGCATGGGCATAGCTGCCGAAAAGCGGCGACAGGCAGCCGGCGATGGTCGCCTCGCCGGCCTGCTCGCAGGCTTGCCTTGCAAGCTCGATGCCGCGCTTCTGCAAGGGCTTGAAGAGGTCTTCCGCGCCCTCGCGCACCAGGCGTTCGGGTGTCGCCGAATAGGTGTTTATGGTGATGACGCGGGCGCCGGCACGGATAAATTCCGCGTGCAGGTCGCGCACGAGATCCGGTTCGTCGATCAGCACCCTGGCCGACCATAATGGCGTCGGCTCGGATTTGCTGCGGCGGACCAGTTCCTGGCCCATGCCGCCATCCGTGAGGATGATTTTCTTCACGCGCGCAGCCTCTCGTTCTTTGGATCCCACAAGGGCTCGTCTTTCTGCACGACCGCCTGAAAACGGTCGCCGAAGATTTCGACCTCGATCGCTGTTCCCGGTTCCGCCAGATCGGCGCGCAGCATGCCGAGCGCGATCGATTTGTCGATCCGATGACCCCAGCCGCCTGATGTCGTTTCACCGACGATCTTGCCGTCGTGCCAGAGTGTGGAAACAGAAGGGGCGTCGCAGTCACCGGGGTTCTCGACGACCAGCGTGACGAAACGCTTCTTTACCCCTTGCTGCTTCTCGTTCAGCAGTGCCGCCTTGCCGCGGAAATCGGGCTTGTCCCATTTGACGAAGCGCTCCAATCCGCCCTGGAGGATCGAATAGTCGGTCGACAGGTCGCCCTTCCAGGTGCGGTAGCCCTTTTCGAGCCGGAGCGAATCCAGCGCGTACATGCCGAATGGCCTGAGGCCATGCTGTTCTCCGGCCGCGCAGATGGCGTCAAAGATGGCGGCGGTGTCGTCGACCCTGGTGTGGATTTCCCAGCCGAGTTCGCCGGCGAAGGAGACGCGTATGAGTTTCGCCCAGCGGCCGGCGATCTTCGTCTCCTGATGCGTCAGCCACGGCAAAGCAAGGTCGGCGCTGCAGACATAGGCGAGGATTTTTCGCGAGTTCGGGCCGGCCAGGATCTGGGTCGAAAATTCCTCGGTGCGGTCGATCAGCCTGAACGGCGCATCCTTGGGGATCCTCGATTTCAGCCATTCGAAATCATGCCATTGCGCGACCGCCGCGGTGATCAGCGTCATTAGGTTCTCATCATGGCGCACGACCGACATTTCGGTGACGATGCGGCCCTTGTCGTCGGCGAAATAGACGAGGCCGATGCGGCCGATCTTCGGCACCAGCCCGGTGACCTGCAGGCTCAGCCATTCGGCGGCACCTGGCCCGTCGAGGTTGAAGCGCGAGAAGCCCGGCAGGTCGAGGATGCCGGCTGCGTCGCGAACGGCAAGGCATTCCTCGCGGACGCGATGCTGCCACGGTCCTTCGCGACGGAAGGTCAGCGTCGCCTCCTCGGAAACGTCGTCGCCGTCCTTGGCGTACCAGGTGGCGCGTTCCCAGCCATTGTAGGCGTCGAAGCGGGCGCCGAGCGCCTTGATACGATCATGGATCGGCGACAGCTTGCGGTCACGGCCTTCCGGCCAGGCATGGCGCGGGAACTGGATGGCGTATTCGTTGCCGTAGATCTCCATGCCCTTGGCGACGCAGTAGTCCGGCGCGGCAGCAAAGGAGGTGAAGCGGCGTGGATCGCACGACCACATGTCCCATTCGGTCTGGCCCTGTGTCACCCATTCGGCCAGCACCTTGCCGGCGCCGCCGCCCTGGGCGATGCCGAAGGTGAAGACGCAGGCCTCGAAGGCGTTGGGAACGCCGGGCATCGGCCCGATCAGCGGATTGCCGTCCGGCGTATATGGGATCGGCCCATTGATGACCTTGGACAGGCCGGCGGTGCCCAGGATCGGCACGCGGGCGACGGCATCGGCCAGATAATGTTCGAGCCGGTCGAGGTCGTCGGGGAACAACTGGAAGGAAAAGTCTTCTGGCATCGGATCATTGTGGGTCGCCCAATGCGCGCGGCAGTTGCGCTCATAGGGGCCGAGATTCATGCCGTTCTTTTCCTGGCGCAGATAGTAGGAGGTGTCGACGTCGCGCAGCAGCGGCAGTTTCTTGCCCTGTTCCTTCGACCATGCCGCCAGTTCGGGGATTTCCTCGAACAATATGTACTGATGGCTCATCACCATCATCGGCACCTCGCGGCCGAACATCTTGCCGACTTCGGCGGCGCGGTAGCCGGCGGCATTGACGACGATCTCGCAGCGGATTTCGCCTTGCGCGGTCTCGACCACCCATTCGTCGTTCTCGCGGCGCACGCCGGTGACCGGGCAGAAGCGGATGATCCTGGCACCCATGTCGCGCGCGCCCTTGGCCAGCGCCTGGGTCAACTGCGCCGGATCGATGTCGCCGTCGCTCGGGTCGTAGAGTGCGCCTTTCAGATCATGCGTCTCGATGAAGGGATAGCGGCGCTTGATCTCGTCCACGCCGACGACGTCGATGTCCATGCCCTGATAGCGGCCCATGCCCTTGGCGCGCTGGAACTCCTGCATGCGCTCGACCGAGTGGGCGAGGCGCAGCGAACCGGTGACGTGGTAGTTCATGGGATAGTCGACCGCTTCGGCCAGCCCGCGATAGAGCTCGGTCGAATAGCGCTGCATGTTCATCAGCGACCAGGACGAGGAGAAGGTTGGCACATTGCCGGCGGCATGCCAGGTCGAGCCGGAGGTCAGTTCGTTCTTTTCGAGCAGGACGCAGTCGGTCCAGCCCGCTTTGGCGAGATGATAGAGCGCGGACGTGCCGACGGCACCACCCCCGATGATCACCACGCGTGCCGTGCTCGGCAAACCGGCCATGTTCTTCTCCCTGACAAAACCCAAAAGCGCGTTGCGCTTTCCATTTTTTGTTTTTGATACTTGTCGTTATCCCAAGCCGCTGCTCGCTTCTGGGCGACATGCATTCAATAGACTGGCGGCGCAACCACCCAGATGACAACCGCCGGCTCGGCACCCGGATTGCGCCAGCGGTAGGGCTTGCCTTCGAAGCGAAAGGAGTCGCCTTCGCCGAGCCGATGCCAGACGCCCGATATCTCTATGTCGAACAGTCCGGACGCGACGTATCCGGCCTCTTCGGTCGGCCGACGCGCCTCGTTTTTCAGCTCCGCGCCCGGCGCGAAGACCGAACGCACCATCTCGAAGCTACCGCCGAGATCGGGCGACAGAAGCTCCTCCACCAGGCCGGATTCGCTTGTGCCAAGCGTGCGGCGCCTGCCGGCGCGCACAACCACGCCACGCTCGCTTTCGACCGGCACGTCATGGCTGAAGAACAGGCTGATCGGCACGCCGAACAGTTCAGCGAAGGCTCTGAGATCGCTGAGCGATGGCGTCGAGAGACCACGCTCGACCTGGCTGACCCAGCCGACGGAACGGCCAAGCTTCAGGCCGATCTCGGCAAGCGTCAGCCCGCGCGCCTTGCGCAGCGCCCTGATATCGCTGGCCAGCACGCGTTCGTCAGGTGCCTGCAATGTTCGTGCGATAGGTGAAGGCAAAACGCTCACTTCATGAAAATTTGCATCCGAATTTCATGAGAAATGAAGCTCATGAAAAAATCAAGTGGATTTTCACGTATGCTCAAGATTTGCTTGCAGGATTTTGACGGTTCATGCAAAGGCTCGGGCACGAACGGCGAGTGGGGACGTCTGGTCGAGACGAGGGTTAAAGGACGGCCCATGCTTGAAAAGAACACCCGAATTGCGGACGAGGCCGAGATTGTCGACGAGGCGATCCTGTCGCGCCGCTCGGTGCGCGCATTCCTGCCCAACATGGTCGACGACGACACCATCCGCGCCATTCTGTCGGTTGCGGCGCGGGCCCCATCCGGCACCAACATGCAGCCGTGGAAGGTCTACGTCACCAAGGGCGAGACCAAGCAGCAGATCACCGACGCCATCCTCAATTCGGGCATCCGCGCTGAAAAGGCCGATTGGGATGAGTACCGCTACTATCCCACCCAGTTCTTCGAGCCCTATCTGACCCGACGGCGCGCCAACGGCTTTGGGCTCTATGGCGCGCTCGGTATCGGCCGTCGCGAGGTCGACAAGATGCGCGCCCAGCACGACCGCAACTTCGTCTTCTTCGACGCGCCAGTCGGCATGATCTTCACCATCGACCGCAGGCTTAACCAAGGCTCGTGGATCGACTACGGCATGTTCCTGCAGAACATCATGGTCGCGGCGCGGGGCAGGGGCTTGCACACCTGCCCACAAGCGGCGTTCGCCCCCTATCACCGGCAGATCCGGCCGGTGCTCAACATTCCCGACGAGGAGATCGTCGTCTGCGGCATGGCGCTTGGCTATGAGGACATTTCCAAACCCGAAAACGCCTTCCGCACCGACCGCGTGCCGCTGGAAGAGTGGGTGACGTTCAGCGAATAAGCCGGCCGCCTTGGCCAGAACCGGCCAACTGGGCGTCGAGCACTATTCCGTGTTCATCTGTGCGCCGTGGCCGCTGACATGGGCGCCGTCCTGCGGCGTCAGCTTGAGATAGGCGAGCAGTGCGCACAGCGTGATGACGCCTTCGATCACGAACAGGATGCGGAAATCGTTGGCGATCGCCGGACCGCCGCCGGCCAGAAACGACAGTGCCGCGGCGGCCAGGCCGACGCTGATCGCCACCGCGAGCTGCCACAGGATGTAATTGAGCGCGCTGAAGCGGGCGAGCTGCTCGGGTGCGATGTCGGAATAGGCGAGGTTGCCGGTCGACGCCCATTGCGCGGAGCGGAAGACGCCGAAGACGAAGATGTAGGCAAGCACGATCCACACCGGTGTGGTTGCCTGCATCAAGGCAAATCCAGCGACCATGGCGGCGACGATCGGCGTGTTGCAGACCAGCACACGGCGGAAGCCGAAACGGTTGAGGACGCTCGGCATGAAGAAGCGCATGGCCACCGAGCCGACCGCGGCAACGAAAGTCAGCGATCCCGCCTGCACCGCGCTCATGCCAAAGCCGAGCTGGAACATCAGCGGCAGCAGGAAGACGACCGAGCTGAGGCCGATCGTGTCCAGGCCGCCGCCAGTCAGGAAGGAGATGCGGAAGGTGCGGATGCGCAGGAGCTTGAGATCGAGCAGGGGATTGCGCACGCGCAGGCAGTAGACCGAGGCAATGGTCAGGATGACGAGTGCGAGCGCCAGTTCACCGGCGATGATGCCGCCGGCCGCATCCTTGGCGGCAAGCGAATCCATGCCGAAGACCAGCAGCACCATGCCGCTGCCGACCAGCAGAAACCCCGGAAAATCGAACGGCGTGCGCACGGGCTTGGTCACTGTCGGAAACAGCGAGGCGGCAAGCAAAGCCGCCGCCAGTGCGAACGGCACGTTGATGAAGAAGATCCAGCGCCAGGAAATGTAGGTGGTCAGCGCGCCGCCGACGAGCGGGCCGACCAGCGGTCCGGACTGGCCGGCCAGCGAGATGTACATGTTGATCTTCAGGGTGCGGCTGCGCGGAAAGGTCTGCAGGATGACGACCTGGCCGAGCGTGCCCATCAGCGCGCCGCCGAACCCTTGCAGCGCGCGGGCGCCGACCAGCATCCAGATGTTATCGGACAGCCCGCACAGGGCCGACGCGGTGGCGAACACCAGCAAGGCAAAGCAATAAACGTTGCGCAGGCCGAAGCGGTCGGCGGCCCAGCCGCCAAGCGGCATCGAGATGATCAGGCTGGCGACATAGACGGTGATCAGAAGGCCGAGCTGGCTGGGCGGGCGGCCGAGGCTTTCGCCGATACCGGGCAGCGCCGTCACCACGACATTCTGGTCGAGGCTGGTCATGAAGACGCCGCACGCGACCGTCAGTGGCAGCAGGAGCAAGGCTCTGGCCGACACATCGGCGCGATCGGTGGCGCCGGCGGATATTTCTGCGGTCATGGGGATGTTCGAACCAAACGACTATGCCGAGCCTGAGACGGGGTTTGATGCCCCTTGGGCCGGTCTTGGCGGCCACGTTTTCCATCATGGCCGCCCGCAGCGCGATTCTCTAGCGGCAGAACCGGCTGGCGTTGATGCCAGAAGCCGCGGCGATGCGGCCATCCGGCCGGCGCTGCCTATTGCACCTCGTAGCCGACTTCCTCGCTGGCATGGCAGAGCGCCTTCCAGAACGAGCGTGCGAACGAGCGGAAGACATAGATGTCGAACTGGTCGGAGCCGGTACGCTGGATCTGGGCGAAGACATCGTGATGGGTGGTCGAGCGGCCGGCGCCAACCGGAAAGGCCGGCAGCGCGAAGTCGATGGCGAAGAACTTCGCCAGCACCCATTCGGCCTTCGGCCCGGCGATGCGAATGGCGGTGCGACCATGCGAAAGGTCGGTCACCGTGCCGATGGCCGGGGTGACCGCCTTGGCAAAGGCGCCGGCCAGGCCTTCGGCTTCATCGGCAACGGTGAATTTTCCCGGCGCGAAGCCGAAGACCGACTTCACGCCGTCGCTCAGGCCGCCGCCGGCGCCATCGGGCAGCGCAAACCCGGTGACGGTACGGATGGCGGCAATCAACTTCTTCTCCTCACCCGGCCAGGCTGCCAGCTGCACGATCGAGCCGGGCCCGGTCTCGGTCAGGATGATCTCGACGCCGTGTTCGAAATTGCCATGCGAGCCAATGTGAAACTCCGGCTCGAGCGGTGATTGGCGCTCAACCATGCATGCGGCTCCCGTCCGGATCGAAGAAGTGGTTGGAGACGATCTCGACCGGCCCGAACCGGTTGCGCAGGGGATCGGAGACATTGGCGCGCGTGCCGTGTCGTGCCTTGCCGCCCTTGACCAGCGCCAGCGCGATGTGCTTGCCGAGCGCTGGCGAATAGCAGCAGGCGGTGATGTGGCCGATCGAGCCGTGGGGATTGGCCTCGTCGAGTTGCTCGACGATGTGCGCGCCGCCATTGAGTGGGCGGTTGTCCAGCGCGATCAGGCCGACGAGCTCCAGACGATCAGACGCGATCAGGCCCTCGCGGTCCATCATCGACGAGCCAATGAACGGCTTCTTCTGCGACAGCATCCAGTCGAGGTGCAGGTCGCGGGCCGTGGTGCGGCCGTCGATCTCGGCACCGGTGACATGGCCTTTCTCGATGCGCATCGTGCCCAGCGCCTCGAGCCCGTAGGTGACCAGCCCGAACGGCTTGCCGGCCTCGATCAGCGCCTCCCAGACATGGGTGCCATGGCCGGCACCGGAATAGACCTCGAACGCCATTTCACCGGAGAAGGAGAGCCGGCAAATCATCACCGGGACACCCGATATCTCGCCGCGCACAATTCCCATGAAGGGCAAGGTGGCGTTGTCGACCGATGTGCCGGTGACGCAAGCAGCGAGGATCTGCCTGGCCTTCGGTCCGCCGATCGCGGCGCCCGCCCATTCGTCGGTGACCGAGGTGACGTGCACCTTGAGCTCCGGCCAGATCACGTCGAGGAAATATTCCAGATGCTGCATCACCTTGCCGGCGTTGGCCGTGGTGGTGGTCATCAGGAAATCCTGCTCGCCCAACCGCCAGGTGGTGCCGTCGTCGAAGGCGAGGCCGTCCTCGCGCAGCATCAGCCCGTAGCGGGCCTTGCCGACGGCCAGCGTCGAAAACATGTTGGTGTAGACGCGGTCGAGGAATGCGGCGGCGTCGGGCCCTTGCACGGCGATCTTGCCCAGCGTCGAGACATCGACGATGCCGGCGCTTTCGCGGGTCGCCTTGGCTTCGCGCACATAGGCCTGCTCGACCGTCTCTCCGGCATGGCCGTAGATCATCGGACGGTACCACAGGCCGGCCGAATACATGGTCGCGCCATTGGCGAGATGCCAGTCATGCATCGGCGTCAGCCGCTCGGGTTTCAGGTCGCCGAAGCGCTCTGCCGCCAGCGAGCCGATCGATACCGGCGCAAAAGGCGGGCGGAAGCGTGTCGTGCCGACCTCGGGGATCGGCTTGCCCAGCGCCTCGGCCATGATGGCAAGGCCCGGAACATTGGAGCTCTTGCCCTGGTCGGTCGCCATGCCGAGCGTGGTGTAGCGCTTCAGGTGCTCGACCGAGACAAAGCCTTCGCGGTGTGCCAGCCGCACATCCTCCGCGGTGACGTCGTGCTGGAAATCGACAAAGCTCTTGCCCTTGGCTCTGATCTCGAACACCGGCGCCGGATCGGGGTCGCCAGGAACGGCTTCGACAGTGGGCAACGCCGCCGGCGTGCTGGTTCCACCGGCCGCGGCAAGGCCGGCGGCGCGGCCTTCGGCAATGGCTTCAGTGGTGGAAAAACTGCCGGTGAAGGCGCCGGCGCCAATCCAGTGCTGCGTTGGCCATTGCTGGGTCGGCTTCGGCGGCAGGAAAGCCTGCCGCGCGGCGTTCCACTCGGCCTTGGCACCGGCCTGGCTGGCCAGATGGATGGTCGGCGACCAGCCGCCCGACATCAGCAGGCAATCGGCATGGATGCTGCGGGCGTCGCCGGTGAGCGAGCCGTTGGTCATGTCGAAGCGTTGCAGCTTGAGGCCGGACAGCGCCTTGCCGCCCTCGGTGGCGATGACGGCATGGCCGGCGAAGATCTCGGCCTCGGCCTCCGTGGCCAGCTTGCGCATTTCGGCTGAAAGATCTGGCCGGACGTCGGCAATGGCGACGACCGCGGCTCCCGCCTTCTTCAAGGCGACGGCCGCTCGGTAGGCGCTGTCATTGTTGGTGAAAAGCGCGATCCGTTCGCCCGGCAGCACGCCGAACTCGTTGGCGTAGCGCTCGGCGGCATGCGCCAGCATCACACCTGGCCTGTCATTGCCCGGAAACACCAGCGGCCGTTCGAAGGCGCCGGTGGCGAGCACCACGGAGCGGGCGCGGATCGCCCAATAGCGATGGCGCGGCTCGCCCTTGCCGGGCTGCTCCTTGTGGTCGCTGACCCGTTCGAGCGCGGCAAGCGTGTTGTTGTCGTAATAGCCCCAGACCGTGGTGCGCGGCAAAAGCCGGACATTGTCGCGGCCTTCGAGCTGGGCAACGGTCCGGCGGGCCCAGTCGGCGGCCGGTGTGCCATCGATGGTTTCGCCTGACCAGTTGGCAGAGCCGCCGAAACGCGGCTCAAGATCAGCCAGCATGACCCGGGCGCCCTGATCGGCAGCGGCCTTGGCGGCCATCAGCCCGGCCGGGCCGGAGCCGACTACCAGCACGTCGCAAAAGGCGTTCATGCGTTCATAGCGGGCCGGGTCCTTCGCCGATCCGGCGCTGCCGAGACCGGCGGCGCGGCGGATGAAATGCTCGCAGAACATCCAGAAGCGAGTGCCTTTGAGCGGACCGATCACCGGCCCCATGAAGGTCTTGTAGTAGAAGCCGGCCGACAGGATCTTGCCGCCAAGCTGGTTGACGGCGTTGACGTCCCAGGCAAGCGAGGGAAAGCGGTTCTGGCTGATGGCGACCAGTCCGTCATGGATCTCGACCATGGTCGCCGGAATGTTGGGCTCGCGAACATCGCCCTTCAGCACCGTCACCAGCGCGTTGGGCTCCTCGACGCCTGCGGTGAGCAGGCCGCGCGGGCGGTGATATTTGAATGAACGCCCATAAAGGGTGACGCCCTTGGCCAACAGCGCCGACGCCAGCGTGTCGCCGGCATGGCCGGTATAGGTGGCTCCGTCGAAGGTGAAGCGGATGGTTTTCAGCCGGTCTATGCGGCCGCCAGTGTCGGTGCGGCGCGGGCTCATGATTTGTCCTCCGCCTTGCGGCGCGCGGTCGAGGTGTGAGCGCCGCGCATGAAGGCGACGCTCAAAATCTCATGCGTCAGCGTGTTGCGCACGACCCTGAGATGCGCGCGGCAACCGCCAGAATGCTGCCAGATCTCGTTGTGGTCGCCGGCCGGGTTCAGCCGGTCGTAGACATAGGCGTTCCATGCCTCGAAATTCTGCGAGGCGGGGTCGGGGCGCTTACGGTTGCCGTCACCTTGATAGGTAAATTCGACGACGTCGCGCGGGCCGCAATAGGGACAGGTGATCAACATGGGACTTTACCTAATGCAGCCGCGGGTTTGCACCCTGGCCCTTGTCGTCGATCACCAGGCCGCGGTGGAAGCGGTCGAGCGTGAAGGGGGCGTTGAACTCGTGCGGCTGATCCTTGGCGATGGTCCAGGCAAAGCACCAACCCGAGGCCGGCGTCGCCTTGAAGCCGCCATAGCACCAGCCGCAGTTGAGATACATGCCGGGCAGGGGGCCGGTGGTGATGATCGGCGAGCCGTCCATCGACATGTCGCAGACGCCGCCCCAGGAGCGCAGCATGCGCACGCGGGCAAGGCCCGGAAACAGCGCCAGCATCTCGCTCATCACTTCGTCGACGATGGGCAGGTTGCCGCGCTGGGCGTAGCTGTTGTAGCCGTCGATGTCGCCGCCATAGATGAGGCCGCCCTTGTCCGACTGCGACATGTAGAAATGCCCCATGCCGAAGGTGACGACGGTGTCGATGAAAGGCTTTAGCGATTCGGTGACGAAGGCCTGCAGCACATGGCTCTCGATCGGCATCGTCTCGACGCCGGCCAACTGCATGACGCGCCCGGTGCTGCCGGCGACCGTCACGGCCACTTTTTTGGCGCGGATGTCGCCGCGCGACGTCGTGACGCCGGTGACGCGGTCGCCGTCGCGCAGGAAGCCGGTGACCTCGCAATTCTCGATGATGTCGACGCCGCGCCGGTCGGCGCCGCGCGCATAGCCCCAGGCGACCGCATCGTGGCGGGCGGTGCCGGCGCGCCGCTGCATCAGGCCGCCGACCACCGGGAATCGTGCGCTGTCGGAGATATCTAGCGCCGGGATCAGGCGTTTGATCTGCGCCGGCGTCATCAATTCAGCATCGACGCCGAGATGACGCATGGCGTTGCCGCGCCGTGCATAATCGTCGAACTGGGCCGGCGTGTGCGCCAGGTTCAGGCAGCCGCGCTGGGAGAACATGACGTTGTAATTCAACTCGTGCGACAGGTTCTCCCACATCTTCATCGAATGCTCGTAGAAGCGGGTGTTGGCGGGCAGCAGATAGTTCGAGCGCACGGCCGTCGTGTTGCGGCCGACATTGCCGGAGCCGAGCCAACCCTTTTCCAGCACCGCGACATTGGTGATACCGTGCTCCTTGGCGAGATAGTAGGCGGTTGCCAGCCCGTGACCGCCGCCACCGATGATGATGACATCATAGGACGCCTTCGGATCCGGCTTGCGCCAGACCGGTTTCCAGTCCTTGTTTCCCTTGAGCGCGTTCGCGAGCAGCGAAAAGGCCGAGTACTCTGCCATCATTGTCATCCGGTTCGGGCGATGCGGCAGACTATAGAGCAGGCCGCATCCGCAAAGCCAATATTGCGCCATCACCTTTCGACTGGCCGACGCCCGCGATCGGATCAGTGGAGCGATCGGATGCGACGGCTTGCCCCATGATATGGCCGTCTTTATCAATGACAGGCTTTTTAGATGCCTTTGCCGCTCGTGAGTCGCCAACAAATCATGCTTTTCCGGTTGCTTCGCCTCATTTTGATCCTCGCGCTTGTCGTCTCGGCGCCGCCTTCGTTTGACGCGATGGCGCAAGCGCTCGGTCAGGGCGCTGCCGGATTGATCACCGATCAGCAGAAAGTCATCCAGGGCCTGACGGCCAAGACTGACGACCTCGAGAAGAAAATACAGCAGGACGGTGAGGACGATGCCGCACTCGTCGATATCCGTCTGCAACTGGAGGACCTGTCGCGGGCGGCACTTACCAGTGCGCTGGCGTTTCGTTCGCGCCTCACCGACATCAACAATCGGATCGAGGTGCTGGGCCCGCCACCCGCGGCGGGGCAGCCACAGGAGCCCGACATAGTTACAGGCGAACGCCAGGCGTTGGCGTCGGAAAAGGCCGAGATCAACGCAGTTGTCGCCAGCGCGCAGAACCTGTCGATCCGCATCAGCGGGCTGGTCGACAACATCGGCAACATGCGCAGCGCGCTGTTCCGCAACCTTTTGACCAAGCGCTACGTGCTGTCCGATGCCCTGAGCCCTGAGGTCTTCTCCGACGCCCATGACGAATACGCCAACCTGTACAAGGCGGTGTCGTCCTGGCTGATCTTCGCTTTCAAGTTCAAGTTTAAGGCCATCCTGGCAGCGACCTTCGTGGCGCTCGGACTGGCGCTGGTGCTGCTGGTCGGGGGCAGGCGGCTGTTCGGGCGGGTCTTCGAAGCCGACCCGACGGTCGAGCAACCGTCCTATCTCAGCCGTCTATCGGTGGCGTTCTGGTCGACTTTGCTGCCGTCACTGGCGGTCAGCGTATTCCTGGCCTCCACGGTGTTCTTATTCAACTATTACAATGTGTTGCGTGGCGACATCGGGGTCTTCCTGAACGCGCTGGCGGCTGTCATCGCTGTGGTGTTCGGCGTCAACCGGCTGACCAATGCGGCGCTCGAGCCGCGGCTGCCGAACTGGCGGCTCATTCGCGTCGAAACCGGCCCGGCGCGCTGGTTGGTGCGGCTGACGACCGCCATGGCAGTGGTCATCGGCGTCAACTATTTCCTGTCGATCGTCAACGACAAGATGGGCTCGCCGCTGTCGCTGACCATTGCCCGCAGTTTCGGCGCCACGATCATCTTTGGCGTGATCCTGATCCTGATGGCGATGCTGCGGCCGTTCAGGGCGCGTGACGGAAGCTGGCGGCCGTGGCCGGCATGGCTGCGCTACATGGCGCTCGCACTCGGTTTGTTCACCATCGCTGCGGCCTTGCTCGGCTATATTGGCCTTGCCATCTTTGTCTCGGTGCAAGTGTTGGTCACCGGCACCATCCTCATCACTTCCTATATCGGCTTCCTGTCGGCGCGGGCGATCGGCGAGGAGGGCGCTTTCGCCGACACGTCCGTTGGGCGCTGGCTGTCGGCCAATTCGAGTTACGATGACGCCGCCCTCGATCAACTCGGCCTCGCCGTCAGCGTCGCCATCAACTTGATGATCGTGCTGGTCTTCCTGCCGCTGATCCTGTTGATGTGGGGTTTCCAGCCCGGCGACATCGAGGCCTGGGCCTACAGGCTGGCAACCGGGATCACCGTCGGTTCGGTGACGATTTCGGTCACCGGCATCCTTTCCGGCATCGTCGTCTTCATCATCGGCTATTTCCTGACGCGCTGGTTCCAGGGCTGGCTCGACGGTTCGGTGATGGCGCGCGGCAAGGTCGATACCGGAGTGCGCAACTCGATCCGGCTGGCGGTCGGCTACTCCGGTGTTGCGCTGGCGGCACTGGTCGGCATTTCGGCTGCGGGCATCGACCTGTCCAATCTAGCGCTGGTCGCCGGTGCCCTCTCTCTCGGCATCGGCTTTGGCCTGCAGAATGTGGTGTCCAATTTCGTCTCCGGCCTGATTCTTTTGGCCGAGCGGCCATTCAAGGTCGGCGACTGGATCGTCGCCGGCGATGTCAGCGGCACCGTCAAGAAGATCAGCGTGCGCGCCACCGAGATCGAGACGTTCCAGCGGCAGTCGGTGATCCTGCCCAATTCGAACCTGATCAACAACGCCGTCGGCAACTGGACGCATCGCAACAAGCTTGGCCGCGTCGACATCAAGGTCGGCGTCGCCTATGGCAGCGACGTCAAAAAGGTTCACGCCATCCTGACGGAGATCGCACGCGGCCACCCGATGGTGCTGAAGAATCCGGAACCTTTCGTGCTGTTTTCAAATTTCGGCGCGGCAGCACTCGAATTCGAGATCCGTGTGTTCCTGGCTGATGTGATGAACGGCAATATCGCGCAGAACGACATCCGTTTTGCCGTGCTCGAGAAATTCAACGGCGAGCATATCGAGATTCCCTCGACGCCACGCGCTGTCGTCGAGGTCCGCAAGCCAGAGGCCTGGCCGACCGACGACGACAAGATCGAGGCCGATTTCGCCGAACAGGAGCAGGCCAAGGTGGAGGCCGCGGCCGAAGCAAAAAAGCTCGCCAAGACGGGACGCAAGGTGCGCAAGCCCGATCCGGACTAGACTTTTTGATCCTTGTCAGAGGTTGGCGATCAGCGCGGATAGTGCCGTGCGAAGATCGGTCTCGCCGCGCCTGACTTCGCCGAAGCCGTGTTCCACGTCGATGCGGCCGGCGTTGTGTGCATCGAACAAAGTTGCAACCAGTTCGGCGTAACTCGCACTGATGCCGCCGCCAACGAGAGCGGGGACCCAGTCCTGCCTGGGCAATTCACGCGCAACGATCTCGCGGCCGGCGATCTCACCCAGTGTTAGTGCCACATCGGCCGCGCTGTAGCGGCGTGGTCCCTCGGCGTGGACCACGCGCAGTCGATCGCCGCCGCCCGAGAGAAGCAGGTCCGCCGCCATCAGCCCGACATCGCCCGCCGACACCGTAGGAAAGGATTTGGATACAGGGTGGTGCAGGCTCGGCAGGAAGCCAGTCGCGAGCGCCCGGTCGACCAGCCGGCCCCAGTTCTGCATGTGCTCGGCGGAGCGCAGCATCGTTACTGCCGCGGGGATCTTCTTCAGCTGCGATTCCAGATGGTGGAAGGTCAGCGTGATGCCGGTACCGGTAGCGACCTGGGCACCATAGTCCGAGATCGCCAGAATACTTTCCGGCCGGGTCTGATCGAGTGCGTCCGTGATGGCCTTGATGGTGAACTCCATGTCAGCCGATGCATCATCGGAATGAATGCTGGTTGGACAGATGACCTGCACCGTCGTGGCGCCCCTTGTTGCCCGCGCCAGCGCCGACGCGTCGCGCAGATCGGCAACTTCTATCTCGCAACCGAGTGCACGAAGCGCGTCCGCTCGCGCCGGATTGCGAACGACGGCCCTGACTGGAGCATCATGTCGGCGCAGTGCGCCAATGGTGGCTCGTCCGATTTTTCCGCTGGCACCCAACACGACAAACATGCTCGCATCCTTCGATCTCATCGCCGAATGCCAGGAATGCCGGATCGGCGGGTTCGCGTCGCCCAGATATGGACGACGGAGCGCAAGAACGGATGATCGGATCAAGGCTGGCGCGATGCAGGTCAGCGCCGATCACCGCTGCGCGCGGGTCAATGCGGCAGGGGTGACGCCGAGGACACGTTTCATGCTTTGAGCCATATGGCTCTGATGCGCGAAACCTGTCTCCAGCGCGATCTGGCTGAGCGGCATTTCCCCTTCGTGCAGCAAGATTTTGGCCCGCTCGACCCTGCGATGAATGACATATTGGTGGGGCGGCATGCCGAAGGTTCGGCGAAACAGCACTTTCAGATGCGACACGCTGATGGCGGCCACCTGGGCCAGCGCATCCAGGGAAAGGTCCTGATCGAGATTGGCTTCGATGAACTCGTCAAGCCGGCGCTTCTGGCCGGAGGAAAGCGTTTGCCTGGCCGCAACGGTTCGAAGGGACGCCGCGCCATGGATGAGCTGCATGGCCAAGGCCCTGGCCAGGCTTTCGAAATACAGCCGGTCGGACGGCACGTCAGGGCTCAGTCCGGTCGCCAGCGCGTGTGCGATGTGTTCGATTCTTGGATCCCGGCGCTGAAACTGCGGGTTGACGACGATCCTGTCCGGATCGATTTCGAGATCCCGGGCAGCCTGCCGGACCAGCGCCGGGCTGACCCATAGCCGCAGTATGGTGCAGTCGGCATCATCTTCCCAGTCGCCATCGAGCCCTGCGGGCACAATATCGATGTCGCCGTGCGACTGAACTCGCCGGTGACGTTTTCCGTCGCAGTGGCACGAAGCATTGACTGGTGCCCCGACGTGAATTCCCAGCCGGTGGTTGAGAGACGCCGGCACGTAGGTCAGGCCTGCGGCGATCCTTCGGGTCTCAACTCCCACGCCGATCGTTTCCAGCCAATTGCCTTGCATTGTCTTCGCTTCGCGTTTGCCGCCTTCCGGCATCATATTGTGCCGGAAGGCGAAATTGACAGGGCCTGCGGTCGCCATTGGAGAAGCCAAAGCCAATTGCGGCATGAATGCGGCATTCAGTTGCGGTTCAGCTTCCATCTCATATAAGCTCCCATGCAAAGGCGAAAATGCCTTGCGAAATGCAACAGAGGCGGTGGGAACACCGATATTGCAACATGTGGAAGTCTCTCGTCGCTGCCGTCGCTTTGGCCGCTGCCATCGGCTCGACCCATGCCGCCAGCGCGGTCAACAAGGATGCCGAGACCCGCACGCTGATCGTGACGGAGGGCGGCAGCAAATCAGACCTTGCGCTGGCCGCTGGCGAAACCGTTGAATTCTGCCCGAACGGTTGCTTCGTCACCTTGCCCAATGGCGATCTCGAAGCCCTGACCGGCTCGGAAACGGTCGAGATCTCGGGCGGGGTTGCCCGCATCAAGTAATCCCCGACGGCATGACAGGAAAGGCCGGGCATTTGCCCGGCCTTTTATTGTTTTCGGTAGCGTTTGCTTAACAATGAAGCCGGAAATACCGCCGCAACAACCGCCTGCATCCGGGCGTTTTAACGTTCGCTATGCCGTTCCCGGCTATACCAGCTTCAAGACGCCGAAACGCGGCGCGCAACGAGGCTCCGGTTTTCCGGATCATACGATGGCAGGGCAGGACGGGTTATGGATGCGAGGTCGGACAGGAACGCAATACCGTTTGCGGTCGATCTCGACGGCACGCTGATTGCTACCGACCTGTTGTGGGAAGGGCTGTTCATCCTTCTCAAAAAGAACCCGCTCTATATCTTCCTCGTGCCTTTCTGGGCCGCCGGCGGCCCGGCCCGGTTGAAGGAGGCGATCGCCCAGCGCATCGACATCGATCCGGCATCGCTGCCCTATCGCGAGGCGTTGCTCTGCCGCCTCCGGACCGAGCACGCCGAAGGCCGCAAGATCGTGCTGGCGACCGGCACGCCGCGCAAGTTCGCTGATGCCATCGCTGCCCATCTCGGCATTTTCGACCGGGTGTTGGCTACCGACGGTTTCGACAATCTCACCTCCGGCAGGAAGCGAGCCTCACTGATCGCGGCCTATGGCGACGGCGGCTTCGATTACGCCGGCAACAGCCGCCACGACCTCCAAGTCTTCGACGCCGCGCGCACGGCGATCGTCGTGGCGCCCGACCGTCATGCCGCGCGCTGGCAGGCAGCCCACGGCGCCGAGACGATGCCGACGCCCAAGCCGACACTGCGGACCGTCGTCAAGATGCTGCGCGTGCATCAGTGGCTCAAGAACTCGCTGATCACCGTGCCGATGGTGCTGTCGCATGAATATTTCAACACCGCCATGATCTGGCAATGCCTGCTGGCGTTCGTCTCGTTCAGCGCGGTGGCGTCGGCGATCTACATCCTCAACGATTTCTTCGACCTTGCGCTCGACCGCAAGCACGCCACCAAGCGCAACCGGCCGTTCGCCAGCGGCGCGCTGTCGATCCCGTTCGGCCTTGGCGCGATCGCGGTGCTGCTGGCGATCGGCATCGCCACCGGGTTGCTGTTGTCGCCCGAATTCCTGGCCGTGCTTGGCGGCTACATGGTGGTCACGACGGCCTATTCGCTGTCGTTCAAGCGGATGCTGCTTGTCGACGTGCTGACGCTTGCCGGCCTCTACACGATCCGCGTCCTGGCGGGTGCGGCCGCGACCGGCGTCGACGTCTCGTTCTGGCTGCTCGCTTTCTCGATCTTCTTCTTCCTGTCGCTGGCGCTGGTGAAGCGCTTCGTCGAACTTCGCACCACAGCCATTCCGCCCGGCGAGCGCATTGCCGGCCGTGGCTATCGCACCGAAGACCAGGAGATCGTCGCCCAGGCCGGAATGGCTTCGGCCTTCTCCTCGGCGCTGGTGCTGGCGCTCTACATGGACAGCGTCGCCGTGCGCGAGCTTTATCCGCATCCGTGGCTGATCTGGCCGCTGGCGCCAATCGTGCTTTATCTCACCATGCGCGTCTGGATCCTGGCGCGCCGCGACGAGATGCATGACGACCCGGTCGTCTTCATCATCCGCGACTGGCGCAGCCAGATCGTGGTGCTGATCGGCGCGGTGATGCTGGTCATCGGAGGCTGGTAGGGGATGGCCGCCGAACGCTTCCCGAGCTTTGGTCTTGCCACGCCGCCGGCACCACGCGCGATCGGCGCCGACGATGGCATTGCGCTGCTGAAGGGCGGCCAGGCCAAGCCGGCGTCGCTGCTCGCCTATGGCAACGGCCGTTCCTACGGCGATTCCTGCCAGAACGAGGCCGGTACGGTCGTCGACATGCGTTCCCTGAACAGCATCCGCGCCTTCAATGCCGAGACGGGCCTTCTTGAAGCCGATGCCGGGGTGCTGTTGTCCGACATCATCGCACACGCTGCCCCTTACGGCTTCTTCCCGGCGGTTGTTCCAGGCACGCAATTCGTCACGCTCGGCGGCGCCATCGCCAATGACGTGCATGGCAAGAACCATCATCGGCGCGGCACTTTCGGCTGCCATGTCGAGGCCTTGACGCTGCTCAGGTCCGACGGAAAGACCCGTCGCTGTTCGGCGACCGACAATGCGCGGCTGTTTCGGGCGACGATCGGCGGAATGGGGCTGACCGGCCTCATCCTGTCGGCCTCGATCCGGCTGATGCGGGTGCCTTCGCTCTACATCGTCGAGACTGCGACGCCGTTTCGCGATCTCGGCGAATTTTTCGGTCTGGCCGAGGCGGCCGACCAGGCCAATGAGTACGCGGTCGCCTGGATCGACCAGTTGGCCGGTGGCCGCAACAGTGGTCGCGGCCTGCTGTTTACCGGCAATCACGCCGAGCACGGCTCGCATGCCGCCGCGCGCGCCGGCGGCACGCTATCGGTGCCGGTCCAGCCGCCTTTCAATGTCCTTAACCGGCCGTTCCTGACCGCCTTCAATGGCGCATACAGGTGGAAGAAGGGCCGGTCCGCGGCGCCGCGCCAGGTCGGATACCAGGGCTTCTTCTTTCCGCTTGATGGCGTGCGCGACTGGAACCGGCTTTACGGACCGAAAGGGCTTTTCCAGCACCAGAGCGTGGTCCCTGAAGAGACGGCGCACGAGGTGGTGCCGGCGCTGCTGGCGGCAGCAAGGCGGGCCGGGCAGGGCTCGTTCCTTACCGTGCTGAAGCGGTTCGGCTCAATCCGCTCGCCGGCGCTGCTGTCGTTCCCGCGTCCCGGCTATACGCTGACGCTGGACTTCCCCAACAGGGGGGCGGCAACGCTCGCGCTGCTGCGGGAACTCGATCGCATCACCGTCGAGGCCGGCGGCGCGGTCAACCCCTATAAGGATGCCCGCATGGGCGCCGACATCTTCGCTTCGTCCTTTCCCGAATGGCAGCGGCTGGAGGCGTTGCGCGATCCCGCCTTCATGTCGTCATTCTGGGCTCGGACGGCAAGGAAACTCGATACGCGGCGCGGCACGGTCGAGGCGGCAGAATAGATAAAACTTGAGTAATTCTTGGTTATTAAATCGTTAAATTGACGATTCACTCAAAACATTCTTGTGGCTTCACGAAATGTTTGCGGGTTTGTAATAGGAAGCGTTAAGGGGTGGCTGGGAACACATGAAATACATCGTCTTCATTCTCTTCACGGTCATGACCAATGCCGCTGCGCAGCTGATGCTGAAGCAAGGCATGATGTCGCTCGGGCCGATCTCGTTCGAGGGCGTCAATCCCCTGGTCAAGCTGTTGCAGATCGTCTTCAGCCCCTGGGTGTTCCTGGGCCTGTGCACCTTTGTCATTTCGATGGCCTCGCACCTCTATGTGCTGTCCAAGGTCGAGCTTTCCTTCGCCTATCCGTTCCTCAGCCTCGCCTATGTCGCCGTCGCCATCTTCGCCTATTTCGTCTTCCGCGAGGACCTCAATGGCTGGCGCATCGCCGGCATCGCATGCATCTGCGTCGGCACGGTGTTGATCGCGCAAAGCGGGCGCGGGCATGAGGCGCAGACGGCTTCGCTTTCCTCCGACAAGATTCACAGCGAGACTATCCAATGAGACATGTCATTTTCGGTGGCGACGGTTTCGTCGGTCGCCATCTTGCCCCGAAGCTTGTCGCCGATGGTGAAGAGGTTGTCGTCGCCGACATCGTCAGGAGCGACCTGCCGCATTACCGCAATGTCCGCTTTATCAAGTGCGATGTCACCGATCCGGCCTCGGTCGCCGCGGTTGGGCTGAAGGCCGACGACATGGTCTACAATTTGTCGGCCAAGATGCTGTCGCCGATCCAGGTTCGCGCCAAACGGCATGATTTCTTCTTCCCGGTCAATTTCCATGGCACCGAGCACATCATGCAGGCGATGGACAAGGCCGGCGCACCCAAGCTCGTCCACTACACGACCGACATGATTTACGGCCACACGGTCACCCAGCCGATGACGGAGGAGCATCCGGTCGCGCCGCTTGGCGAATATGGCTGGTCGAAACAGAAGACCGAGGAACTGGCCGCCGAATGGCGCAAGCGTGGCATGTCGATCTCGCTGTTCCGCCCGCGCCTGATCATCGGCCCCGGCCGGCTCGGCATTCTGGAAAAACTGTTCAAGCTGATCGACTGGAGTTTTCCTGTGCCGATGATCGGTTCAGGCAGAAACCCCTATCAGTTCATCTCGGTGTTCGACTGCGCCGAGGCGGCGCGCGCCGCCTGGAAGGCCGGGGTGCCTGATGAGGCCTACAATCTGGGCTCGCTCAACCCGCCGCCGGTCAAGAAACTGCTCGGCGACCTGATCAGGCATGCGGGTTCTAAATCGATCCTGATCCCGACGCCGGGCTGGGCGGTGAAGCGCACGCTCGACCTGCTCGACCTGATGAACATGCCGATCATGGATCCGGAGCAATATCTGATCGCCGACGAAGAGTGCGTTCTCGATGTCTCTAAGGCGGAACGCCAGCTCGGCTGGGTGCCGCACTATCGCGACGAGGACATGCTGATCGCCGCCTACAGCGAGTACCGCGCCAAGCAGGCCGGTCACGCTGTCGCCACCAAACATGTGCCGGCCGAATAGCGGCTCGCAAAACAGCTTTCGTTGCGCACGATCCCGGTCATGCGCGCAGACAGGAGATTGAAATGACCGTCATGGCCAAGCCCGAACAGACGAGCGCGCGCACCATGGTCAGCGCGCCGGCGCTGTCGCCCGCCACCATCGCCAAGCCCGACCTGATCAGTGTCGAGCAGGCCAAGGCGATGGACGTCGCTGTGATGACCGACCTGTTCAAGGCGCACCTCAATCCCGGCCAGCTGCATTTCATGAAGCTGCTCGGTTTCCACAAGATCAAGATCGAGCGTGCCGAGGGCATGTTCTACATCGACCAGAACGGCCGCAAGATCCTCGATTTCTTCGGTGGCTTTGGTTCGCTGGCCTTTGGCCACAACCATCCGCGCATTCTGGAAGTGCGGAAAAAATTCCAGGAGGAGAAACGCCAGGAGATCGCCATCGCCTTCATGTCGCAATATGCGGCGGCCCTGGCGCACAACATCGCCAAATGCTCACCGGGCGATCTCGACATGGTGTTCCTGGGCTCGTCAGGCTCAGAGGCGATGGAAGCGGCGGTCAAGCTCGCCGAGCGCGCCGCAGGCCCGAAGCGGTCAAAAATCGCCTATGCCGAGAATTCCTTCCACGGCAAGACCAAGGGCGTGCTGGGCATCACCGACGGCCAGCTTTATCGCGCCGACTTCAAGATGGCGGAGAATACGGTCCGCATCCCCTTTGCCGACATTGAAGCGGTCGAGCGCCTGTTCCGCTCCGACCCGGAGGTCGGCGTCATCGTGCTCGAAACCATCCAGGGTGGCGGCGGCATCATCCAGGCTCCGGCCGAATACTGGCAGAAGCTGCGCGTGCTCTGCGACCAATATGGGGTGCTGTGGGTCGCCGACGAAGTGCAGTGCGGCTATGGCCGATCGGGCCGCTTCTATGCCTTCGAGCATTACGACGTGGTTCCTGACGTGACGGCGCTGGCCAAGTCGCTTGGTGCAGGCAAGGCGGCGGTTGGCGCGATGATTGCCCGGCGCGAGGTCTATATGAAGGCCTACGGCACGCCGAAGACGGCGATGATCCATGCGATGGCGACCTTTGGCGGCATGGGCGAGGCCTGCATCACCTCGATAGAGGGGCTCAACGTGCTCTATGACGAGGGGCTGATCGACAACTCTGCGGTCACCGGCGATTACCTGCTGCAGCGGCTGCAGGCGCTTAAGGACAAATATCCCAAGATCATCAAGGACGTCCGCGGCAAGGGCTTCATGGTCGGCCTGGAGTTCCACGACTTCTCGCAGACCTTGCCGATGGTGCTGCGGCCGATCGTCAGCGTGCTCGACGACAAGCTGAAAGGCTCGCTGTCGGGCTTCATCGGCGCGCTCTTGCTGCGTGACTATGACGTGCTCGTCGCCTTCACCGAATACAATCGCAACGTCATCCGGCTCGAGCCGCCGCTGATCTGCCAGCGCGAGCATGTCGACCGTTTCGTCGATGCCTTCGACAGCCTGCTGTCGCGCGGCATTGTGTCGATCGTCAAGGATTTCGTCAAAAGCCAAGTCCGTTAAAGCGAAGGTCGCTGAGCAAAATCATGCTGACCAAGTCTCCCGCTGAGAAAAACCCACTCGACCGGCTCACCGAGGCCGGCCTGACGTGGGGTGAGGGGACCTATGCGCGTTTGGCGGCACCTATCGGCGCGGCGGCTTTCGCGCTCTACATCCTGCTGACGGCGTTCACGGCATGGGTGATGCCGGACGCCAACTGGGACATGCTGCCCTATCTCGCCATCGCCGAGGAAGGCACCTATCCCGATGCGCAGGCGCTGCACGACTATGCCTACAGCACCGTCAAGGCCGGCGTGTCGGCGGGTGACTACAAGACGCTGACCGACGATGGCGGCGGCTTCCGCAGCCATATGGCGGAGAATGCCGCCGACTTCCATTCGCTGCTCGGCATGTATCGGATCAAGTTCCTCTATGCCGAGATCCTGTCGACGATGAGTTCGGCGATGTCGCCAGTGGAGGCGATGCGGCTGGTCTCGGTGTTGTCCGTGCTGTTGTTCGGCGCGATCGCGCTGCTCTGGCTGCGCTCGGAGCACGCACTGGCGCTGGCTCCTGTGATCGGCGCGGTGCTGATCATGGCCGACTTCGGTGATGCAGCGCGTGCCTCGACGCCTGACCTGTTGTGCTCGGCGCTGTTCCTCGGCGGGCTTTACGCCTATGTCCGCGGCCGCGAGGCGACAACGGCGATCCTGCTCTTCCTTGCCTTCATGGCGCGGCCGGACAACATTGTTTTCCTTGCTATTTTCGCTGTGTTGCTGGTCGCCTTCCGGCAGAAGGCATGGGGCGCGCTGGTCGGCTTCGCCGCGTCCTTCGTCGCCTATTTCGCCATTTCGCACTGGGCCCATCACCCCGGCTGGTGGCCGCATCTGTGGTTCTCCAGCATCCAGCAGCACTACAATATGGACGGGTTCGAGCCGCCATTCTCGATCGCTGCCTATCTGCGGGCGTTTGCCACATCGCTGCTGCGCGCCGTCAGCCTGAACAGCTGGGTCGGCGTCTCGGTGCTGGCTTTGGCCGGCTGGTACGCGGCAAGCCGCGTCGGCTTCCGCCTCGAGCGTCGCGCCGGCATCCTGTTTGCGGCGCTGGTGCTCGGCGTGCTGGCGAAATTCGCCGTGTTTCCGATCCACGACACTCGCATCTATTTCCCCAATCTGATCCCGCCGTTCCTGCTGCTGGCGACGCCGCTGATGGCGCTGTGGGCAACAGCAGCCCGTGGCCAGCATCGCGCCGCCCTGCATGTCCTTCCCGGAGACAAGTCATGAGTTCAGTATCCAACCTGGCGCGTGTTGCCCTGTCGCTTGGTCTTCCCAGTGGACTTCTCGATCGCGGACCGTCGCTACGCGGCACGAAATTCCTGGCCAAGGCGGCGCTGAAAGCGCGCTTCGGCGGATCAGGGCGCCTGTTCCAGATGGTTAATGTCGGCGCCTGCGACGGCGCGTTGTTCGATGACGTGACGCCGTGGCTGCACCGCATAGCTGGTGCCCGCGCCATGCTGGTCGAGCCGATCCCGTACAATCAGAAGCGGTTGCGCGCCAACTATCCCGACACGAGCCGGTTCATCATCGAGCCGGTGGCTGTCACCAAGACGAAGGGCACGATCACCGTCCACACCTTCGATGCCGCCGCACTCGAGGCCGGCACGTTGCCGATCGAGTTCATCGGCTGCTCGTCGGTGACCGACACCAATCTGATGTCGGGCAAGAACGCCTGGGGCGAGGCCGACGCAAATTTCAACAAGTTCGCGCCGCATCTGAGAGATATCGAGGTGCCGTCGGAAACGCTGCAGACCCTGCTCGACCGCAACGGTATCAGCTATATCGATGCCTTCCTCGTCGATTGCGAGGGCGCCGACTGGGTCGTCTTCGAACAACTCGACCTCAAGCGCTATCGCCCAGGCATGATCAAGGTTGAGGTCGGCGCGCTGCCGGCCGCCGAGATCGGCCAGGTCGTGGTCAAGCTGAAGACGTCAGGCTATCAGGTCGGCTTCCAGGCCGAGGATGTGTGGGCCTTCGCCTGAGTTGGCCTCCTTCGGCTGAAAAAGAACCGGCCGATGCTTCCCACGTGGACCATTCGGTGGTCTGGTCGCTCGGCTTTTTGCCAATGTCGCAAACAGGCTTCATCAGTGCCACCGCTCCGCCCTATAGTCCGCCCGCTTTATCACTTTGGAGTCGCGGGCAATGGCAGAGTTTCCGAAAAAGGCGAAGGTCGTCATCGTTGGCCTGGGCGGCATTGTCGGTGCATCGATCGCCCATCACCTGATCGAACGCGGCTGGGACGATATTGTCGGCATCGACAAGTCCGGCATCCCGACCGACATCGGCTCGACCGCGCATGCCTCCGACTTCTGCTACACGACCAGCCATGATTTCCTGTCGTGCTGGACGACGCTGTACTCCATCGATTTCTACGAGAAGATGGGCCATTACGCGCGCATCGGCGGCCTCGAAGTGGCTCGCGTTGGCGACGACAGCCGCATGGACGAGATCAAGCGCAAGATCGCCTCGGCCAAGGCATTTGGCACGCGCGCGCGCCTGATCGAACCGGCCGAGATCAAGGAAAAATTTCCGCTGATCGAAGAAGGCATGGTGCAGGGCGGCCTGTGGGATCCCGATGCCGGCCTCGTCATCCCGCGCTCGCAGACCGTCGCCGGCAAGCTTGTCGACCAGGCGGAAGCCTCCGGCAAGCTCAAATCCTTCGCCAACACGCCGGCAAAGTCGCTCATCGTCAAGGACGGCCGCATCACCGGCGTGGTGACCGATCGCGGCACCATCGAGGCCGATTATGTCGTGGTCTGCGCCGGCATCTGGGGCCGGCTGATCGCGGAGATGGTCGGCGAGGATCTGCCGGTCATGCCGATCGACCATCCGTTGACCTTCTTCGGCCCGTACAACGAGTTCGCCGGCACCGGCAAGGAGATCGGCTGGCCGCTGCTGCGCGACCAGGGCAATTCGGCCTATATGCGTGACACAGGCGATCCAAAGACCGCCGAGGGCGGGCAGATCGAATGGGGCTATTACGAAGAGACCAATCCGCGCCTTTGCCATCCGCGGGACCTGCTGGAGAAGGACCAGGCCCGGCTTTCCCCGTCGCAGCGCGATCTCGACATGGAGCAAATCCTGGGGCCGCTCGAACGCGCCATGGAGTTGACGCCGATCCTGGGCGAACTCGGCTACAACGAGAGCCATTCCTTCAACGGTCTCTTGCAGGTGACGGCGGATGGCGGCCCGTCGATGGGCGAAAGCCAGAAGGTGAGGGGGCTGTGGTATGCCGTCGCCATCTGGGTCAAGGACGGCCCAGGCATGGGCAAGCTGATAGCCGACTGGATGACCGACGGCCGCACGGCGATCGACCATCACGCCATCGACTATGCGCGTTTCTATCCGCACCAGACGAAGGAGCAGTTCATCTGGGACCGCTGCACCGAGACGGCGATGAAGGTCTACAATCCGGCGGTGCATCCGCGCGAACCCTTCTCCAAGGCTCGCAACATCAGGCGCTCGCCGTTCTGGGAGCGCGAAAAGGAACTCGGCGGCTATTTCATGGAACTCGGCGGCTGGGAGCGCGCCCATGGCTATGCCGCCAACGAGCATCTTCTGGAGAAATACGGCAACCGCGTGCCGGTGCGCGAGAACGAGTGGGACAACCGCCATTTCTGGCGCGTTTCCAACGCCGAACACCTAGCCATGAGCGAGGATTGCGGCATCGTCAACCTGTCGCACTTCTCGATGTATGATATCGAAGGGCCCGACCATGTCGCGTTGCTGGAATGGCTATGCGCGGCCAAGATCGGCGGCGACAACAACATCGGCAAGGGCATCTACACCCACTTCCTCGACGAGGAAGGGATGGTGCGTGCCGACTTCACCGTCATCCGCATGGCTGACCGCTGTCGTTTGATCGACGGGGCGGACGCCGGCCCGCGCGACTTCCAGTACATGCGCCGCACCGCGCAGGACAAAGGTTTCGACGTCACCATCACCGACGTGACCGAGAAATATGTCACCATCGGCATCTGGGGTCCGAATGCCCGGGCGACCTTGCAGAAGGTGGTCGAGAATCCGGACGGGCTCTCGCTTGAAAACTTCCCGTTCGCGGCGATCAAGCCGGTCCGGATCGGCGGCAAGGACGTCACCGCCTTCCGCATCTCCTATGTTGGCGAGCAGGGCTGGGAACTGCATATGCGCTACGAGGATGGCCTCGCCGTCTGGGACGCGCTGCGCTCGACCGGCGTGATGCCCTTTGGCGTTGAAACCTATGCCAACACGCGCCGCATGGAAAAGAGCCTGCGCCTGCAGAATGCCGACCTGCTGACCGAGTACAATCTGCTGGAAGCCGATCTTGCCCGTCCGAAAGTCAAGGAGAACGATTTCTGCGGCAAGGCCAGGCATGTCGAGTACCGCGCGCGCGAGCACCAGCCGGCCACGCTGTGCACGCTGGTGATGACCGAGAATGTCGATTCGAAAGGCGTTGCCCGCTATCCCGTCGGCACGATGCCGGTGATGGACCCGAAGACGGGCGAAACGCTGGTCGACGAACTCGGCCGCCGGTCGTTCACGACGTCGATGGCCTATGGTCCGACCATCGGCAAGAACATCGGTCTCGCCTATCTGCCGTGGGCGTTTGCCCAGGAAGGCCGCAAGCTCGCCATCGAGTATTTCGGTGAGACCTATCCGGTTGAAGTCGCGGCGGTCGGCTACAAGCCGCTCTATGACCCGGAAAACCTCAAGCCGCGCAGCTGACGACTGCAGGGCGCAAAACAGCGTGAATAAGAAGCCCGGCTGCTGGCCGGGCTTTTCTCTTTTTTAACGACCGATTCTCGCTTACCCTTGCGGCATGTCTGTTTTTTCATGCGTGAGACCTGTCTTGTCGGGCGGCGCCGCGATCGCAATGATGCTCTGGCTGACGCCGGTGTCCCTCGCGGATGAACCGGTCGATGTCGAGCTGGTGCTGGCCGTCGATGTTTCCCTGTCGATGTCGCCCGATGAACTTGAGATCCAGCGGCACGGCTACGCAGCGGCGCTGACCCACGACAACGTGCTGCAGGCGATTGCCGACGGCGCTCATGGCAAGATCGCCGTCACCTATGTCGAGTGGGCCGGCACCACCTGGCAGCGCGTCATCGTGCCGTGGACGGTGATCGCCAATCGCGCCGACGCGGAGCGTGTGGTTGCGCAATTGTCGGCCCAACCGCCCGGCAGCGCGCGGCGCACCTCGATCTCCGGCGCGCTGGAGTTCGGCAGCGATCTTTTTGCTGAAAGCGGCTACCAGGGAGACAAGCGGGTCATCGACATTTCGGGTGACGGCCCCAACAACCAGGGCGCGCCGGTCAACCTCACCCGCGACGGGCTGGTCAAGCAAGGCATCGTCATCAACGGACTGCCGCTGATGACCCGAGGCGGGTTTTCCGGCGCCTACGACGTCAACAATCTCGATCGCTACTACAGCGACTGTGTCATCGGCGGTCCTGGGGCCTTCATGATCCCGGTCAACGACTGGACGCAATTTCCCGAAGCCATACGCCGCAAGCTGGTGCTTGAGCTTGCCGGCCCGGCCTCACCGCAATGGGCGGACGAAGAAGCCGCGCATCCGCCTGTTTTATTGGCGCAGGATGCGCCCGCCAGCGACTGCCTGGTCGGCGAGAAAATGTGGCGCAACCGCAGCTGGATGTTCGACAGCCGCTAGGCTTGCCTCTCCGACGGAAGCAATGGCAAACTGGCGAGGCCGCGCGATCGGGCGGCGGGGGCCGCGGTCAGAACCGAGGAAAACACCAGATGAAACGTCTTGCCATCCTGACTGCTGTCGCATCCCTGCTTTGTGCTGACGGCGCCAGCGCCCAATACAATGATGAGCCCGCCTGCATCATGTTCGAGCACGCAAATTTTCGCGGGCGGTCTATCGGCATGGGGTCCGACGATTCCGTGAATTTTCGCGGCGGTCAGTTCTGGAACGACCGCGTGTCGTCGGTGATCGTCCGCCGTGGCTGCACGCTCGTTGCCTATGAGGACTCGCGGATGGGCGGCCGTTCGATCGAGATCAGGCGCAGGGTCCGTAATTTCGGCGGCAGCGAGTGGAACGACCGCATCTCGTCGGCGGAATGTTATTGTAACGACTACTGAAGGCATGCCGGATTTCTGGCGGCTGATGCCGTTTCGGCGGCGGGGGGGCGATCCAGTGGGGCCTCACCATCCTGTTCATTGACAAGCCGATTGGCCTCTGTGACACAATTTCCGCAGAGAAAACAAAAGGGGAACTGACATGACCAGGATCGCCGTTCTTGCCGCAACATTGACACTTGCCGCCGGCTTGTCCGCACCGGCGATGGCGGCCACATCTGTCACCATCGGCATCAGCGGCTGGACCGGCTTCGCGCCGCTGACGCTTGCCAAACAGGCAGGCCTGTTCGAGAAGCACGGCCTCGACGTGACCTTGAAGAAGGTGCCGCAAGCGAGCCGGCCGCTCGCCATCGCCAGCGGCGACCTGCAATGCGCCGCCACCACGGTCGAGACCTGGCTGGTCTGGAATGCCAGCGGCGTCACCACCAAGCAGATCTTCCAGCTCGACAAGTCCTATGGCGCCGACGGCATCGTCGTCCGCAACGACATCAAGACCGTCGCCGATCTCAAGGGCAAGAATGTCGCGTCCTCGGCACCCGGCACGTCGCCCTATTTCATGCTCGCCTGGGTGCTGAACAAGAACGGCATGTCGACCAAGGATGTGACCGTCGTCAACCTGGAGCCGGACGCGGCGGCGCAGGCCTTCCTCGCCGGCCAGAACGACGCCGCCGTCACCTATGAGCCGTTCATCTCGGCGGTGCGAGGCAAATCCGACCAGGGCCATATCCTGGCGACGACGCTCGACTACCCGATGGTGCTCGACACGGTCGGCTGCACGCCCGAATTCCTCAAGGCCAACCCCGATGCCGCCAAGGCACTTGCCGACAGCTATTTCGAAGCGCTCGACCTGATCAAGAGCGATCCGCAGAAATCCTACGAGATCATGGGCGCTGACGTGAAGCAGTCGGCCAAGGAGTTCGAGGATTCGGCGAAGTACCTGAAATGGGCCGACAAGGCCGAGAACAAGCAGTTCTTCACCAAGGAATTCCAGGACTTTTCCAAGACCGCCGGCGATCTTCTGCTGCAGATGGGGCTGATCAAGGAAGCGCCCGACGTCACCACGCTGGCCGACACCAGAGCGGTGTCGAACTGACAGTCCGGCCTTCGGCCATCTCGCGGCGGCGCTTGCGCCGCCGTTTTCTCCTGGACAAGTGATGATTTAAACATGCGCCCCTTGCAGCCAGTCTCGCCGGGCATCCGAACCGTGCTCGGCATTTCCTTCTTCGTGCTGTTCGTCGCCTTCTGGGCATGGATCACGCTTGGCGGCCACGTCAATCGCATCTTCCTCGCCGATCCGCTGTCGATGCTGCGAGATGGCTGGCGGCTGCTGGTCGAGGATCGTTTCTGGCTCGACATACTGATCACCATCTGGCGGGTCTTCGGCGGCTTCCTGCTGGCCTCGGTCGTCGCGGTGCCGCTCGGTATTGCCATGGGCGCCTGGAAGCCGGTGGAGGCGTTCCTGGAGCCTTTCGTCTCCTTTGCCCGTTACCTGCCGGCCTCGGCCTTCATTCCGCTGCTCATCCTGTGGGCCGGCATTGGCGAACTGGAAAAACTGCTCGTCATCTTCGTCGGCTCGGTGTTCCAGATCATCCTGATCATCGCGGTCAAGGTCGGCAGCACGCGGCGCGACTTGGTCGAGGCTGCCTATACGCTGGGCTCCACCAACAACGGCATCGTCAGCCGTGTGATCATGCCGGCCAATGCGCCGGAGATCGCCGAGACGTTGCGGCTGGTGCTCGGCTGGGCCTGGACCTATGTCATCGTCGCCGAGCTGATCGGCTCGTCCTCCGGCATCGGCTACATGATCATCAACAGCCAGTCGCGGCTGGCGACGGGGCAGATCATCTTCGGCATCATCGTCATCGGGCTGATCGGACTGTTGTCCGATTTCGCTTTCAAGGCCTTCAACCGCTGGCTCTTTCCGTGGAGCCTGGCGTGAGCAAGCTTCTCATCGAGGGCGTTTCGCGAACGTTCGCCGGCGTGCGCGGCGGCGAGCCGGTCAAGGCTCTGATGCCGGTCGACCTGGCGGTCGCGGCCAACGACTTCATCACCATCCTCGGCCCATCGGGCTGCGGAAAGTCAACGCTGCTCAGAATTGTCGCCGGCCTGGAAGCGCCAAGCCAAGGCCGGGTGCTGCTCGACGGCAAGGCGGTGACCCGTCCGGGGCCGGATCGCGGCATGGTCTTCCAGTCCTACACGCTGTTTCCCTGGCTGACGGTGGCCGAGAATATCGCCTTCGGCTTGCGCGAACGCGGCATGGCCGAAAAGGAGCGGGACGGGATCGTTGCTTCCTATGTCGATCTCGTTGGCCTGAAAGGGTTTGAGAACCATTGGCCGAAGCAGCTTTCCGGCGGCATGCAGCAGCGCACGGCGATCGCCCGCGCTTTGGCCAACGATCCCGAGATCCTGTTGCTCGACGAGCCGTTCGGCGCGCTCGACAATCAGACGCGCGGGTTGATGCAGGAGCTGCTGCTCGGCATCTGGGAGCGCCGCAAGAAAACGGTGCTGTTCGTCACCCACGACATCGAGGAGGCGATCTTCATGGCGTCGCGCGTGATCGTGATGACGGCGCGGCCCGGCCGCATCAAGTCGGATCTCGCCATCGACCTGCCGCATCCGCGCCACTACACGCTGAAGACCAGCCCGGAATTTTCGGTGCTGAAGGCGCGGCTGACCGAGGATATCCGCGTCGAAGCGATGCGCACGGCGCAGACACAGAGCGCCTAGGTAACCTTAATATGCCGGCTCAGGCCGCCAGCAACTGCTTGCGGTCGACGCGCTCCTGCTGCGGCGAGCGGGCATAGAGCTCGCGGTAGCATTTGGAGAAATGCGAGGCCGAGACGAAGCCGCAGGCGACCGCCACCTCGACCACCGGCATCGACGACTGGATCAGCAGGTGCCTGGCGCGGTCGAGCCGGATTTCCAGATAGTAGCGGGCAGGGGAGCGTCCCATCTCGGTGCGGAACAGCCGCTCGATCTGCCGGCGCGACAGGTCGACATGATCAGCGATCTCGATGAGCGACAACGGTTCGGACAGGTTCGCCTCCATCAGTTCGATGATGGTCAGTACCTTCGAGTTCTGCACGCCGAGGCGGGCACGCAGCGGCAGGCGCTGGCGGTCGGTCGGGCTGCGCACGCGGTCGGTCAGCACCTGCTCGCAGACGCGGTTGACGAGGTTCTCGTCGAAGTCGTCGCCGATCAGCTTCAGCATCATGTCGAGTGCCGCGGTGCCGCCGGCGCAGGTGTAGATGTTCTGGTCGATCTCGAACAGGTCGGCAAAGACATTGGCCTTCGGAAAAGCCTCGGAAAAGCCCGGCAGGTTCTCCCAGTGAATGGCGCAGCGCTTGTTGGACAGCAGTCCCGCGGCGGCAAGGATATGCGCGCCCGTGCACAGGCCGCCGACGGCGACGCCGCGATTGTACTCCTCGCGCAGCCAGGCGAAGGCCGACTTGTTTTGATAGCGCTCGACATTGACGCCGCTGCAGACGATGGCCATGTTCGGCCGGTCAGGGCCCGCCATCTTCTTGCGCTCTTCCTCCAGCGAGGTGTTGACCGCGCATTCGACCCCGTTCGAGGCGCGCACCGGCTTGCCGTCGATGCTGGCGAGGCGCCAGCGATAGGCCTCATAGCCAAGCATGCGGTTAGCCGAGCGCAACGGGTCGAGCGCGGTCGCAAACGCGATCATGGTGAAATCGGGAATAAGAAAGAATACAAACGATCGCTTGATCGGATGCTTTACGGCGTTCAAGGGAACCTCACGCAGCCATGACGCGAACAGGATGTCGCGATTAGCATAGCGACATCAGGAAAAACCATGTCTGTCAATCGGCTACGCGGCCAGGACACGATTAAATTTGCGACATGGGTCGCAAATGGGCAATCGGGTGTTCAGCGAGGCCTGCACGCGACGCCCAACTGTTCAGGAACAGGCAGATCAGGCCTTGCGGGGGGAAACAAAAACGCCGCCTTGGGAGGAACCAGGCGGCGTTGCAGTTTTAAGGCAGCGGCAGGGAAGCGCTGCCTGCAGGAAAAGTTCAGGCGACGAAGCCGAGGCGCGCCGCAGCCATCGCGCCGGTCTGGCCGGGCATGGTGTTGGCAAGGCGCTGACGCTCGAGAGCGGTGGTCAGGTTCATTTCGCGGCGGGCGAAGAGGCGGGCAAAAAGCTTCATGATGATCTCCATTCGGTTGCTCAGACGGGTCGCCTTCGCTTGATGGAGTGGGGCAGCTCGTTTGCTGACGCTGATATAGGCTTGTGCTGCGTAAAACTAAATCGCAAAAGCGAAGCGCTTGTTATGAAATGCGACACCGATTGCGACAATTTTGGGCAGCATGCTCGAAATTTACAATTGTTTACAAGGGACTAATTGGGAAACCGGGTCGCTATGCGGCTTGCTCATATGCGTCATGCGCTGGCGACATGGCTCCAAAACTCATTTGAATACAAATAAAACAAAGAAGGCCTGCCGGGCGGCTTGCGCGGCAGGCCGTCAGCACATGGTACACACGATTTACTTTGCTCCAGCCCACGATCCGACGCCGTTGCGAACCCCGGTCTTGGTGTCGGCAGCTTCAGGCCAGCCGATGTCCTTCTGCAGTTCGATCGGCAGGGAGTGGATGGCACGTTCGGTCTGGTAGCGGGCGCGGGCTGCGTTGAATTCGGTCGCGATCCGACCGATGGACGACAGGATAGACATTTCTTTCTCCTTTGGTGCTGGCGGATGCCAGACGGTGAGTTGGTTACGTCGCTTTTGTTTCAACTGCATTTCATGTCGATTGCAGGTTTGTATCGTGGTCGTTTCGGGGCCACTTCCAATGCGTCCTGCCTCGATGGTGTTGACTATCGTCCCAATCTGATGTTCAATCAAACGAAATGGAATGATGCTTTGTATCAGAAAAATTGAAGGTCGCTTCCCATGAACGCCCCACTCAATCATCCACTGCCACTGCTCGATCTCGACGTTTTGCGCACTTTCGTGGCGATTGCAGAGACAGGCAGCTTCACCACCGCCGCCAATGCCGTCTTCCGCACGCCGTCGGCTGTCTCCATGCAGATCAAGAAGCTGGAGGACATTCTCGGCCGCTCGGTGTTCGCGCGCGACGCCCGCTCGGTGTCGCTCACCACGGATGGCGAAATGCTGCTCGGCTATGCCCGCAGGCTGCTGTCGATCAACCGCGAGGTGGTGTCGAAATTCATCATTCCCGAGATTGTCGGCGTTGTCCGGCTCGGCTCGCCGGATGACTATGGCGAGCGCGTGCTGCCGCATGTGCTGAAGCGTTTTGCGCAATCGCATCCGTCGATCGCGGTCGATGTCACCATCGACCAGAGCAGCAATCTGCGCCGGCGCATGGACGACCGGGCGCTCGACATCACGCTCTTGACCAACTCCTACAAGACCAGTGCGCTCGGCGCCGAGGTGCTGCTCACCGAGCCGATCGTCTGGGCCGGTGCCAAGGGCGGCTGCGCGCATCTGCGCGAACCCTTGCCGGTATCGCTCTGGGAAGAGGGCTGCGCCTGGCGGGCCGGAGCGCTTGAGGCGCTTGGACGCGAAGGCCGCAACTACCGCATCGCCTATATGAGTGCGCACACGGCCGGCCAGCGCGCCGCGATCATGTCTGATCTCGCCGTGGCGCCGCTGCCGAAGTCATTCCTCGGCAACGACATGGTCGAACTCTGCCCGAAGGACGGCATGCCCGACATCGGCACTTACAATCTGGCGATGGTGGTCGCGCCGGACGCCAGCGCGCCGGTCAAGGCCGTCGCCGACCATATCCGCGCGACCTTCGAAGTGTTCCGGGAAACCGGCAAATTCTGATGCGCCGGCTGTGAACCGCGTTTCAGTGCTCAGTGACCTTATCACATGTGGCAAGCCGATTGATGTTCTGGCTGCAAACGTAAGCGACCTGGGTTGGTCCGAGACGCCAGTGGTCGTCCTGACCACTGATCATATTTTGAGTGTGCTCCGACGGTTCCAGGAAGGAGAGCTCACCGCTGCGGACGTGGAGGCCTGGGCAGATCTAATCGAATGCAGGGAAGATATCGACTACCAGCCAGAGCGAGATGACGAGATAGTGGAAGCAATTTTCGTGCTGGCCAATCCGGTGTTGAATGGTTCGCTAGATGAAGCCTTGACCGACCAGGTGATCGCCTCGATCTCGGCTTGACCAAAGGTTTTTTCCCCGGCCAGGAAGGTCACGATGCTGTCGCGCGCCCGCCGTGCTTCAGGCATGTCGATCAGTGGCCAAACGTGGAACATACCTTCCTCGTAGACGACCTCGACCTCGACGCCGACGGCGCGCGCCTTTTGCGCGAAGATCAGATTGTCAGGACTGAGGAGGTCGTGCGAGCCGGTTAGGAGCAGCGTTTTAGGCAGCACCGAGAGGTCGCCATAGAGCGGGCTGATGTGCCAGTCGCTGCGATCGAAGCCGGCACTGTAGAGCCGGACAGCCTCCATCCCACCCGAAATGCCCAGCCAGGGGTCGCGGCGTTCGGCCTCGAATACTTCGGGGTTGGAAAGCGACATGTCGAGGCCGGGCGAAATCAGCACATGGCGCGACGGCAAGGGCAGGGCCTGTTCCGCGGCCATCATGGTCAGCACGACGGCCATGTTGCCGCCGGCGGAATCGCCCATGAAGACGATGTCCTCGGCCTCTGTCTCGTCGAGCATCTGGCGGTAGACGTCGCCGACCATGCCGAACATGGCGTGGAAATCGTGTTCGGGAGCGATGGGATAGATCGGCACGGTGATGCCGTAGCCCAGCCGGTCGGCCATGTCGGCGATCAGGTGCCAGTGATAGGGCGTGATTTCAAAGACATAGGCGCCGCCGTGCAGATAGAGCATCCGCTTCTGCTCGCCGGCCTTGGGTGCGATTTCATAGACGGGGAAGCCATCGACCGTATGCATCTGGATGTCGAGACGCTGATGCAGTGAGGCGGGCGGCTGGTGGATCTCGGTCTTGCGCGCGGCAGCGATCCACCGCTGCAGGTTTTCCGGGCTGGAAAACGCCTTCTTGCGGCTGTACCGGAGCACGAAGGATACGACGTGGCTTTTCAAACTTGGCATGCGGATACACGAACTTCGGCGGCAGCCGACTAAGAGAATTCCCCTCTCTGGCGAAGATCGTGCCGTGGCCGAAAATGTCAAGTTATACGCTATGTCTACACGGTGGTGTGATCCGCGCCGTGGTGCTTGGGCCGACGATCAACGCCGCAGCAGAAGCGCGGCGCGCAGCCGGGTGATGCCAGGCGCCGAGGCCGCATGGGAGCTCCGACGCCTGACGAGCAGCTTGCATTTGTCGGCGAATGTCATCAGCGCGCCGTACCCAGAAGCAGCGAGATGAGCTCGGCCTGCGGGTCGTTCGGCGGCGATGCCGGCCAACCAATGTCCTTCTGGACATGCGGCGGCAAGCTGTTCATGGCCCGGATCGACTTCTTCCTGTCGTGGGCAAACTTGATGGCCGCACCATAACGGCCGAGGCTTTCGAACATCGACATTTTGGTTTCCTCCGGAAGGTCACTGCGGCAGGAAGACATTTCCGGCCGGCCTTCGACGGTGGCTTAAATGCGCCGCGCATGTTTCCAGCGGATTTCACGAAAACAACGCTTCGGTTTCCGAATCAGCAGATCCGGAAACATTTGCATGCAAATGAGTTGGAGAGGCTGGCGACCTGGGCGCGCCCGCTTATTCCCGGCCGCGCCGGGCGGCGTGGCCCTCGCGCGAACGCCGGCGCGGAGCGGCGTCTCCGGCGACACCGTCCTCGCTCACCGTCTTGCGCGGCGGCAGTTTCACCGCCGCTGACAGTTTCGGGAACGGATCGACCTTGTTGGGCAGCGCCATGGCGTAGACGAAATGCTCCTGGAATTTCGGTTCCAGTGCAGTCTCGATCTTCTCGATCTTGCTGACCGTGTCCTCGATCTCGCGGCGATAGCCGCGGTTGAGCAGCGCCATGCGCGCACCGGCGCCGGCGGCGTTGCCGACAGCCGAGACCTTGTCGAGATCGCAATCCGGGATCAGGCCCAGCACCATGGCGTATTTCGGATCGATGAAGGAGCCGAAGGCGCCGGCGAAATGGATACGGTCGACGTGATCGGTGTTCTGCTTTTCCATCAACAGCTTGGTGCCGGCGTAAAGCGCTGCCTTGGCGAGCTGGATGGCGCGCACGTCGGTCTGGGTGATGGTGATCTTTGGCTCGCCTTCCTTCAGCACGTAGGAGAAGGTGCGGCCATTGGCGGTGACGCGCGGCGAGCGGGCGGCAAGTCCGCCGTCGATGACACCGTCCTCGGAGATGATGCCGGAGAGATACATCTCGGCGACGACCTCGATGATGCCGGAGCCGCAGATGCCGGTGACGCCGGTCGCCTGCACGCTGTCGAGGAAGCCAGCCTCGTCGGACCACAATTCCGAGCCGATGACGCGGTACTTCGGCTCGAGCGTGTCGGGGTCGATGCGCACGCGCTCGATGGCACCAGGCGCGGCGCGCTGGCCGCCGGAGATTTCCGCGCCCTCGAAGGCGGGGCCGGTGGGCGAGGAGGCGGCGACGACGCGCTTGCGGTTGCCAAGCACGATCTCGGCATTGGTGCCGACGTCGACGATCAGCATCATCTCGTCCTGGCGATGTGGGCCTTCCGACAGCGTCACCGCTGCCGCATCGGCGCCGACATGGCCGGCGATGCAAGGCAGCATGTAGAGCCGGGCTCCCTGGTTGAGCTTCAGGCCGATGTCGGATGCCTTGACGTGCACCGCGCCTGAAACCGCTAGTGCGAAAGGCGCGCCGCCAAGCTCGGTCGGGTCGATGCCGAGGAACAGATGGTGCATGATCGGATTGCCGACGAAGACGGAATCCAGGATGTCGTTGCGGTGGACATTGCCTTCGGCGCAGACCTTGTCGACCAGGCCGGAGATCGCTTCGCGCACGGCGACCGTCATGCCTTCGCGACCGTCGGGGTTCATCATCACGTAGGAGACCCGGCTCATCAGGTCTTCGCCGAAGCGGATCTGCGGGTTCGACGTGCCCGACGAGGCGGCGACGCGGCCCGACAGCAGCGACACCAGATGCATGGCAATGGTGGTCGAGCCGATATCGCAGGCCAACCCATAGGCTTCGTTCTTAAGGCCCGGCCACAAAGCGATGACGCGTGCGGTCTCCGAGTCGGCATCCTTGTAGATGGCAGCGGTGGCGGTCCAGCTGCCCTTGCGCAGAATGCCTTGCACTTGCGGCAAGAGATAAAAATCGAAGTCCAGGCTCTTGAGGTTCCAGTCCTTCATCAGGGCGATCTTGAGGCGGTCGAGATCCCCGAGCGGCTTATGCATGTCGGGCTCTTCGATTTCGACATAGCACATGCGGATTGCCGCATCGCGGGCGATCACCCTGGTGTCGGCATCCTTGCGGATGGTCTGCGCGTTGATGACCGTGTCCTGAGGCACGTCGATGACGAGGTCGCCGAGGATCTGCGCCGAGCAGGATAGGCGGCGCCGTTCAGGCAGGCCGCGCACGCGCTCGTAGCGCTCTTCCTTGGCGCCCTTGGGCGAGATGTGGTCGTTGGAGGAGACGATCTTGTGCTTGGCGAAATTGCCTTCCTGCACTTCGATCTGGCAGCGCCCACAGGTAGCGCGTCCGCCGCAGACGCTTTCGACATAGACGCCGAGCTGGCGCGCAGCATCGAGCACCGGCGTGCCGACAGGAAACCGCCCGCGCTTGCCCGACGGCATGAACAGCACGAGCGGATCGGTGATGTTGGCAGGTGAATTCATGCTTGCACGCGTCTCGATGACGATTGTCGATGCCGTTTAACGGATCGTTTCGCTATTGGGCGGAATGTTTGATGGTCCAGAGGCCAATCATGTCCGATCTCCTCCTGTCCGCCATAACAACCGCTTTTACCATGGTGCGCCTGCTGCGCGGCCCATGGCTGCGCAATCCGCAATATCTGGCGTCCGGTATCGTCGGCGCGATTGTCGGAGCATTGCTGCTCCACGGGTTCTGGCCGGCCGCCGACGACGACTTCATTGTCGGCGGGCTGACCGGCATTTTCGGGTCGTGGGCGGGAATGGTGCTGTTTGACGCCATTTTGGGCATGGCCTGACCAAAACGCACACCGGCCCGACGGCACTATCTGCACGATCGGTTCGGTGAGGTTTACAGGACAGTCCACGATTGCGCGCTTATCCCCGACCCATCCGGGCTTCACGGCCGCCACGGCGGCGGCCACCATTGCCGGCGCCTTCGCCGGGCGCATTGACTTGCGTCGGGGCGGCTACCGCCTGGCCGCCTTCGGCCGGCTTGTAGTCCTTGTAGGTGCGGATCCAGTTGGTGCAGTTCTCGTCGGTGCCGTTGAGCACATTGGCGCCGCGCACGGCTTCCATTTCCTGCGGGCGCACCGGGTTCATGATCGCGCTGGTCATGCCGGCGCCGATCACCATCGGGATGAAGGCGGCATTGATGCCGTGGCGATGCGGCAGGCCAAAGGAGATATTGGACAGGCCGCAAGTGGTGTTCACCTTGAGCTCTTCGCGAAGCCGACGCAGCAGCGCGAACACTTGGCGGCCGGCATCGCCGAGCGCGCCGATCGGCATCACCAGAGGGTCGACGACGACGTCGTGCGCGGGAATGCCGAAATCGGCGCAACGCTGCACGATCTTCTTGGCGACGGCGAAACGCACATCCGGATCCATCGAAATGCCGGTCTCGTCATTGGAGATGGCGACGACAGGGACGTTGTACTTCTTGACCAGCGGCAGGATGGCCTCAAGCTTTTCTTCCTCGCCGGTGACGGAGTTGACCAGCGGCCGGCCCTTGGCGACCTTCAACGCGGCCTCGATCGCGGCGGTGACCGAAGAGTCGATCGACAGCGGCAGGTCGACCAAGCCCTGGACGATTTCCAGCGTCTGCACCAGCAGGCCGGGTTCGGTCTCGTTCGGGTTGACCGAGGTAACGCCGGCATTGACGTCGAGCATGGTGGCGCCACAGGCTGCCTGCTCGAGCGCATCCTTGATGACCGTCTCGAAATTGCCCACGATCATCTCGGCCGCCAGCTTCTTGCGGCCGGTCGGATTGATGCGTTCGCCAATCACGCAGAACGGCTGGTCGAAGCCGATGATGATTTCTCGTGTCGCCGAGGCGACGATGGTCCGGGTCATGAATTCTCTCTCCGCCGTGATATAAAGATTTCTTTATATCGTTGTCTGGTTTCGTTCAAGCGAACGGGTGCTCGTCCGCGCCGTCAGTGCGCGGTCTTCACCATGTCCACCTGCGTTTCGGTAATGTCGTCGTGCAATATGTGCCCGAGCCGGTCGGCGACCATCTGGTCGTCGCGACGGATTTCGCGTTTCCATGGCTGGCGTCCCTTCAGCACGCCCGATTCATCGACGATCTCGGCGACATATTCCTCCTGGCGATAGGCCATCACATGGACGCCGGAGACGCCGGAGATTTCCTTCACCTCATTGATGATGTCGATGCAGAGCTGCTTGCCTTCCTTCTTCTGGTCCTGCGCGCCCTCCAGCCGCTTGATGACCGAATCGGGGATGTGAATGCCCGGCACGTTGGAGCGGATCCACTTGGCTGTCTTGGCCGAGGCCAGCGGTCCGACGCCAACCAGGATGAAGCACTGTTCGGTGTAGCCGAGGTCGCGCACTTTCTGCATGTAGGTGCGGAACATCGGCACGTCGAAACAATACTGGCTCTGCACGAATTGCGCGCCGGCGGCGATCTTCTTGCCCAACCGATGCGGGCGGAAATCGATCGGCGGTGCGAACGGATTGATTGCCGCACCAAGGAAAAGCTGCGGCGGCGTCGTGAGCTTGCGGCCGGACAGGAACTTGCCGTTGTCGCGCATGACGCGGCAGGTTTCCAGGAGCGACATGCAGTCGAGGTCGAAGACCGGCTTGGCGCCGGGCTGGTCGCCGGCCTGCACGCCGTCGCCGGTCAGGCACAGCATGTTGGCGACGCCCATCGCAGCCCCGCCCAGCACGTCGCCCTGGATGGCGATGCGGTTTTTGTCGCGGCAGGCGATCTGCATGATCGGCGCATAGCCCATGCGGGTCAAAAGCGCACAGATGCCAACCGACGACATGTGGCAGTTGGCACCCGAGGCGTCGACGGCGTTGATGGCGTCAACCCAGCCGTCGAAGATCTTCGCCCGGTTGTAGACGTCTTCCGGGTCGGCGCTGTCGGGCGGGTTGAGTTCGGTCGTGACCGCGAATTCACCACGCCGCAGGACACGTTCCAGCCGGCCGCGCGAGGTGTGGCCGGGCAGGGGGTCGAGCGGCAGATGGATGCCGGCCGGGTTCTCGTCGCGCTGGCTTCCGATCATGCCGATGCCCCGGTGTTTGCCGCGCCATTCTTGGCGGCAGCGGCGGCTTCGCGCGCGGCGGCCGCCTGCGCGGTGACCCGCAACCAGGCCGAGGTTTCGCGCAGCGACTGATCAACCGGCTTCTGCACGGTCAGGATTCTGTCATTGTGGACCATATTCTGCGAGCCTTCCCAGGCCTTGACCCAGACGCAGGGCATATCAGGCTCGACCTCGCAATTGCCGTTGGCGCGCACGCCGCCGCAAGGGCCGTTGCGCAATTGCTTGGGGCAGTTCATCGGGCACGACATGCCGGTCGAGGACAATATGCATTGGCCACACATGCGGCAGTCGAACATGAAGCCCTTGACGCGCTTCTCGACAAATTTGACCGGCCCTTCGACACGGCCGTAGCCGATGCCCTTCCACAAGGGGTGGAGGAGCAGGAACATGTCGGCGAATCTGGCATAGAACCATTCGAGCAATCGCGAGTGCCGTACCGACCATAGTCTGACCGCGAAGGAACGCTGCACGCGCCGCTGCGGCGACACGTCGGCCGGCTTGTAGTCGGATTTCGGTGCTGCCTTCTTGACCAGAGTGGCCTGGGTAACCGTTGGCTGGGTGTCAGACATTTTCTTTGCCGCCCGCCTTGACCAGAGCGACCAGCCGCTCACGGTCGTATGTCATGTCGATGTCCTGGAACGCCTTCTCGACCTCGGCCTCGAGGTCGTCGCCAACCGGAACAGGATCGGCCTTGCGCCATTCGGCCAGATAGTCATCGGTGCCGCCGGCGCCGGTGCGCATCGCGCACATGTCGATCGCTTCGGTGAAGCGCAGCGGCAGTTCGCGCTTGGCGTTCTGCCGGCCCTTCTTGACGATGACCTGGGCAGGGATGTCGCGCCAGTAGACGACGATCAGATCGGCCATGAATTCTCACTCCTCGATGGAGCGAGCATTGCCGGAAGCGCAGTTGGGCCGCTTGTTATGGGACGACGCGCGCGCATTCAAAAGCGACGCATTCGGATGTCGTAAAATGAAAGGTGCGTTTATTCGTTTCCGGCGTGTGCCGGCGGCAGGTTCTATGTGTCGGAAAAGCCGGCGCGGTGCACCCGATCGCAGATCATGATTGCGCTACCAGATGCCGGTTCTCAGGCCTGTCCAGAGGTAGAACCAGATCGTGGGGTGATACCATTGTTTCGACGGCAGGCCCGGGTCGATGGTGGCAAGTTTTCCGGCCAGGACGTCGCTGACCGCTTCGACGCAGATGTCGCGCGAAAACGCCGCCTGGCGCAGCGCGTAGCTCGAAATGCTGTCGCCGCGTCTGGGCTGAGCGCGCACCTGTTTCAACACCGCGCCCGTATCGACGCCGGCATCGACCAGATGCACGGTGGTGCCGAAATTCTGCGCATCACCTGATGCCAGAGCCCAATAGCCGCCATTCATGCCGCGATATTTCGGCGTGATGCCCGCATGGTAGTTGAGCACCGGGCAGGGCATTTTGCGCAGGATCTCGGCCGAGATCAGTCGGCAACCGTTGAGCAGCACGACGCCTGGCTGGATCTTTTGGATCGCCTGCAGGCACTCAGGCCCATTGGCCGAGGCCACCTGGATAATCTCCTGGCCTGGTCGCGGCTCAACCTCCAGTCTCTCCTCGGCGATCAATCGCGCGCCATGGCGAGCCAGCAGCCGCTTGCCCACCCTGCTCAGCACCATCGTGCCAAGCTGGCCCATGGCCGAGACCCAACCCTGGCGGCGAGCCCGGCCACGCAGCAATTGCTTTTTGGATTCAGGGGTTTCGAGGATGACGCTGACAGGACCGACGCGATCGGCGATTGCGTTGATCATGGCCCAGACATGCTGGCCGCCGCCGGTCACGACGACGATCGACGCGCTGGTTCCAACCGGTGAAGACATGGCCCGCTTTCCTGCCTTGCACGCGGCCGGCTGCCGCATGCTGGCCGGATTTGTGCCGGAATGGGGTTAAATCTTGATGACCACGCTCAGCGCTTGAACTCGATGATGTCCAGCTTCGATTCGTAATAGGGTGCTGGAAATTCGATGCGCCATTGGCTGGCGTTGTTGCGGAAGGCATAGCCGACCTGGTTGGTTTGCGGGCCACTGCCATAGGGTTTTGCCGGATCGCTGTTGACATAGGCCGAGCCAAGATAGATCGCGCGCTTCTCGCCGTCGTCGAAGAAACGGCCCTTGGTGCGTTGCGAGCCGCTGATCTTTTCCAGTCGCCAGCCGGAGCCGTCGTCGGTCACCTTGCACTTGAACCAGCCATAGATGACGAGCGGCAATGGTCCGCCGGCCTTGATGGTGCGGCACTGCCAGTTGCCGGTCAGGTCCTTGTCGGAAAACGCCACCAGCGGTTTTGCCAGCAAGGCGTCGAGCTGCTTGACCTCGGCCGGATCTCCCGCCTTCGCCTCGGCCAGCGCCTCCTTGCGGGTCTCGCCATATTTGTCGAGCCGTGTCTTGTCGGCGGCGGTGATCAGTTTCTGCACCTCACCATCGGCAAGGGCGGGAAGGGTGCAGCAGAGCAGACCGACAGCGGCGAGCAGTGGACGAAGCATCATAGGGGCCTCCCTGTTGTTGTCTGGAGCAGCGCCAATGCCACCTGGTGCATAACTTATCGGGTCGCTGGCGCCTGTCATCCGTGCTTAACAGCGTCACGGTCAAAAATCATGGTGTGACGAATGCGAATCTTGCTCACGGGATCGTCGGGTTGGTTGGGCAGCGCGCTGGCGCCGCGCCTGCGGGCCCTCGGCCACGATGTCACAGGCCTCGATCCCGTTCCATCGAGGGAGACCCGGATTGTCGGCTCGATCGCCGATCGTGATCTGGTCCTGCGCACTGTCCGCGACAACCGGATCGAGGCGATCATCCACAGCGGTGCGCTGCACAAGCCCAATATCGAGAACCGCGCCAACAGCGATTTTGTCGCGACCAACGTGCAAGGCACGTTGAACCTGCTCGACGCGGCGGTGGTGTCCGGCGTGGAGCGCTTCGTCTTCACGTCGACGACCTCGTTGATGATTTCACAGGCGATACGCGACGGGTTCGAGGGTGGTGCGCGCAAGGCCGCCTGGCTGACCGAGGCGATGTCGCCCGAGCCACGCAATATCTATGGCGTTACCAAGCTTTCGGCCGAACATCTTTGCCGCCTCTATCATATCCAGCATGGCCTGCCGGTGGTGGTGTTGCGCACCGCCCGCTTCTTTCCCGAAGCCGACGACATGGCGCATGCGATCGAACAGTCTGATGCCAACATCAAGGCCAATGAACTGCTGTTTCGCCGGTTGACGGTGGAGGACGCGGCCGCTGCCCATATCCTTGCCCTCGAAAAGGCGCCGCGGCTCGGCTTCGATATTTTCATCGTGTCGGCGCCGACGCCGTTCCGGCCTGATGATTGCGCCGCACTGATCGCCGACGCCCCGTCGGTCGTCGCGCGCTATTTTCCGGAGGCTCCATCGATCGCGTTTATGACGCCTCGCGGGCAAGCGACAGGCTGGGTATCGTCTGCAGGACGAGCTTTGCCGATGTGCTTGCGGAGTTGCGGACGGAAGCGGGCGCTGCTTAGCCGGCGTGTAGCGCGGCCTGTGCCATTCCGGCCGTCAGGTCGCCATAGCCGGTCGCCCGGCGCTCATAGGCAAGGCCGAGCAGTTTTGCGGCTTTTTCCGCCACCTTGTCCAACTCCGGATCGTCGGTCTGGGCCAGGTAGATCAGCCTCTCGTAATTGCCGAAATAGTCCTTGATCAGCTCCGGGTGCTTGTCGAGGCCGAGCGGCTTCATGAAGAAAGCGTCGAACTGACGGCACAGGAAGTCGGTCATGTAGAAGGACATCATGTCGTCATCGGCGACTTTCGCATAGGCCTCCATGCCTTGATAGAAGGCAAAGCAATGCGGGCCGGCCATGCGCTCGACGCCGTGCTTCTCGCAGATCCGGTCTAGCAGGCCACCGGTGCCACAATCGGCATAGCCGACGAAGATGTGTTCGTAGCCGTCCGCCTTGGCCTTCTCGATGGCCTTGTCCATGGCCGGCGCGATGCGATCCGGATAGAAATGAAACTCCGCCGGCAGGCAGGTCAGATCGAGGTGATCCAGTCCGAGCTGTTCCTTGACGGCCAGAACTTCGCGCGCAATCATCCCACAGGCGATGACGAGCAGCCTGTCGTCTTGATTCGGTTTCGTTTTTTGTATCTTGGCCATGGAACCAGTCGAGCCGGCCTTCGTTGCTGCGGGGCTAATTTATCTATTGAGGGAGACACCGTCCATGAAACTGTTACGCATCGCGCCGATAGCCATCCTTGCCTGCGCCCTGGCCCTTACGGCATGTGCGAACACCGTCCGCGGCGTCGGCAAGGATGTCAAATCGACGGCCAGGGCGGTCGAGGACACCGTCACCAAGCCCTGATCCGCACACAGCCTCACCCACCACTTGGGAACAAAAAAGCCGCGCTGCAAGGCGCGGCTTTTTCCATTGTCCATGCCGGATTGGCCAATCACGCCGAAGCGCGGACGTTGTGCTTGCGCTTCATGAAGTCCTTGGCGGTCTCGACCGCCACCGCGGCGTCGCGGCAATAGGCGTCGGCGCCGACGGCCTTGCCGAATTCCTCGTTCAGCGGCGCACCGCCGACCAGCACGACATAATCGTCGCGGATGCCCTTTTCCTTCATCGTGTCGATGACGACCTTCATGTAGGGCATGGTCGTGGTCAGCAGTGCCGACATGCCGATGATGTCGGGCTGGTGCTGTTCGATCGCATCG
>NZ_JBFUDW010000018.1:0-141641 GCF_056404515.1 Mesorhizobium sp. P2_C7 | reverse complement strand
CATCGATGTCGAGCGCGCCGATGACTGGCGGGTGGTTGGCGGCCTTGACCGTCAGCGTGCCATTGCTGGCCGCGACGGTGCGGCCGCTGGGCATGTAGACGGTGCCCGAGGACAGGGAGACGTCGACATCATTGCCATGGAAACCAACAACGCCGACAGCGTCGCGTATCGGCGGAATGCGGCCGGCCGTGTCAAAACGCGATCCCTCGATCTGGAAGCGGCCGAACACCTCGTCGGCGGACAGCGGCACGCCATTGCCTAGACGGTTCGGGACGACGTGGAACTGGAGGTTGGCGTCGACGACGCGGCCGCCAAACAGATTGGCCAGCACCCACAGCCGGGCGTTGCGCGCCGAAAACCACGGCCAAAGCTGCTTGACGTGAGAGACCTGCATGTCGTGGACGTTGAACGCCAGGTTGATCCCCGGCGCCTTGCCGTCGACGAACTCCACGGCGGCGGTGCCCAGCACCTCGCCGGAGGAGGCGGAGCGAAGCGCGATCTGCTCGGCGACCAGCCTGTGGCTCACCGTGTTGTAGACACCGGCAATCCGGGCGAGGAAGGTGAGCGCTGGCTCGGGCGAGTCCGAAGGCGCCAGCGAGGAACCGTCGCTGGTCAGGTCATAGCGATAGGCCGGTTCCTCGCCGCCCGCTCCGGTTGCCGGCTTCGGCCCGATCGAACCGGCGAAATCGAATGTCGACCGGCCGGTCTTCAGCAGCAATCTGTCCACCTGGACCTTGTTGCTGCCCGCAACCAGCGTGGCGTTGACGTCGACGTCCGCCGGCAGCAGCCCGCGTGTGCCGAGATCGAGGATGGAACCCGTCGATGACAGAGCGGCCGTCAGCCGCGATGCATTCGTGCCGGACCCTTCCGATCCCGTCAGCTTTAGCGCCACCGCACCCAGCTTTCCGGCAGCGGCCGTGGTATCTGCAGCCCCCGTGACAACACTCGCGTCCGCCAGATTGATGCTGGCGTCCAGCGCCGTCACGCGGTGTGCCGCGATATCGCGGGTGGCGGAAGCGGCGATGGTAACCGCTCTGCCGTCGACATTGGCCTGCGACGAAAACTGCATGCCGCCCGGTCCCGACTGCACGACGGCGGCGTCGGTGACTTTGACCCGCTTTATCGTTGCGGTTTCAGGCAGTACGAATTCGACATTGCGAAGATCGATCTGGCGCATCGAATCTTCGCGCACGGCGTCGAGCGCGCTGTGAACGTTGGCGAACACCGCAGCCGTCAGTTTCTCCGGATCGACGAGGCCATCCTGATTGCGCAGGCTTGCTGCCCAATCGCCGCCGGACGGCATCGCCGCCACGACGATGTGCGCATCGGATATCCTGGCGCTGGTCAGCCGCACTTCCCCGCGCAGCAGCGGTAGCAGGCGCAGGCCGAAGCGCACGCGGCCCGCATCGGCCATCGGCTTGCCGTCGGCGGTCTTCAGGCTGACGTCGCTGACCTGCAACGCAATGAAGCTCGATCCATCAAGGGTGATGCGCGCCGGCCCCACCGAAACATCGACATCGACGCCGGCCAGTTTCTCGATGGCGGTTTCCGCTTCCGCCCGAAGCCGCTCGGAGCCAACGCCGGACGCGCCGACCAGATAGACAGCGACTGCCGCCAACAGGACGAGGCAGGCGAAACCGGCGAACACCCTTGCCAGGATGCGAAAGCCGCGTCCGATCCGCGCCTGACCCAGCGGCGGCACGCGGCACGCGGAGGGAAAGGCCCCCAGGTCGGTGATCTCATCCCGCCTGAACCGGATTTTCTCGTGCTGCGGTTGCTCCTGATCCACGCAATTTTCCGTTGTACGAACTCGATCGTGGACGAATCCCCGCTCGACACTATATCGGTGTGGCTTGGCGCGTAACCACAAACAAGGGCATCGGTATGGCTGACCTGGACGTAGGCGATATCGCGCCGCAATTCGACCTGCCGCGGGACGGCGGCGGATCGCTCAGCCTAGCCGCATCCTCCGGCAAGCCCATTGTGCTCTATTTCTATCCGCAGGACGACACAACAAGCTGCACGCAAGAGGCAATCAGCTTTTCGCAGCTGAAGCCGGAATTCGAGAAGGCCGGCGCGGTGGTGATCGGCCTGTCGCCTGATAACGTCAAAAAGCACGACAAGTTCAAATCGAAATACAGCCTCACCATCAACCTCGCCGCCGACGAGGAGCGCAAGGTGATCGAGGCCTATCATCTGTGGGTCGAAAAATCGATGTATGGCCGCAAATACATGGGTGTCGAGCGGGCAACGTTCCTGATCGGCCGCGACGGGCGGATTGCCAGGATCTGGCGCAAGGTCCGGGTCAAGGGTCATGCCGAAGAGGTGCTCGCGGCTGTCCGCGCGCTTTGAGATCTTCGTCGGCACAGCCGACTGCCCGCAACCCCATGCCCGCCTGACGGGCAATCGTTACTGAAAAGTCCGCAGCGCAAAGCTTTGTTAACCTTAATAATGTGTAGTCAAGCTGTCGTGGTGTCGTAAACGAAAGCTTGGTCCCGTGAAGGCAACCAGTCAGTCAGCAGTCTTCGGCAGGCGCAAAGAACCTCACACGATCATCATCGCCCGGGGCAATGAGATCAGGCACTTCACGATCCGTCCCTGGCTCGCGGCCTTCGTCGGCTCTGCGCTGGCGGCCATCGCCATCGGCTACCTGCTGGCCACCTCCTATCTGGTGCTGCGCGACGACCTGATCGGCGCCACCACGGCGCGGCAGGCACGCATGCAGCAGGCCTATGAAGATCGCATTTCGGCGCTTCGCGCCCAGGTCGACCGCATCACCAGCCGCCAATTGCTCGACCAGCAGCTGATGGAAACCAAGGTCAGCGAACTGCTTGAACGCCAGAGCCAGCTCAGCCAGCGTCATGGCCGCCTCGGCCCGCTGCTCGAACGCGCCGAGACCGAAGTCGGAGCGGCGCCTGCCGAGGATCCGGTGGCGACCGGCAAGCCGGACAAACGCGCCGAGGTGACCGGCAGCATCAAGCCGCCGGCGCAGACCTACGCGGTCGCCAGCCTGGGCGCCGATCTCGGCGCCGGTGACACCCGGCCATTCTCGTTGTGGTCGACCCGCTCCGATCCGCTGCCCAACGATTCAGCCGCCGATCGTGCCGACCGACTGTTCGTGTCGATCAACCAGTCGCTGAAATCCATCGAGAGCGATCAACTGACCCGCATCAGCACGCTCGCCAACAACGCCTACAAGAGCGCCGACGCGATCACTCAGGCACTTGAAGCGGCGGGCCTGCCGGTAGACAGCGATTTCGGCAAGAACGAGAGCGACGTCGGCGGACCGCTGATCCCGCTCGACAGTTCGATGATGTTCGACAGCAAGGTCAAGGAACTGGACGAGGCGCTGGACACGCTCGACCATCTCAAGAAGGAAGCGCGCCAGCTGCCGCTGACCAACCCGGCTCCGGGTCATTCCGTCACAAGCCCGTTCGGCGTGCGCACCGACCCGATCCTCGGCACCGCGGCGCTGCATTCCGGAATGGATTTCAGGGCGCCGATCGGCATGGCCGCAAAGGTCACCGCGCCCGGCGTCGTCACCAAGGCAGGCTGGAACGGCGGCTATGGCCGCATGGTGGAAGTCGACCACGGCAATGGTTTTGCGACGCGCTATGGGCATCTCAGCGAAATCGACGTGACCGTCGGCGAGAAACTGGACGCAGGCGCGGTCATCGGAAAGACCGGCAGCAGCGGCCGCTCGACCGGCCCGCATCTGCACTACGAAGTCCGCCACAATGGCGAAGCCATCGATCCCCTGCGCTTCCTCACGATCGGCAAGAAGGTCGCCCAGTATCTCTGAGCCGCGCAGGCCCTGAACTGATTGGCCCAATACCTCCGAACTCCTATCTGCCCCGCTTCGCGAGCAACCCGGCGAGCCGAGGCAACGCCATCCATGCCGCCTGACTGCCGGACGATGGTTTCGCGCCCCTGAAATCATCCACTGGTCAAGCCCTCGTTCCGAAGGACCGGATGCACGAATTATTTTTGAATTCCATTTGACTGAATAAATAAGCGGTGCGAAGCTGAGCTCTCCTAAGGGGCGCACGTCATGGCACTGCGGGGGACCAATCAGGAGTTCGGGCGGCCGTACAACCGGCGCATCGTGCTTGAGTCCATCCGCCTACAGGGACCAATCGCCCGCGGCGAGATCGCCAGGCGCGTCGGGCTCACCGTCCAGACCGTGTCGACCATCGTTCGCGAACTCGAAGAGCAGGGCTACATCCTTTCGCTGCGCGAAGAGCCGAAGGGTCGCGGCCTGCCCCCGGCGACCCTGCGCATCAATCCCGAGGGCGGCTATGCCGTCGGTATCCACATCACCCCGTTCGGCATCAGTGCCGCCTTGATCAATCTGAGCGGCGACGTGATCGAGAGCACGTACCGCGAAGCCCCGAACGCGACGCCCGACCACGCCTTCGACCTGATCGGAGCAATGGTGGTTGAATTGACCAGATTGCGGGCTGGAGGGCGGGTCCTCGGGGTCGGCCTCGCCCTGCCCGGCCCGTTCGGCGTCGAGTCCATGAGCTTTGTTGGCCCCACCACCATGACCGGCTGGAAGGATGTGGCGCTGCGCGAGCGGCTGGCAACTTCGACCGGACTGCCGGCCTTCTTTGAAACCGACATGGCGGCGGCCGCCATGGGCGAGCGCCTCTACGGCCTCGGCGCGCAATTTTCCGAATACTATTATCTTTATTTCGGCGTTGGTTTGGGCGGCGTCATGGTTCATGACGGCAGCGTGTTGCGCGGCGCCTGGGGAAATGCCGGCGAGGTCGGACACATTCCCGTCATTCCAGGTGGCGAGGCTTGCCCCTGCGGCAACAGCGGTTGTCTCGAAAGGTACCTGTCGCTCGAGGCGCTCCGGCGCTGGAATGGCAGCGAGGCAGATTGGGTGGCGGAAGTCGCCCCGATCTTTCGCAATGCCGTCGCCATCATCGAGAACCTGTTCGACCCCGAGACCATCATCCTCGGCGGACTGGCCTCCACCGACCTGCTCGAACGGCTGGCCGGTTCAACCGAAGGCCTGCACAACTCCGTCTCGGCGCGAAAGGACCGCACGACGACGCGCGTCATGGTCGCGCGGGGCGGGCAGCATTCGGTGTTGCGCGGTGCCGCCGCCCTTGCGGTTTCCGGGGTGCTGTCGCCGCGCTTCGGCCAGATCTTCACAGCTGAACGCGAACGCGGGCGCGATCTTCTGAAAACCGGAGGAATTGCGGCATGAGCGAACCTCTGCTGGTGCTCGACAACGTCACCAAGAACTATGGCGCGATCGAAGCGCTGAAGGGGATCAGCTTCGCGATCGGTAAGGGCGAGGTCGTGGCGCTGCTGGGCGACAATGGCGCCGGCAAGTCGACACTGGTCAAGATCATCGCCGGCGGGCTGGAGCCGACCTCGGGGCGCATGCTGTTCGAGGGCAAGGAGTTCCTTGCCAGGTCGCCCGCCGAAGCCAAGGCGGCGGGCATCGAAACCGTCTACCAGGATCTGTCGCTGTGCACCAATGTCGACGTGGTCGCCAATTTTTTCATGGGCCGCGAGATCACCAGGAAGGTTCTTGGCATCCCCGTGCTCGACGAGCGCGCGATGGAGGCCGTCGTCGAGAAGGCACTGGCCAGCGCCGGCACGCGCATTCCTTCGCTGCGCACCAATGTCGAGCATCTCTCCGGCGGCCAGCGGCAGGCCATCGAGCTCAACCGGTTCGTGCATTGGGGCGGCAAGCTGGTGCTGCTCGACGAACCGTTCGCCGCCCTCGGCGTCGAGCAGACGCGGCGCGGTCTCGACATGATCCGCCAAGTGGCGAGCCAGGGCATCGGCGTCGTCATCATCACCCATATCATGCAGCAGGCCTTCCAGGTCGCCGACCGGATCGTGGTGATCCGCCAGGGCGTCGTGGCGGGCGATGTCGCACGCAATAAAACAAGTCCCGATGCGGTGATCAACATGATCACCGGGGAGACGCTTGCCGGTGCCGGACCGGCGGGCTGAGGGACAAAAGAGGGGTCCGGCTTAACAGGAGCGAACGACATGAAGCGAATACTTCTTGCTGTCTTCGGTATCCTGGCACTGGCCTTTGCCACGCTTATGCCGGCATTCGCCCAGTCCAAAGGTACTGTCTACTACATGGTGCCGACATTGCTCGACGAGTTCCAGACCGGCTCGGTGAGCGCGCTGGAGCTGTTCCTGAAGCAGATCGGCTATGAGGTGAAGACGCTGAACGCCGACAACAAGACCGACGCACAGCAATCGCAGATGAACGACGTCATCGCGCTGAAGCCGGCGGCGATCATCCTCGCCGCCGTCGATTTCAATGCGCTGAAACCGTCCATCGAGGCGGCGCGCGCGGCCGGCATCCCGGTGGTCGAGTTCGACCGCCAGATCACCTCGACGCTCTCCGACTTCACCTCGGTCGCCGGAACGGTCGAGATCGGCTACGTCGCCGCCGACCAGGCCGAGAAGCTGCTGAAAGCCAAGAACGGCGCGGTGAAGGGCAAGGTCCTGCAGGTGCTCGGCGACCCCGGCGACCCCTACACGCTCGACATCCAGAAGGGCTTTGAGGAGAAGATGAAGGCGTTTCCGGACGTCAAGATCATCTCGCTTCCGGCCATGCAATGGGCGGCGGACGCAGCCGGAACCATCGTCAACGACCAGATACTTGCAAACCCCGACATCGACCTGATCTTCAGCCATGCCGCGCACCTGTCGGTGGCTGCCGTCGCCTCGCTCGAGGCTGCCGGCAAGAAGCCAGGCGACGTCATGCTGATGAGCTCGAACGGCGCTCCGGTCGGCCTCGACCTGATCCGCAAGGGCTGGCTCAATGTCGAAGTCGAGCAGCCGCTCTACGCGCAGGCCGCGGCTGTTGCCATGTTCATGGACAAGGTCGTCAAAAAAGAAGAGATCAAGCCCGGCGAATATGACGTGCTCGGCTTGAAATCGACCGTGACCAAGGAAGCCTGGGGCCCGAACATCAAGATCCCCGGTGCCGCCATCACCAAGGAAAACGTCGATAACCCGGCCTTCTGGGGCAACCAGAAGCCGCCATCGGACACCGTCAAGTCGGTCGAGTAAGCACTTCGCTTGAAAGCGCTCCGGGCCTACCTCGGCCCGGAGCCAATCCTCCGCAAATTCCAACCGCGCATGATCCTCCCGAAAATCGACTTGATTTCGGGGTCATGCGCCAGCCGGATCAGCCCATGAACCCCCGCACGCGCCATGCCCTGGAGTTCGTCCTCGACAACCTCGTCTGGTTCATGCTGCTGTTCGTGCTGGTGGTGTTTTCCATCTTCATCCCGAACTATTTCCAGCTCGGCATCTTTGCCAACATCATCGAGGCGTCGAGCGTGCTCGGCGTCATGTCGATCGGCCTGGCGCTGGTCATCATCGCCGGCCACATGGACCTGTCGGTCGAATCCGTCGCGGCGCTCAGCGCCATGGCGGTCGGCATCCTGTTCTGCTCGTCGGGCATCGGGCTTGGCGTGCAACTGCATCCGGAATGGCTGATGGTGCCGGTGTCGCTGCTGCTGGCGGTTGCGGTCGGCGGTCTCATCGGCGCCTTCAACGGCTATCTGGTGGTGCGGGTGAAGATGAGCGCCTTCATCATCACGCTGGCGTCCTACATCTGGGTTCGCGGCCTGGTGCTGGTGATTTCGGGTGGCCGCTCGGCGCAGGACCTTGCGCCGGCCATCCGCTGGTTCGGCATCCAGCGCCTCGTCGGCCTGCCGCTCACCGCCTGGATCGCGATTGCCTGTTTCGTCGTCTTCTCGTTGATCATGGCCAAGACGCCGTTCGGCCGGCATCTGGTGATGATCGGCGGCAACGAGACCGCGACCTTCCGCGCCGGCATCCGGGTGAACCGCAATCTGATCATCGCCTTCGTGCTGGCCGGCGCCATTGCCGGCCTCGCCGGCTGGTTGCTGGCGATCCGCACGTCAGGCGCCACCGCCAATCTCGGCGTCGGCCTTTTGTTCAACGCCTTCGCCGCCGTCGTCATCGGCGGCGTCAGCCTGAAGGGCGGTGTCGGCACCCTGCCCGGCGTCTATGCCGGCGTGCTGCTGCTCTCGGCCATCAACACGGCGATCAACCTGATGGGCCTGCCGGCCAATTACACCCAGGTGATCCATGGCCTGCTGGTGCTGGCCGCCGTGCTGCTCGACGCTTTCAAGCAAACCATTCGCCAAAGACTGGCATGACAGGACGGCTCGCATGACCGCACGACTAGAAGGCAAGGTGGYGCTGATCGTCGGCAGCGCCCGTGGCATCGGCAAGGGCATCGCGCTGCGTTTCGCCGAAGAAGGCGCAAAGCTGGTGCTCGCCGATACCGAGCTCGAAGCCGGGCAAACGACGGCGGCCGAACTGGGCGTCCCCTTCATCGGCACCGACATTTCGTTGATGACCGAGGCCGAGGCCGCGGTGGCGCTGGCGCTCGAACACCATGGCCGCCTCGACATCGTCGTGCAGAATGCCGGCATCTATCCCTGGCAACTGATCGAGAACACCAGCACGGACGACTGGGACCGCGTCATGGCGGTCAACCTGCGCGGCACCTTCAATGCCACCCGCGCCGCCCTGGTGCCTATGAAGGCGCAGCACTACGGGCGCATGCTCTACACCTCCTCCATCACCGGCCCGCACGTGACCAGCCCCGGCCACGGCCACTATTCGGCCAGCAAGGCCGGCATCAACGGCTTCATCCGAGCCGCGGCACTCGAATTCTCCGGCTACGGCATCACCGTCAACGGCGTCGAGCCCGGCAACATCCTCACCGAGGCGATCGAGCTGCATCGCGGCGCGGCCTACATCAAGAACATGGAAGACTCCATCCCGCTCGGCCGGCTTGGCAGCCCGCGCGACGTCGCCAATGCCTTCCTGTTCCTCGCCTCCGACGATGCCAGCTACATCACAGGAACGACCATTGTAGTCGATGGCGGGCAATTGCTGCCCGAGGGCAACGACTTCCGCCTCTTGCCGCCTTGATCGTTTGCGCCCCACGCTGCCTTGGCACGGTTTGATTGCGGTGGCGCACATTTCTGGGGCCTTCACGCCGTTTGTGCGCCGAAGTTTCACCAAACCGGGTAAACGAGGGCGTTTTTGAACGATTTCCAACCCACCTCAATTTCGACCGCTTCTATGCATGGGTGAGCTGTTGCTGGGCCGGCCGGATTGATCTGGGTAGAAACTTGCCGACTTGTTTGGAAATCCCCGAATAGACTTGTTGTCAGAGTAAAACCGGCTATCATCGGAAATTGGGGCGACTGGGTGGGGGCCGATTTAATCGTAAATCGGCTGTCTAATCTCGCGCTATCTTATGGAAAAATCAAAAAAGGCGCGAAATGGATGTCAGACCTTAACTTTCATGGGACTTTGGCCAATAGGCTCTTTGACGATGTCGGTAGTCCATCAGATCCAGCGGCTGTAGTAAGGTACAGCGTCACCGGTGTTTATAGTACCGATATTTGGGCAGGCGACGGCACTTCACACTTGATCGGGACTTCATGGGCCGACCTGATATTTCTCGACAATTTGGCTTTGTTGTCCCCTCGAATTTCTGGCGTAACACTGATCGATTCCGGTGACGGCAATGATCTGGTGGATATGACTTCGAGTCGGTTTTCATACGGATCCATAACAATCAATGCTGGAAACGGAGATGACTGGGCGCTCGGGAATGATGGCAATGACACAATCCTAGGCGGCAGCGGAGCCGATCGCCTCAAGGGATACGCAGGCAACGACTTGCTTGATGGGGGGACAGGCGCCGATATGATGTTTGGTGGCGCGGGCAATGATACCTTTTACGTCGACAGCGTCGGCGATACCGTTGTCGAGTACAATGGCCAGGGCATCGACACTGTCCAGAGCTACGTCTCATTCAACCTTTCCGGCCAGGACGTTGAGAACCTGGCACTGCGCAGCGGCGCCTCGATCGACGGCACCGGCAATTCGATTGACAACACCATCAGCGGCAATTCGGGCATCAACATCCTGACCGGCCTTGGCGGCAACGATACGCTGGACGGCAAGGAAGGTGCAGACCGTTTGGAAGGCGGGGTCGGCAACGACACCTACTTCGTCGATGATGCCGGCGATATCGTTAGTGAAAGCACTGCCGGCGCCAACGGCTCGGATATCGTCAACGGCTACATCTCGATCAACCTCAGCGACGGCAACCACTTCACCGGCAACATCGAGAACGTCGCACTGCGCAGTGCGGCTTCGATCAACGCCACCGGGAACAGCCTGGCCAATGCGCTGAATGGCAATTCAGGCGTCAACACGCTGAGCGGCCTTGGCGGCAACGATACGCTGGACGGCAAGGAAGGCGCCGACACCATGCAAGGCGGCATCGGCAACGACACCTACTATGTCGACAATGCCGGCGACCATGTCATCGAGATCAACGGCCAGGGCACCGACAATGTGCAGGCCTTTGTCTCGTTCACCCTGTCGGGCCAGGAGCTGGAGAACCTGGCGCTGCGCAGCTCGGCGAACATCAACGGCACCGGCAATTCGATCGCCAATGTCATCACTGGCAATTCGGGAGCGAATGTCATCAATGGGCTTGGCGGCAACGACACGCTGAGCGGCAGCACCGGCCACGATACCTTCGTCTTCACCACGGCGCTGAACGCCTCGACCAATGTCGATACCATCACCGACTTCTCGGTCGCCGACGACACCATCCAGGTCGACAATACGATCTTCGCAGCGCTTGGCGGCAATGGCACGCTGACAGCGGACCAGTTCGTCAAGAACACCACCGGCCTTGCCGGTGATGGCAACGATCACATCATCTACGAGACCGACACCGGCTGGCTCACCTATGACAGCAACGGCAGTGCGGCGGGCGGTTCCACCCACATCGCCACGCTTGCCGCAAACCTGGCACTTACCAACGCCGATTTCGTCGTGGTGTAAGCGGGCAACGCAAACAGCCCGTCACATGGGCCGCCACATCAGGACCGTGTGACGGGCTCCCGATCCCAGCGGGGATCGAGCCCGGCAACATCCTCACCGAGGCGATCGAGCTGCATCGCGGCGCCGCCTATATCAAGAACATGGAAGACGCCATCCCGCTCGGCCGGCTCGGCAGCCCGCGCGACGTCGCCAATGCTTTCCTGTTCCTCGCCTCCGACGATGCCAGCTACATCACCGGGACGACCATTGTTGTCGATGGCGGACAATTGCTGCCCGAGGGCAACGACTTCCGGCTCCTGCCGCCTTGATCGCTGCGCCCCGCGGCGCTCCGAAGCCGTAATGCTTCCTGGGAAAACTTGGCCGCTGTCCAACAATACTGTTGAACTCGAATTGCGAGGCACTTCGCTGGCGCCGAACAGGATGACCCTACGTCTTTATATCAGATGACTCTAATGCAACCGTAGGATACAGTTTCCGTTGGGGAAATGCCAAACAACGGGAGGACCAAATGGCTGTCATCAACGGAACCGTCGGCAACGATATCAATCCCGGCGTTCAGGACCTGGTCGGCAACGACACCATCAACGCATTGGCCGGTGACGACTTAATTTTCATGGCGATTGGCGGCAATGACCAGGTGAATGGAGGGGACGGGGAGGATGACATTGTCTACGAGGCTTACACAAATGGCCTGACCATCAACATGCAGACTGGTGTCGTCACCGACGGCTTGGGCAACACCGACACGCTCAACAGTGTCGAGGCGGTGAACGCCAGCTACTTCGCAGACAACATCACGATGCGAAATGACGGCTTTTGGGCGTATGCCCGGGCGGGTAACGACATCATCCATCTGGGATCAAACGGCGGTATGATACTGCCGGGAAGCGGCACCGACACCATCATTGGCGGCGCCGGCAACGATTTGGTCTCCTACAGGGACGACGGTTTTGACTATGGAAATGACGTCGATGGCGGCGGCATCATCACCCATGGTGCCACGATCAATTTGACGACCGGCGTTGTAATTGACGGCTGGGGCTTCACGGATACCCTGACCAGCATCGAGTATGCTGAAGGCACCCAGTTCGCCGACATCATCACCGGCACAAGCGGCAGCAACTATCTTGCCGGCGACGAGGGCAATGACACGCTGGACGGCAAGGCTGGTGCCGACACCATGCAAGGCGGGGCCGGCGACGACACCTACTTCGTCGACAATGCCGGCGATATCGTCGATGAGAGCACGGCCGGCGCCAACGGCACCGATATCGTCAATGGCTATATCTCGATCAACCTCAGCGATGGCAACCACTTCAAGGGCAATATCGAGAACGTCGCACTGCGCAGTTCGGCTTCGATCAACGCCACAGGCAACAGCCTGGCCAATGCGCTGACCGGCAATTCGGGTGTCAACATCCTGATTGGCCTTGGCGGCAACGACACGCTGGACGGCAAGGAAGGTGCCGACACGATGCAGGGCGGCATCGGCAACGACACCTACTATGTCGACAATGCCGGCGATCTCGTCGACGAGAGCACCGCCGGCGCCGACGGCACCGATGTCGTCAATGGCTATATCTCGATCAACCTTGGCGATGGCAACCACTTCAAGGGCAATATCGAGAACGTCGCRCTGCGCAGTGGGGCCTCGATCAACGCCACAGGCAATAGCCTGGCAAACATCATCACCGGCAACAGTGGCAACAACATCATCAACGGAATGGGCGGCGCTGATACGATGAGTGGCAGCACCGGCAACGACACCTACTATGTCGACAATGCCGGCGATCACGTGATCGAGGCCAGTGGTCAGGGCACTGACACGGTCAACAGCGCGATTTCCTTCGATCTCTCAGGCCAGGACCTGGAAAACCTGACGCTGATCACCGCGGCAAACATCAACGGAACTGGCAATGCCCTCGCCAACGTTCTCAATGGCAACGCTGGCGTCAACACGCTGATCGGCCTTGAAGGCAACGACACACTGGATGGCAAGGGTGGTGCCGACACGATGCAGGGCGGCATCGGCAACGACACCTACTATGTCGACAATGCCGGCGATCTCGTCGACGAGAGCACCGCCGGCGCCAACGGCACCGATGTCGTCAATGGCTATGTCTCGATCAACCTTGGCGATGGCAACCACTTCAAGGGCAATATCGAGAACGTCGCGCTGCGCGGTGGTGCCTCGATCAACGCCACAGGCAATAGCCTGGCAAACAGCATCACCGGCAACAGTGGCAACAACATCATCAACGGAATGGGCGGCGCCGATACGATGAGTGGCAGCACCGGCAACGACACCTACTATGTCGACAATGCCGGCGATCACGTGATCGAGGCCAGTGGTCAGGGCACTGACACGGTCAACAGCGCGATTTCCTTCAATCTCTCAGGCCAGGACCTGGAAAACCTGACGCTGACTGGATCGGCGAACATCGACGGCACCGGCAATTCCCTTGCCAACATCATCACTGGCAACAGTGGTGTAAATACACTTTTGGGCCTCGGCGGCAACGACATCTTCAGAGGAGGCCTCGGCAACGATGTTATGGATGGTGGAGATGGTGTCGACACGGCCGACTACAGCAATCAAACCTCAGCTGTTGCTGTAAGTCTAACCAAGTTCGTTGACGCTCAAGTCACGATCGGCGGGATCGCGGAAGATACTATTCGCAACATCGAGAACGTCACCGGCGGCAGTGGTGGCGACACATTGAACGGCGATGGTTTCGCCAACATTCTCATCGGTGGAGGCGGCAACGATACAATAAGCGGCAAGGACGGGAACGACACGCTCATTGGCGGAGACGGAAATGATATCATCAACGGCAACTCAGGCGACGACAGGCTGATCGGTGGACGTGGAAATGACACGATCAATGGCAATTCCGGCCTTGACACGGTCGACTACAGTACCGACGTCAGCAGCGGCGCCATACATGGTATCCTCGTCAATCTCTGGGGAGTCGGCTCGCAATTGGGGTTGGCAGCCGATACCGCAACGGATTCGTTTGGGAATACGGATACCGTAGCCACCATCCGAAATGTCACCGGTACGCAGTTTGCGGATCAGATATATGGCGGCGAGCATGACAACACCCTGACTGCCGGCGCGGGCAACGACATCCTCGACGGCCACCTGGGCAACGATACACTGATCGGCGGAACTGGCAGCGACATTTTCCATTTCCATACAGCGCTCGACGCCTTGACCAATGTCGATACCATCACCGACTTCTCGGTCGCCGACGACACCATCCAGGTCGACAATGCGATCTTTGCAGCGCTTGGCGGCAATGGCACGCTGACGGCGGACCAGTTCGTCAAGAACACCACCGGCCTTGCCGCAGACGGCAACGATCACATCATCTACGAGACCGACACCGGCTGGCTCACCTATGACAGCAACGGCAGTGCGGCTGGCGGCTCAATCCATTTCGCCACGGTGGCCGCCAACCTCGCGCTCACCAACGCCGATTTCGTCGTAGTGTGAGGAGGCAACGAAAACAGCCCGCCACATGGGGCCCGTCACACCAGGACTGTGTGACGGGCTCCCGTTCCCAGCAGGGGTGGTGCGGTTGCTGGCTCCAGAGCAGTTCACCGTTTCACGGAAACGGCGAACCGCTCTAACTCTTTGTTTTGACGCAATTCCCTAAGGGAAAGCGCTACGCGCTTTTCCCGGGAAAACCGTTTCACACTTTTCCTGGAATTGCTTTAGGAGAAAGCGTCGGCGCCTCACGCTTTCATTGAAGAAATCTGGTGTGCGATGACGGTCGACCCGCTCCTGTTCCTCGCCTCCGACGCTGCCACCAGCTACATCACCGGCATTGTCGTCGATGGCGGCCAACTGCTGCCCGAGGGCAACGACTTCCGGCTCCTGCCGCTGTGATCGCTGCGCCCTGCGGCGCTCCGAAGCCGTAAAGCTTCCTCGAAAAACTTCGCGGTTGTCCAACAATACTGTTGAACTCGAATTGCGAGGCACTTCGCTGGCGTTGAACAAGGTGACCCTACGTTCTTTGCATGAGATGACTCTAATGCAACCTTCGGATACAGTTGCCCTTGGGGAATACCATACAGCGGGAGGATCAAATGGCAGTCATCAATGGAACCGTCGGCAACGATATCAATCCCGACATTCAAGACCTGATCGGCAACGACACAATCAACGCATTGGCCGGTGACGACTACATTCGCATGGCGATTGGCGGCAATGACCAGGTGAATGGAGGGGACGGCATCGACGTCGTTTTTTACGAGACTTACTCAAACGGCCTGACCATCAACATGCAGACTGGTGTCGTCACCGACGGCCTCGGCAACACCGACACGCTCAACAGTGTCGAGTCGGTGAACGCCAGCCACTTCGCAGACAACATAACGATGCGAAATGACGGCTTTTGGGTGTTTGCCCGGGCGGGCAACGACATCATCCATCTGGGATCAAACGGCGGCACGGTGTTCGCGGGAAGCGGCGCCGACACCATCATTGGCGGCGCCGGCGAGGATATGGTTTCCTACAGGGACGACAGCCTTGACTATGGAGTTGACGTCGACGGCGGCGGCATCATCACACATGGTGCCACGATCAATTTGGCGACCGGCGTTGTAACTGACGGCTGGGGCTTCACGGATACGCTGACCGGCATCGAGGATGCCGAAGGCACCCAGTTCGCCGACACCATCACCGGCACAACCGGCAGCAACTATCTCGCGGGTGACAACGGCGCCGATATTATCAATGGCGGCGTGTCGGCGACCGTGGACGATTTCGATTTCTTGAGCGGCGGCAACGGCAACGACACCTTGACGGCGGTTGCCGCTACGGTGTCGGGGGACCAGGGCAATGACAGGATCATTGCACAGGCCTCCGGAAACACGGACATCGACTATGTCGAACTCCTCTATGCGGGCGCGACGACTGCCATCGTGGCCAACCTCACGGCACAGGCTCGGGCTGGCCTTGCGGCCGGATCGAATGCCATCGGTTTTGCCATCGCAGATGGGCAAGGTGGTGTCGATCGCGTATCGGGCATTCACGCCATCGACGACACCGCCTTTGGCGACACGTTCGTCGTCGACGCCTCCTTTACCAACACATTCGGCGGCTACATGGATTTCTATCTCAGCGCCGGGAACGATGTCGTAAGGTTCCTGGCCGGCACGGAGGGAGGCCGGGTCAACTACAACGGGGCTGGCGGCGCGGTTCTGGTCGACCTGCAAGGCGGCTTTGCCCACGACATGGACGAGAGCAACCTCTTCATCGGCTACGACACGTTGGTCGGCGTGAACAACGCGCGTGGAACCGCTTTCAACGACGGGCTTTATGGCAACGCGGCTGACAATCAGTTGCGTGGCCGTGGCGGCAACGATGTTCTGATGGGCCACGACGGCAACGACACGCTCTGGGGCGATGAGCGTGATGGTTCAAGCGACCTGAGTTACGGCAATGACTCAGTTTACGGCGAAGGCGGAAACGACACGTTGAATGGCGGCCGGGGAGCCGATCTTCTGGATGGTGGCACAGGCGCTGACATCATGCGTGGAGGTGGCGAAAACGACACCTACTATGTCGACAATGCAGGCGATCAGGTCATCGAGCTCAACGGCCAGGGCATCGACAATGTCCAGGCCTATGTCAGCTTCAACCTCTCTGGGCAGGAGCTGGAGAACCTTGCGCTGCGCAGCGGGGCTTCCATCAATGGCACCGGCAATTCGATTGCCAACACCATCACCGGCAATTCGGGCAACAACATCATCGACGGCCTCGGCGGCGCCGATACGATGAGCGGCAGCACCGGCAACGACACCTACTACGTCGACAATGCCGGTGATAAGGTGATCGAGCTCAACGGCCAGGGCACCGACAATGTGCAGGCCTATGTCAGCTTCAATCTTTCCGGTCAGGAACTGGAGAACCTGGCGCTGCGAAGCACCGGCAACATCAACGGCACCGGCAATTCGATCGCCAATGTCATCACCGGCAATTCGGGCGCGAATGTCATCAACGGCCTTCTCGGCAACGACACGCTGTCCGGCAGCACCGGCAACGATACCTTTGTCTTCACCACGGCGCTCAATGCCTCGACCAATGTCGACCGCATCACCGACTTCTCGGTGGTCGAGGATACCATCCAGGTCGACAATGCGATCTTTGCAGCGCTTGGCGGCAATGGCACGCTGACTGCGGACCAGTTCGTCAAGAACACAACTGGCCTTGCCGCCGACGGCACCGATCACATCATCTACGAGACCGACACCGGCTGGCTCTATTATGACAGCAATGGCAGTGCCGCTGGCGGCTCCACCCATTTCGCCACGCTGGCCGCCAATTTGGCGCTGACCAACGCCGATTTCGTCGTGGTGTGAGTAAAACAAAAATAGGCCGCCCCGGCGTGAGCSGGGGCGGCGACGGGTTTCCCTGCAGAAAAACCTGAAGCGTAATCATCGTCATTGCGTTTGATCGTGGCGAGAATGGCGAGCTATTCCCGGCGTTCAGGCCAGCCGATCAACAGAGCGAAAAACGTTCTATACGGACGGACGGCAGGGTCCCCTTGCCGGCACGAAATATTGCGAGAAAATTTCGGCGACATCGGCCAGATACAGAGCGCACATAGACCGCATCGCTGTAGCTACCAGAAGAAATTTTAAAGTGGCACCGATCATGGATGCCACGACAGTGCTTTGGAGAGCAAATGTCTGTCCTCAACGTCGCCACAACACATGATTACGCCCCAGACAATCTGGTCAATATTACTGCTATCAATTTCACGGGGCCGGGATTTGCTGCGGCAATTTTCAGTGCCAGCCAATTTGGTCCGGGAAAAATCTCAAATTCGGTCGCCATTAACGGCAGCAGCAATGGTGACGAGTTCGATGTACGCCTGATCGCTGGAGGCAGTTTTTCGGCGCAGGCATGGACGTTCAGCGGCTGGACCCCTCCAAGCGATTTGATTAATTTCTTGGGCACCAGCGGCGCGGACACCGTCACCGGTTCGAGCATGATGGACACCTTCTACACCGGCGGTGGCGTCGACATCATCCATGGCGGCTTCGGCGACGACTTCTTTTTGTTTCAGTCAACAGATACAGACCGCGCCGGTTCGACCTTTGACGGCGGATCGGGTAACGACACCATTGATCTCAATGGGGGCGCCGGGGGCGTCTATGATTTCTCCACCTCGACTTTCACTGAGGTGGAAATATTGCGTTCGCTGAGTTTCGATTTTACGGCCATGCTTGTTTCGGAGCAAATAGGCGCTGGCCACATTGACCGGGTCGTCGGCAATACGGCGAATACGCAGGCGCTGATCGTTAGCGGCACAAATATCGATCTGTCGGGCGTGACGTTCGACAATTGGGGCGGCGCCCACCAGACCATCACCATGAATGGCGCCGCCACTGGCGATCACCTGATCGGTTCGGGCCAAAATGATCTGCTAAATGGGGGCATGGGCTCCGATACCATGGCGGGGGGCGCCGGTAGCGACAGTTATTATGTCGATAATGCCGGCGATATCGTCGATGAAAGCACCGCAGGAGCCAACGGCACCGATATCGTCAATGGCTATATCTCGATCAACCTTGGCGATGGCAATCACTTCAAGGGCAATATCGAGAACGTCGCGCTTCGGAGCGCGGCCTCGATCGACGCCACCGGCAATAGCCTGGCCAACGTGCTGACCGGCAATTCCGGCGACAATTTGCTGGACGGCAAAGGCGGCGCCGACACGATGAGCGGAGCGCAAGGCGACGACACCTACTTCGTCGACAATGCCGGCGATATCGTCAGTGAAAGCACCGTCGGCGCCAACGGCACCGATACCGTCAACAGCTACATCTCGATCAGCCTTAGCGATGGCAATCACTTCACCGGCAATATCGAGAACGTCGCACTGCTCGGTGCCGCCTCGATCAACGCCACCGGCAACAGCCTGGCCAACGCGATGAACGGCAATTCGGGCGTCAACACGCTCACCGGCCTGGGCGGCAACGACACGCTGGATGGCAAGGAAGGCGCCGACACCATGCAAGGCGGTATCGGCAACGACACCTACTATGTCGACAATGCCGGCGACCATGTGATCGAGCTCAACGGCCAGGGCACCGATAATGTCCAGGCCTTCGTCTCGTTCAACCTGTCGGGACAGGAGCTCGAGAACATGGCACTGCGCAGCGCGGCCTCGATCAACGGCACCGGCAACTCGACCGCCAACATCATCACCGGCAATTCCGGCAACAACGTCATCAACGGCCTGCTCGGCAACGACACGCTCTCCGGCAGCACCGGCAACGACACCTTCGTCTTCACCACGGCGCTCAACGCGTCGACCAATGTCGACCACATCACCGACTTCTCAACGGTCGAAGACACCATCCACGTCGACAATGCGATCTTTGCAGCGCTTGGCGGCAACGGTACGCTGACGGCCGCGCAGTTCGTCAAGAACACCACCGGGCTTGCCGCCGACGGCAACGACCACATCATCTACGAGACCGACACCGGCTGGCTCACCTATGACAGCAACGGCAGCGCGGCTGGCGGCTCAACCCATTTCGCCACGCTGGCCGCCAACCTCGCGCTCACCAACGCCGATTTCGTGGTGATCTGAACGCGGCTTGTGCGCAGTCCCAACAACGCACCTTGTAACGATCTTCACCGCGCTCACCGAATTCCATTTATGCCAGTACGCGATGCCGGCTGCTGGCCATTCCCACCACGCCGGCAACGAAAGGGAACAAGCCATGCCTATCGGACGCATCGGACAGGACTTCATCGTCAATTCGACGGCAATGAACAATCAGTATACCCCCGCGATCACGGCGTTGGCCGATGGCCGCTTCGTGGCCGCCTGGCAGTCCGCCGACCCCGGCGACGGCAGCGCCACCTGCATCCGCGCCCACATCTACAACGCCGACGGTTCAGCGGCCGGCAGCGATTTCATCGTCAATTCGACGGTAACGAGCGATCAACCTGGCCCGGCGATCACGGCGCTGGCCGATGGCCGCTTCGTGGCCATCTGGCAGTCCAATGACACAGGCGACGGCGACGGCATTTGCATCCGCGCCCGCGTCTACAATGCCGACGGTTCAGCGGCCGGCAACGACTTCATCGTCAATTCGACGGCAACGAGCTTCCAGGTTAACCCCGCGATCACGGCGCTGGCAGATGGCCGCTTCGTGGCCATCTGGCAGTCCTATGACACCGGCGACGCCAGCAGCAGCTGCATCCGCGCCCACATCTATAACGCCGACGGTTCAGCGGCCGGCAGCGACTTCATCCTTAATTCGACGGCAACTGGCGATCAGGCTTATGCTGCGATCACGGCGCTGACCGATGGCCGTTTCGTGGCCACCTGGCAGTCCCAAGACACTGGCGACGGCAGCGGCGGCTGCCTCCGTGCCCGCATCTACAACGCCAACGGTTCAGCGGCCGGCAGCGACTTCATCGTCAATTCGACGGCAACGGACTCTCAGGTTAGCCCCGTGATCACGACGCTGACCGATGGCCGCTTCGTGGCCACCTGGCAGTCCTATGACACCGGCGACGGCAGCGGCGGCTGCCTCCGCGCTCGCATCTTCAATGCCAACGGTTCAGCGGCCGGCGGCGACTTCATCCGTCAATTCGACGGCAACGGGCGATCAGGCTTATGCCGCAGTCACGACGCTGGCCGACGGCCGCTTCGTGGTCATCTGGCAGTCCAACGATGTCGGCGACGGCGACGGCGATTGCATCCGTGCCCGCGTCTACAACGCAGACGGTTCAGCGGCCGGCAGCGACTTCATCGTCAATTCGACGGCAACTGGCTCTCAATATGCGCCGGCAATCACGGCGCTGGCCGATGGCCGTTTCGTGGCCACCTGGGAGTCCAGTGATACCGGCGACGGCAGCTTCGGCTGCGTCCGCGCCCAGATCTTCGACCCGACCATCTTCGTCGGCACGGTCGGCGAGGACATCTGGAAAGGCAGCAATGTCTTCACGGACCATATCAACGGCGGCGCCAGCACCGACACGCTGTCGGGTCTTGGCGGCGACGATACGATCGGCGGCGATGCCGGCAACGACATCCTCAACGGCGGCGACGGCAGTGACAAACTCTTCGGTGGAGCCGATAGCGATACGCTCAACGGTGGCGCTGGCGCCGACACGATGAGCGGCGGCACCGGCAACGACACCTACTGGGTCGACAATGCCGGTGACAAGGTGATCGAGCTGAATGGCCAGGGCACCGACAACGTGCAGAGCACCATCTCCTTCAACCTCTCCGGTCAGGAGTTGGAGAACCTGGCGCTGCGGACTGGCGCCTCGATCAACGGCACCGGCAATTCGATCGCCAATGTCATCACCGGCAATTCCGGGGTCAACATCCTGATCGGCCTGGGCGGCAACGACACGCTGGATGGCAAGGAAGGCGCCGACACCCTACAAGGCGGCATCGGCAACGACACCTATTACGTCGACAATGCCGGAGACCATGTCGTCGAGGCCAATGGCGGGGGCACCGACAATGTGCAGGCCTATGTCTCGTTCAATCTTTCCGGCCAGGAGCTGGAGAACCTTGCGCTGCGTAGCTCGGCGAACATCAACGGCACCGGCAACTCGACCGCCAACATCATCACCGGCAATTCGGGCGCCAATGTCATCAACGGCCTCCTCGGCAACGACACGCTGTCCGGCAGCACCGGCAACGACACCTTCGTCTTCACCACGGCGCTCAACGCGTCGACCAATGTCGACCACATCACCGACTTCTCGGTGGTCGAGGATACCATCCAGCTCGACAATGCGATCTTTGCAGCGCTTGGCGGCAATGGCACGCTGACGGCCGCGCAGTTCGTCAAGAACACCACCGGGCTTGCCGGCGATGGCAACGACCACATCATCTATGAGACCGACACTGGCTGGCTCACCTATGACAGCAACGGCAGTGCGGCGGGCGGCTCAATCCATTTCGCCACTCTGGCCGCAAACCTGGCGCTGACAAACGCGGATTTCGTGGTGGTGTGAGGAACGCTACATGGGCCCGCCACATCAGGACTGTGTGACGGGCTCTCGACCCCAGCAAGGGCTATGCGGTTGCTGGCTCCGGGGAGTGCCGGCGCCACAGGGCTTTTGATTGAAGAAATCTGGTGGGCGATGACGGGCTCGAACCGCCGACATCTTCGGTGTAAACGAAGCGCTCTACCAACTGAGCTAATCGCCCGCTCCGGGCCGGACCTTTAAGCGGTCGAGGTCGGCTTCGCAAGGCCAAATGAGCTGGGGATGCCCTGGTTGGAGGCTGGTTTTGCCAACAAAACGTCGGCTGTCAAAAAACCTTCTCCTGTTTGCTGTTATGCTGTCTTGCTACGCTTGACACCCGGTGGCGAACCCCTTATCCAGCGCCCCAACGACGAACACGGCTGACACGTGCTCGTCAATGCGCGGGTGTAGCTCAGTTGGTTAGAGTGCCGGCCTGTCACGCCGGAGGTCGCGGGTTCGAGCCCCGTCACTCGCGCCATTTCTCCCAAGGGTATCAAACCCTTGGCCTCGGAGAAATGTCGACATTGATTGTCAAATTGCTTTCTCGAAGGAGCAGATCGGATCCTTTTCCGGTCTGAGTTTTGAAGGTGGCGCCTCGGCTTTCAGGCTGCCTCCACACGGATGTTGAATGCCTTCACGGGCGGCATCCCCTGTTTCTTGCAGCCCGTCCGGTCGGCGCAGGCTTGGCCGGCTATTCGAAATGCCGTCGCAGACGACACCCGATCCAGATTCCAATCCACTGACTCACTTGCAGACGGCGAGTCTGGCCCTCCCACGCGCTGAGAACTTTTTATTTGCGCCCGAAAAAAGTCGTCGTCGCGATGCGAAGCTAGTGGCCCGGTCAGGACATCCCGCGAAAATTGTGGGAGTTAGTCCGATCCGACGACTCGATCAAAATAACGGGGGCTTTGTTCATGAGCGATCATTCCGGGATCCGCCCAAATATTCTCGAATCCACCCTTGCCGCGGCTCAGCGGGATCAACGGACTCTCGACGAGCAGCGCCACAGCATTGCGCCCCTGGTAGAAGGCATGACGTTTTTCGACAGCATCCGGCACAATGACGACCGTGGCAGCGTCACGGAGGTCTACGACCCGCGCTGGGGCTGGCACGCCGACCCGCTGGTCTTCTCCTACATCTTCACAATTCGCCCCGGCCTGGTGAAGGGCTGGGGCCTGCACAAGCTGCATGAGGATCGCTACTTTGTGGTCAGCGGCGAGTTGGAACTGGTCCTTTATGACCCTCGCCCCGAATCCAGCACATATGGCAAGATTTCGAAGGTTTACCTCTCCGGCAATCGTCCACGGCTGGTCAATATCCCAAAGTTTGTCTGGCATGCCGACCGAAACATCGGAACGTCCGAAGTGGTGGTCATCAATTTTCCAACGATACAGTACGATCACTCAAATCCCGACAAGTACCGGCTGCCCATCGACACCGATCTCATCCCCTATGATTTCGGCAGCGCGAAGGGATGGTGAGCAAGCCTCGCTTTTCTATCCTGATGCCGACGCATTCGCGCGTCGACGTCATCGGTCTGGCCATCCAATCGGTGCTGGATCAGACCGTCGAGGACTTTGAGCTCCTGGTCGTCGGCGACGGCTGTGCGCCCGGCACGGCCGAGGTGGTCGACGCTTTTCAGGACGCCCGTATCCGCTTCTTCGATTTGCCCAAGGCGCCGAGCTATGGCTACGCGAACCGCAATATCGCGCTGCGGGAGGCCCGCGGCGACCTGATCGGCTTTGCGGCCGACGACGACCTCCTGTTTCCGGATCATCTTGAGATCCTGGCGGATGGCCTCAAGGGTGGGGCTGCCATCGCCTACAGCCAGGCGCTGTGGGTTTCCACCGATGGCATCGCAGCACCCTTCCTGACCAATCTGGAGCTGGCCGACGAGTTCAGGGTGTTCACCGAGGTCGGCAACACGATACCCGCCAGTTGCTTCCTGTATCGTGCTGATTGCCTGCCGTCGCGCGATGTCTGGCCGGAAGACGTCGCATCGGGCGGGGATTGGCAATTGTGGCGGCGAATCATGCGCGAGAACCCGCGCAATCCCCTCACCTATTGCCGCGTCCCAACCGTCCTGCATTTCAGCGCCAAATGGAAAAATTCGCGTCACTCACAGGCGGGGCAACTGGCCATTTTTCTCGATATCGCGGAAGGAGCAGGCTGGTGGCCTTCAGCCTTGCGCGTCTGGATACCGAACGGCAGCAACGAACAATATGAGTATGCGCGCCTGATGCGCGTTGACCCAGCAGCCTGGAGCGCGCAGATGCGCCGTGCGATCGGCGACCTGGTGGCACGGCTTGCCTGGGAGGACGTCCAAACGACCCGCCCGATGCTGGCAAGCGCCGAGGCCGAGAAGGCGACGCTGCGGTCTGAAATCTCGCGGTTGCACAATGAGCTGCAGTTGGCTCAGCAAGGCAATGCCGAGCTACGGAGGGCCGCTTCGGATGCGCTCGACAAGGAAGCTGCGTTGCAGCCGGAAATCTCAAGGCTGCGCACCGAACTCCATCTGGCTCACCAACGCAACGCCGAGCTACGGAGCGCCGCTTCGGATACAAGAAACGAGAAGGACGAGATCGAACAGGCGCTGCAAGCATGCCGAATGCAAATCGCGGCTTTGCATCAGTCCACAAGCTGGCGCATCACCAGTCCCTTGCGCAGGATCTCCACAAGCTTGCGTTCGAAAAAATCATAGGGCTCAAAGTCTTGAACTCAGCTTGGTTGGCGGCATCGGCGATCCGGCCGCCAAGGTGATCATTACCCCTTGGCCAGCAGAGCACCGATGAAGGCGACACCCGCCCCCGAGGCAGCGGCGGTCGCGTTATCGCCAACCGTCATGCGATGTTCAATGGGGCGGCTCCCGGACTGAGCGGCACACCAATATCGGAGACTAGCTTGACGAGGTCCGCCTGCCGCGTCGTGTTGGTCTTGGCATAGATGCGGCCAAGGTGGGTCTTGATCGTGTTCTCACCGACCCCGAGCGACAGCGCACTCTTCTGCGTGGTCAGTCCGCCACCCACGGCCAGCAAAACCCGCACTTCCGCCGGTGTGAGATCGAACAGTGTCGTCAGCACCGCCTCTGAGGGCGGCGCGGCCGAGGTTGTCGTCGAGATGAAGACGGCGGCGCATGCGGGACGGAAAGCCGCGCGCGCGGTCCCCTCGGTTAAAGGCAGCACATAGGCGACGGCTGGGGGCTGGCCGGCCGCGGACAAGGGCAAGCCGATGCCGCGCGCGCCAAGCGAGGCATCGGCATCAGCGGCTCCCGATATCGCTTCCAGCAGGGCGCGGCCCGTTATCGGATTTTGTGCCTGGAGGATGCCGTTTCTGGAAAAGATGGGGTGCTGTGTCGAGAGCATCGCCTCGGCACGGCCGTTCGCATAAAGGATCGCGCCATCCGCGCTGGTAAGAACGACGGCGGTTGCAAGATTGTCGAGCGTCGCGCGATAGAGACTGGCGGTCACGCGCGCCTGATCGAGCAGGTCGCCGATCAGCGAAGCGCGGCGCAAATGAGGAGAAAGCAGCGCCATAAAGCGCTGCTCCTCCGCAGTGACGGCACCCCTGCTCGCGCGTGTCGTGAAGCTCACGAGGCCGATCCGATCCGAGGTGTGCACGAATTTGGTGATGCAGCCCTCGCGCAAGCCCTGCGGGCCAGCCCAGTTCCGGTAGAAAGGTGACTGGTGAAGTTCGGCTTCAGTCATGGTCGACAATGTCGACAACGGTGTGTCGATGTCGCCGACGACCACGGCGTTCAGACCTGGAATGTCCTCGAAGCCGTAGTCCTGCTGCAGAACCCGCATTTGCTCCGCATCCCAAGGCGATTGGGCCGCGAAACGGCCATACTGATCGCCGGGATCAGCCAGCGCGATGGTTGAATAGGCGGCGTCCACGGCCTCCGTGAGCCGGACCATGACGACGGTCCAGAACTCCGAATTGAGTGCGCTATCGTAGATGTCGCCGATGATCGACGAAAGCAACTCGTTGCTCAGCCTGTACATTTGCCCCTGCCCAACAGAGCCTTCCCTTTTGTCAGTCAGGGATACCGCACGCCCTGCCTATACCAGCATGGCCCTGAAAAGCTCAACGCAAGCCGAAGGATTTCCGAGACCTCATTCTTTCGGGTGACGACATTGCAACACGCCAGGCCTAGTGGGCGGCACAAGGCAGGTTCCAGAGCGCGTCAATTCAAGGCGCCCTGGCCCTGGGTAGCGTCGGATTCCAGGACTGCGTCCAGGCGCAAGGACTCAGGAAAACGTCTGCTTCAATTGAGAATCAGCTTTGACGGGGGTCAGCATGTCGGTTTGGAATGGTCTTGCAGGTGGCGCGTGGTTCACCGCTTCAAATTGGACCGGCGGCGTGCCTGATGCAATCGGTGCTACAGCGGATTTCGGCAATCTAGGTGCCAGCCTCACGCATCACATCGACCTGGCGGTTCAAGGTCCGTTCACTGTCGGCACCTTGAATCTGGCGAGTTCCGCCATCGAGAATTACAGTCTCGAACACGGCTCGCTCATCATGAACAAGGCGGGCGGTGCGATCATCAGCGTAACGTCGACCTCCAATCTACAGGCAAGCGTGCTGGCGTCGTCGCTGACGCTGCAGCTCAATGCGGCAACGTTGATCGCGACGACCGGAGGCAACACGACCCTCGACGTTCAGGGGCAGATTACTGGAACGGGACTCCTAACCAAATCCGGCGTCGGCACCCTGAAGCTGTCTGATGCGACCAACAACTGGTCGGGCGGAACGCAGATCAATCAAGGCACAGTTTCGTTTGGCGCCGCTGCGTTTGGAACGGGAGACATCACGTTCGCCGGCGATAGCGTGTTCCGGTCTACAGGCGGCGCGACGCTTGCCAACGATCTGGTCGAACTCGCCGGCGTTTCAACGTTTATCAGGGCACAGACGGGCACGTCACTTTCGTTGACCGGTACGTTCGCGGCGCTCGGCGGCGCCGGGACCGCCGTGCATTTTGGCAGCGCGACGGATAAGGGAACGATTTACTTTGGCTCAAGCAGCATCACCGCCAATGATGCGGGCTCGCTTGCCATTGATGGCGGCACGCTGAGAGTGGACAAGGCGTTCGCGTCCTTCACCAACGGGCTGGCCAACACCAATATCGCGGCCGGAGCGGTTCTCGACGCCAATGGCTACTATCTGGAACTGAACCATCTGACCGGGGCGGGCTTGATCACCAACAACGGCCTTTCCGATGTTGTCGCTAACGTCTATGAGGCCGGCAGCTCCATCTTCTCGGGCGTTTTCGCGAATAGCGTGAGCCATACAGGGTTAAACAAGATCGGCACCGGCACCCTGACATTGTCAGGCGCCAACACTTACTCCGGCACGACCACTGTCGCGATCGGAACATTGCGGGCGGGAGCCGACTACGCCTTCAGCGCCACCAGTGTCGTCGACGTAAAAGCTGGCGCGACGCTCAATATCAGCACTTTCGACCAAACCATCGCTGGACTGACCGGCAGCGGCGAAGTCCGGGCCGATACTGTTACCGCGGCGACCTTGACGACGAGTGTAAGCCTTGACGACGTGAGGGAGTTTGCAGGCGTGATCTCGAACGGCTCGGCGGTATTTGGCGAGCTCAACCTGATAAAAAGCGGCGCGGGAACGCAGGTTCTGTCAGGCCTGAACACCTACACGGGCCAGACTACAATAGCGGCGGGAACATTGGTGCTGTCCGGGTCGGGTTCGATTGCCGATTCATCCGGACTGGCGATTTCTGCAGGGGCCACTTTCGTTCTCGGCGGGCTGTCGGGAAACAGCGCGTCGGTACGGGCATTGGCGAATGCCGGCACCGTCAGCTTCGGCGGAACGACGTTGCATCTCGTCGATCAGTCAGCCGCCCTGGGAGGCACATATTTAGGGTCGGGCTTCACCGATGGTCTTCACATAGACCTCGATGCGACAGCGTCGAATTTCAGCCTCTCGACCGCAACTTTCACCAACTGGGCAGATTTTACTGACCAAATTGCCATCGTTGGCAATGGCCTTGCCAATACGATTACCGGCTCGTCCCATGCCGATACCATTGGTGGCGGCCTCGGCAACGACGTGCTGATCGGCGGAGGCGGCGAGGACAATCTGAATGGTGGCGACGGTTCGGATACGGCCTCTTATGCAAGCGCTGCCGCAGGCGTCATTGCGAACCTCTCAAATCACAAGGTCAATACCGGCGACGCCAACGGCGACAGCTATACCCTCATCGAAAACCTGACCGGATCGAGCCATGCGGACCAGCTCTACGGCAACGATGTTGCCAATATTCTGGATGGCGGCATCGGTGCCGATACCATGACCGGCGCACAGGGCAGCGACTCATACTACGTCGACAATGCCGGCGACATCGTCAGTGAGAGCACTGTCGGCGCCAACGGCACCGATACCGTCAATGGCTATGTCTCGATCAACCTAGGCGATGGCAATCACTTCACGGGCAATATCGAGAACGTCGCGCTTCGGAGCGCCGCCTCCATCGACGCCACCGGCAACAGCCTGGACAACACGCTGACCGGCAATTCCGGCAACAACGTACTAGACGGCAAAGGCGGCGCCGACACCATGAGCGGCGCACAGGGCAACGACAGCTACTATGTCGACAATGCCGGCGATATCGTCAGTGAAAGCACCGCCGGCGCCAACGGCACCGATACCGTCAACGGCCACATCTCGATCAACCTCAGTGATGGCAACCACTTCACGGGCAATATCGAGAACGTGACGCTGCTCGGTGCCGCCTCGATCAACGCCACCGGCAACAGCCTGGCCAACGCGATGAACGGCAATTCGGGCGTCAACACGCTCACCGGCTTGGGCGGCAACGACACGCTGGATGGCAAGGCAGGCGCCGACACCATGCAAGGCGGCATCGGCAACGACACCTACTATGTCGACAATGCCGGAGACCATGTCGTCGAGCTCAACGGCGAGGGCACCGACAATGTCCAGGCCTTCGTCTCGTTCAACCTGTCGGGACAGGAGCTCGAGAACCTGGCACTGCGCAGCGCGGCCTCGATCAACGGCACCGGCAACTCGACCGCCAACATCATCACCGGCAATTCCGGCAACAACGTCATCAACGGCCTGCTCGGCAATGACACGCTCTCCGGCAGCACCGGCAACGACAGTTTCGTCTTCACCACGGCGCTCAACGCGTCGACCAATGTCGACCACATCACCGACTTCTCGGCGGTCGAAGACACCATCCACGTCGACAATGCGATCTTTGCCGCACTCGGCGGCAACGGCACGCTGACCGCCGACCAGTTCGTCAAGAACACGACTGGGCTTGCCGCCGACGGCAACGACCATATCATCTACGAGACGGACACCGGCTGGCTCTACTATGACAGCAACGGCAGTGCCGCTGGCGGCTCAACCCATTTCGCCACGCTGGCCGCCAACCTCGCGTTGACCAACGCCGATTTCGTGGTGATTTAGCCAGATAGATTTTCACACTCGCACAGCCAAATGAACTCGGCTGTGAATGATCGTGCACCGATAAGGATCGAACACAGACGGTCGCCTACACAAGGCTGTCAGGTCGCCTGCGCCAGCAGCGCCTCGACCTCCTGCAGCGTCGGCATCGACGGCGCGGTGCCGGGCCGCGTCACGGAAATTCCGGCAACGGCGCAGGCGAAACGCACCGCCTGCAGCGGCTCGACACCGCGAGACAGCGCTGCGGCGAGGCCACCGTTGAAGGCGTCGCCAGCCCCCGTGGTCTCGACAACCGCCCCCGCACTGACGGCAGGAACATGCTCGGAGCGGTTCTTGGAGTGCAAAAGCGCGCCCTTGTCACCGAGCGTGACGATGACCGTGCCGACGCCCTTTTCGATCAGGCTTGCGGCGGCGGCGCGCGCCTCATCGAGCGAGGAGACCTTCATTCCGGTCAATTCCTCCGTCTCCGTCTCGTTGGGCGTAAGATAGTCGCACAGCGTGTAGATGCGGTCGGGAAGTTTTGCCGCCGGGGCCGGGTTGAGGATGGTCGTCACCCCTGCCCCGCGCGCGATCTCCAGCGCCCGCAGCGCGGCATCGATCGGTTGTTCGAGCTGGGTGACGAAGACGCCGGCGCTGCTGATCAGCGTGGCATTGGCTTCGATATCGGCCGGCGAAATCAGCATCGCCGCGCCGGGACTGACGATGATGGCGTTGTTACCGGTCGTCTCCTCGACGAAGATGTAGGCAGCGCCGGTGTAGCTTTCCGGCGTGTCGATCACGGCATCCTTGACGCCTGCTCCGGCCCAGGTCTGCCTCGCCATGTCGGCGAACGGGTCGACGCCGAGGCGGGTGAGGAAGGTGACGTCGGCGCCGAGCTTGCCGGCGGCGACCGCCTGGTTCGAGCCCTTGCCGCCCGGCCCCAGCTTGAACGAGTTGCCGAGGATCGTCTCGCCCATGCGTGGCTGGCGATCGGCGCGGTAGGCGGTGTCGGCGACGAACACACCAAGGATGACGACAGGCTTGCCCGAGACCATGCCGCTACTCCGCATCCGGCGGCACAACGCCCTTGCGGAAGGCGAAGCAGCCGTAGAAGCGGCGCTCACCGGTCTGGATGACGCAATAGGCCTGCTTGGCGCGCTCGTAGAAAGCGTAGCGCTCGACCGCGATCATCGGCCATGATTTGCCTTCGGCCTTGTCGATTTCCTTCTGCACTTCCTTCTGCACGGGCGGGATCTCGTCGGGCTTGCCGACGATCTCCATGCGCGCCGCGGCATCGTCGACGAACGTGTCCAGCGGGTAGAGCGACAGCACGGCCTTGGCCACGTCGGCGGCCGGCGCATCGATGCGCAGCAGGCGGCCGAGCGCCGTCTGGCGCGCCACCGAATCGGCCGGAAAATTGGTGTCGGCGATGATCAAATCATCGCCATGGCCCATCGCCCGCAATGCCTGCAGCACGTCGGCATTGAGCAACGGATTGATCCCTTTGAGCATGGTATTCCTCGTGAAGTCGGTTGGAGATCAGAGACGCTTGCCGGTCTCGGCGTCGAAGAGATGGATCTGGTCGAGCCGTGGCTTCAGGGCAAGCGTGTCGCCCGGCTTGAAGTCGTGGCGTTCGCGAAACAGTGCCACCATCTCACCCTCGCCGAAGCGCAGGAACACCAGCGTTTCCGAGCCGGTCGGCTCGACCACCGAAATCCTCGCCGGCACGCCATCGGGATGGATCTCGAGATGCTCCGGCCGCACGCCGTAGACTACGGCTTGCCCGTCCTTCGCGGCGTTGTCCGATGCGATCGGGAACAGCGAGCCTGATATCTCGACGCCGGCCTTGCCACCCTTGCGCATGGTGCCCTTGAGCAGGTTCATCGAAGGCGAGCCGATGAAGCCGGCGACGAAAAGATTGGCCGGCCGGTCGAACAGTTCCAGCGGCGCGCCGACCTGCTCGATGCGGCCGTCGCGCATGACGACGATCTTGTCGGCCATGGTCATGGCCTCGATCTGGTCGTGGGTGACGTAGATGGTGGTGGTCTTCAGCCGCTGGTGCAATTCCTTGATCTCGGTGCGCATCTGCACGCGCAGCTTGGCGTCGAGGTTGGACAGCGGCTCGTCGAACAGGAAGACCTGCGGATTGCGCACGATGGCGCGGCCCATCGCCACGCGCTGGCGCTGGCCGCCTGAGAGCTGCCGGGGATAGCGCTTCAGGTAGGGGTTGAGGTCGAGGATGTCGGCGGCGCGCTTGACCCGCTCGGCGACCACGGCCGGATCGGTTTTCCGCAGCTTGAGCGCAAAGGCCATGTTCTGCTCGACCGTCTTGTGCGGATAGAGCGCGTAGTTCTGGAACACCATGGCGATGTCGCGCTTGGCCGGCGGCAAATGATTGACGATGCGGTCGCCGATGGCGATCGTGCCCCCGGAGACGGTCTCCAGCCCGGCCACCATCCTGAGCAGCGTGGACTTGCCGCAACCCGAAGGACCAACCAGCACCACGAACTGCCCGTCGGCGATATCGACGCTGACTTCGTGCAGAACCTTGACGGTTCCAAACGCCTTGGCCACCTTGCTGATTGCGACTTGCGCCATATCTCCCCCATCGGCTCCACTGCCGTAGGCGCAGAAGCTAACCAACGCAATCGGTCAGGGCAAGTCAGTCTCTTATAGATAAAAACCTGCCCTCGTTGACACGGCGTTTGGTTGTGAGAATAGTGACGAGTGCTGGTCCAAAGTCGGAACCAGATCCGCAATCGGAGCTTCAATCGACGCAGGGTGGGGTCCTGCTAATTCGTTTCCGAGCCGGACGTATCGCTGGCGCTCCAGCGACCGACAGAATGGCCACATCCATTCACACTGATTTCTGGGAGGAATAGTCGATGAGAACAGGTCTTTACGATAAACTGGTGCGTGCCGGCGCCACAAGGCGCGACATCTTGAAGGGCGCGGCCAGCATGGCTGCGATCGCGGCCGCATCCGGCGCCGGGCTCGGCGCTTTCACCCGGCCGGCTTCCGCCGCAAGCGAACTGCGCTCGAAGATTCTGCAGATCCCCGGCGTTGGCAAAGGTCAGCCGACCGACGCCGACTTCCAGAAGGTCGGTGAACTCTGCCTCGAAGCGACCAAGGCCAACGTCAAGGAAGGCGAATTCGCCGGCGTCGAGCTGACGTTCATGGGTCTCAACAACCAGAACCTGCACAATGTGCTGTTCCGTGGCTTCCTGAAGCCGTGGGAAGCCTATACCGGTGCTAAGATCAGCTGGATCGATCTGGCGCAGGCCGACTACAACGCCCGCCTGCAGCAATCGATCGCCACCGGCACCGTCGACTTCGACATCATCGAGATGGGCGCGCCGTTCGAAGGCGATGTCTGCGGCAAGGGCCTGACGTCCGAGATGCCCGACTGGGTCAAGAAGCAGATCGATTTCGACGATCTGGTCAACTATCTCAAGCCTCCCGTCGGCACCTGGGATGGCAAGCAGTATCGCGTGACCATTGACGGCGACACGCACAATTTCAACTACCGCACCGACGTGTTCGCCGATGCCGACCTCGCCAAGGCCTGGAAGGATGGCGGCGGTGAAGGCGAGTGGGGCGTGCCGAAGACCTGGCAACAGGTCCAGGCGGTCACCAAGTTCCTCAAGGGCAAGAAGTTCAAGGGCCAGGACGTCTATGGCTATCTCGACGCGCCCAAGCCGTGGGGCGGTTTCGGCTTCTACTTCCTCGGCAGCCGCGCCACCGCCTACGCCAAGCATCCCGATGACAAGGCCTGGCTGTTCGACGCCGATACGATGAAGCCGCGAATCAACAACCCGGCCTGGGTGCGGGCAATCCAGGACGTCATCGACGCGCTGCCGAACGAACCGGCGGACCAGATCAACGCCGACCCGAACACCACCGGCTTCCAGCAGTTCCTGGCCGGCACCGGTTCGATGATCCCCTGGTGGGGCGACATCGGCTCCAACGTCAAGACCAATGATTCCTCGGTCATCGGCGACGTCACCGGTTTCTCGATCCTGCCCGGCTCCGACGACGTCTACAATTCCAAGACCGGCAAGTGGGAAAAGCTCGCCAGCGGGCCGAACTACTCGCCGAACTGCGCCTATCTCGGCTGGGGCGTCTATGTCATGGCCCGCGTCGATGCCGACGAGAAGAAGAAGAAGGCGGCATGGTCCGCCGCCGCCCATCTCGGCGGCAAGGACCTGTCGATCTGGACGGCGATGTATCCGTCGGGCTTCCAGCCCTATCGCAACTCCCACTTCGACATTCCGGAATGGGTGGCGGCAGGCTACGACGAGGCCTTCATCACTTCGTACCTGAAGTCGGAAGGCGATTCGTACAACCATCCGAACGCGGCGATCGAGCCGCGCATCCCTGGCATCTTCCAGTACTACAGCGCCGCCGAGGATATTCTGGCCAACACCTTCGCCGGCAAGATGAAGGCGCAAGAAGGCGCAGACGCCATCGCAGCGGCCTGGGAGAAGCTGACCGACCAGATCGGCCGCGAAAAGCAGGTCAAGCTCTACAAGGCTTCGCTCGGCATGTAGGCTATTGTGAAACCGTGGTCCGGCGGCAACGCCGGACCACAGCAGACCGGCTCCGGCTCCTCGATGAGCCTTCAAACGGGCGAGATATGTGACTGACCCGACTTCGACCGCGAACCAGTGGCCGGCAGATGCCGACCCTTCCGATCTGATTTCGCCCGGCCGAAAACGCCTCGGTTGGGCGCTGATGGCTGTTGCGACGGTTGGCCTGCTGGCGGTGATCGTGCTGGAGATCCTGTACAAGACCGAAGCCGATACCATCGGCTTCGAAACGTGGCGCCCTGTCGTCTATGCCTATGTTCTGTGGGGCGTGGCGCTCGGTATCGGCCAGGTGCTGACACGCGGCGAGGACGGCCAGCGCGCCCTGTTCCTGCTGCCGGCGCTGCTGTTTACCATCGCCATGGTGATCTTCCCGACGCTGTTCGGTTTCTATATCGCGCTGACCGACTGGAACCTCAGTTCCTTCAGCGGCCGCAAGTTCAATGGGCTTGCCAATTTCTGGCAGATGCTGGGCGATCCCTACTACCGCAACGCGCTGTTCAACATGGTGCTCTATGTGCTCGCCGTGCTGGTCGAATATGTCATTGCCTTTGGCCTGGCGCTGTTGCTCAACGCGCAGATCCGCGCCCGCAAATTCTTCCGCGTCGTCTTCCTGATGCCGCTGATGCTGTCGCCGGTCGCGGTGTCGTGGATGGTCGGCAAGTCGCTGATGGAATACCGCTTCGGGCCGGCGGCAACATTGGCGCGCTATCTCGGCTGGGAAAACCCGGCCTTCTTCAGCGACCCGATCATCGCCCGTATCTCGATCATGGTGCTGGATGCCTGGACCTTCATCCCGTTTATGATGATCATGCTGCTCGCCGGCCTGCAGGCAATGTCGCGTGAGATACTGGAAGCGGCACGGGTCGACGGCGCGAATGCGTGGCAGACCTTCTGGCAAGTCACCTTCCCGCTGATGCTGCCGGTGTCGGTGACGGCGGTGATCCTGCGCATCATCTTCAAGCTGAAGCTTGCCGACATCATCATCACGGTGACGTCCGGCGGCCCGGGCGGCGCCACCGATTCGGTATCGAGCTTCATCTACCGCGAATATCGCGACCGCTCGAATGTCGGCTACGGAACCATGCTGGCGATGGTCTATCTCATCATCATCGTCGTGTTCGTGACCTGGCTGCTGAAATTCGCCAACCGCTTCGTGCGCAACGTCAACTGAGCGGCCGGGATCATGAGCGTTCAAACCACCGAGTACACCGTTTCCGAAATCCGCTCTCCGGCGAGCTTCATCACCAGCCGCGTCTTCATCTATGGCGCGCTGGTGTTCTGGGCGTTCATCTGCCTGTTCCCGATCTACTGGACGATAACCACCTCGTTCAAATCGGCGGTCGACGTCACCCAGGGCCACCTGATCCCGTTCGTCGACTTCCAACCGGACTGGAAGGGCTGGCGTTCTCTCGGCCTGTCGCCGGATTCGATCTTCCAGACCTCGACGGTGCGCGATGAGTTCTTCAAGCGCTTCATGAACTCGGTGATCACCTCGGTCGGCGCGTCGAGCCTCGCCATCATCATCGGCAGCCTCGCCGCCTACGGCCTTACCCGCTATCGCTACCATTTCGCCTGGTTCAAGAACGAGGACATCTCGTTCTTCTTCCTGTCGCAGCTGATCCTGCCGCCGGTGGTGCTGGCCTTGCCCTTCCTGGTGCTCTACCGGGAGGTCGGCCTGCTCGACACGCGCGTCGGACTGATCCTGCTCTACACGCTGATGGTGCTGCCGATCGTCATCTGGATCATGCGCGACCAGTTCAATTCCATACCGGTCGAGCTCGAGGAAGCAGCGCTCGTCGACGGGCTGTCGATCTGGGGCGCCTTCTTCCGCATCGTCATGCCGATCGCGCTGCCGGGCATGGTCGCTGCCTTCATCCTGGCGATGGTGCTGTGCTGGAACGAGTATTTCTTCGCCGCGCTGCTGACTTCGACCGACGCCAAGACAATTCCGGTCATGGTGGCGAGCCAGACCGGCTCGCAAGGCATCAACTGGTGGTCGATGGCCGCGCTGGCCACCGCGGCAATTGCGCCATTGGCCGTCATCGGCATCGCGCTCGAACGCTATCTGATCATGGGCATGACCGCGGGCGCGGTGAAATAGGCGATGGCTGCCAAATACTGGTTCGCGCGCAACATCCGCGTTGGCCACAAGGGCTACGACCGTTACGGCAAGGGCGTCATGCCGATCGCCTGGCAGGGTCGCGCTGTCATCGCCGGCTTTGTGGTGGCCATGGTGGGAGGCGGCCTGTCGATGCTCCTGATCGTGCTCTACACCAGGACATTTCCCCTCGGCATCGCGCTGTTTGCCATCCTTGCCGTTGCCGGCGGCGGCACCTTCATCTGGGCTGTCGCGACCAAAAGCGATCCGGACAAGTCGATCACCGACTATAGGGCGGAGCGGCAGAAAATCGGCGGTTAGCTCCTCAGGATCGCGCGCAAATGATCCATGATCATGGCGACACCCTTTTGCCCAAGCTCGGCCGAGGCGTCCTTGGCGGTCGCGGTGTACCAGCTCTTGTTGTCTTCGAAGTGACTGGCATCGACAGCTTCCGGGCATAGCGCCAGCATCAGCGAGGTCTCGCCGATGCCGGCATGGTCGAACGGGTACTTGCCGTTCATTGTCGCCGACATCAGCGGATGCACCTGCACCCAGTTGAAGAAATTGCCGCCCTCGGCGTGCTGGGCATAATAGCCGGCCATCGCCTCCGAGCCCCACCAGCCCTCGCCGCGCTCCTTTTCGAGGAAGCGGAAGATCGCCTGCCGGCCGGCGGTCTTGAAGGCGAGATCGGTCGGCATGCCGGCGGCGAAATTCTCGGTCTGGTGGTGGATGATGGCGTGGATGTTGCGAAAGCCTATGCGCAGCAGGCTGTAAAACAGCTCTTCGCCGAACGGCGCCAGTTGATTGCCGCCGACCTGCAGCGAGCCGCTGCCTTCCGGGGCCGCCACGGCGTAGCTTGCCGCGCCATAGTAGAAGGGCGGCAGGATGACGATGTCGCGTTCCTTTTCGAACAACTCCAGCGTCTTGATGACCGCCAGCGTGTCCATGCCCACGGCCATGTGCTCGCCATGGTATTCGAGCACGCCGAGCGGCAACGCGACCGGCCAGTTCTCGGTGATCGCCTTGCGGATCTGGTGCGGCAGCATCAGTTCGTAGCGCATGATCTATTCCATGTTGGTGTGGCGGGCGCGCATCGCTTCCGGCGAAGCGCCGATCAATTCCCTGAGCTTCAGCACCATAACCTCGAACAGCAGGAACAGCGCCCCTTCGAACACCGAGCCCATCGGCAGCACCGACGTTTTCTTGGTCCCCTGGTCGTTGGCCATGGTCTGCGCGGGGATGAGCAGCGTGAAATCGGCACGCTTTGCCGCACTGCTTTCGGCCTGGGCTGTCAGCAGCAGGTTCGTTGCGCCGGCACCGTGCGCGACCTGCATCAAGGTGAGCACGGTCGAGGTTTCTCCCGGCCCTGAACTGGCCAGGAAGACATCGCCGGGTCCCAGCGGCGGCGTGTTCATGTCGCCGACCACCGAGACCGGCAGGCCGAGATGATAGAGCCGCATGGCAAAGCCCTTGACCTGCAAGGCCTCGCGGCCGCAGCCATAGACGACGATTTGTCCGGCTCCTGCGAGCATCTTGCAGGCGGCGTCGATGCGGCTGCCGTCGACGCGTGCCAGCACGCTGCCGAGTTCGCCAAGCGCGGTCGTGAACGGATTTTCGCTGTTGTCGGTCACGGCGAACCTGGCATCGAAATCATCCCGGGGATTGTCGCTCTTGCTTCGACGAACAGCTTGATTTCGCTCATGCTAGCAACCGCGAAAATGCGTGTCCAACGATCCGCAGCGCTTTTGCCGAGCCACAGGCATGATAGTGTCATGTCAGACAAATCAAGTGAGGCAGACAGCAGAATATGAAGACACGGCACTTCGACCGCATCGGCAATGGCGGCATCGCTTTTACCGAGCTCGGCTTCGGCACCGCGCCGCTCGGCAATCTCTACCGTGCCGTCTCGGACGAGGACGCCAACGCCACGCTGGAGGCCGCCTGGGCGACCGGCTGCCGCTACTATGACACCGCGCCGCTCTATGGGCTGGGCCTGTCGGAAACGCGGCTCAATCCGTTCCTGCGCTCGAAGAAGCGCGATGACTATGTGCTGTCGAGCAAGGTCGGCCGCATCATGCGCGCCTGCCCGCCGGAACAGCGCACCGGCATCGGCAAGTTCTTCGACACGCCGTCGCGCCGCGAGGTTTACGACTACAGCTATGACGGCGTCATGCGTTCGTTCGAAGCCTCGCTCGAGCGCCTCGGCGTCGACCGCATCGACATCCTCTTCGTGCACGATGTCGACATCTTCACCCATGGCAGCAAGGAAGCGGCCGACCAGCGTATCGAGGAGTTCATGCGCTCGGGCTATTACGGGCTGCTGTCGCTCCGCGACCAGGGCGTGATCAAGGCGTTCGGTGGCGGCATCAATGAGTGGCAGGTTGCCCAGACGCTGGCCGAGCGCGGCGATTTCGACCTGTTCCTGCTTGCCGGGCGCTATACGCTGCTGGAACAGGAGGCGCTGGCGTCCTTCCTGCCGCTCTGCCAGGCGCGCGGCATCGGCATCGTCCTCGGCGGACCCTACAATTCCGGCATTCTGGCGACCGGGCCAAAGCCCGGCGCGTACTACAACTACTCCGAGGCGCCACAGGATATCATGGAGCGCGTCGCGCGCATCGACGCCGTCTGCACGCGCCATGGCGTGCGGCTGATCGAGGCTGCCCTGCAATTCCCTCTGCAGCACCCTTCGGTGGTTTCGGTGATCCCCGGTGGCCAGCGGCCGAGCGAAGTCGAGAGCAACCGCTCGCTGCTCGACGCAAAGCTGCCGGCGGCGCTGTGGGCCGATCTCAAGCAGGAAGGCCTGATGCGCGCCGAGGCGCCGAATGGCTAGTGCATGTATCGCCCAAAGGTGGACCCGGTTTTGGGACAACGGCATGCATAAGAGCAAAGACCCAAAGCGCGTCGCCTGAATCCGTTCACGGTGCACGGCCCAGGCGTGTTTTGAGATCATCCCGGATCGTGCGGAGCCAGGGGGTCAGCCCTCTACCCCTGGCGGCCATCACTGTTGATTGTCCTGATTTCGCCGCAACACCTTGCGTACCACCAGTGCAATTCCGATGGCGAGCAGAACGATCCCGGCAGCCATATATCCCGTCGATGCGGCCCGGTAACCCGATGCCGCCAGCAGGAAGCCAATGACGATAAAGACCAATCCGGCAAGCTTGTCGATCAACAGGTTCATTTCCGAACACCCCTAGGCATGGGGAACCTCTTCCCGACGTGGAGCAGCGCCGCCAATGTCCTAGAGTGCAGGATAGTATGGCCAGGACCCTCGGTCGAGCGCAAAAAGCGGACTCGCGCCAAGCGCCCCTTCATCCCGGTTCTCCGGACGTGCGAGTTTGGCTGCTTCGCGCCCTCATTTTCCGGGACGGCATGACCCAGAGATCGTCCACTCCAGGCCCGGCAAAAGAAAAGCCGGGCAGGCCCGGCTTTTGTGCTCGCGTGTACCGGCGTCGGGCACAAAAAGAAAAGCCGGGGCAAGCCCGGCTTTTCTGGTCTCTGAAAAGAAAAAGTCGCTTAGTTGACCGCGTCCTTGAGGCCCTTGCCGGCCGAGAACTTCGGCACGGTACGCGCCGGGATCTGGACTTCGGCGCCTGTCTGCGGGTTGCGGCCCGTCGAAGCCGCACGCTTTGACACGGTGAAATTGCCAAAGCCGACAAGCCGGACATCGCCGCCCTTCTTCAGTTCGCCGGTGATCACGGAAAACACCGCGTCGACCGCCGACTGTGCGTCACCCTTCGAAATGCTCGCGGCGTCGGCGACAGCGGACACCAGTTCGTTCTTGTTCATAAAAATTCCCTTCCATGAGAACACCGGAACCTACGACTCATCCGGCAGGAAACGGACTTTAGAAAGAAGCGTTCCCGCAACCAAGTCGAAATGCCCAAGAAAAAGCGGAAAAAGCCCGGAATTCCGGGGTTTTTCACATGAAAAAGCCGGGCGCGAAGCCCGGCTCTCTGTTTGTGCACTGCAACCTTAGCGAAAACTTACGCATGACCCCGAAAACCGTAGCCGGTTTTCGGAAGGGACCATGCGCAAGTCCCGAGTGTCAGAGCGTCCTTTGCGCGTCCAGGTGGACGCGCGCCGCCGCTCTAATGTGCAAGCGTCTTGCCGGCATCATCCGCGGTGTCGGTCGTCGCCGGCGGATTGACAGGTTCGACCCACTCGATCGGCTCCGGCATACGCACCAGCGCGTGGCGCAACACCTCACCGACCCGTGAGACCGGAATGATCTCCATCCCGTTCTTCACGTTGTCCGGAATCTCCGCCAGGTCCTTGGCATTGTCTTCCGGGATCAGCACCTTCTTGATGCCGCCGCGCAACGCGGCAAGCAGCTTCTCCTTGAGCCCACCGATCGGCAGCACCCTGCCGCGCAGCGTGATCTCGCCGGTCATCGCCACATCGGCCTTGATCGGAATGCCCGTCAGCACCGAGATGATCGCTGTCGCCATCGCCACGCCGGCCGACGGTCCATCCTTGGGCGTCGCACCTTCCGGCACGTGCACGTGGATGTCGCGCTTATCGAACAGCGGCGGCTCGATGCCGAAATCGATGGCGCGCGAGCGGACATAGGAGGCCGCCGCCGAAATCGATTCCTTCATCACGTCGCGCAGGTTGCCGGTCACCGTCATGCGGCCCTTGCCGGGCATCATGACGCCTTCGACCGTCAGCAGCTCGCCGCCGACTTCCGTCCAGGCAAGCCCGGTAACGACACCGACCTGATCGTCAGCCTCGACCTGGCCGAAGCGGAAGCGCGGAACACCGAGGTAGTCGGCGAGGTTCGCCGCCGTGATGTTGACCGTCTTCTTCTTCGTCTTCAGGATCTCGGTCACCGCCTTGCGCCCGAGCTTCATCAGCTCGCGCTCCAGACTTCTGACGCCCGCTTCACGGGTGTAGGTCTGGATGATGGCGCGGATCGCGTCCTCGCCGACGGAGAACTCCTTCGGCTGCAGGGCATGGTCGCGCACCACCTTCGGCATCAGGTGCCGCTTGGCGATTTCGATCTTCTCGTCCTCGGTGTAGCCGGCGATACGGATGATCTCCATGCGGTCCATCAAGGGCGCAGGGATGTTCAGCGTGTTCGCCGTCGTCACGAACATCACGCTCGACAGGTCGTATTCGACCTCGAGGTAATGGTCCATGAACGTCGAGTTCTGTTCGGGATCGAGCACCTCGAGCAGCGCCGACGACGGATCGCCACGGAAGTCCTGGCCCATCTTGTCGATCTCGTCGAGCAGGAAGAGCGGGTTGGACTTCTTCGCCTTCTTCATCGACTGGATGACCTTGCCGGGCATCGAGCCGATATAGGTGCGCCGATGGCCACGGATCTCGGCTTCGTCACGCACGCCGCCGAGCGCCATGCGGATGAATTCGCGACCGGTCGCCTTGGCGATCGACTTGCCGAGCGAGGTCTTGCCGACGCCGGGAGGGCCGACGAGGCACAGGATCGGCCCCTTCAGCTTCTTCTGGCGGCTTTGCACGGCAAGGTACTCGACGATGCGGTCCTTGACCTTGTCGAGGCCGAAATGATCGGTGTCGAGCACGTTCTGCGCGAAAGCCAGGTCCTGCTTGACCTTGGAGTTCTTGCCCCACGGGATCGACAGGATCCAGTCGAGATAGTTGCGCACGACGGTCGATTCCGCCGACATGGGCGACATCGTCCTGAGCTTCTTCAACTCGGCTTCCGCCTTTTCGCGGGCCTCCTTGGAGAGCTTGGTCTTCTTGATGCGCGCCTCGATCTCGGCAGCTTCGTCGCGGCCGTCCTCGCCTTCGCCGAGTTCCTTCTGGATCGCCTTCATCTGCTCGTTGAGGTAGTATTCGCGCTGTGTCTTCTCCATCTGGCGCTTGACGCGCGAACGGATGCGCTTCTCCACCTGCAGGACGGAGATTTCGGCTTCCATGAAGCCCATCGCCTTTTCCAGCCGCTCCTTGACCGAGAGCGTGGCCAGCATTTCCTGCTTCTCGGGAATCTTGATGGCGAGATGCGAAGCGACCGTGTCGGCGAGCTTGGAATAGTCGTCGATCTGGCTGGCGGCACCCACCACTTCGGGCGAGATCTTCTTGTTCAGCTTGACGTAGTTCTCGAAGTCGGTGACCACCGAGCGAGCCAGCGCCTCAACCTCGACCTCTTCCTCTTCCGGCTCGACCAGCGCCGTGGCGCGGGCCTCGTGGAAGTCGGGGCGGTCGGTGAACGAGACGATTTTCGCGCGCGAGGCGCCTTCGACCAGAACCTTGACGGTGCCGTCGGGCAACTTCAGCAATTGCAGCACATTGGCGAGCGTGCCGATGTCGAAGATGGCATCGGGCTCGGGATCGTCGTCGGCGGCATTCATCTGGGTGGCGAGCAGGATCTGCTTCTCCTGACCCATCACCTCTTCCAGCGCCTTGATCGACTTTTCACGCCCGACGAAGAGCGGAACGATCATGTGCGGGAACACCACGATGTCGCGCAGTGGGAGGACTGCGAAGACGCCGTCGCTGGGAGCCTTGGATATTTTGGCCATTGTCCAACCTTTCATGTCGCGGCCGCCAATCAGCCAACCGCGAATCTCATATTAACGACCGGGGATCGTTCCGCCTACCACCGTTTATGACGGGAGTTTTACAGCACAGAAATCGGGCACCTCGGCCTTCTCCAGTTAGTTGGATGCACGATCCACAAAGATCAAGAGGCCCGTACAAATCCGCTCCTCCAACTTGCCCGCAAGTGACAGATTTGTGACTGCAAGACCGGGCGCAGCCGCAAAACCCTGCGTGACAGCAAAACGGCGCCTTGCGGCGCCGTTTCAAAATTCCGCTGTGGGGTCATGTCAGGCGCTGACATTGCCCTTCTTTTCCTTCTGCTCGGAGTAGATATAGAGCGGCCGGGCACTGCCGGTAACCACCTCTTCCGAAATAACCACTTCGCGCACGCCTTCGAGCGCGGGAAGTTCGAACATCGTGTCGAGCAGGATCGCTTCCATGATCGAGCGCAGGCCGCGCGCGCCGGTCTTGCGCTCGATGGCGCGCTTGGCGATCGCCGACAGGGCGTTCTCGTGGAAGGTCAGGTCGACATTCTCCATCTCGAACAGCCGCTGATACTGCTTGACCAGCGCGTTCTTCGGCTCGGTCAGGATCTGGATCAGCGCCGGCTCGTCGAGGTCCTCCAAGGTCGCCAGGACCGGCAGACGGCCGACAAATTCGGGGATAAGACCGAATTTCAACAGATCCTCGGGCTCTACCAGGCGGAAGACATCGCCGGTGCGGCGATCCTCGGGCGAAGCGACGATGGCGCCAAAGCCGATCGAGGTTTTCCGGCCGCGATCCGAGATGATCTTGTCCAGCCCGGCGAAAGCGCCGCCGCAGATGAACAGGATGTTGGCGGTGTCGACCTGCAGGAATTCCTGCTGCGGGTGCTTCCTGCCGCCCTGCGGCGGCACGGAGGCGACGGTGCCTTCCATGATCTTCAGCAGCGCCTGCTGCACGCCCTCGCCCGACACGTCGCGGGTGATCGAGGGATTGTCGGACTTGCGCGAAATCTTGTCGATCTCGTCGATGTAGACGATGCCGCGCTGCGCCCGCTCGACATTGTAGTCGGCCGACTGCAGCAGCTTGAGGATGATGTTTTCGACATCCTCGCCGACATAACCGGCTTCGGTCAGCGTCGTGGCATCAGCCATGGTGAAGGGCACGTCGATGATGCGGGCCAGCGTCTGGGCCAGCAGCGTCTTGCCGCAGCCGGTCGGGCCGATCAGCAGGATGTTCGACTTGGCCAGCTCGACATCGTTGTTCTTGCCGGCATGCGCGAGGCGCTTGTAGTGGTTGTGGACGGCCACCGACAGCACGCGCTTGGCGTAGGGCTGGCCGATGACATAGTCGTCGAGAACCTTGAGGATCTCCTGCGGTGTCGGCACGCCCTCGCGCGACTTCACCATCGAGGTCTTGTTCTCCTCGCGGATGATGTCCATGCAGAGCTCGACGCACTCGTCGCAGATGAAGACCGTCGGACCGGCGATCAGCTTGCGCACTTCGTGCTGGCTTTTGCCGCAAAACGAGCAGTAGAGCGTATTCTTGGAATCGCCGCTGTTGTTGCCGACCTTGCTCATTTTCATGTCCTTTCATGGCCGCCCGCCGATGGTCTGGCTGAAAGGGCGCATACTCTCATCTATCGCGGGAATCCGCCGCCGCCAGTGTCCGGCTCCTGCAACGCATTCCGTACGAAACACAAATCAGAAAACGTGGCAATGATTCGCGACAGCCCCGCATAAAGCTAAGCCGCCGAAACTCAACATAGCCTTAACGTAGGCAATCCTAGCCCCCGAGGGAACAGGCAATTGTGGCTGAAATGCCGCAAGACACGCCAAAAGCGCGTGATGCCGCCATCCAACTGCCAACTAGCCCTTATGCCACAACGCCTTCCACCGGCTCGCGCGACGAAATGACCTTGTCGATGAGGCCGAAATCCCTGGCTTCGTCGGCGGTCATGAAATGGTCGCGGTCGAGCGTCTTTTCGATCTCTTCGTAGCTCTTGCCGGTGTGCTTGACGTAGACCTCGTTGAGGCGACGCTTCAGCTTGATGATGTCCTGGGCATGGCGCTCGATGTCGGACGCCTGGCCCTGGAAGCCGCCGGAAGGCTGGTGAACCATGATGCGGGCGTTCGGCGTGGCAAAGCGCATGTCCTTGTGGCCGGCGGTCAAAAGCAGCGACCCCATCGAGGCCGCCTGGCCGATGCAGAGCGTCGACACTGCCGGCTTGATGAACTGCATGGTATCGTAGATCGCCATGCCCGAGGTGACGACGCCACCCGGCGAGTTGATATAGAGGTTGATTTCCTTCTTCGGATTCTCGGCTTCCAGGAACAAAAGCTGCGCGCAGACCAGCGTCGCCATGCCGTCCTCGACCGGACCGGTGATGAAAATGATGCGCTCCTTAAGGAGGCGCGAGAAAATGTCGTAGGCCCGCTCGCCGCGATTGGTCTGTTCGACCACCATCGGAACGAGGTTCATGTAGGTTTCGACGGGGTTCTTCATTAGTTATCTCTTATCTCGCGGTGGGATTCCGGCGCCGGGAAGGCTGGCAGATCGGGCAGAATCGGTTCTGGATCGTCATTCCGTAAATAGGATGCCGGCTCATCCTTGTGCAAGGCCGACCCGTCCTAGCCATCTGGGTAAGTCGAATCAAGGTTATTCACGGGGATCATCGACCCGTGTCGTCATCGTTTGGCGATGTCATCACCATTCGTAGCAATTTCTTAACCGAATTGCTTAACGAAATACCGCAAATCCCCCTTTTACCCGACGCCGCTTCCCCTACAATCCAACGTTGAACCGTCATTGTGCCGTTCAACAGGGGGAGTGTCATGTTCAGGAAAACCGCATGCTTCGCCATTGCCGGGCTGACCGTGCTCGGCACGATTTCGCAAACCGCGGCCGGCGGTCGCGCCGTCGAATGCTATGAACCGGTCCGCACGCCTGATGTCTACGACACTGTCTACGAAGACGTGCTGGTCAGCCCGGCCGGCCAGCAGGTCGACTATACCCCGGCCATCTATGGCACCCGCGAACGCGTGGTGATGACGGTTCCGGCGCAAGTGACCTACGATGTCGTGCCCGCCGTCACCCGCACCGTTTACCACACGGTCCAGATCGATGATGGCGGCTATTCCTGGGAATGGCGCGTCATCCATGGCCGCAAGGTGCTGTGCAAGATCTGGCACAAGGCGCGCTACGGGCGTGTCGCCGAGACCGTGGTGATCCAGCCCGAACGCACACGGCGTGTCGTCACCCCGGCGCAGTATGACAGCATCGCCGAGGAGGTGCTGGTGCAGCCGGAGCAAAGGCGCATCATCAATGTTCCCGCCTCCTACCGGACCGTCGCCCGGCGCGTGCTGGTTCGCGAAGGGTCATCCGGCTGGCGGCGCGTGCATATTCCCAGGCACTGCAATGGATAGTCTTGGCTGGATCGTCATCGCCTTTGGTGCGGCTGCGGCTTATCTCTTCCTGCGACACGACCTGTACGACGCGGCGGTGCTAAAATGGAAAAGCCCATCTGGACCCGATGGATACTACCCTTATGCGGCGTTCTTCGGTTTTCTAACGATCGCAGCAGTGGCGCTTTTCTTTTACGCCTCCGGCTAGCGCGCTGTCTTACGAGGGTCCGTTCAGGCCACCTCCGCTCGCAGCCAGCGCTTCAGGCCGGCGATGTCGCCGTCACCAATGGCAGCGGCAACGCGCCGGCCGACCGCAGCACCGAATTTGTAGCCATGGCCGGAGCAGGCCGAGACGATCAGGCATCTGCCCTTCTCGTGCGCCATGAATTTCTCGTCGGCGGTGAAGGTGTAGGCGCAGGTGACGACCTCGGTCACCTCATACTCATCGATGCGGGCGATCGGCGGCGAAAACAGGTTGCGGATCGCCTCCCCCTCGCCCGGCACCGGCTCCCGGTTCCAGTCGGCGTCGCTGGTCGGCACCCTGTGGAGACCGGAACCGAATTTCATGCTGGCGCCGCCGGAGGGCGGGATCACGTAGCCGTCGACCGTGCCGCCGATATCGAGGACGACCGGCGCTGCCAGCCAGGCGGCCTTTAGGTCCGCCGGCGGTTCGACATAGGCAAGTGCCGTTCGATAGGTCTTCAGTTCGCCGTCCAGTTCCGGGAAAAGTTTCAACACCCAGGCACCGGCAGCGACGACGATGCGGTCCGCCTGCATGGTTTCGCCGCTTTCGAGCACGATGTGACCGGTTTCCTCGTCGATTTCGACGACCTTGCTGTTCTCGTAGACATTGGCGCCATTGGTCCGCAGCCATTTAGCCAGGCCGGAGGCGATCTTGCGGCAGTGCAGCGCGCCGCCTTCGGTCGAAAAATAGGCATAGCGGAACGAGCCAGCCTCAAGAAACGGCCAGCGTTGCGCGGCCGCATCCGGCGCCAGCAACTCGAAAGGGAAATTCCCCTCCTCCAGGCCCTCGCGGTATTCCTCGGCCTCGTCGCCCGGCGCGCGCGAAATGCAGACAAAACCTCTGGGATCGAGGTGGCTTTCGCCGAGATCGGCCCACATCTCGTCCCAGGTCTGATAGGCTTCGGTGATCAGCCGGCCATAGCCGGTACCGGCCCGGTAGGCGCGGCGGATGATGCGGTGATGGTCGCCTGATGCCGCCAGCGGGTTGGGGATCGGTCCCTGTTCGACGATCGAAACGCTGTGGCCGGCCTTGACCAGCGACCACGCGGTGGACAGACCGGCAATGCCCGCGCCGACAACGATCACATTCATCAGTTCAGTCTTTCCGCAGCCATATGGCTGGCTCAACGCATTGGGCTATCCGGGCGCAACATACGGTCTGGAACCGGGCTGGCAAGCCGCGCTATTGGTCTGGCATGACCAAATTGACGCCACCTTATCTGGCCTTTGATCCAGCCACCCGCCACCTGCGGCTCGACCCGCACGAGCCGGCCTTTTTTCAAGATCCTTACGAGGCCTACGCCTTTCTGCACGGCATCTCGAATGCATTCTTCTGGGAAGAGTTCGGCTTCTGGTGCTTTGGCGGCTTCGACGACGTCAACCGGCTGCTGCGCGATCGTCGCTTCGGCCGGCAGAACCCGGCCGGCGTTCCAGACAGGCGCGGTGTCGGCCAGGACCGCAGCCATCTCAAGGCATTCGACGGCATCGAAGCCAATTCGATGCTGGAGCTGGAGCCACCGGTACACACGCGGCTGAGAACTCTGGTCAACCGTGCTTTCGTCTCGCGCCAGGTCGAACGGCTGCGTCCGCGTGTCGAAGCGCTCACCAACGAGTTGATCGACCGTTTCCAACCCGAAGGAACCGTCGACCTCTTGCCCGCCTTCGCGGCGCCGCTGCCGATCACCATCATTGCCGAAATGCTCGGCGTTCCGGTCGAGATGGGGCCGCAACTGCTCGACTGGTCGCACCAGATGGTCGCCATGTACATGCATAGCCGCACGCGCGAAACCGAGGAGACGGCCAACCGCGCCGCAGGCGATTTTGCCGATTTCCTGCGCAGCCATGTCACCGAGCGGCGCAAGAACCCCGGTGACGACCTGCTGTCGCTGCTGATCTCGGCGCAGGAGGACGGCCAGAAGCTGTCGGAGGACGAGATGGTGTCCTCGGCGATCCTGCTGCTCAATGCCGGCCATGAAGCGACCGTGCACCAGACCGGCAATGCCGTGCGCTCGATCCTGGCGCAAGGTGGCGATCCCCGTCGCTTCTTCAGCTCACCCGAAGCGACCGCGGCGACAGTGGAGGAGTGCCTGCGCTTCGACGCGCCACTGCACATGTTCACGCGCTACGCCTATCAGGAGTTCGAAGTCGCGCCGGGCATCGTCGTACAGCCGGGCCAGACGATCGGGCTGCTGCTCGGCATGGCCAATCACGACCCGCGCGCCTTCGCCGAACCGCTCGCCTTCAACCCGGATCGCGCCGACCAGAAGAACGTATCCTTCGGCGCCGGCATCCATTTCTGCATCGGTGCGCCGCTAGCCCGGCTCGAATTGCAGGTATCGCTGAAAACCTTGTTCGACCGGCAGCCAAAGCTGCATCTTGCCGAACCGCCCCGCTTCCGCGACACTTACCACTTCCATGGGCTGGAAACGCTCGCCGTCGGCTTCTGACGATCGCGGGCCTGGGGCTGCGACATGTGGGTGTTTTCGAGACCGGCGACGGCGTTCGCGTTGGCCATGCTTTGCGCGTGCCTGGGGATGGCGCACGCCCAGCAGCAGCCGGAGAACATCCCGTGGGAAAACAGCGTGGCGATCGCCCAGAAAATGGCGGCCGGCCTGCTGGAGCGGCAGACCGGAGCCAAGGATTTCCCGCCGCCATCCTTTGCGGTGGAGGTCGATCTCAACCTCGACGGCTTTCCCGAGATCTTCGCCTATCGCTATGCGCCGGGCTGCGACGGCATCCATTGCGGCAACTTCCTGTTCGTCCTTGAAGGCGACAGCTACCAGGAAGTCCTCGGCGACATTCCCGGCGCAAGGCTGGTGCCGCAGGACAAGATCGGGCTCAGCGCCTTCAAACGAAACGGTTTTCTCGACATCCAGTCCGACCAGATGATGATCGGCTGGGACGGAAAACGCTATGTCGACGCCTCTACGTTTCCTGCCTCGTCGCTTGATGATGCCGCCTTCATGGCGGCCTGCCAGAAAAGCAGATCCAACGAGCAGCCGGCGGAGGGTGAAGCGGAACGCGTGAGCGCTGAATGCCAATGCCGGTTCAGCCGGTTTCAGGTGACCGGCTTCACGCAGCCCGATCTCGATATGTACACCGCATCGCTGGGCGAGAATTTCGAATATCCGACGGGCGCGAAAGAGATTGCCTGGCAGGCGCTTCTGAAAAATGCCGAGGACGTCGGCACCGGCTGCGATGTCGCCAGCGGCAAGAGCCAATGGCCGCCGGCGTACTTCAATCATGGCGACCAGCCGCAGCAGAAGCTGAATTTCGACAGCTTTCTCGATGCCTGTCCGGCACAGGATTTCATCCTCACCAACCACAAGATTGGCTCACCGGACCGAGCGCTCAGCCTTTGCGGCTGCCTTGCGCGCGAAATGCCGACCCAGGGCATCAGCCAGGAGGGCCTCGATCTCGTGGCGCAGTATTATCGCAACGAGATTTCCGACGCCGATATCGAGGCAGAGGACCCCAATGCCCTGACCTTCCACGACAAGGCATCGGAGGCCTGCCTCAGCCAGTTCCCCGCGAAATAGGAAGGCGACGGTTTGCCCAAACATATGACCGAGTTGAAATTCGCCTTCCTCGAAGAGCCGCCATTTTGCTTTGCCGGTGCATCGGGCGAGGTCTCAGGCTGTGACGTCGAGCTTGCGCGCAGGCTCGGCGAGAAGCTCGGATTGGCGGGCTTCAGGCCGATCGAGACCGAATTCGCTGAATTGCTGCCAGGGCTGGTCGAGGGCCGCTGGACCATGACGACCGGCCTGTTCGTCTCCGACGAGCGCCAAGAGATCGTAGACTTCACACGGCCGATCTGGGCGTTGCAGGATGGGTTGCTGGTCGCGAAAGACAATCCGCGCGGCTTTGGCGGCTACCAGTCCATTGCCAGGGACCGGACGGCTTTGCTTGGCGTCATTACCGACCAGGTGCAGCATCTCACGGCGTTGCACAACGGGATTGCGCCGGAGCAGATCAGGATGTTTGCAACCCAGGCCGACGCAGCGGATGCAGTCGCCAACGGCGTGGTGCACGCCTATGCCAGCGTTGCGATGGCGCATCGCGGCTATCTGACCAAGCGGCCCGAAATGCCGCTTGGTCTTGTCGAGGTCCCGGCCAGCGAAAAACAGCCATCGGCCGGTGCCTTCGCAATCGCCAAGGGCCACAGCGCCCTGCTCAGGGACATCGATGCTTGCCTCGATGAATTGCTGGGCGGTGACTGGCACCGGCAGATGATGGCGCGATACGGATTTTCGGACAGCGATATCGATCGCGTCGTGTGACCCCGGCCTGGATGCCCGTTTTTATGCATGTCGTTCCCCAAAACCGGGGCCACTTTTGGGCGACATGCATTAGAGCTTGATCACATACTCCTTGCGGGTCGTTTCAAGCACTTCCCAGCTGCCCTTGAAGCCGGGCCTGAGCACAAAGCTGTCGCCGGCCTTGACGGTGCGCGCCGCACCGCCTTCTTCGGCGATCACCGAAACGCCGGACAGGATGTGGCAGAATTCCCATTCGTCATAGACGATGCGCCATTTGCCCGGGGTCGATTCCCAGATGCCGGCATAGAGGCCACCGTCACGCTCCTCGACGTTCCAGGTGCGGAATTTCGGATCGCCCGAGATCAGCCGATCCGGCGCCGGCGCGCCAGATTCGGGTTCGACGTTTTTGATGTCGACGGAAAGAAACGCGGTCATGATCGATCAGACCTTGGCAAGCGCCTGTTCGAGGTCGGCAACGATGTCGTTGACGTCCTCGATGCCGATGGAAAGCCGCACAGTGTCCGGACCGGCTCCGGCCTTGACCTTCTGCTCGTCGGAAAGCTGGCGGTGCGTGGTCGAGGCCGGGTGGATGACCAGCGACTTGGTGTCGCCTACATTGGCGAGGTGCGAAAACAGTTCCAGCGCCTCGACGAACTTGACGCCGGCGTCATAGCCGCCCTTGAGACCGAAGGTGAACACGGCGCCGGCGCCTTGCGGCGAGTACTTCTTCTGCAGCGCGTGGTTCTTGTCTGAGGGCAGGCCGGGATAATTCACCGAGGCGACCTTGGGGTGATTGGACAGCCAGGCGGCGACGGTCACGGCGTTGTCGCAGTGGCGTTGCATGCGCAGCGGCAAGGTTTCCAGGCCGGTCAGGATCAGGAAGGCGTTGAACGGCGAAATCGCCGGACCGAGGTCGCGCAGGCCAAGCACGCGTGCGGCAATGGCGAAAGCGAAATTGCCGAAGGTTTCGTGCAGGATAAGGCCGCCATATTCGGGGCGCGGTTCCGACAGCATCGGGTACTTGCCCGACTTGGACCAGTCGAAGGTGCCGCCGTCGACGATGGCGCCACCGATCGAATTGCCGTGACCGCCGATGAATTTGGTCAGCGAATGGACGACGATGTCGGCGCCGTGCTCGATCGGGCGGATCAGGTAGGGCGAGGCCAGCGTGTTGTCGACGATAAGCGGCAGGCCGTGCTTGCGGGCGATGTCGCCGATCTTCTCGATATCGACAAAGGTGCCGCCCGGATTAGCGAGGCTCTCGATGAAGATCGCCTTGGTCCTGTCGTCGATCTGGCTCTCGAAGGTCGAGATGTCATTGGTGTCGGCCCAGCGCACCTCCCAGCCATAATTCTTGAAGGCATGGCCGAACTGGTTGATCGAACCGCCATAGAGCTTGTTGGCGGCAACGAAATTGTCGCCCGGCTGCATCAGATTGTGGAACACGATCACTTGCGCGGCATGGCCGGAGGCGACCGCAAGCGCCGCCGTGCCGCCCTCGAGGGCGGCGATGCGTTCTTCCAGCACTGCCTGGGTCGGGTTCATGATGCGGGTATAGATATTGCCGAAGGCCTTCAGCCCGAACAGCGAGGCAGCGTGATCGGCATCGTCGAAGACGAAGGAGGTCGTCTGGTAGATCGGTGTGGCCCGGGCGCCGGTCGCCGGGTCAGGCTTGGCGCCGGCATGGACGGCGAGCGTGTTGAAACCGGGCGTGCGGGTCATCGAAACCTCTCTTTTTGAAACTCTTGAAATGGCCGGGCATTCTTGGCGAAGCCCGGACGCGAATGCAAAGAAGAAAATGCCCTTCGGCGAACGATCTGCGGCCGGGACGCGAGAAAATGCACGGCCTTGCGGAATAATTTTTGCTTCTAAGGCGTGCCGCGTTTGAAGGACTTTATCCGACGCGCCTTAGAGGCTCCTTTTTTGGTGCATGTCGTCATCCCAAAACCGCTGCGCACTTTTGGGCGACATTCATCATTTCTGGCGAACGCCGAAACTCTGGAACCCGGGGCGCATCAGCGGCTTCTTCGACGACAAGACGCCGGAATTGACGCCGGTCCAGCCGATCTCGCCGGACAGCTTGCCATATTCGATCTTGGGGCAGCGGTTCATCACCACCTTGATGCCGGCGGCCTCGGCGCGCGCGGCTGTCTCGTCATGGCGTACGCCAAGCTGCATCCAAAGGACTTTCGGCAAGGGATCGAGCCGCAACACCTCATCGACAATGCCCGGCACTGCCGACGCCGCGCGAAAGATGTCGACCATGTCGATCGGTTCGGGAACATCGGCCAGCCTGGCATAGGTCATCCGGCCGAGGATTTGCTTGCCGGCCTGGCCAGGGTTGATCGGAAACACCGAAAAGCCTTTGGCCAGCAGATATTTCAGCACGAAATAGCTTGGCCGCACGTCATTTGCGGACGCGCCGACCATGGCGATGGTCTTCACCGAATTGAGGATGCCGGCGATGTAGGTGTTGTCGTAACTATCGTGGTTCATGCGGCTTCCTGCGGCAGTGATAGCGGTAAAGTTCACGGCTCAATCCAAGCGCGGCATAGAGCGCACGGCCTGGCGCATTGTCGGCCACCACTTGCAGGCATGCCGCGTCAGCACCCGCCCGTCGTGCCCAGTCGATCAGACCGCCGACCGTCTTGCGGCCCAGGCCTTGCTGCCTGAAGCGGCCGTCGGTTTCAACCGATTCCACCACAAGCAGCCCGTTTCGGATGACGCCATAGGCCAAGGCGGCAATTTCGCTGTCGCGTTCACAGGACACGAACGCCCGTTCGCCGGCGATCAGCCCCGTCATCTCGCGAAAGACGCGGCGATCGATGTCGTCGTAGGCGCCTATGCGAAACCGCGCTGCGAGCCAGTCTTCGGCGGGCACCGGCGATACAGTGACGCGCCCGTCGCGGATCTCCGCCAGGTCGTCGATACCGGCATACAGATGGATGGTTCCGCCTTCGGGCTGATAACCGCGATGGTCGAGTGCGGCTTCGAGCTCGTCGGCGATATCAGGCACCCGAAACAGCGGCGTCTGGTCGTGACCGACATAGAAGGACTCGGCGGCGTCGATGACCTTGTCGGGTGCACCGCGCTTGCCACGCAGGGGATTGACCGAGTTTGCGCGCCGGGTCCGGCCACCAGAGCGCCTGAGAAGCCAGCCGTCGACGACGGTTTCGGCCGCTGCCGGCCAGGCTTCGCGGCACGCCTGTTCGCTGCGCCAGTTGAGATCGTCATCGGTCACGCATCATCCTCCGACAGCGCTTCCTGCACAAAAGCTTGCGGATCGGTGCAGATCGGCGTGGTGAATTCGAGTTCGAAATCGTGGCCGCGAAACAGCGGCAGGTTCCAGTCAAGCAGGATGCGCTTGAGATAGGGTGCCTTGAGCCGCGTCAGCTGCTTACGACAGGCCATCAGCCAGGCAGGGAAATGGTGCCGTCCTCCGCGATTGGAAAGGCCGGATTGTGCGCCACTTCCCAGACATGCCCATCGGCATCGGCGAAATAACCGTACCAGCCGCCCCAAAAGGCGCGGCCGGCCGGCTTGACGATACGGCCGCCGGCTTTTTCCGCCATGGCGAGAACCTCGTCGACTTCGGCATCGGAGCGTGTGTTGTAAGCGAGGTAGACGGCGGACGGCGCCCCGGCGAAGGCAACGCCCGAATCCTCCTCGGCGCTGGCGCGCGGGAACAGGCCGAGAATCGCGCCGCCCATCTGGAAAAAGGCGACGCCGTCGGTGATGCCGGCATGACGGCTCAGGCCCATCGCCTCGTAGAAGCGCACGGCACGGTCGAGATCGTCCGTCGCGATGGTGATGATGGAGATGCGCGGTTCCACGATTACTCGTCCGTCCATTGCGGCTTGCGCTTGCCGATGAAAGCACCAATGCCCTCCTCCGCGTCGCGCGCCAGCATGTTCTCGACCATGATCGCGCCGGTATAGGCATAAGCGTCGGCCAGTCCCATCTCGGCCTGCGCGTAAAAGGCCTCCTTGCCGGTCTTGACCACCAAAGATGATTTGGAAGCAATGGTTTGCGCGTATTTGGTGACAATCTGATTCAGGTATTCGCGCGGCACGACGCGGTTGACCAGGCCGAATTCCTTGGCGGTCGCCGCATCGATCGTCTCGCCGGTCAGCAGCATCTCCATCGCGTGCTTGCGCGAGACGTTGCGCGACAGCGCCACCATCGGCGTCGAGCAGAACAGGCCGATGTTGACGCCCGGGGTGCAGAAGGTGGCTTCATGCGACGCAATCGCCAGGTCGCAACTGGCGACCAGTTGCAGCCCGGCGGCGGTGGCAAGGCCGTCAACCTCGGCGATGACCGGCAACGGATGACGCACGATCGCCTGCATCAGCGTGGCACAGGCCGCAAACGTCTCTGCGAAGAAGGCCTTGCCATGATCGGCGTCGGCACGGCGCGCCGTCATTTCCTTGAGATCATGGCCGGCGCAGAACACCTTGCCGGCGGCCGAGAGAACGATGACGCGAACCGGCTTGTCGGTTCTGGCGCGTTCGAGTTCCCCCGTCAGCGCCGCCATCACCGCCAGCGACAGAGCGTTGGCAGGCGGATTGGCAAGCGTGAGGCGCAGCACGCCCTTGTCCAGTTGTGCGACAACCGGACCTTCAACGGCGGCAGGCTTGATGGCAAGGATTTCAGCCATGGTCGTTTCTCCGCGATTCAGGATCGTGGTTGGATGCTTCAATCTAGTACGCCATCGTGCCTCGTCCAACACCATCAAACAGATTGCTGGCACAAGCGACAAGGCTGCGCTGCATTTGTCCCGGTGGCTTAGGATTGTCATCATTGACGGCTGAAACGGTGTTGCCAGAGGGCCCGGCCGCGTTCAAACGGGCGCATACGAGGGAGACAGCCATGCCCGCCCAGAGCAATCTCAAGCCGGTGCTGACCGCGGCGGAAGTCAACATGCTGATGGGAAGCGTCTATCCCCAGCTCAACGATCAGTTCAAACAATACGAGGCGATCGACGTGTTCCCGGGCGGTTGCCTCGTGCGGCTCAATGCCGACGAGCGGCACCTGCGCCCTGGTGGCACAGTGTCGGGTCCGTCGCTGTTCACGCTCGCCGATATCGGCGGCTATGTCTGCGTGCTCTCTCATGCCGGGCCGGACGCGCTTTCCGTTACAGTCAACCTCGACATCAACTTCGTCCGCAAGGCCGAGGCCGGGCCGATCGATGGCCATTGCCGTATCCTGAAGCTGGGAAAGAGCCTGATGGTGTTCGACATCGACATCGTCGCCGGCCCGGACGGACACACGGTGGCGCATGCCACCGGCACCTATTCGATCCCGCCGAAGCGGAATGGCGATGTGGTAAAATAATACCTTTTACCTAAATTGTTGTTTCTGCTATACTTTTCCTGCTATTAGCCCTTTCGATGGCCTTGACGCGACAACTGCCCTCGCCTATAAGCCCTCACGAAGCAGCGGCCCGCAAAGGCCGCCGTTTTGTTATTGGCGGCGGGCAAGCGTCTCATCGCCAATCCAAGCAACAAGAAACGCCTTCCCTGGTGAAGGTCCGAACCGAAAGCAGAAAACATGACAACCTTTTCGCAGAAGCCTGCGGATGTGGTGAAGAAGTGGATCCTGATCGACGCCGAGGGTCTCGTCGTCGGCCGTCTTGCCACTGTCATCGCCAATCATCTTCGCGGCAAGCACAAGCCGACCTTCACCCCGCATGTCGACGACGGCGACAACGTCATCGTCATCAATGCCGACAAGGTGGTGTTCACCGGCAAGAAGTTCACCGACAAGGTCTATTACTGGCACACCGGCCACCCCGGCGGCATCAAGGAGCGCACCGCGCGCCAGCTGCTCGAGGGTCGTTTCCCCGAGCGTGTCGTCGAGAAGGCCGTTGAGCGCATGGTCCCGCGTGGCCCGCTCGGCCGTCGGCAGATGAAGAACCTGCGCGTCTATGCAGGTACAGAGCATCCGCATGTCGCCCAGCAGCCCGAAGTTCTCGACGTGGCCAAGCTGAATTCCAAGAACAAGAAGGTCGCATAAGATGGCTGAGCTTTCCTCGCTCGCAGAACTGGGCGCCGCCACCGGCAACACCAACACGCAGGCCGCTGCACCCGTCCATGTCCAGAAGCTCGACAAGTCGGGCCGCGCCTACGCCACCGGCAAGCGCAAGAACGCCATCGCGCGTGTCTGGGTGAAACCGGGTTCCGGCAAGATCATCGTCAACGACAAGGAATTCGCGACCTATTTCGCGCGTCCGGTCCTGCAGATGATCCTCAACCAGCCGATCATCGCGTCCAACCGTTCAGGCCAGTACGACATCGTCGCCACCGTCATCGGCGGCGGCCTCTCGGGCCAGGCCGGCGCGGTGCGCCACGGCATCTCCAAGGCGCTGACCTACTACGAGCCGGCGCTGCGCGCCGTGCTCAAGAAGGGCGGCTTCCTGACCCGCGACAGCCGCGTCGTCGAGCGCAAGAAGTACGGCAAGGCGAAAGCCCGCCGCAGCTTCCAGTTCTCGAAGCGCTAAGCGCTCCGCAGTTTTGCCAATCGAAAAGGCCGCCTTCGGGCGGCCTTTTTGTTTTGCGGCTCCGCCATCACCCCACCCGCGCCTTCGGCGCGACCTCCCCATCCAAGGGGAGGTAGAAGAGCGCGGCACGCTACCTCCCCTCGATGGAGAGGTCGGCGCGTAGCGCCGGGTGGGGTGACGGCGCCGGCGCAATTCATGCATGGCGCAGGTCTCAGGGTCTGCCGGCCTTGATATAGTCGATGAACGCCCGCAGCGGGGCCGGCACGAGGCGGCGGCCGGGATAATAGAGAAACGGCCCGGAGAAGCTCTGCCACCACGGTTCCAGAATGGGTTCAAGCGCCCCGCTTTGGAAGTGCGGGCGAAGCCAGCCCTCGAACAGGCCGATGATGCCGGTGCCGGCGATGGCCGCATCGACGGCCAGATCGGTCGCCCCGCCGATCCGCACGATCAGCGGGCCTGTCGGATCGATGCGCACCACCTCGCCGTCGCGCTCGAATTCCCACGGCAGCATCGCGCCGCTGGCAAAGCGGCCCCGCACACAGGCATGGCCGAGCAGGTCGCCCGGATGTTGCGGCCGCCCATGGCGATCGAGATAGGCTGGGCTGGCGGCGGTGGCGAAACGCTGCACGCGCGGTCCGATCGGCACCGCGATCATGTCCTGTTCCAGCCGCTCGTCGTAGCGGATGCCGGCGTCGCAGCCGGCAGCCAGCACATCGACAAAATTCTCGTCAGCGATCACCTCCAGCCGGATGCCGGGAAAGGCGGCGAGGAAGCCTGGGACGATGTCGGGCAATATCAGCCGCGCGGCGCTGACCGGCACATTGAGACGCAACGAGCCCGCCGGCCTGTCGCGAAAGCCATTCACCACATCGAGGGCGGCCTCCACCTCCGACAGCGCCGGACCGAGCCTCTCCAGCAGGCTGAGACCGGCCTCGGTCGGGACAACGCTGCGCGTCGTGCGGTTGAACAGCCTGACACCGAGCTGCGCTTCCAGGCGACGCACCGCCTCGCTCAAGCCCGAGGCGCTGCCGCCACTGGCGCGCGCACCATCGCGAAAACCCCCGGCGCGCGCCACCGCCACGAAGGCGTTCAGATCACTGAGATCCATCATTGTTCGCAATTCCGTACAGCCTGTGTGGATTGTACCTGATTATCACAAGATTGAGCAGCACCTATCTTCGCCGCCTCAAAGGAGATCAATCATGTCCAATATCCAACAGGCCGGCACCTTCACCCTTGGCAGCCACACCGTGAAACGGCTTGGCTACGGTGCCATGCAGCTCGCCGGGCCCGGTGTGTTCGGGCCGCCCAAGGACCATGACGCGGCACTGGCAGTATTGCGCGAGGCCGTTGCACAAGGCGTCGACCACATCGACACCAGCGACTTCTATGGCCCGCACGTCACCAACCGGCTGATCCGCGAGGCGCTGGCCCCCTACCCCAAGGATCTGGTCATCGTCACCAAGATCGGCGCCCGGCGCGGCGCGGATGGATCATGGCTGCCGGCCTTTTCCGCCGAAGCGCTGACCCAGGCGGTGCACGACAATCTGCACAATCTCGGCCTCGAGGTGATCGACGTGGTCAATTTGCGCATCATGTTCGACACCCACGGTCCCGCCGAGGGGTCGATCGAACCGCCGCTCACCGTGCTGGCCGAACTGCAACGCCAAGGCCTGGTCAGGCATATCGGACTGAGCAACGTGACATCGACCCAGATCAGGGAAGGACGCCGGATCGCCGAGATCGTCTGTGTGCAGAACCAGTACAATCTGGCGCATCGCGGCGACGACGCCCTGATCGACGACCTCGCTCGTGACGGCATTGCGTACGTGCCGTTCTTCCCGCTCGGCGGCTTCAACCCGCTGCAGTCCTCGACGCTCTCCGATGTGGCGCAGCGCCTCGGCGCCACCCCGATGCAGGTCGCGCTCGCCTGGCTGCTTCGGCGCGCGCCCAACATCCTGCTGATCCCCGGCACATCGTCGGTCGCGCATCTGCGGGAGAACCTCACTGCCGCCGAACTGGAGCTTTCGGGCGATGTGCTCAGGGAATTGGATGGCATGGCGGCGGCGGCGGCTTGAGACTAGCCGATCTCCCCCCGTGTGGGGGAGATGGCCGGCAGGCCAGAGGGGGGCGCGAAGGATCGTTTGCCTAACCTCAAGTAGCACCCCGACAGCGCACCCAAATTGACGGAGAGGCTGGCGGGACAGCCCCCCCCTCTGCCCTGCCGGGCGTCTCCCCCACATGGGGGGAGATCGGCAGTTCCGCCAACGTTCCTAGTTGATGCTCGCCGTACTCGCCGGCTCAGCCGGCCGCGCCTCGTCGGCGTAAGGCACGCGGTAGCCATTCGCCGCCAGCCAATCGATCGCCGCCTTCGGTTCGTCGGTCTGGATGATGGTGGCGCCGCGATCGGCCCAGAAGCCATATGTCTCGCGCGGCAGGCTGGCCTGGACCGCCAGCTCGTCGCCGCGGCCACCGGCGAGGAAGCCGCCCGGCTTGTTGACGATGGCGTAGGTGTCGGCCCAGATGTGCCAGTTGCCACGCACCGCGGCCGCGCGCATGCGCGTGCTGAACAGCGGCCCGCCGGTCTCGGTCAGTGTCTCGGCGCCTGCCCGCCAGTTGATCAGCTCGGTCGCGCGTGGCGAGAAGGCGCGGTCGACCGTCTCGGCGAAAGCGGCATCGTGCACCGCGTCGTCAGCAATGATCGGCATGAATTGGAAGCCGCCGCCTATGGCATCCATGGCGGCCTTTACCGTGGCAATCCGGGCGGAGTTCCACAGGTTCTCCTTGACAATGACCTGTTCGGCCATGCCGAGATCGCGAGCCACCGCAATCATGCCGGAGAGATCGCCGACCTCGAGCTTGTTGTCGAGGTTGATGAGGATCTGGTCCCTGGTCGCCAGCAGCATCTCGCGCAGCGTCGAAACTGTCTCATTGGTGATGGCGCCGGTACCCTCAACCACCAATCGGCAGGTCTTCAGTTCGGCCAGCGTGTATTTCACCACCTCGCCCCTGCAGGTCGTGGTGCGGTCGAGCCAGCTGTCATGCATGACGACGAACTCACCGTCCTTCGAGCGCCTGATGTCGACCTCGACGATTTCGGCGCCCATGGCGATCGAACCCTTGACGGCCGCGATCGAATTTTCCGCATAGAGCGTCTTGCCGGCCTGCATGCTGCCGGCGCGATGCGCGGCGATCATGACGTGGTCGCGCCACTGGTTGGCATGTTCGAAGCGGTCGAGGATCTGCCTGGCGCGGGTTTCTCCTGCCAATGATTGACCAGAGGCGGCCGCAAGTGCCGCGCAAAGCAGAAGGCTCAGCCAGATGGTCCGCATCGAGAATCGCTCCTTGCCGGATCGAAACCCGGATAGGCGATGCCCGTGACAGCCCGGTGAACGAAGCCGGCTAGCTGACGTCTTGTTTGAGCATGATCCCTTTCCGAAAACCGGCTTCCACTTTTTCGGGATCATGCTCGCATCAGATGCGTTTCGACTGCCGGCGGAACCAGGCCATGGCCGGCATCTCGACGAAACGCCAGGTGATCCAGGAGACGGCGATGGTGGCGACAAGCATGACAACGATCGCCACGGCCCCTGTCCAGCCGGCCCCGAAGCCGGTCGCCGGCTGGCCGCGCAGCACGATGTCGTCGATCAGGCCCACGCCAAGCTTGCGCTCGACGAGCCCGGCGATGTTGATCATGCGTGCCTGGACGAAGATGTGCACCATGTAGATCGAATAGGACAGCGCGCCGAGCGTCAGCATGAACGGCGTCCTCAGCAGGGCACTGATCCAGCCGCCTTCATGAGCGAAGAGGAACAGCGCGAGCGCGAACACCAGGGGTGCCGCGATGCCGAAATCATTGTCGCCCGACAGCGAGACAAAAAGCACGATGACGGCGACCATGACGATCTCGGCAAGGGTCCAGGCCATGCGCGGGCCGCCCCTGGCCAGGGCCTGTCGCGCCCCTGCAATGGAATCATGCTGAAACCAGGCAAGCAAGGCGCCCAGCGAGAAGCCGTACAGGCAGCGCATGAAGCCAAAATCGAAGGACACATCCATATGATGGGTCGAGAAGCCAAGCAGGAACAGCGGCGCGGTGACGGCAGCGCCGACGAACCATATCCAGGCGAGCTCGCCGGCGACGAAGACCACGCCCGCAAACAGCAGATAGGCGAAGAACTCCGCCGAAATGCTCCAGCTTGGCGCATTCCAGGTCAGGTGATCCTCGAAGCCGACGCCTTGCAGCAAGAGAAGATTGGCAAGCAGGCTCCTGAGGTCGAAACCTCCTGTGAAGGGAGCTGCCCCGGTGCCGTGCAGCTGCGGCAGCACCAGCCGCAGCAGCTCGAAGCCGGCGAAAGCGGCCAGCATGAGCAAATGCAGCGGGTAGATGCGGCCAAAGCGGACCAGGGCGAAGCGAGCCACTTCTTCCGGCTGGCTGAGCCGGCTGCCGTAGCTGCTGGCAATGACGAAACCGGAAAGAACGAAGAAGAAGTCGACGAAGAGGTAGGACGAACCGATGAAGGCGCTTTGCGAAATCGTCGAACCGGTCGGGAAGTGGAACAGCGCCACCATCAGCGCGCAGATGCCGCGCCACGAATCGAGAACCAGGAAGCGTTCGCCGGCAATCGTGCCGCTGTGGGTCGACACCACGGCGCGGGCAGGATTAAGAAACGCGGTCTGCGTCATGATGATACAAATCCTGTTTTGCCATGGCACTTGAGGGGCGCCATTTCGTCTCCCCAAGCTGTGACTGGCATCTTCCGTGCCGGTTCTGTAGTTGTTGCACCCCGATGAAAAACAAGGACCCGTAATGGCGACCAACAACATCGACCATGCCTTCACCGCCCGCTCCAAAACGGGTGCTGCCCTCGAGCCGACCTATTCCGGCGCGCTGTCGTTCATGCGGCGCAAATATACGAAGGACGTGAAGGGCGCGGACGCGGTGATATGGGGCATTCCCTTCGACGCCGCCGTCACCAACCGGCCCGGCGCCCGCTTTGGGCCGCAGGCGATCCGCCGCGCCTCGGCGATCCTCGACAACGACCCGCAATACCCGTTTTCACGCGATCTGTTCGAGCATCTCGCGGTGGTCGATTATGGCGATTGCCTGCTCGATTCGGGCAATCACCAGAAGACGCCCGGCACGATCGAGCGCGAAGCGGCGAAGATCCTCAAGTCCGGCGCCTTCCTGTTGTCGCTGGGTGGTGATCATTTCGTCACCTGGCCGCTGCTCAAGGCGCATGCCGCCATCCACGGCCCGCTCGCCCTGGTGCAGTTCGACGCCCATCAGGACACCTGGCCGGACGACGGCAAGCGCATCGACCACGGCTCCTTTGTCGGCCGTGCCGTCAATGAAGGTATCATCGATCCGGACCGCTCGATCCAGATCGGCATCCGCACCCACGCGCCCGACACATTCGGCATCAAGATCCTCTACGGTCACGAAATCGAGGAGATGCGCGCGTCCGATATCGCCTATGCCATTGTCGACCGCACCGGCGGCAAGAAGACCTATCTCACCTTCGACATCGACTGCCTTGACCCGGCCTATGCGCCCGGTACCGGCACGCCGGTTGCCGGCGGGCCGTCCTCGGCAAAGATCCTGTCGACGCTGCGTCAGCTCAACCAGATCGATATTGTCGGCGCCGATGTCGTCGAGGTTGCGCCGGCCTATGATCACGCCGATATAACGGCGATCGCCGGCTCGATGGTGGCCATGCAGTATCTCGGCCTGCTGGCCGAACGAAAGGCCCGGCTGGAAGAGCTGAACAACAACGGCAACCACAACGGTGCCGCGGTGAATCACGGTCAAGGCATATAGCCTTGAAATATCAGGGAATTTGATCAGGCAAATGAAACCGAAAATCTTCATCGACGGCGAGCACGGCACCACCGGCCTGCAGATCAGGGCGCTGCTTGCCGAGCGCGGTGACCTGGAAATCATCTCCGTTCCCGCCGAGCGCCGCAAGGAAACGGCGGCGCGCGCCGAGTTCCTCAATGCCGCCGATGTCGCCATCCTGTGCCTGCCCGATGACGCGGCGAAGGAAAGCGTCTCGCTGATCGACAACGACACCACCAAGGTCATCGACGCCTCGACCGCGCATCGCGTCGCCGAAGGCTGGACCTATGGTTTCGCCGAGATGGACAAGGAGCAGGCAAAGACGATCGCCTCGGCAAAGCGCGTCGCCAACCCCGGCTGCTGGCCGCAGGGGCCGATCGCGACGCTGCGGCCGCTGGTCACGGCAGGCCTGCTGCCGGCGGACTTCCCGATCACGGTCAACGGTATTTCCGGCTATTCGGGCGGCGGACGGCCGATGATCGAGGACTATGTCGCCAAGGGTGAGGACGCCTCGGAGTTCCTACCCTATGGCCTCACCTTGCAGCACAAGCACGTGCCTGAACTCAGGGCCTATGCCAGGCTGTCGCATGATCCGATCATGCAGCCGGCGGTCGGCAATTTCGCGCAGGGCATGATCACGGTGGTGCCGCTGCAACTCGGCGGTCTCGACCATGTGCCGACGGGTGCGGCGCTTCATGCGGCGATCGCCGACCATTTCGCCGCCATCGAGGGCGGTGTGGTCGAGGTGGCGCCCTATGCGCATCTGGAGCGCATGCCGGAGATCGATCCGGAGATCTACAACGGCACCAACCGGATGAAGGTCTACGTCTTCGCCAACGACAAACGCGCACAGGCTCTGCTGCTGGCGGTCTATGACAATCTCGGCAAGGGGGCCTCGGGTGCCGCCGTGCAGAACATGGACCTGATGCTCGGCCTCTGATGGACGCACCAGTATTTCCGACGCGCTGGAGGGTCAGCGCGCCCGAACTCATCGCCGAGACTTTTTCGAGCCGCATCTGGAAGGTTCGGCACAAGGATGGGTCGCCGGCGATCGTCAAGGCGCTCAAGCCTTTCGATGATGTCGCCGACGAATTGCGCGGCGAGCATTATCTCGCCTGGCGGCGCGGCGAGGGTGCGGTGCGCCTGCTTGGCCGCGACGACCACAGCATGCTGCTCGAATATGCCGGTGAGACCCTGCTGCAGCAGGTTCTCAGCGAACAGGGCGACAACGCCGCGACCGCAATCGCGGCCGACGTGATGGCGAAACTGTTTTCGCCTGGGAAAGACCCCTTCCCGCCCGAGCTGCAGCCGCTCCGGGAGCGATTTGCCAGCCTGTTCAGGAAAGCCGCGAGCGACCGCGACGCCGGCCATGACAGTCTCTATGTCGAGGCCGCGGCAATCGCCGATCGGTTGCTGGCCGATCCGCACGATATCATGCCTCTGCATGGCGACCTGCATCACGACAACATCCTGCACGGGCCGCGCGGCTGGCTGGCAATCGACCCGAAGGGTGTGCTTGGCGATCCCGGCTTCGACGCCGCGAACATGTTCTACAACCCGCTCGACCGGGACGATCTTTGCCTCGATCCGGAGCGGATCGCGGATATGGCCGAGGTCTTCGCCAAAACGCTGGGCCAGGCTCCGCCCGCCATTCTTGATCATGCCATCGCCTATGGTTGCCTGTCGGCCTCCTGGCATCACGAAGACGACAACGCGGTCGAGGAGAACCGCGAATTGTCGATCGCCGAGGCGATCCGGGCGGTGCGGCCAAGCTTCTGATCCAGCCGGTCAACCGGCGACGGTAAGGGCTTGTTCACCATGATGGGCTACTCACATTGCGTGGCTCCATCAGGGGAATTCTCATGGTCAGCGCGATTTCGGGTTCCTCCCAGGCAACCCAGTATTCCTCGTCCAGTTCATCGAGCAATGCAGCCCAGGAAGCCGCGCTCGAAAAGCAGATCCAGGATCTGGAAGACCAGGCCAAGGCGATCAAGGACCAGGTCCAGGCCGCCCAGGTGCAGCAGGATATCGCTGTCGCCCAGGCCAAACTTGATGCACTCAGGGCCGCCGACGCCGACAAGGCGGCCAAGGCCGCTCAGAGCCAGTCAACGCCATCCGCCGCAGCCTTGCGCCAGGCCGAATTCGACGGCGAGAAGACGACAGCGTCAAACGAATTCTGGATGTGACCGGCCGATCGGCTGAAGCAATTCCAGGAAAAGTGTGAAACGGCTTTTCCGTCCGGAATTGCGTCAAAACAAAGAGATAGAGCAGTTCACCGTTTCCGTGAAACGGTGAAACTGCTCTGGGGATCAGCTCCTGAGCGCGATTTCGTGCGGCAAGGGATAGGCACCCTTGGTGCCGCGCCAATGCGCGGCGGCAAAGCCCAGCACGATGAGCGCAAACCCCTGATGGGTCAGTGCCATATGCAGCGGCACATGCATCAGCAGCGTGCCGATGCCGATAGAAGCCTGCACCAAAACCAGCGCAAACAGCAGCGTGGCGCGGCGGGCGTGCGTTGTTCCAGGAAGGCGCCGACGCGTGGCGATCATATGCCACAAGGCCACGACGAACACCGTATAGGCGCCGAGCCGGTGGACGAACTGCACCGTCTTGGGGCTTTCGAAGAAATTGCGCCACGCCGGCTCGAGGATCAGCAAATCACCAGGGATCAGCTTGCCGTCCATCAGCGGCCAGGTGTTGTAGCTCAGGCCGGCGTCGAGCCCGGCGACCAGGCCGCCGAGATAGATCTGGATCAACGCCAGAAACACGATGAAACCGGCCAGCCTCTGCGTCGAGCGGTCGGCGGCGGGTTCGGAATGCGGCGCCAGCCCACGCGCAACGACCATGGTCGCGGTGAAGATCAGCGCCGCCAGCGTCAGATGGGTTGCCAGCCGGTACTGGCTGACCGAAACCCGGTCGACCAGCCCCGAGGCCACCATCCACCAGCCGATGGCGCCCTGCAGGCCGCCGAGCAAAAGTATGCCCACCAATTTTGGCCCCAGGCCGCGCTCGATGCGGCGCGTCGCCCAGAAGAACAGCAGCGGCAAGGCAAAGACCAGGCCGACGCTGCGCGCCAGGATGCGGTGCGCCCATTCCCACCAGAAGATCGACTTGAACGCCTCGATACTCATGCCCATGTTGAGCTCGGCATATTGCGGGATCTGCTGGTAGAGCTGGAATTCCTCCTGCCACTCGGCATCGTTGAGCGGCGGTATCACGCCATGGATCGGCTTCCACTCCGTGATCGACAGGCCGGCACCGGTGAGCCTGGTGGCGCCGCCGACCAGCACCAGCGCAAACAGCACCAGCACCACCACATAGAGCCAGCCGCGCAGCAGCGCCCGGTTGTACAGGTCGCGGTCGCGGGCCACGAAGGGCGCGGCAGCTGATATGGCAGCCATGGTCTTGTCCCGGCAGGTTGGTTTGGCGGATTGGTGGACCATCGCACCCTTGCTGGCAAGACCAGACGGCGCGGCACGCCGTCGCGCCGCGTCTCACCGGTTGCACAGGGTCGCGTCAAGGCCTATGCGAAGCCATGAGCTTGCCCGACCTGCGAGGTCCCGGCGGCCTAGACCAGGAGGCCAACCATGCCCGTGCGCCTGAAAAAGCTGATCGGAGCGTTCCTGCTGGTGGCGCTGGTCATCATCTACGCGCTGGTCGCATCGATCTTCGCGGTCGCCCGGCTCTCGGAGTCGAGCCCGTGGGTGCATTTCCTGTTCTTCCTGCTCAGCGGCCTGCTGTGGGTGCTGCCGGCGATGGGCATCATCAAGTGGCTGATGCTGGAGCCGAAGGCGAAGCGCTGAACCGGAACCCGGCCCCGCCGCAGTCAGATCGTCACGAGCATCTTGCCGGCGTTGGCGAGCGGCGTGGTCACGCCCGACAGCATGGTGCGGATATGAGCGAGGCTCTGGTAGCGGCCGTTGACTGAAATGCGCGGCAAGGCATGCAGGAACCCGGCATGTTCGGCGCGCAGCACGCCATGGCGCGTGGTCACGGCGGAGGCATAGCCGGCGTCTCGGGCAAAGCCCACTTCGCGGCAGCCCACCGCCCTGGCATAGCCATAGGGATAGGCGAAATGGCTGGGCCTTTCGCCCAGTTCTGCCTGCAGCATGTCGCCCACGGCCCCAATCTCGTGCCGCGCATCGGCTTCGGAAAGCCGTTTCAGATTGCTGTGGTTGATCGTGTGGGCGCCAATCGCCACCAGCGGATGCGTGGCGATGCTGCGGATTTCATCCCAGTTCATCAATGTCCGCAGGCGCGGGCCGTCGGCGTCGACGCCATTCGAGCGAGCCAGGTCACGCAGCACGGCTTGCAGGTCCTCCTCGCGGACTTCGGAGGTGAGATAGACATGCAGGCGTATATTGGCCTGTAACTTCTTCGCAGGGGTCGAGCAGTCGATCACCAGCGGGCCATTCGGCCGCGTCAGGGTGAGGCTGTCGCGCACGTTGACGATGTCCTCGACCACATCCCACCACAAATCGGCGGTGCCGTTGATCAGCCCGGGCGCGACATAGATGGTCATCGGCGCGCCGTGCTTCTCCAGCACCGGCAGCGCCTCCGTCATGTTGTCGCGATAGGCGTCATCGGCGGTGATGGTTGCGAACTCGCCACCCTTGCCGCCCGCCTTGATGCGCTCGACCGCTTCATCCATGGAAACAAAGGCATAGCCGCTCGCCTTCATGTCGGCGATCACGGCATCGAGGAAGCCAGGCGCGATGTTCAGATGACGGTTGACGCTGTCGGGCTTTTCGGGCGTCGCGGTCACGCGGTGCAGCATAAGTATAGCGCCAATGCCGCCGATGAACGGCTTGGCCAGCGGTGCAAGACCGGAATAACGGGCGACGTTCAGCGCCAGTTTCCGGATTGCCTCGCCCCCGTCGATCATTCATTCACCTTTTGCGCCTAGGCTAAACCGAGCACGGAATGCGCCTATGCGGCTCCCCAAATCGCCATCAGTACGCCCTAAGGATTGAGGTATGGTTGACGCAACAGCGTCATTTGACGGCAATCGGCTCGCTGCAACCGAGGCGTCGCCGCGAGCCTTGCCGGGAGACCAGACCGGCCTGTCGATTTCCGTGACATCCGCGGAAGGGCTCGCGGCCTATGCCGGGTTCTGCCGCTCGGCCCTGTTTGCGCCGGCGCAGAGTGCCGGCTGGATACTGAACTGGGCCGAGCAGGTCGGACCGGATCTGCTCATAGCGACGCTCAGCGCCGAAGGCCGGCCGGTTTTTTCGCTGGCCCTGGAGGTCACCGCGAAAGGTCCGTACCGCGTCGCCCGCTTCATGGGCGAACGCCACGCCAACGGCAACTTCGTCGCCGTTGATCCGCAATGGCTGGCCAGGGCTGATATCCCGGCCATCCGATCGCTGTTGGCGACCATCGCCAAGGCACGCCCGGACATCGATCTCGTCGCGCTCGAGCGGTTGCTGCCCGATCTCGACGGTGTCACCAATCCACTCGCCTTGCTTGACCATTTTGCCAGTCCCAATTTGTCGCTGGCCGTCGATCTCGGTGGTGGCTTCGATGCGCTGCTGTTGCGCGCCAGCGGCAAGCGCAAGCGCAAGAAGCACCGCTCGCAGATGCGCAAGTTCGAGGCTGTCGGCAGTCATCGTCGCATCGAGGCGCGCACGGCGGACGAGGTGGACACGCTGCTCGATGCCTTTTTCGAGATGAAGGAATTCCGCTTCCGCAAGATGGGCATCTCCAACGTCTTTGGCGATGAGCCGGTACGCGCCTTCTTCCGCGCGCTGTTCACGCACGCGCTTGCCGAGGACAAGCCCTCCTTCGTGCTGCACGGGCTCGAGGTGGCCGGCAAGCTCCGCGCTGTCACGGGATCAAGCCGCTCGGGCAAGCGCCTGATCTGCGAGTTCGGAGCGATTGCCGAGGACGATCTCGGCAACACCAGTCCCGGCGACTTCCTGTTCTTCGACAACATCCAGGAAGCCTGCGAGACCGGTTTTGCCGTCTATGACTTCTCCGTCGGCGACGAGCCCTACAAGCGGCTATGGTGCGATATCGAAACCCAGCATTTCGAGGTGCTGGTCCCCTTGACGCTGAAGGGCCGCGCGCTGGCGGTGACGCTCCGGCAAGGCGCAAGGTTCAAAGCCTTCATCAAGAACAGCCCGACGATCTGGAAGCTGACCAAGATGCTGCGCCGCAAGACTGCCGGACAAGCAGCGCCCACGACCGGCGAGAATGAGAGCTAGTTTCGGAAATTCAGGGGTTCTCTAAGGGCAGGTTTGACTCAGAGATCGAGATCGGCCTCGATGTCGTCAAAGCCTTAAGTTGTCGCCACGGAGTGAGGACGATGATGCCGACCATCCGCACGCTGTCACTGCATGAGTTGGCGGTTCTCATCGACTGGGCGGCGGCGGAAGGCTGGAACCCTGGTCTTGAAGACGCGGCGATGTTCCAGGCTGCGGATCCCTCGGGCTTTATCGGCGCCTTTGCCGGCGACGAAATGGTCGCGGCAATCTCGGCAGTGGCCTATGGACGCGGATTCGGCTTCATCGGCCTCTACATCTGCCGGCCGGACAAGCGCGGCAAAGGCTACGGCAAGGCGGTGTGGGACGCCGGCATGGACAGTCTTGCCGGCACCGGCAGGACTGTCGGCCTCGACGGTGTCGCCGAGCAGCGCGCCAATTACCGGCGCAAGGGCTTCGAACCCGCCTACGAGACCATCCGCTATAGTGGCCGCGCGGCAGGTTCGACGGTCAAGGCCGATGGGTTGCACACCGTGACGGCTAAGCTCGTGCCCGACATCATCGCTTATGACGCATCTTGTTTTCCGGCACCCCGGCGAGCCTTCCTGCAGCGATGGCTGCAGGCGCCGCATCATGCGTTGGCGGCGGTCAGCCCGCGCGGTACCACCGGCTATGGCGTGGCTCGACCGTGCCGCTCGGGCTTCAAGATCGGCCCGCTGTTTGCCGACAGCGACGACACGGCGCGGCAGCTGCTGGACGGACTGGCGGGGGCCTGCGAGGGCGGCGACCTGCACATCGACGTTCCCGCCGAAAAGGCCGGTTTCATTGCGGCACTCGAGGCGGCCGGCTTTGCGCCGACCTTCAAGACCACCCGCATGTACAAGGGCCCGGCCCCGGAGCTCGGCCTGCAGCGGCTGTTCGGCGTGACGACCCTGGAATTGGGATAGATCAGGCGGACCCTCAGGCCGCCGAGCGCCGTCCCGGCACCGGATTGCCGGGCGGTTCGTGGCCGAGCGGCGTCACCAGCGTCAGGTCGGGATAGCCGCTTTCGATCAGCTTGACCGCGGCCTGCGTCACTTCATCGTCCGGCTCCAGCATGGACAGCAACACCTCGGTGGCATCGCCGGCCAGACGGCTGATGCCTTGCGCGTCGGCCGGTCCGCATTCGACCACCACCAGATCATAGGCTGTGGTCAGCGACTGCATGATGATCGGCAGCCGGTCGGCGGCGCGCATGGCGCGGACCGGATCGGCGGTGCCGACCGGGATGACGTGACAGTCCGAATAGAGATCGGCATGGATGACGTCACTGAACTGCGCTTCCGAAGCGAGCAGGTTGGTGATGCCGGGGAAAAGGCCGCTGTCCAGCATCGGCCGCGAAGCGGCCCCCGAAGCTGTAAGGTCCAGCAGCAGGACGCGCAGGCCGGCGTCGGCGACCTCGCGTGCCACCAGCACCGCCGATGCGGCGGCCTCGTCGCCCTCCGGCGAGACGAATATGGCGCGCGCCGCACCGCTGGCGATCAGCTTTTCGGCGGCCTTCTCAATGTCAATCTCGCCCAGGGTGGAACGCACCGGTTCGGCCTCGGCAGCCGTCTCCTGCGCTGTCGCTGCTTCGGTCATCGCGACCATATCAGGCGCTTCGGCCGCATGCGCATAGGGCGCGTCGGTCTCGGGCATTGCAGTGGCATAGGGCATCGCGGCTGTGTAGGGCTCCGACCTCGTGTCAGCCGGATCTTCTCCCATCTCCGGGCGAAGGACTGGGGCCTGGAGGACGACGGGCTCCTGGTGGACAGCCGGCATCGCGATCCTGTCAGACGCCTGAGCTACATGGGGCATCGCGACCTCATCGATGCGTTCGAAGCGGGAACCGGTCGCCGGCCGCATGGCGCGGCCAGAAAACAGCTCCCGCAGGAGCGTCACGATGGCCATGACCAGCAGCGACGCGACGAAGGCGGCACTGACGATGGGCAGGACCTTCGGGAAATAGGGCTCGGACGGCACCTGCGCCAGGGAAACCACCCTTGCATCGACGGGCAGATAGTTGCGGTCCTTGCGCGACGCCGCGCTGAGGTAGTTGGCCTGGTACGATTCGAGCTGCTGGCGCTTGGCGGCAGCATCACGCTGCAGGGCGTCAAGTTCGACCTGCTGTTCGCCGGCGCGGGCCGATGCCGCCTTCAATGTGTTGACGTCGGCGACGAGCTGGTTCTCACGGGCCTGCGCGGTCTGCGCCTGGGTCATCAGACCCTTCATCAGCTTTTGCGCCTCGTTGCGGATCTGGCCGTCGAGATCAGCAAGCTGAGACTTCAGCGCCCTGATGCGCGGATGATTGTCGAGCAAGGTGGTGGAAAGATCGGCGATGTTGGCCCTGAGCTCTACCTGCCGCTCGCGCAGGCGCTGGATTAGATCGGAAGACAAGACCTCAGGCACGGCATCGAGCGAGCCGCCACCCTGCAACGCCTTGCGCACGCTGTCGGCGGTCGCTTCCGCCGAGGCGCGGTTGGCGCGCACACGCATCAGTTCGCTCGACAGTTCGGAAAGCTGCTGCGTGGCAAGCACCGAATTGTTGCCGCCCATCAAAAGATCGGATTGGGCTCGGTAGGTGGCAACCTTGGCCTCGGCATCCCTAACCTTCTGCTGCAGGTCGGCGATCTCCGGCGCCAGAAAATCGGCGGCAGCGTTGTTCGATTCGAGCTTGGCGGCCCCTTGCCCCGCAATATAGGCGGCGGCAATGGCATCGGGTACGGCGGCCGCGAGCTTGGGATCTTCCGACGAGAACTCAATGGCAATGATGCGGGTCTTCTCGACGCTATAGACGTTGAGCTTCTCATGCATCTTCTTGAGGACGCGCTCTTCCGTCGGAATTTCCATCGGGTCGCTCTTCAGGCCGACGAGGACCAGAGCGCGGCTCAACGGCGACATGTCGAGTGCTTCGTCGAACTCGGGCAGCTTCTCCAGACCAAGCTTTTGCGCGACCTGCTTGAGGATTTCGTTGGAGGAAATGATCTGGACCTGGGTGGCGACGCCCTGTTCATCGAGAATTGGCTTGTCGGCGTCGTTGTTGCTGGCCGGCCGCGTATAAACGGACTCACGCGGCGCAATCTCTATCTGGGTCTGAGCCTTGTAGTGGCGCGTGGCAAACGAGGCGATCGCGAAAGCCGCGCCGGTCACCACCAGTGCGACGACGAGGATGCGCAGCCAGTTCCTCGCCAGACTGGCGAAGAGCTGCCTGAGATCGACGTCAACATCTGCGGCCGCGGACTGAACGGACATGCATCCCTACTCCGATACTGGGTCAGGACACACCGTAAACAACTATGGTAACTCAGCCGTTAAGATAGCCGTAAGTTTGCGTTAGGGTTTACTGGCGGACGCCAAACAAAACCGCCAAAAAATTCGGAAAACTCTCGCCGGCGCGCGCCGTGTGGGCCGCTCCCTTTACCGGCCATTAACCCTAACAGGATGATAACGGACCTCGATCCCTAGAGTTGCTGCGGGGCTGCAGCGACCAGTCGAAGGTACCTGTCCGGTCATGAAAAGCACTGCTTCCCTGTTTCGCGCGCTGCTTGCCGTATCGATGCTTGCCGGCTGCTCCAGCTACCGGCCGACACCGGCAGCCTTCCACGAGGTGCTCGAACAGCCCTATCGTCTTGGCGCCGGCGACCGCGTCCGGGTCACCGTGTTCGAGCAGGACGGGCTGACCAACACCTACAGCGTCGACCAGTCCGGCTACCTCTCCTTCCCGCTTGTCGGCGCCGTACCGGCGCGCGGCCACACAGCGCAGCAGATGGAAAAGGAAATCGCCGACAAATTGCGGCAAGGCTATCTGCGCGATCCCGACGTTTCGGTCGAGATCGACCGCTACCGTCCGATCTTCGTCATGGGCGAAGTGGGCGCCGCCGGCCAATACTCGTACGTCCCCGGCCTGACGGTGCAGAAGGCAATCGCCATCGCTGGCGGTTTCACCCCGCGCGCCAATCAGGAAAGCGTCGACATCACCCGCGACATCAACGGTAAGGTGATGACCGGCCGTGTGGTCACCTCCGACCCGCTGCTGCCGGGCGATACAGTCTACGTCCGCGAACGCCTGTTCTGACGACCCACGTGGTGGACAACCTCAGGATCGTCCATTGCTTTCGCTCACCCGTCGGAGGAATTTTCCGCCATGTGCGCGACCTGACCGAGGCGCAGGTCGCTGCCGGACATTCCGTCGGCATCGTCTGCGATTCGACGACCGGCGGCGAGTTCGAGGAACGTCTGTTCGAGCAGATGAAGGATATGCTGGCGCTCGGCATCCATCGCACGCCGATGCAGCGCCATGTCGGCCCGGGCGACCTTGCGTCGGCCTGGCGCACTTACAGGATCATCAAGGAATTGCGGCCGGACGTGTTGCACGGGCACGGCGCCAAGGGTGGCGCCTATACCCGTCTGTTCGGCTCATTGTTGCGGGTATCAAGGTCTCGCGTAGCCCGCCTTTATTCGCCGCATGGTGGCTCTCTCCACTATGACGAGCACACGACCACCGGAAAGCTGTTCTTCGCGCTCGAGCGCTTCATGGCGCTCTTCACCGACCACCTGCTGTTTGTCTCCGACTACGAAAGGCGAACCTATCGCCGCAAGGTCGGGGAGCCGCAGATCCCCAACACCCTGGTCTACAATGGATTGCGCGCCGCCGAATTCGAGCCGGCGATCACCGGGGCCGACGCAGCCGATCTGCTCTATATCGGCATGATGCGCGACCTGAAGGGTCCCGACATCTTCATCGACGCGCTGGCCCTCGCCGGCCCCCGGCTCGGCCGCGCGCTGACCGCGGTGATGGTCGGCTCCGGCGACGACCTGCCCCGCTACCACGCCCAGGTGAAACGCCTCGGGCTTGAGGGCTACGTCCGCTTCCTGCCGCCGATGCCGGCCAGGGAGGCTTTCGCGCTGGCGGCGCTCGTCATCGTTCCCTCGCGCGCCGAAGCCATGCCCTACATCGTCCTGGAGACTCTTGCCGCGGGAAAGCCGATGATCGCCACGTCGGTCGGCGGCATACCGGAGATCTTCGGCTCCGGCTCCCCTGCCCTGATCCGGCCCGACCCGGTCGAGCTTGCCGACAAGGTGAGCCAGGCGCTGGGCGACCTCGCCGCCTATCGCAAGCTGATGCCCGATGGCGCCAGCCTCAAGGCACGCTTCGGCGCCGATGTGATGGCCGCCGACATCGAGAAGGCCTATTTCGCCGCGATCAACAAATAGGCCTCAAGCCCCAGGCCGTTTCAAAGCCACTTGTTGTTTCAAGGGTTTCTTAGCTCTCTTTTGCTATTCACCGTAGGGAAGCTTGCGGAAAGCCCCATGAACGAGATCGACCCCGCGCGCCGCTTTTCACCAGAGGCGGTGCGTAAATTCGACGGCCCGGCCGCAGGCGACACGCCTGGCGGCATGAACGATGTCGCCCGCCAGGTCGCTTCGCAGTACAGGCGCGATACCATGTCGCCGATCATGGTCAGCGGCGTGCTGCGCATGGTCGAATTCGGCTTGCTGCTGGTGTCCGGGCTCGGCATCTATTTCTACTATGTCGGGTTCTTCAACTATCTCGCCTGGCAATACCCGCTGACGATCGCCGCTTCGTCGTTCCTTGCCGTGGTGCTGCTCGACGTCACCGACTGCTACCAGATCGTGGCCCTCATGCGGCCCATCGCCAATTTCGGCCGCGTGCTGCTGGTCTGGGCCGGCACTTTCGCCCTCATGGCGCTGATGGCGTTCGTCATGAAGATGTCGGAAGACTATTCGCGCCTTTTGTTCGGCACCTGGTTCGTCATCGGCTTCGTTCTCCTCTTCGGCCTCAGGCTGGTGATGTCGAAGCTGATCCGGCGCTGGGCGCGCGATGGCCGCATGGAACGGCGCGCCGTCATCGTCGGCGGTGGCAAGGCGGCTGAAATGCTGATCCGCTCGGTCGAAAAGCAGCCCTACAACGACATCCGCATCTGCGGCATCTTCGACGATCGCGGCGACAAGCGCTCACCGCCCATCGTCGCCGGCTATCCCAAGCTCGGCACCATTTCGGAGCTGATCGAGTTCGCCCGCATCGCCCGCATCGACATGCTGATCGTATCGCTGCCGCTCACCGCCGAATCGCGCGTGCTGCAGCTGTTGAAGAAGCTGTGGGTGTTGCCGGTCGACATCCGGCTGTCGGCGCATTCCAACGCGCTGCAGTTTCGCCCGCGCGCCTATTCCTACATCGGCTCGGTGCCGATGCTCGATATCTTCGACAGGCCGATCAACGACTGGGATTCGGTCGCCAAGCGCGCCTTCGACATCGTCTTCAGCCTGATCGGCATCGTCGTGTTCTCGCCGGTGATGCTGGCGACCGCCATTGCCATCAAGCTCGATAGCAAGGGGCCGGTGCTGTTCCACCAGAAGCGGCACGGCTTCAACAACGAGATCATCGAGGTCTACAAGTTCCGTTCGATGTATACGGACAAGGCCGACCCGACCGCCAAGCAGACGGTGACCAAGAACGACCCGCGCGTCACCCGCGTCGGCCGCTTCATCCGCAAGACCTCGATCGACGAGCTGCCGCAGTTCTTCAACTCGCTGCTGGGTTCGCTGTCGCTGGTCGGCCCGCGCCCGCACGCCATCGCCGCGCAGTCGCACAACCTTCTCTACAACGAAGTGGTCGACGGCTATTTCGCACGCCACAAGGTCAAGCCCGGCGTCACCGGCTGGGCGCAGATTAATGGCTGGCGCGGCGAGATGGACACCAACGAGAAGATCCGCATGCGGACGGAGTACGACCTCTATTACATCGAGAACTGGTCGCTGCTGTTCGACTTGCGGATCCTGTTCCTGACACCGGCCCGACTGCTGAACACGGAAAACGCCTATTGAGCGCGATTTCCCATGAGCTGCCGCAGGCCGCGGTCAACGCCAAGCTGATCGCGCTGATTTCCTCAGCCGCGGTGTTCGTCGGCATATTCCTGTCCGGCTTCGTCATCAGCGAACCGGCGCCTTATGAACTCTACATGGCCGGGCTGATCGCCATCTGGGCTCTCTTTGGCCTCAGGCTGTCGCGCGCGGCAATGCCCCTGCTGGTGCTGCTGGTGACGATGAACATCGGTGGCATGATGGCGATGACGCAGATGGCGGATCTTGCCAACACGCCTCTCTATCTCGCCGTCTCGCTGTTTCTCGCCTTCACCGCGGTGTTCTTCGCCTCGGTGACCGCGGTGCAACCCAGCCTCTACCGGCTGATCTTCTTCGCCTATGTCGTGTCGGCGGTGATAACCTCGCTGCTTGGCATAGCGGGCTATTTCCACGCCTTTCCGGGCGCCGAGATGTTCACCAAATACGACCGTGCCGCCGGTGCCTTCCAGGACCCGAATGTGTTCGGCCCGTTCCTGGTGCTGCCCGGCATCTATCTGCTCTATCTGCTTTTGACCGGACCGGTCACGCGCATGCCGCTGCTAGCGGTGCCGCTGCTGATCATCACCGCCGGTATCTTCTTTTCCTTCTCGCGCGGCGCCTGGGGCATGTTCGCCGTTTCTGCTGTCCTGCTCACCGGCTGCCTGTTCCTGCAGAGCGCCAGCGGCATGTTCCGGCTGCGCGTGGTGGTGATGACGATCGCGGCGCTATCGCTGCTGGTCGTCGCCATGATCGTCATCCTGCAGCTGCCCGGCGTGTCGGAGATGTTTTCCAACCGCGCCCATCTCGAACAGAGTTACGACACCGCCCGCCTCGGCCGCTTCGCCCGCTACGCGATCGGCTTCCAGATGGCGCTCGAGCATCCGTTCGGCATCGGCCCGCTGGTCTTCGGCACGATTTTTGGCGAAGACACCCACGACATCTGGCTGAAGATGCTGATGGACTATGGCTGGCTGGGCTTCGTGTCGTTCCTGACGCTCGTCGCCTGGACCATAGCAGCCGGATTCCGCATCCTGCTGCGCGACCGGCCATGGCAGCCCTATTTGTTGTGCGCCTATGTCGCCTTCATCGGTAATATCGGGCTCGGCACCTTCATCGACATCGACCACTGGCGCCACGTCTACCTGCTGCTCGGCCTGATCTGGGGTGCCATCGCGCTTGAATACAGGCACCAGCGGCTGTTGCGGCCGGACCCGGTTCAAGCCCAAGGTAGAAGGCGAGCTGTGGAAGGCGGTTGGTTTGCGAGCGTCAAGGATCTTGAGCGCTCGTGAGTTCCTGTATTTTCTCCAGGAGGTTTTTGACCAGCAGCTGGTAGACCTGCGTGAGTTCCCCTGGCGACAATTCGACTCTGATGTCGTACTGCCCGGAATAATTCACCTGCAGATTTACTGTCCCGAACAGCGTCGTTGCGCCATCGCGTATGTCGGTCGCCACGATCATGTTTTGCAATGACTGGTCGAGCAGAATGACGCCGGGTTCACCGGGGTGATTGTGTCTTGTCGTCCTGATCTTCACGTCAACCTCCTTTTCTGACCTTTCAAGAAAAGCGCAGAGTCAGCCGAGATTACCGCAGTTCCCTGTTCGATGCTGTGACGGTGCGCTTGGTATCGGGGATGGCAGACGGGGACTTTAATAATTAAAATTCGCGGGTTTGGGCGGCTCTCTGTCGTCGTGGTTCAAAATCGAGGCGATCCGCCTAAGGTTGGACATCGCCTCATCGATCAGTCGCCAGGATGGCTGTCCTTGTGCCGCGTCTCTAGCGCTCGCCAGATCGCCCCTGACGATCTGCATTATCTCATGGGCGGCTTCTTTCTTGTCCATACGACCGTTCCTGCGAGACAATGAAGGCAGTCTTGACTGCTATCATGTCACGACGTCAGGCGGGCCCACAACGGAACTATGTGGCTGCCGCCGGTTGCTCCCGCGGCGGGCACAATAGAAGGGATCCGCATTTCGGGTTTCTTGGTGGTTGAGCAGACCGGATTCGGAAATCGATTGAGCGCCCACCATATCTTTTCGATGTCGGAGTCGCCTTGACCCTCTTCCCAAGGTGTCCAGCCCTTGCCCGGTCGCGCAGTCAGTTCGCTATCGCGCATCAGAGAGCCGCCCGACCTACGCTGGATTAGGGAGCTTCCGTCTCAACACTTGAACAACCTTGCCGTAGATCTGCCCTTCCAGAGCGGTGAGCGAAGTGGCCGATTTAGGCGGCCGGCGCTCCTACCTAGAAAACTCCGTTCCCGGATTGTCATTATCCGCTCGCAGCGACACTGCCGCGAGGAAGGAGGGCACAGACCGTTTTGATTTTGCGCGCGCCCTCTTCAAGCGTGTTTCCGTGTACTCTACGAATAAGACGCTCTTGCTAAACATCAAGTTGAAATCTTCGCCCTTAAAACCGCGACTTAGGGTGGCGTAGACTCCGGATAAAGCGGACGGTGGCACGTTCACCTTTTCCATGGGGATCTTTGATTTCCAACTCATCGAGCAGCCAAGCGAGATGGCCTTGTAAATACTTGTTTTCTCCTTTTTCCAAGTTACAAGTTGGCAATCCTATTTCAGAGATCCTCTTCATCCGCAGGCGTCGACCATAAACCGCGGCCACATCGACCGCGGTAGATGCAGATGATTCTGCGCGACGCCTATTCCCTCCAGCGCGTCCCAGCGTGCCGCTTCTTCCTATCGGGTGGGCCGAACTCACGCTCTGCCCAGATAGGCCGCTCCGGGGGCACGAAGCCGCGGTGGAATTCCACCGTGTAATCGAGAACATCATTGCCAATGCGACGCCAAGTTTCCTCTGCCAAATCGCGCGGCACCTCGCGGCGGTTCTCAACAATTCCAGCCTCTACGAGATCCTCAAAGAAGTCGTAGCCGCTCAGGCGTCCATGCGACGTTGCTCGTCCTGCTTGTTCATGGCCAGCCTGGCGCGTAGGGCAGCACGCTCTTCTTTCGTATTGCAGTGAAACGGTTCCCCGCTGCTTTCGCGGCACAGCAAGCGTGGTCTGCTGATGAATGATGAGTTGGTCATGGGTGGTCATCCCATCTGGAGAAACCGGCCAGGCCGGTAGTGTCGACCGCGATGGGCGGCCGGTAGAAAATCATGGTGCAGCGCAACAAAGATATTGCGTTGCACGCAAACTTCCGTAAGCTGGCTCTAATATGCAGCAGCATCGGCCGGGGGCGGTAGCCACGGCTCTTCAGTTACTTGGGAGAGCCGTGGTGGCTACCTGGGCCGCTTTGTCCTGTATCTGCTTGTTGTCATTCGTCGGTTTTGTTACCCAGACGGATTTTTCAGCTATTTTTGGAAGGTAGGACTTTGGGGGTAAGTCCTTGTTTTTTAAATGGTCGGAGTGGCCGGATTCGAACCGACGACCCCTTGACCCCCAGTCAAGTGCGCTACCGGGCTGCGCTACACTCCGGACCGGTCGCGATGTATCGTGATAACCCCGCCCGGGTCAACCGAAATTCGGCAGCGATCGCGCCGATGCGATCGCGGGGGCCGGCGAGCCCCCAAACTAGGCTTGGCAGACATCGACCCATTCGGCGCCGGTGAGATCGACCATACGCTGCGGGCCGAGCCGCACGGCGGCGTTGGTGGCGCCGGCGGCGGGCACGACCTCGTCGAATTCGCGCAGCGATACATCGCAGTAGACCGGCAGCGGCGCCGGCAGGCCGAACGGGCAGACACCGCCGACCGGGTGGCTGGTTGCTTCGACAACCTCCGCGGCGTCGAGCATGCGCGGCTTGCCGCCGAACTGGTCCTTGCACTTGCGGTTGTCCAGCCTGGCGATGCCGCTGGTCACCACCAGCATGGTGCGATCGCCGACGCGCAGGCAGATCGTCTTGGCGATCTGCGCCGGCAGCACGCCATGCGCCTCCGCCGCCAGCGCCACCGTAGCCGAGCTCGCTTCGGTCACGATGACATCGATGTCGGGCGCGTGAGCGGCGAAGAAGGCACGAACGGATTCCAGGCTCATATCGAAAACCCATAGTTCAGGACTGATGGACAGCGGACTGAGCTGCCGCGCGTATAAACACGTGCCACATACAATTCGACAAGCCCCGGCTCCGGCAGGGCGGCCGCCGCACCACAAAAACAAACCCGCCAAGGCTATTCCTTGGCGGGTTGTCGGGCATGCCTGTCGTTGAACTATGCCAGGGATCGACCTTGCGCGGCCGGCGTGTGCACAGCCGAAGCGATCAAAGCGTCCTGGGGAAGTCGAAGCGCGGACACAATACGACGCAGCTTCGACGGATCGGTCACCTTACCGCTCTCGATATCCTCAATCTCGTCGGCAGCCAGACCGCATGTCAGGGAAAGCTTTTCCACACTGTAGCCGCGGGTCTCCCGCATCGCTCTGAGGGTGCTGTAATCCGGCCCGATCTCATTGGCTACCGATTCGGAGAGGGCTTCGCTTTTTGCAGTGTTGGGCATTGGCAACTCCGTAAGCTGAAAGAGTTTGATCAAATGACGAAGTTGCCTGAGACGACCGGGAACATGCCCGCTCGCCAGCGATTTGCCAAGTACCAATCTGACCGTCACGCTATCGTGAAGCAGGCGCCTTGCGCGGCCGGATCGCGCACACGTCGCGATCAAGTTGTTTTGACCGTGCAATCGCGCTTTGTCCGGCAGTTTCGACGCGCCCGTTCGTTATTCCCTGAGTCGCTGGCCTGAAAACCATCCGGTTCCAGCCAGCCGTTCCCGGAAGGATTTCTATAATGAACTTGAAGACAATCATCGTCGTGCTCGGCACGATTTCCAGCCTTTCCGCTGCCGGTGTCGGCGGTGCCCAAGCGGCGGACACGCTGCGCGTGCGCGGCACTGTGGCTAGTTTCGAGCCATCGCTGCTGACCGTGAAAACCCGCCAGGGTGATACCTCCGCCATCAAGCTCAATGCCGGCTGGAAGATATCAGGCATCGCCAGCGCATCCGTGAAGGACATCAAGCAAGGCGATTTCCTCGGCATCGCCTCCGTATCGAAAGCCGATGGCGGCAGCGGCGCGCTGGAAGTTGTGGTCTTTCCGGCAGCCTTGAAAGGCACTGGCGAGGGCGACCGCCCCTGGGACCTGCAGCCCAACAGCCGCATGACCAACGGCACCGTGGCCGACGTCACCGACATAAACGGCCGAGCCGTCACGCTGACCTATGACAATGGGCAGACGAAGAAGATTTCGATACCCGACACCACACCTGTCGTGACCTTCGCGCCGGCCACGCCGACCGACCTCAAGCCAGGTGCGACGGTCGTCGTCACGGCTGAGCGAGCGGCTGACGGCACGCTGAGTTCCGGCCGCGTGGTGGTCGGAAACAATGGCGTGGCCCCGCCAATGTAGGCAAAACAGGCGGGAAAGCATGGCCTTTCGGCCTTGGCGATGATGATGGTGGAAGCCCGATTTGCTTAGAAACAGTCGAGAAACAAAATTCTACAGCCGGGAAATAACGAGGAAAAAATTCAGGAGCGTAATCCCATTCGCGGCGATCGGGTCATCGACTCGATCGACTTGCTAAAAAAGGAAAACGACCCATGAAGACGTCCCTCCTCTCGGCCCTCGGGCTTGCGGTTGCACTTGCTTTCACGGTGCCGGTGATCGGCGCGACGAGTGCGGATGCCGCTCCGGCCACGATGGCACAGCATCATCACCACCATCATCATCCCTACCATCCTGTCCATCACCGCCATCACTACCATCACCACTACCATCATCATCACCACGACATGAAGAAGGCCTAGGCATACCAGACTGCCAACGAGAAGACCGGCCTTGGCTGTTCAAGGCTGGTCTTCTCGTGGCAATGCGATACGATTCAGCGCTTGCTGAACAGCAGACTGGCAATGAGACCGACCATGACAAGGCCGACCGCGACGGCCGCGGTCGGATGGTCGCGCGCCGATTTCTCGACGACCCTGCCTTGCTTGCGTATGGCCGGCATCGCATCCCGCAGACGCCCTGCAAGATCGGCATAGGTGTCGAGCGCGGCATCGCGACCGTCTTCGTAATAGGCGCCGCCGCGTCTGGACACCGCCTTCTTCAGGCTGGCCAATTCCCTGGTGAGAGCCGCGACCTGCTTGTCGAGGTCGATGTCCGAGAGGGTCGAATATGATGCCATGACGTTTTTCCTTCAATTGCAGAAGGAAACGTAACGCCTCACGCCAAGGCGGGTTCCGGTTTTCGACCGGCCGACATTGCTCAGTTGGCGGTCAGCGCACCTGATCGAGCAGTCGCTTGCATTCCAGGAGGTCGAACAGCGCTTCCTGCAGCAGGGCGCGATTGTCGCGCGAGAGTTTCGACGCGTCCGGCTGAACCGGACCGTCCTCGTCGCTCTTGCCCAGGCCGAAAAAGCGGCGGCTGGGTTTGACGCGCGGCTGGCCAACCAGTTCGTCATCCATGCCGCGCGGCTGGGCCGCGGGCGTCAACGGCACTTGATCGGCCTGCCGGCGCTGCGAGATCGCCTCGACGGCGGCCATGTCGCCATTGCCGATGGCGACCAGGAAATGATTGCCGTTCTCGCGCAGCAGCTTCTGCACGCCCTTGATGGTGTAGCCCTGGTCGTAGAGCATATGGCGGATGCCCTTGATCAGTTCGACATCCTGCGGCCGGTAGTAACGGCGGCCGCCACCGCGCTTCATCGGCTTGATCTGGTTGAAACGCGTTTCCCAGAAGCGCAGCACATGCTGCGGCAGGTCGAGATCTTCGGCGACCTCGCTGATGGTACGAAAGGCGTCGGGGCTCTTGTCCATGGGCGAATCCTCACGCTGGACGATGATCCGGCTTACCTGCCGAATCGGGCCTCATTTCAGCGGTTTGTGAAACAATATTCAAGCCCGGCGTCATGGCGCGGCGCCGTTTTCAACCGCTGAGCCGAGCGAGGCTACTTACTGCCCTTGGCCTTGCCGCTTTGATGGGACCGCAAGATACGGCTCTTCAGTACGTTCGACGACTTGAAGGTCATCACCCGGCGCGGCAGGATCGGCACCTCTTCGCCAGTCTTGGGATTGCGGCCGATGCGCTCGTTCTTGGACCGGACGTGGAATGTCGCGAAGGACGACAGCTTCACCGTCTCGCCACGGACGATCGCTTCGCAGATCTCGTCCAGCACCGCTTCGACAAGTTCGGCCGATTCAGTGCGCGATAAGCCGACCTTCCGGTAAACAGCCTCGGCAAGGTCGGCGCGCGTAAGTGTCTTTCCCCCCATGCGACCGTCCCATCAGCTCAAAACATTAAATTCGGCACAACAACGGCAGAGCCTAAGTAATTGATCCGGCAAGGTCAAGGACCGAAACCGGACCGTTCGGCACTTACCAGCGAACCAGAACAGCACCCCAGGTGAAGCCGCCCCCCATGGCCTCCAGAAGCACGAGATCGCCCTTCTTGATGCGGCCGTCGGCGACGGCCACCGACAGCGCCAGCGGCACGGAAGCAGCCGAGGTGTTACCGTGCAAATCGACCGTCACCACCACCTTTTGCTCAGCTATCCCGAGCTTCTTGGCGGAAGCGTCAATAATTCGTTTATTGGCCTGATGCGGCACGAACCAGTCGAGATCATCGGCCGATATGCCGGCCTGCGAGAACGTCGCCTCGATGACGTCGGTGATCATCCCGACCGCATGCTTGAAGACTTCGCGGCCCTCCATCCTGAGATGGCCGACCGTGCCCGTGGTCGATGGCCCGCCATCGACAAAGAGCTTCTCCTTGTGGGTGCCGTCGGAGCGCAGGCTGGCCGCCAGGACGCCACGATCGGCGATCCCGCCAGTCCCCTCGCCGGCCTCCAGGATCACGGCACCGGCGCCGTCACCGAACAGCACGCAGGTCGAGCGGTCGCTCCAGTCGAGGATGCGCGAGAACGTTTCCGAGCCGATCACCAGGACGCGCCTGGCCAGGCCGCCACGGATGTAGAGATCGGCGGTGGTCACCGCATAGACGAAGCCGGAGCAGACCGCCTGCATGTCGAAAGCAAAACCGTGATGCATGCCGAGCCGGTTCTGGATCTCGACGGCGGTGGCCGGAAAAGTGTTGTTGGGCGTCGAGGTCGCCAGCACGATCACATCGATGTCGGCGGGCGTCAGCCCGGCATCGGAAAGTGCCGCACGCGCCGCCGCTTCACCCAGCGAAGCCGTTGTCTCGTCATCACCGGCGATATGGCGCTGGCGGATGCCGGTGCGCTGGGCGATCCATTCGTCGGAGGTTTCCACCATGCCTTCGAAATCGGCATTCTTCATAATTCGGCGGGGCAGCGCGGCGCCCGTGCCGCGCACGACTGATCTGATCAAAGTTCTTTCCTATTCCTTTGCGTCGATAACGACGTCGGATTTCCTAGATGTCTGAGTATGCGGATTGCGCGCATGAAACAGGTCCAGATCCGCCTCGATGCGGTCGAGCAGATTGTTGCGAACCATATCGTAGGCCAATTCGATCGCCGCGGCGAAACCATCCGAATCGGCTCCGCCGTGGCTCTTCACAACGATCCCGTTCAATCCCAGGAAAACGCCACCATTCGAGCGCCCGACATCCATCTTTTCACGCAAGCGGTTGAAAGCGCCCTTGGCGAAGACGTAGCCGATCCTGGCCATCAGGGTGCGGCTCATCGCGGCGCGCAGATAGCCCGCTATCTGCCGCGCCGTTCCTTCGGCCGTCTTCAGGGCGATATTGCCGGCGAAGCCCTCCGTCACCACAACGTCGACCGTACCCTTGCCGATATCGTCGCCTTCGACAAAGCCATGATAATTCATCGAGGCCATGTTGGCCTCGCGCAGCATGCGCCCCGCTTCCTTGACCTCTTCCTGGCCCTTGATCTCCTCGACCCCGACATTGAGCAGGCCAACCGTCGGTCGCGTGATGCCGAAGACAGAGCGCGCCATACCGGTGCCGAGAATGGCGAAATCAATAAGCTGATGGGCGTCGGCACCGATGGTGGCGCCGACGTCGAGCACCACGCTTTCGCCACGTGTCGTCGGCCAGAGCGCTGCAATCGCCGGCCGTTCGATGGTGGCCATGGTGCGCAGGCAGAATTTCGACATCGCCATCAGCGCACCGGTATTGCCGGCAGAGACACAGGCGTCCGCCGACGCTGCCTTGACCGCCTCGACAGCCTTCCACATCGACGACTTCCAGCGGCCGTGACGCAGCGCCTGGCTAGGCTTGTCGTCCATCCTGACGGCGATCTCGCAGTGGAAGAATTCACTGATTTCGGCCAGCTTCGGGAATTTGGCCAGTTCAGGGCGCACCACCTCTTCACGTCCGAAGATGACGAAGCGGATGTCGGGACGGCGGGTCGCGACCGTCATGAGCGCCGGAATGACCACGGCTGGTCCGTGATCGCCGCCCATGGCATCGATGGAAATCCTGATCACGCGGTATTCATCTCACGGTTAGGCGGCAGGTCGCTTTAGTGGTCGCGAAGGTTCGGCGAAAATAGCGGTTTTGGGCTGCCGCACAACCGACTTTTCCGTCGCGGGCATGGTTTTCAGGATTTTCCCAGCAAGGATCGCAGTTTTTGCTGAAATTCATTCTCTGCCGGTTCGCTCTCGCCGCCGGCATCCAGAGACGCGCCCTGCTTACGCGGATATGGGTCGATCGCCAGTCCGAAGAACTGCTCGGCGAGCGCCCCGACATCGATCGTGTCGCCAGAAAATGTTTCGGGAGCGTCCGGTCCGTCCGCGTCGAGCAGGATCTCGCCGCCGTCATCGAAACCCTGCCGTCCGAGCTTGGAGTCCTCGGGCAGCAACAGCGCTTCGACCGGCTCGTCGATATGTGCTTCGACAGGATCGAGCGTGACGATGCAGGCCTGGGTGATGTCGGCTTCGACGCGACCGCTGACCTTCACGCCATTGCGCTTCCATGACGTCACCAGAAGCTCGGCGCGATAGGCTTCGACCGAAAGCAGCCCGTGCTCCTCGGCCAGCGCCGCGCGCTGCGCGGCGTCAGCCTCGATCACCACCGGCAACCCCTTCTGCGGCAGACGGGCGATGTTCGCGCGGAACGATACCGGGCTTTGCGGGTCAATGTGTTTCATCGATCAACCTCCGTTGGCGACGGGAAACGCCACCGTGCCGGAGACTATCGATTCGGATGGCTGGGTGGCCAGCTGATCGCGGGCGTCGGTGACATAATTGGCCAGCAGCGACGCTTCCGGCCAGGCGCCGGTGTCGGGCCGGACATTGCGGGCAAGGGCCGCGGTGAGCCCGTCATGGTCGTTTCTTTCCAGGGCATCGTCATAGGCGGCGGTTCGGCCATAGAACATCTTTGCCAGCTTTTTCATGCGTTTGGGCACGCCGACATCGCCAATGCCCAATTCCCGCAGCGAATGATCGACATCGAGGAAGAACTCGTCGATCAGCACCTGCGCAACCTCTTGCGCCACGCCGTCCTCGCGGCGCAACCGGTGCTGGAACAGGAACATGTGCAGCGACACCATCTCGAAGCGGCCAAGCGGCGTATCGGGCACATTCCAATGGGAATAAAGCACAGTCTGCCGCGCCGCCGCCACGATTTGTGCGTAGAGCGCCTCGGTGATAGCGCGGTTGGCATGGCGTTCGCGGCCAAAAAAGCGCTGGAACATTGGGGATGGTCTCCCGGGGACCGTTTGTTGAAGTGGCCTTGTTGCATCGGCCTGCAAGCTGGTTTACCGGTTTTGCGGCCCAGCGCAAGTTGCGGCCAGCTAATGGAGTTGTTGTTGCGCGCGCTGAATTTCAAGTCGACCTTCTCGTCCCGGCCCGCCGGTGCGATCTCGCTACTGGTGATTGTTTCGGCGCTGTCCGCCTGCCACACCTCCAAGATGATCGGTGACCTCAGCCCGAGCGAAACCCTCACCCAGGGTTATGTGATCGATCAGCAGGCGATCGACCTGGTTCCGGTCGGCTCGAGCCGCGAGCAGGTGCTTCTGGCGCTCGGCACGCCGTCGACGACGGCGACCTTCGACAACGAGGCCTTCTATTACATTTCGCAGACGCGCAAGCGCTACGTCGCCTTCGACAAGCCGCACCTCATTGACCAGCATGTGCTGGCGGTCTATTTCGGCCCCGACAGTCGCGTCACCCAGATCGCCAATTACGGCTTGAAGGACGGCAAGGTGTTCGACTTCATCTCGCGCACCACGCCGACCGGCGGCAAGGACCAGAACTTCCTCAGCCAGATCATCAACGGCGCCAGCAAGCTGGCCCCCGGCATCCCGGGCGGCGGCACTCCCTGATCTCAGACCTGCCTTCCCTCGAGGAGAGCAGCACCATCTCAGGCGACCAAAAACCCGCGGGAGCGATCCTGCGGGTTTTTGTTATGGAAGATCAGTGGGCAAGGCTCGCAGCGAGGCCTCGCCAAAGGGACGAACTGAAGGGCGGCCGGTCATCGACGCAACAAAAAACCCGCGGGGATCGCTCCCCGCGGGTTTTGTCTTGGGGCCAATGGCTCAGCCGTGCGCGAGCACGGCCAGCAGCAGCAACGCGACGATGTTGGTGATCTTGATTGCCGGGTTGACGGCCGGACCGGCGGTGTCCTTGTAGGGATCGCCGACCGTGTCACCGGTCACCGAAGCCTTGTGCGCTTCGGAACCCTTGAGGTGCTTGACGCCGTCCTTGTCGACAAAGCCGTCTTCGAACGACTTCTTGGCGTTGTCCCAGGCGCCGCCGCCGGAGGTCATCGAGATGGCGACGAAGAGGCCGTTGACGATGACGCCGAGCAGCGAGGCGCCGAGGGCGGCAAAGGCGGACGCCTTCGAGCCCGAGATCAGCAGCACGCCGAAATAGACGACGAGCGGCGCCAGCACCGGCAGCAGCGACGGGATGATCATCTCGCGGATCGCCGCCTTGGTCAGCAGATCGACAGCGCGAGCGTAGTTCGGCTTCGACGTACCGGCCATGATGCCCGGGTCCTCGCGGAACTGCCTGCGCACCTCCTCGACGATGGCGCCGGCCGCACGGCCCACGGCCGTCATGGCGATGCCGCCGAACAGATACGGGATCAGGCCGCCGAAGATCAGGCCGGCAACGACGTAGGGGTTGGAGAGATCGAAGGAGATCTCGCCCATGCCCTGGAAGTACGGATACTTGTCGCCATTGGCGGCAAAGAACTTTAGGTCGTTCGAGTAGGCGGCAAACAGCACCAGCGCGCCGAGACCGGCCGAACCGATGGCGTAGCCCTTGGTCACCGCCTTGGTGGTGTTGCCGACCGCGTCGAGAGCGTCGGTGGAGTGGCGCACTTCCTTGGGCAGACCGGCCATTTCAGCAATGCCGCCGGCATTGTCGGTGACCGGGCCGAAGGCGTCGAGCGCAACGATCATGCCGGCGAGGCCGAGCATCGTCGTGACCGCGATCGCCGTGCCGTAGAGGCCGGCGAGCTGATAGGTCGAGATGATGCCGGCGACGATGACGATCGCCGGCAGCGCCGTCGATTCCAGCGAGACTGCAAGGCCCTGGATGACGTTGGTGCCGTGACCGGTCACCGACGCCTGGGCGATGGAGTTGACCGGGCGCTTGTTGGTGCCGGTGTAGTATTCGGTGATCACCACGATCAGACCGGTCACCACGAGGCCGACCAGGCCGCAGATGAACAGGTTCTTGCCGGTGATGGCCATGCCAGCAACCACGCCGATCTCGCCCCAGCCCAGGGTAACCGAGGTGGCGACGCCGAGGCCGACGATGGACAACAGGCCGGTGACGATCAGGCCCTTGTAGAGCGCGCCCATGATCGAGCCGTTCGAACCGAGCTTGACGAAGAAGGTGCCGACGATCGAGGTCAGGATGCAGGCGCCGCAAATGGCAAGCGGATAGAGCATCGCCGCCCCCAGGATGGCGGTGCCGCCGAAGAAGATCGCGCCGAGGACCATGGTGGCGACGACGGTCACCGCATAGGTCTCGAACAGGTCGGCTGCCATGCCGGCGCAGTCGCCGACATTGTCGCCGACATTGTCGGCGATGGTGGCCGGGTTGCGCGGATCGTCTTCGGGAATACCGGCTTCGACCTTGCCGACCAGATCGCCGCCGACGTCGGCGCCCTTGGTGAAGATACCGCCGCCGAGACGGGCGAAGATCGAGATCAGCGAAGCGCCGAAGCCCAGCGAAACCAGCGAGTCGATGACGATGCGGTCATTGGGCTGAAGGCCCATGAAGTGGGTAAGTATGAGGTAGTAGATCGACACGCCGAGCAGCGCCAGGCCAGCGACCAGCATGCCGGTGATGGCGCCCGACTTGAATGCGATGTCGAGACCGGCGGCGAGGCTGTTGGAGGCCGCCTGCGCGGTACGCACATTGGCTCGCACCGAAACGTGCATGCCGATGAAGCCGGCGGCGCCCGACAGGACGGCGCCGATCAGGAAGCCAACCGCGGCGGTGATGGAAAGCAGCCACCAGGCGAGTATGAGCACGACGACGCCGACGAGGGCGATCGTGGTGTACTGGCGCGCCAGATAGGCCTGCGCGCCCTCGCGGATGGCCGCGGAGATTTCCTGCATGCGTGCATTGCCCTGATCGGCCGCGAGAACCGAACGTGTCGCCCAGATGGCGTAGAGGACAGAAAGCAGACCGCAGGCGATGACGGCGGAAATAATTGTCATTGCCGGATTTTCCTCGATTGATGGCCCAAAAGAACCCCTCCCTGGGCCGTTGAGACAAAGACCGGACCCGTGCACGGAATCCGCCTCTTCGCAGCGGTGTATGCGAAACAGGGCTGCGAACGTCAAGATATTGTTCGGTTTTTGCCCGGCTTTCGCCCAAAAGGCATAGGGCCACAAGACCGCGGCCATCGGCATTGTCCTATTAGATCGATTGAAATCGATCTCGACGCGGCACTTGGCTACTCGACTTCGCGGCCCATGCGGCGCGCCGTGTAGCGTTCGACCGCCGAAAGACCGTCATAGATCAGCACGGCAAGGGCTGCCACGATCAGGCCGCCCTGCAGGATGAAGGCGAGGTTGTTGGACAACAGGCCGGCGATGATAACCTCGCCCAGCGTCTTGGCGGCAACGGTCGAGCCGATGGTGGCGGTGGCAAGGCCGATCACCACCGACAGCCTGATGCCGCCAAGGATGATCGGGGCGCTGAGCGGCAGTTCAACCTTGGTGAGCCTTTGCCAACCGGTCATGCCGGCGCCGCGCGCCGCCTCCATGACATTGGCCGGCAATGTCGTCAGGCCGGTCAGCGCATTCTCGAAGATCGGCAGCAGGCCATAGAGAAACAGCGCAATCAGCGTCGGTTTTTCGCCGAAGCCGACCGCCGGCACGGCAAGCGCCAGCACCGCCACCGGCGGAAAGGTCTGGCCGATGTTGACCAGGCTGCGCGACAGCGGCAGGAACTCGGCGCCGGCGGGCCTCGTGACCAGGATGGCCAGTGCGACCGCGACGACGGTCGCAGCCACCGTTGCGATCAGAACGATGCGTAAATGCAGCAAGGTCAGCGTCAGCAAGCTGCCCTGATTGTAGATCACCGGCGCATTGTTCTCAGTCAGCGGCTTCAGCAGCGGCTCGAACCAGCCGGGATTGGTGACAAAGGCAACGAGCAGCACCACCAAAGCCAGCCTGAGCAGCGATGGAAGCCAGGCCTTCATGCCGGCCTCGCCGCGCGCTTGACCAGCCCGTCGACGGTGACTCGGCCAAGCGGCTTGCCGTCGGCGCCTTTGACCGGCAGCGCCGGCCTGCCCGACCACAACAGTTCGGCAAGCGCATCGCGCTGGCTGGCATCGCCCGGGATCGCCTCGCCTTCGGCGGTGCCCTTCTCCACGGCGTCGCGCACGCGGCCGAGCGAAAGCAACCGAAACGGCCTTTCGCTGGCGCCGACCAGGGTCTCGACGAAGGAACTGGCCGGATTTGCCAGGATCTCAGCGGGCTTGGCGTATTGCACAAGCTCGCCGGCATCCATGACGGCGATCTTGTCGCCCATGTGAACGGCCTCTTCCATGTCGTGGGTGACGAGGATGATTGTGGTGCCGAAGCGTTTCTGGATGGCCAGCAGATCTTCCTGCGCCTTGTTGCGGATGATCGGATCGAGCGCGCCGAACGGTTCGTCCATCAACAGCACGTTGGGCTCGGCGGCGAGCGCGCGGGCAACGCCGACGCGCTGCTGCTGGCCGCCGGACAGTTCGTGCGGGTAGCGCGGCCCGAAGGCTTCGGGATCGAGTTGGTAGAGCGTCATCAACTCGTCGACGCGGGCCTTGATGCGGGCCTTGTCCCAGCCGAGCAGCACCGGCACTGTGGCGATATTCTGCGCCACCGTGCGATGCGGAAACAGGCCGTGGCCCTGGATGGCGTAGCCGATGCTGCGGCGCAATTCGTAACCGGGCAGCGAGCGATTGTCCGCGCCGTCGAGTTTGATGACGCCAGCCGTCGGCTCGACCAGCCGGTTGATCATGCGCAGCAGCGTCGTCTTGCCGGAACCCGACGTGCCGACAATGACGCAAACCGTGCGCGGCTCGATGACCATCGAGACGTCATCGACGACCGTTGTCGAATCGTAGCGCTTGGTAATGCCTTCGATCTCGATCATGCCGTTTCAACCCTGCGCTTGGTGGCGGTCATTTCGATCACTGCGTCGAGGATGATGGCGGCGGCGAAGGCGAGTGCGACCGTCGGCACGGCGCCGAGCAGCACCAGATCCATCGCCGTCTGGCCAACCCCCTGGAAAACGAACACGCCGAAACCACCGCCACCGATGAGCGCGGCAATGGTGGCGAGTCCGATGTTCTGCACCAGAACGATGCGGATGCCGGTGAGGATCACCGGAAATGCCAGCGGAAACTCGACGCCGAACAGGCGCTGCCGGTCGGTCATGCCCATGCCGCGCGCCGCGTCGTTGGCGGCGCGCGGCACGCCGGCGAGACCGACCACGGTGTTGGCCACAACCGGCAGCAGCGAATAGAGGAACAGGGCGACGAAAGCCGGTGCCGTGCCGATGCCGCGAATGCCGAGCGCGGCGGCTCCCGGCACGTGCGTGGCGACCCAGCCGAGCGGCGCGATCAGAAGGCCGAACAGCGCGATCGAGGGAATGGTCTGGATGATGTTGAGCACGTTGAGCACGCCGGCGCGCAGCCTTTCGACGCGATGGCAGAGGATGCCGAGCGGCAGGCCGACGATCACAGCCGCGGCCAGCGAGCCGAGCGCCAGCGTCACATGCTTGGAGCCTTCGGCCCAAAAACTGTCGGCGCGGTTGGCGTATTCCTTGAGGATCGACAGATTATCCCAGCTTCCCGAAATCAACAGCAGGCCGATCGCCAAAGCCGCCACGACAAGCACGCCGACCCGTGCCAATGGCGACAGGTTCAGCCGTGTCAGCACATCGGCCAGCAGAAGCGTGAAGGCGAACATCATTATCCAGAAACCGGAAGCAGGCGACACTCTCGCAAGGGTGTTGCCGGCCGGCGTCAGAAATGTTCCGGCGACGCCAATCAGCAGCGCCAGCGCTGCAAGCACCACCACACTGGCGGCAAGGCGCAGGACAAGCGGTGTCCTGAACAGCGCGACAAGTGCGGCGGCGACAATGACGGCGAGCAGCAGCGCCCCAGTCGCCGTCGGCAGCGCCTCGAGAATCGAGCGCGCCTGGCCGGGAACGATGCGGTTGGCGCGGAACGTGGCAAAGGGCGCAGCGAAAGCCGCGTAAGCTGCTATCGCGGCGATGACCACGCCGAGCTTGTCGAACCGGATCTGCACGCCCTCCCCCGTCAGTCGATCCGGCGCGCCACGGATCCGGCGCGCCGGAATCGTCCTACTTCAGGAAGCCGTTCTTTTTCAAAAAGTCCTCGGCCACGCCCTTGACCGGCTCACCGCCGACCTGCACGCGACCGTTCAGCTCTTGCAGCGTGACGAGGTCGAGTTTAGCGAAGACCGGCTTCAGCAGCGTTTCGATCTCGGGATGTTCCTTCAGCACCTTTTCGCGGATGATCGGCGCCGGCTGGTAGACCGGCTGCACGCCCTTGTCGTCCTCGAGCACGACCAGGCCGGACGGTGCGATGCCGCCATCGGTGCCGTAGACCATGGCGGCATTCGCCCCGCTGGTCTGATTGGCGGCGGCTGCGATGGTTGCCGCCGTGTCGCCACCGGAGAGCGTGATCAGCTGGTCCGGCTTCAGCGTGAAACCATACGTGGTCTGGAAGGCCGGCAGTGCGGCCGCCGAATTGACGAACTCGGCGGATGCCGCCAGCACCACCTGGCCGCCGCCCGTGACATACTTGCCGAAGTCGGTGAGCGTGGCGAGCTTGTTGGTCTCGGCGACCTCCTTGCGCAGCGCGATCGCCCAGGTGTTGTTGGCAGGCGACGGCGACAGCCAGACGATCTTGTTGGCGTCGTAGTCGAGCTTCTTGGCCGTCTCGTAGGCCTTGGCGGCATCCTTCCAGACCGGGTCGTCGGCCTTCTCGAAGAAGAAGGCGGCGTTGCCGGTGTATTCGGGATAGATGTCGATCTCGCCGGCGGTGATCGCCTTGCGGACCACCGGTGTGCCGCCGAGCTGGATACGGTCAGTGGTCTTGATGTTGTTGGCGTTGAGAACGAGCTGGATGATGTTGCCGAGCACACCGCCCTCGGTGTCGATCTTCGAGGAGACAACGACCTGGGCACTGGCGGAAACCGCCGTGATGCCGAGCGCCAATGCCGCGCTGGCCAGAACCTTGACTGAAAACATTGTGAAATCCCTTGCTGTGAACCGGAATGCGGCGGCCGCATATGAGCATGGCTTCAACGGCCAGTCGGGGCACACGGTTTCATAACATCTGGCACAGACGCAATAATTTTGTTCGGGCGCTGCGTATTCGACCGACACCATGCTGACAGGGCGTGTCAGGCATGCGCCGACCGGGTCAGGCGTCGGCTTTGCGCCGTCCCGTCAGCTTGAGCGCGCCGAGGGCGACGAAGCACAGAACGGTGACAGGGAAGACCATCCAGTTAAGCATGGTCCAGCCCCAGGCGTTGTAAACCATGCCCGACATCAGCGACGCGCAAGCGACAGAGCCGAACAGCACGAAGTCGTGGAAGCCCTGGACCTTGCCCTTTTCCGACGGCCGGTAGCTGGCCGCCACCATCGCGGTGGCGCCGATGAAGCTGAAATTCCAGCCAAGGCCGAGCAGGATCAGCGACGTCCAGAATTGCCAAAGCGCCAGGCCCGACAGAGCGACAGTGGCGCAGCCGATGAGCAGGACCAGCCCGGTGGCGACGATCCGTTCGGCGCCGAAGCGATAGATCAGCGAGCCGGTGAAGAAGCTCGGCGCAAACATCGCCATGACGTGCCATGAAATGCCAAGCGTCGCATCGTCCTCCGACAGGCCGCAACCAACCATCGCCAGCGGCGCGCCAGTCATCACGAAGCTCATCAGCGCATAGCTGCCGACGGCGCAGAACAGCGCCGCGACGAAGCGCGGGTGGGTGACGATTTCGACCAATGGTCTGGCGTCGCTGTCGGCGATCTCCACCTTGCCCGATACCTTCGCCGGCAAGCGCAGGAACGACAGGATGATGGCGCCAACGGCCGCCAGCGGCAGGATGGCGGCGAACGAACCGGCAAACATCACCGGCGCGAACGATTCACGGGTGAAGATGACGATCTGCGGCCCCAGGACGGCGGTGACGATGCCACCGGCCAGCACGAAGGAGATGGCGCGCGCCTTGAACTGCGGCGGCGCGTTGTCGGCGGCGGCAAACCGGAGCTGCTGGACGAAGGCGCCACCGACGCCGATCACCAACAGACCGAAGGCGAACAGCCAGAAACTGCCGTGGAAAAGCGCTGCTGTGGCGACCAGCCCGCCAAGCGCAGTGACGATCGTGCCGGTCATGAAGCCGCCGCGCTGACCCATGCCGCGGATGATGGCCGCTGCCGGCAGCGCGCCGAGCGCCACGCCGATGTTGAAGCCGGTGATCGGCGCCGTTGCCAGCGACTTGTCGGGACCAAGCAGATATTGCCCGGCCAGCCCCCCCATGGAGATGGCGATGGGGGCCGCAGAACCGATGATCGCCTGCGAGGCGGCGAGGATCATAGCGGTGCGCCGCGCATCCTTGCCTGCCTCGACGGCGATTGCCGTCATGATGCGTCCTTGCCCCGCCCCTCGCCACGCACCCGGCGAGACACACGGTCAAGCACAGCATTGACCAACTTCGGCTCGTCTTCCTCGTAGAAAGCCTTGGCGATATCGACATATTCGGAGACGATGACGGCGACGGGAACATCCTCGCGCTTCATCAGCTCGAAGACGCCGGCGCGCAGGATGGCGCGCAGCGTCGAATCGAGTCTCGACAGCGGCCAGTCCTCGGTCAGTGCCTGGCGGATGATCGGATCGACAGTCTTCTGGTTCTCGACGACACCGGCGAGGATGGCGCGAAACCATTGTGCATCGGCTTCACGATAGAGCGCGCCGTCGACTTCCTTGCCGAGGCGAAAGGCCTCGTATTCGGCGGTGATCTCGAAGACGCCGCTGCCGGCGACATCCATCTGATAGAGCGCCTGCACGGCCGCCAGCCGGGCAGCGCCGCGCTTGTTGGCCTGGCGTACCGGTGGTCGGTCGTTGTCTCCGGATTGCGTCACGCCGGTCAGGCTCCGAGCCGTTTCTTGACGGCGATCATGGTCAGCGCGGCGCGGGCGGCAAAGCCACCCTTGTCGCCTTCCGTGCGCCGGGCGCGTGTCCAGGCCTGTTCGTCGTTTTCGGTGGTCAGGATGCCGTTGCCGATGCAGATCGATTCCTGCACCGACATATCCATCAGGGCGCGCGCGGATTCATTGGCAACGATATCGAAATGATGCGTCTCGCCGCGGATGACGGTGCCAAGCGCGACAAAGCCGTCATAGTCGGTGCCCTCACCCTCGGCGGCATCGAGCGCGAAGGAGATCACGGCCGGAATTTCCAGCGCGCCCGGCACGGTGACGACATCGTACTTGGCGCCGGCTTCGTCGAGCGTAGCCTTGGCGCCTTCGAGCAGCGCGTCCGCCAGATCATCATAGAAGCGGGCTTCGATGATCAGCAGCTTGAGTTTCTTGTTCCTGGGCATTTTGCGTCACGTCTCCGGCGGAGCCGGTGACTTAGGCCGAAGCCCGTTTGATCGCAAGCAGAAGATGTTGCACGTGCCCAGTTTGCCGCGGAAGTCCGTCCGACTGTGACCGTCAAAGCCCCTCTTTCGCGGCCTCCACCAGCCGCGCCGCGTAGCGGGCCATGGTGTCGATCTCGAGATTGACGCGGTCGCCAACCCTGCGCTCGCCCCAGGTGGTCACGGTCAGCGAGTGGTGGATCAAAAGCACGTCGAAGCGCGTGCCTTCCACCTTGTTGACGGTGAGCGAGGTGCCGTCGAGCGCGACCGAGCCTTTCGGTGCAATGAACTTCGCCAGATCGCGCGGTGCTTCGAGGGTAAAACGCACCGCGTCCCCTTCATCCCTGCGCTCGATGATCTCGGCCATGCCGTCGACATGGCCCGAAACGATGTGACCACCAAGCTCGTCGCCGATCTTCAGCGCTCGCTCCAGATTGATCAGCGTGCCCGATTTCCAATTCGTCGCCGTCGTCAGCCTGAGCGCCTCTTCCCAGGCCTCGACCTCAAACCAGCGCGCGTTCGTGCCGCTGTCGGGCAAGGCCGTGACCGTCAGGCAGACACCGCCGCAGGAGATCGAGGCGCCGATGGCGATGGTTTCGGGATCATACGCGGTGTCGATGCGCAGCCCCACCCCTTCCCTCAGCGGCTTGACGGCCGCGACGGTGCCGACATCGGTGACAATTCCAGTAAACATCGGTGATCCTTCCGTTTGACCATGATCCTGTCCGAAAACCGGTCCCACTGTTCGGGATCGTGGTCTATCCTTCCCTTTGACCATGATCTTGTCCGAAAACCGGGTCCCACTTTTCGGGATCATGGTCTAAATATCTCTGATCCACTCGGCGTAGCTGTCTTCGCCGAAACGCATGTCGCGGAGCTTTCGAAATCCTGCCGGGATATGGTCGGCATCGATGGGCGATGCAATGCCGTCGGCGCCGATCGCTTCCGATCCCTGGAACAGCACGATGCGGTCGACCAGTTCCTCGGCCAGGAAGGCGCTCGCAACCTTGGCGCCGCCCTCGACCAGAACACTGGCCATGCCGAGCGCGGCCAGATCCTCGAGCAGTTCCGGCAGTGCGACGCCGCCCTCATGCGTTTCGGTGCCGATGAAGCGCACCCCGGCGCGCTCCAGCATGGTCCGCCGCAGCGGATCGGCCTCCAGGCAGGCGGCGACGTAAAGCGGCACCCGGTCCACGCCCGAAACCAGCTTCGAGGTCTCCGGCAACCTGATCTGCCGGTCGAGTACAATGCGCGCCGGCGAACGGTTCTCCAGTCCCGGCAAGCGCACGGTGAGAGCCGGGTCATCCTCAAGCGCCGTGCCGATGCCGACCAATATGCCGTCGGCCTCGGCCCGCATCAGATACACTTCGCGACGGGCGACATCGCCGGTGATCGACACTTGCCCTTGGCCTTCCCTGCCGATCTTGCCATCGCTGGAAAGCGCAAGCTTGAGAATCACTTCGGGGCGTTTTTTCAACGACCTGATCAAATAGCCGGCCATCTGTTCGGCTGCTTCCGCCGCCAACACCTTCTCGACCACTTCGATCCCGGCGGCGCGCAGGATCGCGTAGCCCTGGCCGGACACGCGCGGATCGGGATCGCTGGCAGCGCCGACGACGCGCGCGACACCCGCGTTGACCAGCGCGTTGGCACAGGGCGGCGTGCGGCCATGGTGGGCGCAAGGTTCCAGCGTGACATAGGCGGTGGCGCCGCGCGCCAGCGCGCCGGCCTCGGCTAGCGCCTCGGTCTCGGCATGCGGGCGGCCGCCGACAGCAGTGACGCCGGTGCCGACGATCATTGGGCCATCGCCGTCGTCGCGCACGATCAGCGTGCCCACGGATGGGTTGGTCGCGGTGCGCCCGGCATGCTTCCGCGAAAGGCGGAGCGCCGCTGCCATGAAACGGCGATCAAGGCCGGCCTGTGTGTCGCTTGCAGTCATGCTCAGCCGGCGTCCTCTTCGCCCTTGATTTCGTCCCCCTTGAGCTCGCCGAGCAATTCGTGGAAATCCTTGGCCTCGCGAAAATTGCGGTAGACCGAGGCGAAGCGGACATAGGCGACATCGTCGAGCGACTTCAGCGCGTCCATGACCAGCCGGCCGACCTCGCCGGAGGCCACTTCGGTCTCACCGGAGCTTTCGAGCTGGCGCACGATGCCGGTCACAGCGCGGTCGATGCGTTCGGGATCGACATTGCGCTTGCGAACGGCGATCTCCACCGAGCGCAACAGCTTGTCGCGGTCGAACGGCACTTTGCGACCGGATTTCTTGACCACGACGAGGTCGCGCAGCTGCACGCGTTCGAAAGTCGTGAAGCGGCCGCCGCAATCGGGGCAAACGCGCCGCCTGCGGATCGCGGCGCCATCCTCGGCGGGGCGCGAATCCTTCACCTGCGTATCTTCTGACTGGCAATAGGGACAGCGCATGGAGAAGCCTTTGGTTGGCGAATCTGGTGAAGCGAAAGGCTTAGAGGTTTTTGCAACGATGGCAAAGCAGCCCCTCGCCCCTCAGAGCCGCTCGCCCTGAGAGATAGCGAGCTGCAAGCAAGATTGCCAGCGCCGCCAGGCGGCTGGACAGCGATGCCGTCAGGGGGCGACGTCGGTGGTCGCAAACCCGCATGATGCGCCGAGGCTGCGATAGGCCTTGGTGAAGCCGTCCATGGCTATGCTTCCAACCGGCGCGTCGCCAAAGGACACATCGAGCACCGATGCGCGGCGCATGACGCGCAAGAGCGCCAGGCTGGTCTTGGCCTGATTGTCCACGGTCCAGCTGAGCCGGCCGCCCACGGTAGCGTCGGAATGGAGCTTTGCGGCGACGTGGCCCTTGTCATCGCCAAAGGTTACCGCGACCGACTTGCCCGTTGGCAGCGCCGTGTTGTCGACCGCAATGGTCACGGACGGGTAGGCAGTCGGCGGCAGCGCATCGCCGTTCGTGATGATTAGCGTCAGAGTGCCGCTTTCGCCGCGGGCGCCGATAAAGGCGGTCGAGGCTGCACAGGTCTTGCGGATATCCTCGCCGGTATCGACCTCGTCGACCAGGGTCGACCATCTGCCGAAGGTTTCAAGCTTGGGCGCCGCCGGGGCGGGTGCCGCGGGTGTGGCCTGGGCGGGTGCCGGTTGCGCAGGCGCGGTTTGCGCCGAGGCGATGCCGGAGAGCGGCAAGACAATCGAAGCAGCCAGGACGCCGGCGATGGCAAGGTCGGCGAGACGGACAATTCGCATCATCAAGGCTCCTGTCGCAGCCTTGCCGCGACGACGCTTGTCCGTCGCGGCAAGGTGGTGAGACCTCCTATCTCGTCAGCCGAGATAGGGATAGAGCGGAAAGCGGTCGGTCAGCGACACAACCTTGGCCTTGACCGCCGCTTCGACAGCGGCATTGCCCTCGTCGGAATTGGCGACCTTGAGACCATCCAGCACTTCGGCGATCAGCTTGCCGATTTCGCGGAACTCGGCCTGGCCGAAGCCGCGCGTTGTGCCCGCCGGGGTGCCGAGGCGCACGCCCGAGGTGACGAAAGGCTTTTCCGGGTCGAACGGAATGCCGTTCTTGTTGCAGGTGATGTTGGCGCGGCCGAGCGCTGCCTCGGCGCGCTTGCCGGTGGCGTTCTTGGGACGCAGGTCGACCAGCATCAGATGGTTGTCGGTACCGCCGGAGACGATATCGAGGCCGGTTTCCTTGAGGCTGGAGGCGAGCGCCTTGGCGTTGGCGGCGACGCTCTCGGCATAGACCTTGAAGCTCGGCTTCAGGGCTTCGCCGAAGGCCACCGCCTTGGCGGCGATGACATGCATCAGCGGGCCACCCTGCAGGCCGGGGAACACCGCAGAATTCATCTTCTTGGCGATGTCCTCGTCGTTGCACAGGATCATGCCGCCGCGCGGGCCGCGCAGCGACTTGTGCGTGGTGGTGGTCACCACATGGGCATGCGGCAGCGGCGACGGATGCACGCCTCCGGCGACGAGACCGGCGATGTGCGCCATGTCGACCATCAGATAGGCGCCAACCGCGTCGGCGATCTCGCGAAAACGCTTCCAATCCCAGACACGCGAATAGGCGGTGCCACCGGCCAGGATCAGCTTCGGCTTGGTTTCGTGGGCGGTCTTCTCGATGGCGTCCATGTCGAGCAAATGGTCGTCCTGGCGCACGCCATAGGACACGACCTTGAACCATTTGCCGCTCATGTTGACCGGCGAACCGTGGGTCAAGTGGCCGCCCGAATTGAGGTCGAGCCCCATGAAGGTGTCGCCGGGTTGCAAGAGCGCCAGGAACACCGCCTGGTTCATCTGGCTGCCGGAATTCGGCTGGACGTTGGCGAAGTTGCAGCCGAACAGCTTTTTGGCCCGCTCGATGGCAAGTTCCTCGGCGACGTCGACGAACTGGCAGCCGCCATAGTAGCGCTTGCCCGGATAACCCTCGGCGTACTTGTTGGTCATGATCGAGCCCTGCGCCTCGAGCACGGCGCGCGAGACGATGTTTTCAGAGGCGATCAGTTCGATCTCGTGGCGCTGGCGACCGAGTTCGTTGCGGATGGCGCCGAAAATCTCCGGGTCGGCATCTTCCAGCGTGGTTTCGAAGAAGGATTCAAATTTGTTCGACACTGCCGCTGCTGATGCCATGGGCTGAAATCCTTGGGTTCGGGGGCAATTTTGATTTATGCATGTCGTTGTCCCAAAACCGCTGCACACTTTTGGGCGACATGCATTCGCCGCGCCATTAACACAGTTGTTTTCGCCCCGCCACGTTTGCGGCGCGAAATTTGCTGGCCGGTTTGCGCCAGCGAGGCAACGAGCGTGCTATTTTCACGCCTGCCGCCCCTTCAGCAAGGCCTCGGTAAGCGTGATCTCGGTGAACAGCGCCCGCGCCGCGTGGTCGTTGATCTCGCGCACCGGCCAGGCGAGTGCGGCACCTATGGCAATTTGCAGCACCGGCAACGGCACCCGCACCAGGCGCACCAGCGCGCCGGAAACGGCGACGAAGACGAGCACAACCAGAATGAAGACGGCGACATCCATGGTCCGGTTCCAGACTTGTCCGCCGACCATGCGCAAAGCCGGCCGATCCGTCCAGCCGCCCTCCCGCGAAAAGGCGCAGGCAATCCGAGCAACGAAAAGGCCGCCTTAACCGGCGGCCTCTTCTGGTAAAAAAATCAGTTAGTTAAAGCGAAGACGTGATCTGCAGCTCGTTGGCACCGTCGAGCGCGTAGACGTCGTCGCGGAACTGCACGACGCCCGGGCCCGTCGACCAGGCCGAGAGATAGAGGAAATGTACCGGCACCGGGTTGGTGACCTCGACCGGCGTGTTTTCGCCGGTCTTGATCGTCGCCTCGAAATGCTGACGGTCCCAGCCGGGCGTGTCGCGCAGGATCCAGGTGACGAGGTCGCGCACATTCTGCACGCGCACGCAGCCCGAGGAATCGAAACGCATCATCTTGCCGAACAGGCTCTGCTGCGGCGTGTCGTGCATGTAGACGCCGTCCGGGCTCGGGAAATTGATCTTCACCGACGCCATGGCGTTGCCCGCGCCTGGATCCTGGCGGAAGCGATACTTGGCGGCGTCGTCGGTCGACCAGTCGACATTGAGCGGGTCGACCTCGCTGCCGTCCGGAGCGAACAGCCGGATATGGCTGTCCTTCAAATAGTTGGGATCCTTCCGCATCAGCGGAATGATGTCCTTGCGGACGATCGAGACCGGCGCATTCCAGTACGGATTGACGATGATCTCGTTGATCTTGGAATTGACGATCGGCGTCTGGCGATCGATCTTGCCGACGATCGCGGTGTGGCGAAGCACGACGCGGTCATTCTCGACGGCTTCGATCTGCGCCGCCGGAATGTCGACCAGCACGTAGCGGCTGCCAAGCGTGCCAGCCTTCTCCTTCAGCCGCTGCAGGTTGGTCTGTAGCTGGCCAAGCCGGATTTGCGCCGAAACGTTTATCGCCAAGTAGGTGTATTTGCCCATGGAGCCGTCGGCGGGCAGGCCGTGACGCAACTGGAAGCGCTTGACCGCCGAGTCGACATAGGAATCGAAGGCCGTCGAAATGCCGGCGCTCTGCGACAGGTCGCCAGAGACCATCAGCCGCTTGCGCAACGGCACGACATCGGGATCATCGACGCCGAGCTGCAACTTCTTGGTCGCGGGCACCTCTACCCAGCCGCCCTGGCTGACGATGTTTTGGTATTGCGCCACCGCCTGCTCGGTAAAGGCGACGGTCTGCGGGCTGAAGATCGGCAGCGTCGAGGCCACCTTGCCGCCCTCGCTGGCCCGGGCGTCGAACTGGTCGTCCCAATTGCCGCGCGCCGAGGATTTCAGGATATCACCGATGACATCCTGCGCATTGGCGCCGCCGGCGACCATCGCGGCTGCGAGCGCGGAGGCTCCGGAAAGGAAAAAACGGCGGCTGGTTCTCATGGACGTTCCAGACATTCTTGTAGCGTTCGATCTTGCTGCATTCGGTTTTCAGGGCGATGTTGCCCGCATTCTAGAGTTGGCAATCTTAACAATTAGCCAACCATGTCCGTATCAGTTCGGCCACAAACGCTTGAGCCGCGACACGGGTTCCGGGTGAACGCTCGGCCTTCACCACAGCATCACCGGCATCCTCGGTTCCATTGGAATATGGCGGCAACGTGGCCTTGGCCCGCGATTTGCATCGGGCGGTGCAGCGAAATGAAAAGCCCGTGCTTTTTCGGCACCGATCCGGGTCGCCGGCCGCGATATCGACCGATTACCACAAGCCCTTGATGCTACACTGACAAGCTAGTCCAACGCGAGGAACGAGACCATGCCTGGTGTCCTTTCTATCGTCGCGGCCTTCGCCTTGGCCGCAGGTCCGAACGACCGCACCCCGACGCCGGAGGAAACGGTTGCCTATTTCGTGCATGGCCTGGAACAGGGCGCGATCCCCAAATACGGGCAGCAGACCGACGAACCGCTGAAGCAGGTTTCCCGATCGCCGGCGGTCTTCACCAGCACTGGCCCGAACGAGGTCGGCGACGAAACCGAAACGCTGAGGTTCATCGTGACCCGGCTGGATGATTGCACCTACAGAGCCGAACAGCAGTTCGAGGAGGACGGCGCCATCTACTACCGCCTGAGCTACGAACTGCGGCTTGGCGGCGTAAACGGCCTGTCGTTCGACAATCCGCCGGCAACCATCGCGCTGAAGGGGCTGGTGAAGACATGCACGACCGACACCGAGGGCAGCTGCGACCTGACGCGCGAGCCCGAAGCAATCGGTCCGTTCTTCGGCGAGCCCGGCCACGCCGAACAGGCGCTTGCCTATTTCCACGAGAAATTCTGCCCGCTGAAGCCGTGATCCTATCTGGGCTGACTATCTCACGATCTCAGTGCGGATTTTCAACATTTGGGGCCGGACTTGGCTGCGCCTTCAATTCCGAACATCTTTGCAACACCTCATGCTGGGGATAGCGCAGAACCTTGTTATCCTCCAGTTTGAGCAACAGTTCCCGCCTCTTGTCTGTGCTTTCACCATCCGTACACGACATGTCCAGGATGACGACATCCAGGCGGTTGATCTTCTGAATTTTGTCCAATGTGCAGCCGACCTCCCACATCTCGACTGCCTTGTCGGTAAACGTCACGATCGAGTCATTGTTGTCACACGGAGCGCTGCCTTCCGAGGCGAAAGAATCCTTCCACCACTCCTCGGCAAAAGCCATTTGCGGGACCAACAAAAGCACTGCGGCAACCGAGCAGATCTTCGAGCGTTTTCCCAAACCCATCATGCGCCCCCTCCGGGCCGTGACATTAGGCACTGCTGTGGCGAAAGCAAACCTGGCGGACTAGTGTCGACCGGGCGCCTGGGCTTCGGAATCAGGAAAAGAAAAGGGCCGATGCCTTTCGGCACCGGCCTTGACCAGAGGTCGACATTTCGGCCGCGCTTCTGTGGCGCGGGCCAGATCCGATGCGCCGGCTTACATCCGGTAGGCGATTGTGTCGTTCCAGAAGCGATCGAGCCGCTGCAGCGCGCGGTTCATCTGCTTGAACTCGTCGGTGTTGATGCCGCCGACTTGCTCGATCGAGCCGACATGGCGCTCATAAAGACCGGCGACGACGTCCGCCACCTCGTTGCCCTTCGGCGTCAGCGAGACGCGGACCGACCGGCGGTCGATGCGCGAGCGCTGGTGGTTGATGAAGCCGAGATCGACCAGCTTCTTCAGATTGTAGGAGACGTTGGAGCCGAGATAGTAGCCGCGCGAACGCAGCTCGCCGGCGGTCAGCTCCGAATTGCCGATGTTGAACAGCAGCAGCGCCTGGATGGCATTGATATCGGAGCGGCCGTTGCGGTCGAACTCGTCCTTGATCACGTCAAGCAGGCGGCGGTGCAGCCGCTCTACAAGCTGCAGCGATTCCATGTACAGCGAGCGGATAGCCTCGCGGCGGTCGTCGGATACGTTGGCGGTCTTCGCCGCCGGACGCGAATTGATCATTGTCTTTGCCTCTCGTTTGTCGCCCTGGTGATTTTTTGTTTTTCACCTTGATCGCGACACTATCGAATACTCATAAAATTCGACTTAAACGCTAGGGCTAACAAGAGCTTACCGGTAAGAGGTTTCGAAAGAGGCTTAACGAACGGTCTCCCGAGTAAGGATAATTAACCTAAAGATTTAGCCAACAATTGCGGGGCCGAATTGAGGCAGCCGCCAGGGCGCCAATGGGCTCAAGGGGTTAGTGCCGCACCGGTCGTTTCTGCAGCCAGATGATCACGCGGAAAGCGATATAAAGCAGTGCCACGACCGCATGCGAGACGACGATGAGCATGCGGTGGCCGAAAAGCTCGGGAAAACCGGCATACATGACCGTCTCGGTCACCGCGCAGATAAACCAGATCACGGGCCCCCAGGACGCCAGCATCCACAGGCCGGCCGCGGCGAAGGGGAAAAACACGGCAAGCATCACCGCCGCCACCTGCCAGTGCACCGGCATCAGGTCGAAGCGCCACAACGAGCCCGGATAGAAGCCGATCAGCCTGATCCAGTAGAGAATGCCGAACAGCAGGCAGTAGCCGGCGACGACGCGCTGGAACCAGGCGAAGATCAGTTCAACGCCCGAGGGCTGCAGCACGACGCGTCTGGAGGTCACCTCGCTCACAGGTCGAGCTCCCGGTCGCCGAGCGAGGCGAAATAGGCGTCGACGTCCGCCTCGCTGACCGCGCCGAGGCTCGCCGGCCGCCATTGCGGCTTCGAGCCCTTGTCGATGATGGCGGCGCGGATCCCTTCGTAGAAATCGTGGCCGGCCAGCATCCGGTTGAGGATGCGGAACTCCATCTTCATGCAGGCGTCCATGGACATGGTCAGCCCGGCGCTGATCTGGCGCCAGGCGACGCGCAGGCTGGTCGGCGAACGCGTCCGGATCGTCGCCAGCGTCTTGGCCGCGAACTCGTCGGCGCCTGCCGCCTGTTCAAGGCTGTCGATGACAGCCTTGAGGGATGGTTGCGAAAAATGACGGACGATCGCCTCCAGCGTCGGCCTGTCGGTTTCCCGTTTTGCCTGGACGAAGAAACCGCGCAACACCGATTCCGGATCGCCGGTCAGCGTCAGCCGGTCGAGGAAGCCGCCCTGGTCGGCGGCCTTGATGGTGTGGGTGGCGAGCCCTGACCACAGCGCGTCGCCGTAGCGGATGCGATTGCCGGTCAACGCCAGATACATGCCGAAGGAGCCGCCGAGATCGGGCAGCAAATGGCTGGCGCCGACATCCGGGAAAAAGCCGATGCCGACTTCCGGCATGGCGAACTGGGCATTTTCGGTCATCACCCGGTGCGAGCCGTGGAAGGAGATGCCGACGCCGCCGCCCATGACGATGCCGTCGATCAGCGCGACGTAAGGTTTCTTGAAGCTGTTGATACGGGCGTTGAGCCGGTATTCGTCGGCGAAGAACTCGACCGGCGGCTTTCCAGCCCGGCCAGCCTCGTAGATATGCAGGATGTCGCCGCCCGCCGAAAACGCCCTGCCCTCGGACTTGACGATAACGACATCGACGCCCTGGTCGGTCTCCCAGGCGCAAAGAGCAGCGTCGAGCGCCCGGATCATGCGGTGCGTGACGGCATTGAGGGCCTGCGGCCGCGTCAATGTGACGACGCCGGCCCGGCCCAGATGTTCGAAGCGGATCTCGTCGCCTCCGCCAAAATCCATCGTGAAAGAATCCCTCCCCCGCGCCCGCCGGGATTGAAGTGCTAAAGCGTGGCGCATGGGTGCGTCAATGCCAAGCCCGGTCGGTGTCGGGTCAGTTTGCATTTCAAGAGAGGCAAGGCGCCATCCTTTGCGTCGCGGCCAAATGGTGCAACCATCCGTTTGTGAGCCTATTGGGAGATTATTTGCCGATGCCGCGAGAGTTCGACCCGGACGATGTTCTCAGTCGCCCGCTGATGGCGAATTTGGCGACCGTCAGCGCGGACGGCGCGCCGCGCAACGCGCCAGTGTGGTTCATCTGGGAGGACGGTGCGATCTGGCTTCTCGGGTCATCGGATGGAAGCGCGGTAAAGCATCTTGAAAGAGACCCGCGCTGCGCGGTGGAAATTGTTCACTTCGACAACAATGGCGGCATCTTGCTGCACCTCGGACTGCGCGGCACCGCAACCATCGAACCGATGTCGCCAGACCGCTTCAAACGGCTCCTTCACAAATATCTCGGCCCCGAAGCAAGCTGGAACGAGTGGTTCATCGACAACGTGGCCCAGATCGAACATCCAGACGGGCGCATGATCAGGCTTGCCCCAGCCAGCATTTTCACCAACAACGCATCGTTCTTCAGAACCGGCCCTGACCTTGCATGGCCGCCATATATCGACGACGGGTCTAGAAGCGAACGGTGAGCCATGCCGCAGTTTTTGCGCCTCGCACTTGTTCTGGGTGGCCTGCTGACCTTCTGGGCCATCAATGGCCTGGCCAGGGCGGCCGATCTCGAGGATCTCTATCAGTCGCAGACCATCGTCAACGGTAAGTATGAAAAGCATCGCGAGGTCGGCTTCAAGTTCTGCCTCGACGCGGTCCTGGTCCGGGTTTCCGGCGATCAGCGCCTGCCGGCGAAACCGGAGATGACGGCACTGCGCGACAAGGCCGGCAGCTTCGTCGCCAGCTTCCGCTACCGCGACCGCATGGAAGGCATCCCCAACCATGACGATCAGGGCACGTATGACCGGCCTCACAATCTCTATTGCCAGTACAGGCCGGCGGTGATCGATCCGGTGCTGGCCTCGCTCGGCAGCAGGCCGTGGCTGACCGAGCGGCCACGGCTGGCGGTGTTTTTGGCGGCCGAGCGCGACATCAGGCATTTCGCGCTCGATGCCGATGACGAGCGCGGCGTGCTGATGCGCGAATCGTTCAGCAATGCCGCTGCGCCGCTCGCCATGCGGGTGACTTTTCCCACCGCAGCGCTGCTGTCGCAGGCTGGACTGGACGACAGGACGCTGCGCGACGCCGACATGGCAGTGCTGGACACAACCGCGAAGAAGGCCGGCGCCGATCAGGCACTCTCCGGCAGCATCGTGTGGAGCGACAAGGAGTTCGGCTGGATTGCCGACTGGCGGCTGGCCATGGCCGGCAAGACCTACACCTGGCAGGTGCGCGGCGTTTCCTTCGACGAGGCTTTCCGCGTCGCCATGAGGGGCGCGGCGCAGATCCTGTCGGGCAATGGGCAACCTGAATAGACCTCGACCTGATCGTTGGCACAAACGTGTCGCATTGGTCAGCGGCAAGGGCTCGTGGTAAAAGCCGCCGAACGAGAGTTTTGGCGATGAACAAATTCACCCCGACGGCGATGAACAAATTCACACCGGCAAAGCCAGCCGGCACGCGCAGCGTCGATGACATCACCGGCAGCCGCCGCTTGCGCCGCATGCGCAAGGCCGACTGGTCGCGCCGCCTCGTGCAGGAGAACCGGCTTACGGTCGACGACCTGATCTGGCCGATCTTCGTCGTCGACGGCAGACAAGTGCGCGAGCCTATCGCCGCCATGCCGGGCGTCTTCCGCCTGTCGATCGATCTCGCCGTCAAGGAGGCCGAACGCGCGGCAAAGCTCGGCATTCCCGCACTCGCCACCTTCCCCAATGTCGATATCTCGCTACGCGACCAGACCGGTTCGCACATTCTCGACCCCGACAACGTCATCAACCGCGCCACCCGGGCGATAAAGGACGCGGTGCCTGAGATCGGCATCATAACCGATGCCGCGCTCGATCCGTTCACCAGCCATGGCCATGACGGCATCCTGCGCGACGGCATCATCGTCAATGACGAGACGGTGGAACAGCTGACCGCCGCGGCCGTCATCCAGGCGGCAGCCGGCGCCGACATCATCGCGCCGTCCGACATGATGGACGGCCGCATCGGCGCCATCCGCGACGCACTCGATGCCAATGGTTTCCAGGACGTGGCGATCATGTCCTATGCGACCAAGTTCGCCTCGGCCTTCTATGGTCCCTATCGTGAGGCGGTCGGCACCGCCGGCCTGCTCAAGGGCGACAAGAAGACCTATTACATCGACCACGCCAATTCCGACGAGGCGGTGCGCGAGGCCGAACAGGACATCGCCGAGGGCGCCGACATGCTGATGGTCAAGCCCGGCCTGCCCTATCTCGACATCATCCGGCGGCTGAAGGATGAATTCCAGATGCCGACCTTCGCCTACCAGGTGTCAGGCGAATATTCGATGATCAAGGCCGCCAGCGCCAATGGCTGGATCGATGGCGAGAAGGCGATGCTGGAATCCTTGCTCGCCTTCAAGCGCGCCGGCTGCGACGGCATTTTGACTTATTTCGCGCCCGACGTGGCAACGATGCTGAAGGGATAGTTTTCTCTTCCCACCGATGGCCGGTCGCGGCGGGCAACGCCGGCGACCTCCTCGATATCCATCAACAGTTTCTGGCTTCCGGACGGGAGCCCGAGCGAAGGTCGTTGGATCAATCGCCTGGGGCTTGCTGCACTCACAAAAACCGCTTGCATTTCGCAATCAGTTTGCTACTCCTTTGCGCAACTGGTTATGGAGGAGGCTTTCATGTCCAAACTTCGCGTCAATGCTTTCACACTGTCGCTCGACGGGTACGGAGCCGGTCCCGATCAGACTCTGCAAAATCCCCTCGGCGTCGGTGGCGAATATCTGCATAAATGGTTTGTCGACACCCGCACCTTCCGCAAGATGGTGCTCGGACAGGAGGGCGGCACCACCGACACCAACGAGGACTTTGCAGCGCGAAGCTTCGAGAATGTCGGCGCCTGGATCCTCGGCCGCAATATGTTCGGGCCGATTCGGGGCGAATGGCCTGACGATAGCTGGAAGGGCTGGTGGGGTGATAACCCACCCTACCATGTGCCGGTTTTCGTGCTGACCCACCACGAGCGGGCGCCGATCACGATGGAGGGCGGTACTACTTTCCACTTCGTCACCGACGGCATCCATTCGGCGCTTGAACAGGCGAAGGCGGCGGCGGATGGCAGGGACGTGCGGGTTGGCGGCGGTGTCGCCACCATCCGGCAATATCTCCAGGAGAAACTAATCGACGAGATGCATCTGGCGATCTCGCCGCTGCTGCTCGGTGCGGGCGAGAATCTCTTTGCCGGCCTGGACATGCCCAAGCTTGGCTATCAGTGCAGCGAGCAGGTGGCGACAGCACTCGCCACGCATGTGATCGTCAAGCGGGCTTAGGTTTCAGACGCGTAGCCTACGCCGCGATCCTTTGCGTGCCCCTCTGTCCTGCCGGACATCTCCCCCACGAGAGGGGGAGATTTAGCAACCCCAAGACAGTCAATACTTCTCAGGCACGTAGAGTTCGCGCGGCAGCGTCTGGCGCTCGTATTCGGGATTGAAGACGCGCTCGGGCAGCATGATCTCCTCGTGCGGCACCTCTTCATACGGCAACTGCTTGAGCAGATGGTCGATGCAGTTCAGCCGCGCCCGCTTCTTGTCGTTGCCCTCGACTATGAACCAGGGCGCCTCGGGAATGTTGGTGCGGGCGAAGGTCTCTTCCTTGGCCTTGGTATACTGCTCCCAGCGCACGCGCGACTGCAGGTCCATCGGCGACAGCTTCCACTGCTTCATCGGATCATGGATGCGCATCAGGAAGCGCATCTGCTGCTCCTCGTCGGTGATCGAGAACCAGTATTTGACCACGGTGACGCCCGAGCGGACCAGCATGCGCTCGAACTCCGGCACGTCGCGGAAGAATTCTTCGACCTGATCGGGCTCTGCAAAACCCATCACCCTTTCGACACCGGAGCGGTTGTACCAGGAGCGGTCGAACAGCACGATTTCGCCGCCGGCCGGCAGATGCGGCACATAGCGCTGGAAATACCATTGCGACTTCTCGCGCTCGGTCGGTGCCGGGAGTGCGACGACGCGGCAGATGCGCGGATTGAGCCGCTGGGTGATGCGCTTGATGACGCCACCCTTGCCGGCGGAGTCGCGGCCCTCGAAGATCACCACCAGCTTCTTCTTGTGATAGGCGACCCAGGACTGCAGTTTGATCAGCTCTGACTGCAAGGTGATCAGGTCGCGAAAATACTGCATGCGATCGATCGATGGCGGATGCGAGTTCTTGTAGATCTTGGCGATCTCCATCGACAGCGCCGGCTCCGACATTTCGAGCTCATAGTCCTCGTCGAGCGTGTCGGCGAGCTCGGCCTCAAGCCAGTCCCTTGCAGGAGAATTCTGTTTTAGCTCGGTCATATCAACTGCTCCGCTTGCAAGCCCTGTCGATCCACGTCCGGCGCCCCAACCCCTGGCCTGCGTCCCGGAGCGGCAACACCTGAGCCGACTTCAATATAGGCCGGCAATGACGGTTTTATTGCAGCCTGGGGCGAGACTACCACCACTGCAAATTCCGCGAGGCATGATCGATCCATCGTCGTGGCATGGCGACAAGCGGCTCGAATTGTCCTACAAATGTGGCAGGCCCGCCCGGGCACTGCCTTTCAACAACAAATCGCGAGGACTGACATGGAATACCGCACCCTCGGCCGTTCCGGCTTGAAAGTTTCGACCCTGACCATGGGCACCATGACCTTCGGCGGTGCCGGCGCATTTTCGGCTGTCGGAAAGACCGACCTCGATGAGGCGCGCCGGATGATCGATCTTTGCATCGATGCCGGCATCAATGTCATCGACACCGCCAATGTTTATTCGAACGGCGTCTCTGAAGAGATCATCGGCGAGGCGCTCGGCGGCAAGCGCAAGGGCGACGTGCTGATCGCCTCCAAGGCGCGGATGCGGATCGGCAATGGCCCCAACGATGAAGGCCTGTCGCGCTATCACCTGATCCGCGAATGCGAGAAGAGCCTGAAGCGGCTGAAGACCGATGTCATCGACATCTACTTCCTGCACGAATGGGACGGTACGACACCGCTCGAGGAAACCATCGCCGCGCTCGACACGCTGGTTGCCCAGGGCAAGGTCCGCTATGTCGGTTGCTCCAACTATTCCGGCTGGCAGGTGATGAAGGCGCTCGGCATCAGCGACAGCCATCACCAGCCGCGCTTCGTCACCCAGCAGATCCACTACACGCTGGAAGCGCGCGAAGCGGAATATGAACTGCTGCCGATTTCGGTCGACCAGGGGCTGGGTGTGCTGGTGTGGAGCCCGCTTGCCGGCGGATTGCTGTCCGGCAAATACCGCCGCGACAGCCCGACTGCCCGCCAGCTTGCCGGCTGGTCGGAACCGCCGATCCGCGACGAGGACCGCCTCTGGCGGATCGTCGATGTTCTTGTCGAGATCGGCGCGCAGCGCGGCGTGTCGGCGGCGCAGGTGGCGCTGGCGTGGCTGCTCGGCCGGCCGGCGGTCAGTTCGCTGGTGATCGGCGGCAGGACCGAAACGCAGTTCCGCGACAACATCGCCGCGGCAAGCCTGGTGCTGACCGGCGAAGAGCGTGACCGCCTAGACACGGTCAGCCGGCCACCCTTGCTCTATCCCTACTGGCACCAGCAACTGACGGCAAAGGACCGTTTTGGTCCCGCCGACCTGGTGATTGACCGCAGCGGCGTGTGACCACGGGAGGGTTGCGGCGGGGCTCGGCGGACGAAGCCCGCACTTAACCCGTGATATAGCGCCAGACCTCGGCATCAGGCTCGATCGCCGGGCTTTTCGAGGCGACCCACAAGGCCGCCGGCGGAAAGGCGCCTGCGGAGCGATATCGCGCACGACGTTTCGCGCATAATAAAGAACCCTTGGCGTCGTTCGTTGTATGGTGGCCATGGTTTCACTTGATCAAAACGAACGCGCGGTCGCGATACGTTGGCGCCCCGGCCCCCTACACCATTGTCCCGTGCATCTTGCAAGCCCGGGCCATCATCGACGCGAACGGCCGGGCACGATCGCTTCAGCTGTTGTGTTTGACGGCTAATGCTCCTAGGCAGGGTCAGAGCCGCAAGGCAGTGAAAAAGGAGCCGATATGGCGCGACCACCAAACTACGATCAGGAACGCAAGGAACGCGACCGCCAGAAGGCGGCCAAGAAGGCTGAAAAGCTGGCGGCCAAGGTTGCCGCACGCGAGCGTTCGAAGCCCGAAGACGAGACTGAAACCGAAACCGAAACGGCAAAGTGACGGCAAAAGGCCCGCGCATGCGGGCCGTGCCTCATTCCAGATTGTCGCCTTGGATCAGGCCGGGGCCTTGTCGCTGACGAAGACGTCCACTTCGCGCGCCGCCGCAATGAAGGCGCGCCTGGCGTTCATCGCCGGCTTGTCGCCGGCCAGCGCATCGTGACAGGCCTGCAGGGCCGCGCGATGCTTGGGGCTGCGTTTTCCGGGCCAGCTGTTGAGCAGGTAATCGGAAGCCTCACGAGCCGTACGCAAGAGCTGAGTGCTCCCCGCCGTGACTGACTTGACGGTCACGGGTGTTTCAAATCGGTTGTTTTCCATCGCCGCTCTTACGCCATCGGTGTCCGCGAAGCGAGGCCGAAAGTGCACGGCGCGCCCGGACGTCGCCTTTTGCGCGGCGCGGACCGCATGCCTTAGGCGGCGATGACAGCAAAACCCCTGGCGCGAAGACCGCGCCGGTCATTGGCGAGCGACGTCACCAGCCGGTCGCGGCTGCCGACGATGTGGGCCGAAAGCAGGCGCGCGGCCTGATCGGCGTCGCCGAGGCGTGCCGCGGCCAGAATGGCGCGATGTTCGGCCCAGGCGCGTGCAAGGGCGGCCTCGTCGCGAACCTCCAGCCAACGAGCCCGCGACAGGCGCGTCATGGCATCACGGACCGCCCTGAACAGGAATTCATTGCCTGACAGGCGCGCCAGCTCGATGTGGAAATCCATGCCGATACGATGCCATTCCTCGCGTGGCGTGTCGGTATCGCAGGAGTCGAGCATCGCCTCGATGACATCGACCGCGCTGCGATCCGTCAGGGCACATGTCAGGCGAAGGGCTGCAACCTCGACCGCCTCCCGATAGACGGCGATCTGCTCGAGCTCGGCCAGGTTGATCGGCGACACCGTCCAGCCACGCCCGTCCCTGCCGACAAGGCCCTCGGTCTCGAGCCGCAGCAGCGCGGCCCTGACCGGGGTTCGCGAGGCGCCGAAGCGACTTTCGATCCAGCGCTCGGTCAGTTTCTCGCCGGGACCGATCTCGAGGCCCAGGATCATCTGGCGAAGCTGTTTTTCGACGCTCTGCATCTGCGACATTGTCATTCCCGCTTTTCTGACCGTTGGCTGGCCGCTTTTTCCGATCACGTTTGAGAGGGTCGCATTGACAGCACCCATGCTTGCGTCCATGACGGATACCATCTTGGTATCCCAAAACGGTATCCGCAGCAACCACCAACACGGCATTGCTCGGACAGGACGCATAATATGCAGAACACGCCCCCGCCGACCGACAGCACCTACAACATCCATTGGCGGCGCAATCTGTTCGTGTGCTTTGCCGGTTCGTTCTCGACACTTATCGCCATGACGCTGCTTTTACCGTTCCTGCCGCTCTATATCGAGCAGCTCGGCGCTGAAGGCCACGCGGCGATCGTGCAATGGTCGGGGATCGCCTATGGCGCGACCTTTTTCGCGGCGGCACTTGTGGCGCCGCTGTGGGGACGTCTCGGCGACCGCTACGGCCGCAAGGTGATGCTGGTTCGCGCCAGCTTTGGCATGGCCATATGCATGTCGCTGACCGGCATGGTCCAGACCGTCTGGCAGTTGGTGCTGCTGCGGCTGCTGATCGGTTTTGCCGGCGGTTATTCCTCGGGATCAACCATCCTGGTTGCCATGCAGACGCCCAAGGAGCGTTCGGGCTGGGCATTGGGCCTGCTGTCGGCGGGTATCACCGGTGGGGCACTGGTCGGCCCGCTGGTTGGTGGCGCCCTGCCGCCGCTGATCGGCATCCGCGCCACGTTCCTGCTGTCCGGCGGCGTCATCTTCCTGGCATTCCTGGCGACCACGTTTCTGATCAAGGAGAACCCCCGGCCGAAAGCGACGGACGCCGCATCGAAGGGCAAGCCGAAAGGCGGCTGGGCACAAATCCCCGACAAACGGCCTGTCATCGCCATGCTGGCGACCGGCATGCTGTTGAGTTTCGCCACCATGTCGATCGAGCCGATCATCACCGTCTATGTGCAGCAATTGATCGAAGACCAGAGCCGCGTCACGCTGATCTCCGGCGTCGTCATGTCGGCGGCGGCGCTTGGCGCCATCCTGTCGGCTTCACGCCTCGGCAAGCTCGCCGACCGCATCGGCCATTGGAACGTCATCATCGGCGCGCTTGCCGTCTCGGCGCTGCTGCTGATTCCGCAGGCCTTCGTCACGCAGAGCTGGCAACTGATCGGCCTGCGCTTCCTGATGGGCCTGGCGCTGGGCGGGCTCCTGCCCTGCATCACCAGCGTTATCCGCCACAATGTTCCCGATGGCGTCGGCGGCAATGTGCTAGGGCTCTCGATCTCTGCTCAATATGTCGGACAGGTCGCCGGCCCCTTGCTTGGCGGATTTGCCGGCGGCCATTTCGGCATGCGCTCGGTGTTTCTGGGCACATCCATCTTGATGGCCGGCGGCGCGGTCTATAACTGGCTGGCGCAATCGCGCCGCGAGCAGGACATGCTCGCCAATGCCGGCAAGCCCTGACCGAATTGGGTCGCTTGCCTTGAACGTCACGGAGCCCGAGACATGAGCACGGCCGAGCAATCTTCCGTCAACAGCGGCCGGATCCTCGTCCTGGCCGGCGGCCTCTGTGGCGCCGCCGGCGTGGCGCTGTCGGCCGCGGCGGCGCATCTGGGCGGTGCCTTTGTCGGCACTGCCGCATCCTTCCTGCTCATGCACGCGCCGGTCTTCCTCGCGACCGGACTGCTTGGCGCGAACCGGACGCTGCGCATCGGCAGCTTGATCCTGCTGGTTGGGCTGCTGTTGTTCTGCGGCGACCTGCTGGCCCGCGATTTCCTCGGTTCGCGGCTGTTCCCGCTGTCGGCGCCGATCGGCGGCACCTTGCTCATCGCCGGCTGGCTTGTGATCGCTGGCTCGGCGCTGGTGCGCACACGTTCCTGACCAGGCTGGACCAGCAGCCTTTATCGCTGTCTCTGGGGGCGACGTCTCCGGGCGCACTGCCCGGGACGGTCCTATTCGCGAAAACCGACGCGTTCCTGTCACACCGCGTTTGTCGATCGATCAATCCTGCCGGCGCTCGGGCTTATCGAGCACTTCGCGACCGTGCCGCCGCAGCTTCGCCAGTAGACGCCTCTCCGGCCGTTTGGACGCCGGCGCGATGCCCCAGTAGTTGCGGTAGATGTCTTCGAACAGATAGCTCACGGGGTGCATGATGCACTCCTTTCAAGATTTGAATCGATCCAACCGGTGCAAGAAAAAGCTATCCCGATCAGCTCCGTCTGCGCTCGGCGAAGAACCGCAGTTCGCGAACCCATGGGCTGGCACTCTCGTGGCGCCTCTGTTTCGTGGCGGTCGAACCGATGCTCCAGTCGTTGCGGTAGATGTCTTGGAAGAGATAGTTGACGGGATGCATGACACATCTCCCTTTCCTGAGATTGAATCGATCCAATCATATGGACCTTTGTTCCTTTGGATCGATTCAAAGATGCACCTCGCCGGGTCGTTGTTCAAGGCAGAATTTGAACCGATCCAACGAAAGTGTTAGATGGGATGAATTCAGGAGACGAAGATGGCCCCATTGAGCTCTGGAAAGACAAGACCGGTCCGGCTGGCAGACATTGCCAAAGCGGCCGGCGTGTCGCACGGCACCGCGTCCAACGTGTTCGCCCGCCCGGAGATCGTGCGCGAGGAGGTCCGCGAACGGGTCAAGGCGGCAGCGGAGGCAATGGGATATGGCGGACCCGACCCCAAGGGTCGGCTGCTGCGCGCCGGCAAGGTCAATGCCATCGGTGTCGCGACCGCAGAACCGTTGTCCTATTTCTTCAACGACCCTTTCGCCCGGGTCATGATGGCCAGCATCTCGCAGGCTTGCGACGCGACTGGTGCGGGGATCTCGCTGGTCTCCGCCGCCAACAACGAACAGCTCGCCTGGAACATCCAGAGCGCGCTGGTCGACGGCTTCATCGTCTTCTGCATCGAAGGCGGCTCAAGGCTGGTCGAACTGGCGCGCGAACGCAAACTCCCGTTTGTCGCACTCGATCTTGATTCGGACGACGACGGGGCGGTCGCGGCGATCGGTGTCGACAACATCGCCGGCGCCGGTCTCGCGGCGCGCCATCTGACCGAGCTTGGGCATCGTCGATTTGCCGTGCTTGCCCTGCCCTGTGCCGACGCCGGTTTCGGCCCGACCACGCAGGCGCAGGTGGAGAAGGCCCTCTATTCCGGGACGCGCGACCGCCTGCGCGGCTACTTCGCCGAACTCTCGCGCGTCGACCTCGACGTCTCGAAGGTGCCGATCTACGAAACCGTCAATGACGAGGAGAGCGTCTGGGCGGGCCTCGACCATATTTTTGCCGGCGCCGAGACACCGACCGCCATCCTGGCAATGTCGGACAGGATCGCCTTGCATACGCTGGACTGGCTGCGCCAGCACGACATCACTGTCCCGGGCGACGTTTCGATCGTCGGCTTCGACGGCGTCCCGGAAGGGGCGGTCTCCAAGCCGCCGCTGACCACAATCGTCCAGCCGATCGCCGAGATGGGCCGCCTTGCCGTCAAGGCGATCCTCGAAAACGACGGCACATTCAGTCGGCAATCGCTGCCGGTCGACCTCGTGGTGCGGGCCTCATCCGGCCCCTCGCCCGCCTGACGCCTCAACGCCCCATTCTTGTTGCCATCGACGACATGACGAAGGACGCCTGGACCGGCAGTGCGGCGTTTTGAGCCGGTCTGCTTTTCCCGGCCCTGCCAAGGCTCGAAAGCCATTCGAGATAGTAGGCAAGCGCAAACTGCATGGCGATGCCGGCGGCAATCAACAGGCTGTCATAGGCCAGCCCGCCCGGGTTGATCAGCTTCAGCACCTGCGCCGTCAGGGCGAGCACCGTGCCGGCAATGAAAACCGGCAACGATCGCTTGCCCAATATGGCAAGCGGATGATCGCGCCCGGTGCGGAAGAGGTTCGAGACGGCGGGGAATGCCACGATCAGGTAGCTCACCGCCAGGATATGCAGCAGCCTCGGCAGTGCCAGGAACGTCTTGTCGAAGCCGGTCAGCACCGGAGGCAGGCCCAGCCAGGAGATCTGCCCCCAGAGCGGACTGTGCACCCAGACCAGCGCCGTGATGGTGTAGGCCAAAGCGGCGCCAACCAGCCAGCGATTGACCGGGATGGTGCCACCGCGACGCACATGCAGCGTGCCTGCCAGGCCGATGTTGAACAGGAACTGCCACGACAGCGGGTTGAGAAACCAGAAGCCGGGCTCGGGATAGTTCGGCGGCGCGATCTGGTAGATCCCGGCGACCAGCCACAGCGCACCGGATGCGACCAGCGCCGGCAATGGCCGGTAGCTGACGAAGAGCAGGAAGACCGGCGCCAGCAGGAGCAGCACCGCATAGACCGGCAGGATGTTGTTGTAGCCGAGCTGATGGCCGAGCGTCACGATGCCGACCAGCACTTGCGGCGTATTCTTGATCAACGGCTCGATGTTGATCATCGTCAACAGCTCCGGTCGGCGGGCGAACACCGCCGCCGCGCAAAAGATCGCCATCACCACCATGGTGGTAACGATGTGGGCGGCATAGAGCACGCCAGCACGGCGCCACAGCTTCAACGTTGCCAGGAGCCGGTTTCCAGGCTGGAATTTCTTGCCATAGGCGAGCGCGACCGAGATTCCGGAAATCAGCACGAAGACCTCTGCCGCGTCTGAAAAGCCGAAATTCTTGTAGGTCAGATACTCGAAGGCGGTACCCGGCACGTGGTCGACAAAGATGGTCAGCAAAGCGAGGGCGCGAAGCACATCTATGCGCGTGTCACGCTCCGAGACACGCGTATCGCGGTCCGCGATACGCGTGCCGCGATCGGGGACACGCGTGCCGCGGTCCGGGGAAAGTTGGGTGGTCATCGACAAAAGGCCTCAAAGCTGGTTGTTCATGCCGGCAATGCGACCCCCGGCGCACCGCTTCGATTCCTCCCATAGGAATGATATCGGCGAAGAAACGGACAGTAATGCGCCCGGTTCAATCAACTTTCGCGGAGCTTGAAAATATTGCGTTTTGAAGCCGGCAAACTGACCGGAACCGTCATGAAATCAAAAGGATGAGGCCATGACCGAAGAGACCTCACAAGATGGTGCGTTACGGCGTGATCTCGCCTTCTGCCACCGCCTTTACAAGCCGGCGGATTCAACTGGTCAATGCTTCTTCCTGCTGCATGGGTCGGGTGTCGATGAGACGACATTGGTGCCGCTGGCACGAGCGATCGCGCCGCACGCCACGCTGGTCGCCGTGCGCGGCCGCATCGTCCAGGAGGATGGTTTCCGCTGGTTCGCGCGGATCACACCGACGCGCTTCGAACAGCACAGCATCCGCACCGAAACCGACGCTTTTGCGGGCTTCGTCACCAATGTGGCCACACGCCACAATCTCGACCTCTCCCGCACGATCTTTCTCGGCTATTCGAACGGCGCCAATCTGCTTTCGAGCCTGATGCTGCTGCATCCGGGCCTCGTCGAACGCGCCGCGCTGTTGCGGCCGATGCCGGTGCTCGATGACGTGCCGGCTACGGATCTGTCAAGCGTGCGGGTGCTGATCGTCGCCGGTGCTGCCGACCTTACCTACGCGCCCTTCGCGCCGGCTCTGGTGACATTGCTCAGCCAACATGGCGCCGACCTCGACGCGAGGATTGTTCCATCGGGTCATGAATTCGGCAGCGCCGACGCGGCAATCGCAAGGCAATGGCTGAACGCGGTGACGGCAACGGCCGCCTAGCTGCTGGCTGCCGTTGCTGACCAGCATGCCGACGGCGCCGACCAGCCTACCCTCGCCCCATCCGGTTCCAGGCATCCAGCCCGGCGATCTTGTAAGCTTCGGCGAGCGTCGGATAGTTGAAGGTGTTGTTGACGAAGAAGTCGACGGTGCCGCCGAGATTGATCACCGCCTGGCCAATGTGGATGAGCTCTGTGGCGCCCTCGCCGATGATGTGCGCACCGAGCAGCCGGCGCGTTTCGATCGAGAACAACAGCTTCAGAAAGCCGGTATTGACGCCCATGATGTGGCCGCGCGAGGTCTCGCGAAAACGCGCCACGCCGACCTCATAGGCGGCCCCACTTTCACGCACCTGTTCCTCGGACTGGCCGACCGTCGAGATTTCCGGCACCGCATAGATGCCATAGGGAAAGGTTTCAGGCGGCGGCGGCAAGGGCACGCCGAAAGCATGACAGGCCGCCACCCTGCCCTGCTCCATCGAGGTCGAGGCCAGGCTCGGAAAGCCGATGACGTCGCCGGCGGCGTAGATGTTGGGCGCGCTGGTCTGGAAGGTCTGCGGATCGACCTTGATCCGCCCCCTTGAGTCGGCTTCGATGCCGACGATATCCAACCCCAGGCTGCCGACATTGCCGGTTCGGCCGGCGGCGTAGAGCACCACCTCGGAGCGAATGGTACGGCCATCGGCCAGTTCGACCTCGGCGGCGTCCGGTTTGGACCGGATTTCCTTCACCGCGCTGCCCAGCCGGATCGTCATGCCGCGATCGCGCATCTGGTGGATGAAATCGTCGACGATCTCGCGGTCGACGAAATCGAGGATAGAGTTGCGCGGCTCGACCAATGTCACCGGCACGTCCAGCGCGGAAAAGATCGTCGCATATTCGACCCCGATGACGCCGGCGCCGATCACGGTCAGCGTACGCGGCAAACGGTCGAGCTCCAGCATCTCGTCGCTGTCGAAGATTCGGGTCCTGTCGAAAGGCACATCGCGCGGCCTGTGCGGCCTTGTGCCGACCGCGATCAGCGCGTTGGCAAAACCAACCTCGCTGTAGTCGCCGGTGTCGGTGGTCAGGCTGACCTTGTTGGAGCCAAGAAACTTCACGTCGGCGCGGGCGCTCTTGACCGTGTTGCGCATGAACTGGTGCTGCAGCACCTCGACCTCGTGGTCGAGGGTCTTGTGCAGGCGCTCGACAAGATCGCCGACCGAAATATCCTGCTTGACCCGGTAGCCGCGCCCATAGAAGCCGCGCTCGCGCCAACCCGAGAGGTTGAGTACCGTTTCGCGCAGCGTTTTCGATGGAATGGTGCCGGTATGCACCGAGACGCCACCAAGACGCCGGCCGCGGTCGACCACCAGCGCCGACTTGCCGAGCTTGGCCGACTGCACCGCAGCGCGCCGCCCCGAGGGACCGCTGCCGATGACCAGCATGTCGTAGTCCATAGTGCCCCGTCCCTCTGCCCCTGAGCGCTTTGTTGCGCCGCAGCAAGCTAATGCCATCCGCGCCGCAAATTCAACCGATTCGGATTGCGTCTCGTGCCGCTCGGGTCTTGCGCGCCGCAAAAAGCTCGATCTTGATTCCGCCGCGGGCCTTCACCATTTCATTACCGAGCGGCTCGCACCCTATGTCGGGCCTTGTTACGAGGAAATGACATGAACGCGCGCGTTCTTGACGGCGAAATCATCCCGACCAGGCTCGACGATGTCAGGGCCTATGACGGGGTGCGCACGCGGCGCATCCTAGCCTTCGTGATCGACTATATCATCGTCGCGCTGCTCACCATTCCGTTCGCCATCCTGGTATTCTTCCTCGGCCTTTTGACGCTTGGTCTTGGCTGGATGCTGTTTGGCGCCCTGGTGCCGGCCGTCGCCATCCTCTACATCTGGAACACGCTGGGCAGTGCCGACCAGGCCACCACGGGCATGAAGCTGATGGGCATCCGGCTCGACCGGGTCGATGGCAGGCCGATCGACGGTCTGACCGCCGTCGTCCATTCGGTGCTGTTCTGGGCCGGCAACGTCATCCTGTCGCCGCTGGTCCTTCTGGTGACCTTGTTTGCCGATCGCAAGCGCACGCTGCACGACCTTTTGCTCGGCACTGTGGTCAGCCGCACCGACCGCTGAAACGGCCCTCTCAAGAGCAGTCACGGCCGATTGAGTGTAAATGTGAAGGCGTCTAGTCAACCACGCCCTCACAATCCTGTTGAATTTTTCGCCATCCGCGCCAAAGGTAGAGCGATTCGAAGGAGTGTTTCCAAGGCTCGATGACGCAGCATCCGACCCAGTCGCCGCAGTTCTTCCTGACCGCGCCATCGCCGTGCCCCTATCTCGACGGCCAGTTCGAGCGCAAGGTGTTCACGCATCTGGTCGGCGACAAGGCGGCGGAGATGAACGACCTGCTGACGCAAGGCGGCTTCCGGCGCTCGCAGAACATCGCCTACAGGCCGGCATGCGAGAGCTGCCGCGCCTGCGTTTCGGTACGCATCCTCGCCCAGGAATTTAGCGCCAGCCGTAACATGAAGCGGGTGCTGCAGCACAATTCCGACCTCGTCGGCCACATGCACAATGCCGAGCCCTCGACCGAACAGTATTCGCTGTTTCGCAGCTACCTCGACGCCCGCCACCGCCGTGGCGGCATGTCCGACATGACGGTGCTCGACTACGCCATGATGGTCGAGGACACCCATGTCGACACCAAGGTGATCGAGTACCGGCGGCGCGGGCCCGACACCTTCATCACCGGCAAGGGACAGGGCGAACTGATCGCGGTGGCGCTCACCGACAAGATGGCCGACGGCCTGTCGATGGTCTATTCCTATTTCAATCCCGATTTCGAGGATCGTTCGCTCGGCACGTTCATGATCCTCGATCATATCGCCCGCGCCAGGGCCATGGGCCTGCCCCATGTCTACCTCGGCTACTGGGTCAACGGCTCGCGCAAGATGAATTATAAGATGCGCTTCATGCCGCAGGAGCATCTCGGCCCGAAAGGCTGGGAGCGCTACACCAACGAAGCGGTTTTACGCTGAGTTTTCCCACGATCCACCCATAACTGTTTCAAGGCGGGGGATGCTGGTCTTTCAGCCGCTTGGCTGGAGAGTGCGCCATTGCGCCGGTCCACCTGCATTTCATTGCGAAAGTTGCTGCATGTCCTCCCACAACGACCACCAGAAGGGCCTTCTGATCACCGCCATCGGCGGCTTGACGCTGACCGTCGACATTCCGCTGATCCGGCTCGCCGACGGCGGCGCATGGACGATCCTGCTGCTGCGCACCGGCACCACCTTCGTCGCGGCCATGATCATCTGGTCGATCTGGCGCGCGCTCAGCCGGAGCGCCCCGCAACTCATCCCCGGCTGGTCCGGCCTTGTCGTGGCGATTTGCTACGGGCTGACCTCGATCACCTTCGTCACCGCCGTCTTCCACACCTCGACCGCCGACCTGGTGTTCATCCTGGCCTTCAACCCCGTTTTCGCCGCGTTGCTGTCTTGGATATTCCTGAACGAGAAGCCACGGCTGGTGACGATCGTGGCGATGCTGGTCATGATCCTCGGCGTCCTGGTCATCGTCGGCGGCTCGGTCGGCACCGGGCACCTGTTCGGCGATTTCATGGCGCTGTGCTCGGCATTCTTCATCGCGGTCGCCATCACCATCTCGCACGCCAGCGGTAAGGATATGGGATTCACGGCTCTGGTCGGCGTCCTTCTGCCGCTGGCGCTGGCGGCTTTCATGGTCACTGGCGAAGGTTTTCAGGTCAATGCGCCATGGTGGATCATCTTCAACGGCGCCGTCATCATGCCGATCTCGTTCTTCTGCCTCGCCAACGGTCCGAAATACATTTCAGGCCCCGAAGTGGCGATGTTCTACCTGCTCGAAACCGTGCTGGCGCCGGTCTGGGTGTGGATGATCTTTGCCGAGACACCGACCCGTAACAGCCTGATCGGCGGCGTGATCCTGATCGTCACGCTGATCGCGCATTCGCTGTGGCAACTGCACGACGGACGCAAGCGCCGTAGTGACCTTGCGGTGCATCACCCGGCCTAAGGTATGTCGATATTCAGGTCATGCCGGCCTAACCTGAAACTCAACATCCCTCAACGCGAGCCGGATCGAATCAGGCGCTGGCTTTCTTCACCACGCTGGGTTCAGGCAGAACCTCGATCTGCGGGCCAGCTTCGATTTCAACCGGCGAACCCGGCATGATTTCGTCGGTCAGTTCCACCTCGCGCAGCCACTCGCGCCAGATCGCGACCAACAGGGCCATCAGCACCGGGCCGATGAACAGGCCGAGGAACCCCATGGTCTTGACGCCGCCGATCAGGCCGAAAAAAGTCGGCAGGAAGGGCAGTTTTATCGGTCCGCCGACGAGCTTGGGGCGCAGCGTCTTGTCGACGATGAACAACTCGACCGCACCCCAGAGGAACAGCGCCAATCCGGCCATCGGCGACCCGCTGGCGGCGAGGTAGATCGAGACCAGGGTGAAGGACAGCGGTGCGCCGCCGGGGATGAGCGCCATGACGCCGGTCAGGGCGCCGAGCGTTACCGGCGACGGCACGCCGGCCAGCCAGTAGGCGATGCCCAGCACCAGCCCTTCGCCGATGGCGATGACGGTCATGCCGGTCACGGTCGAGGAGATCGTCGCCGGCACGACGCGCGAGATCCGCTCCCATCGCGCCGGCAGGATGCGCTCGCCGAGACGGTCGATCTGGCCGGCAAAGTGCTCGCCGTCGCGATAGGCGAAGAACAGCGCGATCATCATGAACAGCAGCGTCAGGAGCAGGCCGAAGGCGCTGCCGCCGGCGGCCAGCACGCCGCGATAGATGCTGCCGATGTTGGCGCCGCTGACCAGCTGGATCAATTCGCCAATGCCGCCCGGATGGCCAAAATTGGTCGTCCATTGCTCGTTCAGCCACTCGCCCACGACAGGCATGGTGGCGATCCAGTGCGGCGTCACGGCGCCGTGCCGGTTGGTCTCGATCGCCCAGCCGACCCACTCGCGCACCTCGTTGATGGCGTAGGTGCCGGCAAGMGCGATCGGCACCACCAGGAAGGCAAGGATGAACAGGATGGCAAAGGTCGCGGCGATGGTGCGGTTGCCGCCAACCGCGACAAGCAGGCGCCGGTAGAGCGGCCAGCTGGCAAAAGCGATGACCAGCGCCGCCAGCACCGGAAACAGGAAGCCATGGAAGAAATAGACACCGGCGGCGACGATCAGCACCAGCAGCCAGCGCGCCGCCGACAGCGGCGGAATGACGGCCGATCGCAGCGGCGTCGACAGGCCGAACAGGCGCTGCTGCTGTTCCGGCTTCTGGATTTTTGCTTCCTTCAAACGCCCGCTTCTCCCGAACACCTTTCCTGCTTATGCACTGGTATAGTGCAGCAATCGTGACGATAGTCCAAATGGTGATGGTGAAGCTGCGAGGGCGAGATGGCCGGCAGCCGCCAGAGTGGGGCACCGCGCATGAAACGCCGACCAACCCCTCTGTAGCCTTCGGCGACATCTCCCCTCGAGGGGAAGATTAGCAGCTACCCAAACTTCCCTGTCCTCGGGAAGCCCTTCGGCACCATGCGGCCGGCAGAGGCACGGGCGCCGATCCATTCGGCCAGTTCCTCACGCGACCGGATGAAGGTGCGGTCGGCCGAATCCTGCCAGGACAGGCCGCTCTCGAGCGTGAACGGCTTGAGATCCAGAAGGCCGCCGTCCTTGTATTTCTGCAGGCGAACGCCCTTGCCGCGTCCCATCTCCGGGATGTCGGAGAGCGCGAATACCAGCATCTTGCGATTCTCGCCGACGATGGCGAGATGGTCGCCAGTGAGCGGAATGCAGCGCTTAGCCTCGTCGGGCGCCTTGACGTTCATCACCTGCTTGCCCTTGCGGGTGTTGGCGACGACTTCCTCCTCCGGCACGATGAAGCCATTGGCGTCATACGAAGCCAGCAAAAGCTTTCGCTTCGGATCGTGGACGAAGGCGGTGACGATGTCCTGGTCATTGTCCATGTCGACGATGATGCGGATCGGCTCGCCATGGCCGCGGCCACCAGGCAGCCGGTCGGCGCCGATGGTGTAGAACTTGCCGCCGGTGGTGAAGACCAGCACCTTGTCGGTGGTCTGGGCATGGAAGGCCAGCTTGAGGCTGTCACCCTCCTTGAAGGTCAGCGTCGAGAGATCGGCAAGATGCCCCTTCATCGCCCGCAGCCAACCCTTTTCCGAGACGACAACGGTGACAGGCTCGCGCTCGATCATGGCGTGCGCAATGTCGGTCAGGTCGTGTTCGGGCGCATCGGCGAATTGGGTGCGGCGCTTGCCGAGCTCGGTCTCCGGGCCGAACTTGTCACGGATATTGGTGACTTCCCACTTGATCGTCGCCCATTGCTTTTCGTTTGAAGCAAGCAGCGCTTCGATCTGCTTCTTCTCGGCGCTCAGACCGTCGAATTCCTTGCGGATCTCGAATTCCTCCAGCTTGCGCAGAGCGCGCAGCCGCATGTTGAGGATGGCTTCGGCCTGAGTGTCGGTGAGCGACCAGCGGGCCATCATCACCTGCTTGGGCTCATCCTCCTCGCGGATGATCCTGATCACCTCGTCGATGTTGAGATAGGCGATCAGGTAGCCGGCGAGGATCTCCAGCCGTCTTTCGATCTCGCCGAGGCGATGTTTCGAGCGGCGAACAAGCACGTCGCGGCGGTGTTCGAGCCATTCCTGCAGCACGCCCTTCAGAGACAGGACGTTGGGCACCTTGCCGCGCGACAGGACGTTCATGTTGAGCGGGAAGCGGCTTTCGAGCTCGGTCAGCTTGAAAAGCGATTCCATCAGGATGCCCGGGTCGACCGAGCGGCTCTTCGGCACCAGCACGACGCGGATGTCTTCGGCACTTTCGTCGCGGATATCCTCGAGCAGCGGCAGCTTTCGCGCCATCAAGAGCTCGGCGATCTTCTCGATCAGCCGCGCCTTCTGCACGCCGTAGGGGATTTCGGTGACGACGATGCTCCAGGTGCCCCTGCCCTGATCCTCCTGGATCCACTTCGACCGGACGCGAAAGCCGCCGCGCCCGGTTTCATAGGCTTCGAGGATGGCGGCGCGGCTGTCGACGATGATGCCACCGGTCGGGAAATCCGGACCCTGGACAAAGTCCATCAGCTTCGCCACAGGCGCATCGCGATGTTCGATCAGGTGAAGTGCCGCATCGCAAAGCTCGGCCGCATTGTGGGGCGGGATCGATGTCGCCATGCCCACGGCAATGCCAGACGAGCCGTTGGCGAGCAGGTTCGGAAAGGCGCCGGGCAAAACCACCGGCTCCTCGTCCTCTTCATTGTAGGTCGGCCGGTAGTCGACGGCATCCTCGGTGATGCCGGACAACAGCTCGGTCGCCACATCGGTCATGCGCGCTTCGGTGTAGCGCATGGCAGCGGCGTTATCGCCGTCGATGTTGCCGAAATTGCCCTGCCCGTCGACCAGGGGGTAGCGCATCGAAAAATCCTGCGCCAGCCGCACCAGCGCGTCGTAGATCGACTGGTCGCCATGCGGATGGAACTTGCCCATCACCTCGCCGACGATGCGGGCGCATTTGGCAAAGCCCTGGTCGGGGTTCAGCCGCAGCAGACGCATGGCGTGCATGATGCGGCGATGGACCGGTTTCAGTCCGTCGCGCACGTCCGGCAGCGCCCGGTGCATGATGGTCGACAGCGCATAGGCCAGATAACGCTCTTCCAGCGCCTTCTTCAGATCGACCGGTTCGACATGATCGCCACCGCCATTTTCAGGCGGCAAAAGCCTTTTTCCCATGGGCTGGACCTAGCCGAGCGGGTGATTCGCGGCAAGGGGCCGGCAGATGTACCGGCGCTTCTGCAACATGAAACCGCAGGCCAAGAGATGTCGACCAACATCAGCCTGTTACATCAGGCCTCTATGGCCAAGCGTGATGATATCAGGCAACCGGCTCTTCATTACAAATTCACCGGTTTGCGCAAAGACGGTGGGATCGAGTTTGCCTTTCACCGTGATTTTCGACCATTGTGCCGGGACACGCCTTTTTCCCGTCCAGTTCGTCACGGAATGGTGATGGCGCAAAGAATTGAAAAATAATTTCAGGACACTCTCAGGGACCTTGCGATGACAATCAACCGCTCAACTCTCCAGAAGTTCGCCTTTTCGACCTTTTTGCTCACGCTGCCGCTGAACGCGGCCCTCGCCCAGGACGCAGCGGTCGCCGACCGGCTGAAGGCTGCACTTTCCGCCCAGGGCGTCGACATCTCCTGGACCGGCGTGACCGGCGACAACACCAGCATGGTGCTGCAGGGCGTTGCAATCAAGCCGGCGGCGGAAAAGGAAGCGCTCCCCATCGGCGACGTCAAGCTCGAGGGCGTGACCGAGGCAAACGGCGGCTATGATATCGCCACCGTGTCGACATCGGCATTCGAACACTCAAAGGACGGCGTCACGCTCAACCTCAGCCCCTTCGTCATCCACGGCATGACGGTTCCGGCCGACGGCTCCACCGGTCCACTGGGCTCGCTGATGATGTACAAGTCGGCCGAACTCTCAAACATGACCGTCAAGGTCGCCGACAAGACCGCCTTCTCGATGGACGGACTTGCCGTCGAGATCACGCCGCCGGCGGACGGTAAAGCGATGGAATTCACCGCAACCACGGAAAAGTTCAATGCCGACCTGACGCTGGTCGACGACCCCAAGTCCAAGGAAGTCATCAACGCGCTCGGCTACCAGAACATCGCGGGCAATCTCGAGATGGCCGGCACCTGGCAGCCCACGGACGGCAAGATGGAACTGTCGAAATACGACATCTCCGTCGAGAACGCCGGCACGCTCGGCATGACCTTCGACCTCGGCGGCTACACGATGGACTTCATCAAGTCGCTGCAGGAAATGCAGAAGAAGATGGCGGCACAGCCCGAAGGTGCCGACAATTCGGCGCAAGGCATGGCCATGCTCGGCCTGTTGCAGCAGCTTTCGTTCAACAGCGCCTCGATCCGTTTCGACGACGATTCGCTGACCAACAAGGTGCTGGAATATGTCGGCAAGCAGCAAGGCATGTCGGCCAAGGACATCGCCAACCAGGCCAAGGCGATCGTGCCGTTCGGCATGGCTCAGCTCAACAATCCGGAACTGACGGCGCAGGTGACCGCGGCCGTCGGCAAGTATCTCGACGATCCGAAGAGCCTCGAAATCTCGGCCGAACCGCCGGCATCTGTGCCGTTCGCGCTGATCATGGCGGGCGCCATGTCCAACCCGCTCGAATTGCCGAAGACGCTCGGCGTCGCCGTCAAGGCGAACGAGGACTGATCGAAGCGACCCCGATACGCGAAAAAGCCCGGCAGCGATGCCGGGCTTTTTTGTGGGATTAGCAATCGAAAGAATCGGTTCGGGCGGTTCTTTAAAGCATCACCCGAGGCGCGCGATCAGGCGTCCTTCTTGGGTGCGGCGACGCGCAGCGCCAGTTCGYGAAGCTGCTGCGGGCTTGCTTCCGAAGGCGCGTTCATCAACAAATCGTAGGCCTGCTGGTTCATCGGGAACATGGTGATCTCACGCAGGTTCTTCGCGCCGACCAGCAGCATGACGACGCGGTCGACGCCGGCAGCCATGCCGCCATGCGGCGGCGCGCCGTATTGGAAGGCGCGGTAGAGGCCGCCGAAGCGCTCCTCGACCGTGGCGCGATCCAGCCCGACCGTCTCGAACGCCTTGACCATGGTCTCGGGCAAATGGTTGCGGATACCGCCAGAGGCGATTTCGAAGCCATTGCAGACCATGTCGTACTGGAACGCCTTGATGCCAAGCAGATCCTCGCCATTCAGCGCATCGATGCCCCCCTGCGGCATCGAGAAGGGGTTGTGAGCGAAGTCGATCTTCTTCTCTTCCTCGTTCCATTCGAAGAACGGGAAGTCGACGATCCAGCACAGTTCGAAACGCTCGCGGTCGACCAGGTTCAGCTCCTCGCCGGCGCGCGTGCGCGCGGCACCGGCGAAAGACACGAACTTCTTCGGGTCGCCGGCGACAAAGAAAGCGGCGTCGCCGTCGGCAAGGCCGAGCTGTTGGCGGATCGCTTCGGTGCGCTCCTCGCCGATGTTCTTGGCGAGCGGACCGGCGCCTTCGATCTTGTCGCCCTCCTTGCGCCAGAAGATGTAGCCCAGCCCAGGCTGGCCCTCGCCTTGCGCCCAGGAGTTCATGCGGTCGCAGAAGGCACGGCTGCCGCCGGTCTTGGCCGGAATGCCCCACACCTCGGCCTTCGGGTCGTTGGCCAGGATGTTGGCGAACACCTTGAACCCGGAATCGCGGAAGTGATCGGAGACGGCCTGCATCTCGATCGGGTTGCGCAGGTCAGGCTTGTCGGAACCGTATTTGCGCATGGCGACATCATAGGGGATGCGCTGGAATTTCTGCGTCACCGGTTTGCCGTTGGCGAAGGTCTCGAACACCCCGCGCAACACCGGTTCCATGGTCGACAGCACGTCGTCCTGCTCGACGAAGCTCATTTCGAGGTCGAGCTGGTAGAATTCGCCCGGCAGACGGTCGGCGCGCGGGTCCTCGTCGCGGAAACATGGCGCGATCTGGAAGTAACGGTCGAAACCCGACACCATGATCAGCTGCTTGTACTGCTGCGGCGCCTGCGGCAGCGCGTAGAAGGTGCCGGGATGGATGCGCGACGGCACCAGGAAGTCGCGCGCGCCTTCCGGCGACGAAGCGGTCAGGATCGGCGTCGAGAATTCGGTGAAGCCGACCTCGCCCATACGCCTGCGCATTTCGGCGATGATTTTTGTCCGGGCGATGATGTTCTTGTGCAGGGTCTCACGGCGCAGGTCGAGGAAGCGGTATTTCAGCCTTATATCCTCGGGATAGTCAGGCTCGCCGAACACCGGCAGCGGCAACTCCTTGGCCGCCGACAGCACCTCGATCTCGCGCGCGAAAATCTCGATCTCGCCGGTCGGCAGGTTGGCGTTCGTGGTCTCGGGCAAGCGCGCCTTGACCTCGCCGTCGACGCGGATGACCCACTCGCCACGCACTGTCTCGGCAACCTTGAAGGCCGGCGAATCCGGATCGGCGACGATCTGGGTCAGGCCATAATTGTCGCGCAGGTCGATGAACAGCAGGCCGCCATGATCGCGCACGCGATGCACCCAGCCAGACAGGCGAACGGTCGAGCCGACGTCGCTCTTCCTCAACTGGGCACAGGTATGGCTGCGGTAACGGTGCATTGTCATTGGTAGGGTCCGGGGTGCTGCGTTGCCGGCCGAAGCATCACAGCCCGGCCTGAAAATTTGCGCGAAAAGCGCATGAGAGGCCGGATTTGTCAAGGCAAGTGGCGCCGGGCGCCGCCCGACAGGCGCAGCAAGCCCCTTGGCTAGCGACAGCGCAACGGATTCAGGCGGCGTCCCCACGGCAAGCCGCGTCGTAATCAGCCAGCACCTGGCCGATCGCTGCATGAAGAATGGCCTCGGGATTCCCTGCAGGCCCGAGTTCAGCCGGCACCATCGGCAGGAATTGCCGCATCAGCGTTTCGGGAATAGCGACGCCGTTGAGCACCTCGCGCAGGCGGCCGACGGCAACGCCGGCAGTGGGGTTGCTCCAGTAATAGCGGATGCGGTCGCTGTAGCTGTAGTGCCGCTGCAAATAGAGGCTCACGTCACTGCCGTGATAGTGACTGTGCCAATGGCCCGGCGCTGCGAGCATCACGCGCTCCATCGTGCGGGCCAGCGATCTATTGCCGTAATCCGCGACCATTTCGGACGCGATCAGGTCGAGCCCGTAAAGCGCTTCGCGCAAGGCGAATGTCAGGCCCGGGCCGACCTTGAGGATGGGAAAGCCATTTCTGACGAGTGCCGTCAGCGCCGCGCGGCTCTGATAGTCGGTGGAATGCGCCTCGTAGACGAGCGACAGTTCCTCATCAAACAGTCCGGTCAGCGCTTTCGACGCCTCCGGCCTGTAGGCGACGACGTTCTGGCTGCCGAATTCAACGCCCGGCTGCACGACCACGGCGATGACGCGGCCAAACGCTTCGGCCAGGCCTTCCCGGGCAAAGATCTCGCGATGCACGTCGATCGTGCGGCGCGCCGCTGCCGCTTCGGTGGGCTTCAGCTCGCTGATCGTGTGATCGACGCCGCCCGGGGCGGGAACCTCGGTGCCGATGATGTAGACCGGCAATGCACCGCCACTGGCGTGGGCCGCCTTTTCAGACGCCCTGGCCAGCCGCACCGCCCGCATGGCGATCGTCTCGTCGTCCAGGGCCGCCGGCTCGCCGGCGCATCCCATCGACGCGTCGAGGTGGATCTTGCTGAAGCCGGCCCAGACATAGGCGGTGACCATGGCTTCGGCCTTGCTCATCGCCTGTGCGGCCGGCTCCGCGCGCCACGGGTTCGGTCCAAGGTGGTCGCCACCGAAGATGATGCGTGAGGCCTCCAGGCCTTCCCTGCTGGCGATCTCCTGCACGAAGGCGATGAACAGGTCCGGGGTCATCCCGGTGTAGCCGCCGAACTGATTGACCTGGTTGCAGGTTGCCTCGATCAGCAGCGTGGTTTCCTTGTCCCGGACGGCGCGCCTGATGGCGGTCTGGATGACCAGCGGATGGGCCGAGCAGATCGACGTCATGCCATAAGGCGATCCGTTTCGGCGGGCGGTGGCGAGGCCTGCAAGCGGGTTGGCCGTCATGTCGCCCTCTGTGTCCCGGCGATGAAGCCGTCAAGCACATCGAAGCCGGCGATGCCTTCCATGGGTCCGCGCCGCGTGACGTTGCGGGCGCCGGCGGCATTGGCATAGAACAGCGCCCTGTCAGGCGCCATCCCGATGCGCCGGCAGGTCAGGTAGGTCGCGCCGAAACAGTCGCCGGCTCCGGTCGGGTCCACTTCCTCCACCCGGAAGCCGGCGCAGTCGATCCTGCTGCCATCGGCAGCGAATCGGGACGAGCCGGCAGCCCCGCGCTTCAGCACGATCTCGCCGACGCCCCTGGCGATCAACGCCTTCACCGCCTGGCATTCATCGTCGACCCCTGCCGCGGTAAGCAACTCTTCGCCGGAAGGAAGCAGCAGATCGGCATCGTCGACCAGGGCCGAAAATTGCGCGCCGTCGGCGCCGTCGATCAGTTCCTTACGCACATTCGGATCGAAGGAGGTCGAGCCGCCGCGGGCGCGCACTGCCTTCGTGGCATAGGCAACGATGTCCCTCAGCCCGGCTACGGACAGAGTGGATCCCATGACATGCAGGTGACCGGCCCTGTCCGCCAGTTGGCGCGCCTCGCTGGTGAGGCGGATTTGCCCGGCGGCGGATCCGGCAATGTTGTAGACGAAGTCGCGGCCGCCATCGGGCCTGTAGCGAACGAAAGCGCTTCCGGTCGGGTAGCGATCGCTGACGGCCACGGCGGACACGTCGACGCCGTCGCGCCTGAGCCTTTCCAGATTGATCGTGCCAAAATCGTCGCGGCCGACGCAGCCGACGAGCCCGGCGTCGCCGCCCAGCCTTGCGACCTGATCGATGAAGATGGCAGGAGCACCGCTCGGGTAAGGGCCGACCAGCGTCATCGGTTCGAGGAAACCCAGACCCCGCTCCGTCGCCATGATCTCGACCAGGATTTCGCCGGCGGCAATCGTCGGCCCCACGGATTCGGACGCGATCTCCCTTTGGCGGGAAAAGCTCATTCCTGTAATTCCTTCTCTCCCAGCCGGAGCGGACGCGGATCGTGTCGGTGTGCGGGTTGTACGATCGCTCCTGACCTGTAGCCGAGGTAATTCGCATCGAGAGCGAAGTCAACACAAACTGCACGTACGTCCACTTTATTTGCTACGCACGCGCCTTTCCCGATGAACCAAATGGCAAGAATCTGTGCGCCGCGCTGGGTCTGACAGCCAAATATCAACTCCTATGCAGCTTGACTTGGGTGTTTTCAAGCGCAATAAAATATATACGCATGTTCACTTACACATGCGCATTCGTAAAGGAGGAGACGAAATGCCAATTGGTAAGCGTATTGGAATTCTCGCCGCGTCGATCGCCGCTTCCGCACTGATGGCGACTGCCGTCCTGGCCGCGGAGATCACGGTTGCGACGGTCAACAATGGCGACATGATCATCATGCAGAAGCTGTCGCCGGAATGGGAGAAGGCGACGGGAAACAAGGTCAACTGGGTGGTGCTGGAGGAAAACGTCCTGCGCGAGCGGGTCACCACCGACATCGCCACCAAGGGCGGCCAGTTCGACGTGCTGACCATCGGCGGCTATGAAACGCCGATCTGGGGCAAGAGCGGCTGGCTGACATCGCTCAACGATCTTGGCGACGATTATGACTATGACGATCTCATCGCGCCGGTGCGAAGCGGCCTGACGGTCGACGGCAAGCTCTATGCCGTGCCCTTCTACGCCGAAAGCTCGTTCACGCTCTACCGCAAGGATCTGTTCGACGCCGCCGGGCTGAAGATGCCGGAGCAGCCCACCTATGACCAGATCACGGAATTCGCCGACAAACTCACCGACAAGTCGAAGGAGCAATACGGCCTGTGCCTGCGCGGCAAACCGGGCTGGGGCGAGAACATGGCCTTTGTCGGCACGCTGGTGAACACGTTCGGCGGCCGCTGGTTCGACATGGACTGGAAGCCGCAGATCAATTCGGATGCATGGAAGAAGGCGATCGGCTGGTATGTCGACACTATGAAGAAGGATGGACCTCCCGGAATAAGCTCCAACGGCTTCAACGAGAACCAGACCTTGTTCGCCTCCGGCCATTGCGCCATGTGGATCGACGCCACGTCAGCGGCGGGTCGTGTCTATGATCCGAAGCAGAGCAAGGTTGCCGACAAGGTCGCCTTCGCCAAGGCACCGGTGGCGGTCACGCCCAACGGTTCGGCCTGGGGCTGGGCATGGAGTCTCGCCATCCCGGCGAGTTCCACCAAGGCGGATGCCGCGAAGTCGTTCGTGAAATGGGCGACCTCGAAAGCCTACGTCCAGCGCGTCGGGGAGACCGAAGGCTGGGTTGCCGCACCTCCGGGAACGCGCAAATCCACCTATGCCAGCCCGGACTACCAAAAAGCAGCCCCCTTCGCCGCAACGGTGCTTTCGGCGATCGAATCCGCCGATCCGACCAAGCAGACCAAGGATCCCGTCCCCTATACCGGCATCCAGTTCGTCGCCATCCCCGAATTCCAGGGCATCGGCACCGAGGTCGGCCAGGCGATTGCCGCCGCGGTCACCGGTCAGCAGTCGGTCGACGATGTGCTCAATGGCGCCCAGACCGCCGTGGAGAAGACGATGACGGAGGCAGGCTACATCAAATAGGCGGGTTCAAGCCCAGACAGGTGAGCCAGGAGGCGGAATGAGCACAGCCTCCTGGCGGTCCGGGCCTGAAAAGCCTCCCATTGTAGCAGGCCTGGAGGATGCACGGATCCGCCACAGCGGGTCCGTGCGTTTCTCAGGCGGCGTCAAGGATCCGATGGGGCACGTCTCCCGTGACGTTGCGCCGGTCGCCATCCGGGCGCTCTGACAGCGTTTTCAAAAACTCGCGGAATTGGAATTGGACATGAAACTGAACAACAAGATTGCCCTCATAACAGGCGGTGCGCGCGGCATTGGCCTGGGTTTCGCGCAAGCCTATGTGCGCGAAGGCGCCAAGGTGGTGATTGCCGATATCGACATCGAGCGGGCCACGCGGGCCGCCGCCGCGATCGGTGCGGCGGCCAGAGCCATCCAGCTTGACGTCACCGACCTCGGTGCGATCGACAGGGTCGTGGCGGAGGTCGACCGCGATTTCGGCGGCATCGATATCCTCGTCAACAATGCAGCCATCTTCGACATGGCGCCGATAACCGACATCACCGAAGCGAGCTATGACAGGGTGTTCGCCATCAATCTCAAGGCGCCGCTGTTCATGATGAAGGCCGTGGCCAATGTGATGATCGCGCGCGGCCGCGGCGGCAAGATCATCAACATGGCGAGCCAGGCCGGTCGCCGCGGCGAGGCGCTGGTGACACTTTACTGCGCCTCCAAGGCAGCCATCATTTCGGCCACGCAGTCGGCGGCGCTGGCGCTGGTCAAGCACGGTATCAACGTCAACGCGATCGCGCCCGGTGTCGTCGACGGCGAGCATTGGGATGTCGTCGATGCGCATTTTGCCCGCTGGGAAGGCCTGAAGCCGGGCGAGAAGAAGGCGGCAGTGGCCAGATCGGTCCCGATCGGCCGCTTCGCGCAGCCCGAGGATATTGCCGGGCTCGCCGTGTTCCTGGCATCGCCCGACAGCGACTACATCCTTGCGCAGACATACAATGTCGACGGCGGCAACTGGATGAGCTGACGCGCCCGAGCCGCGCCATCCGGGACAAGGTCGTCCAAGCAGGGGAGACTGAAATGAAGGCCATCCGATTTACCGCCGCAGGCGTTGCCGGCATGGCGGAGCTGGAGATGCCCGCGATCAAACCGGGGCATGCCCTGGTACGGGTCCGCGCGGCCGGCCTTTGCCATACCGATATCGAGGTGCTGCATGGCCGCTACGGCGAAGGCGCGTTTCCGCTGGTCCCCGGCCACGAATACGCGGGCACCGTCGAGGCGGTCGCCAGCGATGTCACCACCGTCAAGCCGGGCGACCGGGTCGCTGTCGATCCCAACATCCCGTGCGGGCATTGCCCGGCCTGCAGGAAGGGCCTGACCAATCTGTGCGCCAGTCTGAAGGCCTATGGCGTGACCGAGAACGGCGGCTTCGCCGAGTTCAGCATGGTTGCCGTCGACCATCTGCATGGGATCGGCGATCTCGGTTTCGCCACGGCAGCGCTCGCCGAGCCGCTCGCCTGTGTCCTCAATGGTCTCGGCGCCGCGGGCCTCGAGACCGGCAACAGGACGCCCGGCACCGCGCTGGTCTTCGGCGCCGGGCCGATCGGCCTGCTGCTTGCCCTCTCGCTCCGGGCCAAGGGTGTCAGCAGCGTGGCGGTCGCCGATATGAGCGAACAGCGCCTCGCCTTCGCCGAGGCGCTCAGTCTGGAGCCGCTCGTGTCCGGATCGCAGGCGCTGTCGGCTCGGGCGCAGGGCTTCGATTTTGTCGCCGACGCCACCGGCGTCGCCAAGGTGGTCGAAAGCATGATCGGTTTCACCGCCGATGGCGGCACGGCGCTCATTTTCGGTGTCTGCGCACCCGATGCCAGGATCTCGGTCGCGCCGTTCGAGATTTTCCGCCGGCAGATCAGATTGGCGGGGTCGCACTCATTGAACCGCAACATCCCGCAGGCGCTCGACATTCTCAGCCAGGACGACGGCACGATGGCGCGGCTTGTCAGCCATCGGCTGCCGCTTTCCGAACTGCTGCCGTTCTTCGCCAAAGCCGGAGGCGACCCAACGACGATGAAAGTACAGTTTTCCTCGGATCCGTGATTTCCAGAAGTTCAGCCGCGCCCATGGACCACACGCGGTCTCCTGCGCCCGGAAAGAATATCCCACCTCCTTTCCGCGAAAAGATGACTCAAGTAGACAGTGGCGACGGCAGTTCGAGCAGGGAGCCCGTGAATGGCAAAGACAATCAGGACGATGGAGGACTTCTCGGCCTTCGTCGGCTTGTCCCGCACGACGGTTTCCAAATATTTCAACGACCCCAGCTCGGTACGGAAAAACACTCGAAACGTGATCGAGGCCGCGCAAAGGAAGTCCGGCTTTCGGCCGAGCATGTTCGCCGTCAATCTCAATCGCCGCCGCAGCAACATTCTGGGCGTCATCATTCCGAATTCGACCGATCCGTTCTACATGGCGCTGACGCGCCGTATCGAAACGATCGCCAACGAAGCCGGTTTCCTGGCGTTTGTGCTGTCTTCCGACGGACGCGCCGAAATGGAAGACCAGGCGATCCAGACGTTCAAGTCGATGAACATTGCCGGCGCCATCATCGCGCCGCTCGGCGTGCAGTCCCATCACCGGATCCTGGCCGAACTCGGATCGAGCATCCCGCTGATCTACGTCGATTCGCCTCTCGACGAGATCTCGTCGTTCGTCGGCACCGACAACAGGCAGAGCTTCAGGCTCATCGTCGATTATCTCTGCAGGTCAGGCGAGCCGCCTTGTTATTTCGCTATGCCGCTGGTCAACAACAACGCCTCTGCCAGACAGGACGCCTATGTCGAGGCCATGCAGCAGTTCAAGATGACGCCTGAAATCGTGCCCGTTGTCGACGCGCGGTCATGGGATTTCGAGAAATTCGGCTTTGATGAAGCGCTTCGTATCCTGAAGGGGCAAGGTTTTCCGACCAGGACCGTGCTTTGCGCCAACGACCGTGTTGCCTTCGGCGTGATCGCGGCCGCGTATCAACTGGGCCTGAAAGTAGGCCACGGGGCCGACTGCGACATGCGGGTCGCGGGGCATGACGACCATCCCTTGTCGCGCTACGCCTGCCCGCCGATCACGACTGTTGCGCAGAACTACAACGAGATCGGCCGCCTGGCCATCGAACTTCTGCTGGAGAGGCTGGATGAGAAATCCTCGGCCAAACCAGACGGCGGACGCATCCTGCTCAACGCGGAATTGATGCTGCGAAGTTCGGCTTGAGCCGGCACAGGCGGGCTGAACGCCACAACAGAGCCGGCGATCTCCCATCTTTCGCAGCGCGGTTATCCGCGCGGCCGAGTTCCGTTTGGAATTGTCGCTGGCATTGACGGAAGCGATGGTTCAAGAAGGATCAACGACAAGCGGTTGTTTTCCTTCATGTCCTCCATCCGCCCGCTGATCCCGCTCCTGCTCGCCGCCGGCATCCTGCTTGGCGGCAATGGGCTGCAGAGCACGCTGATCGCGCTGCGCGGCGCGCAGGAAGGGTTTTCCGCCTCCGACATCGGTCTGATGGGCACCTTCTATTTCGCCGGCTTCCTGCTCGGCTGCCTGGCCATCACCCGCATCATGAAGGCGGTGGGCCATATCAGGGCCTTTTCGGCGCTGGCGGCAATCGCCTCTGTCGGCACCCTGTTGCTGGTGCTGGTTCTCGATCCGGTGATGTGGTGCGCGGTGCGCTTTGCCGGCGGCTTCTGCTTTGCCGGACTGTTCACCATCGTCGAAAGCTGGCTGAATTCCGGCGTCAGCAATCGCGACCGCGCGCGCGTGCTGGCGATCTACAGGATGGTCGACACCGGTTCGGTGACCGGCGCCCAGTTCCTCATCCCGATCTTCGGTGCCGGCGGCTTCACCATTTTTGCCATCATGTCGATCATGATCACGCTCTCGCTGGTGCCGGTCTCGCTGGGCGACCGCTCCAACCCGACGCCGCCCGAGGAGGTCAAGCTCGACCTGGCGCGCGTCTGGCGGATTTCGCCGCTGGGCTGCTTCGGCTGCATGGCCGTCGGTGTCACCAACAGCGCCTTTCGCACATTGTCGCCGGTCTATGCCGAGCAGATCGGCATGTCGGTTGCCGATGTCGTGACCTTCGTCAGCGTCGGCATCTTCGGCGGTGCCATCATCCAGTATCCGCTCGGCTACCTCTCCGACCGCTGGGACCGGCGCCGGGTGCTGTTGATGACGACCTGCTGCGCGATGCTTTCAGCACTGGCGCTGGTGTTCATCGCCGGCAGCAATCCGCTGCTCAACTTCGTCATCATCTTCATCTTCGGCTGTTTCGCCATGCCGCTCTATTCGCTGTCGGCGGCGCATTCCAACGACCGCGCCGACACCGGCGAGTTCGTGCTGATCAACGCAGCCTTGATGTTGTTCTATTCCTTTGGTGCCATTGGCGGGCCGTTCGCCGCCTCGACGGCGATGCAGTATTTCGGACCGAGCGCGCTGTTCGTGTTCAGCGCCGTCGTCTATGCGATCTTCATCGCCGTCATCCTCTACCGGATGCAGGCCCGCTCCGGCGTCCCGGCGGGCAAGCGCAGCCGGTTCACCGCGCTGTTGCGCACATCGACGATTTTCGCGCGGCTGGCCAGAAGAAACGGCGATTCCGATGGGCCGGGAACCCCATGACGATGGCGCCACAGCTTGACGAAAGCGCTTCCGGCTGAAATCTAGGAAGACCTTACTCCTGTCAAAAGCGATTTGATGCACGTCATCACCACCCAGAAAGAACTCGAGACCGTTCTCGCCGCTTTCGAAAAGTCGGATTTCGTCACCGTCGATACCGAATTCATTCGAGAAACGACCTTTTGGCCGATCCTGTGCCTGATCCAGATGGCCGCACCCGGCGTGACGGCGCTGATCGATCCGCTGTCGCCCGACATCAACCTGGCGCCATTCTTTAAGCTGATGGCCAACGAGGCGGTGGTCAAAGTCTTCCACGCCGCAAGGCAGGACATCGAAATCATCGTCCATCTCGGCGATCTCGTTCCGCATCCGGTTTTCGACACGCAAGTGGCGGCGATGGTCTGCGGCTTCGGCGACAGCGTTTCCTACGATCAGCTCGTGCAGCGGATCACCGGCGCGCGGCTCGACAAGTCATCGCGCTTCACCGACTGGCGCCACCGGCCGCTCTCCGACAAGCAGCTCGACTATGCGCTGGCCGACGTCACCCATCTGATCGAGGTCTACCAGCACCTCAGCGCCGAGCTGGTGCGGGAAAACCGCGCTCACTGGCTGAACGAGGAGATGGATGTCCTCACTTCGCGCGAGACCTACGATCCGCATCCCGAGGACGCCTGGAAGCGGCTGAAGATGCGGCTGCGCAAACCGCAGGAACTGGCGATCGTGCAGGCCGTGGCCGCATGGCGCGAACGCGAGGCACGCGAACGCGACGTACCGCGCGGCCGCGTGCTCAAGGACGACGCGATCTACGAGGTCGCGCAGCAGGCGCCGCGCGACGCGGCGGCCCTTGGCAAGCTGCGCACGACGCCGAAAGGCTGGGAGCGCTCCTCGACGGCGACGGCCCTGCTTGGCGCTGTCAACGCCGCGCTTGCCTTGCCCAAGGAGCAGATGCCGAAGCTACCGAAGAACTTCCAGCCGCCCGAAGGCTCGAGCGCGGCGTCGGAACTGTTGAAAGTGCTGCTCAGGATCGTCGCCGAAAAGGAAGGCGTCGCCTCGAAAGTGCTGGCCTCCAGCGATGACATCGACCGCATCGCGGCCGAGGGCGAGGAGGCCGACGTGCCCGCCCTGCAAGGCTGGCGGCGCGCGGTGTTCGGCGAAGCGGCGCTGAAGCTGGTGCGCGGCGAGATCGGCTTCAAGTTCGACAAGCGCAAGATCGCGGTTTTCGACCTCTAGGCGCTTTACCCCCGCTTCGCTTTGCGGCGATCCTCCCTCACAGGAGGTAAGCAGATGCTTACATGGCTCCGAGCAGATGCAGTGCAAACCAGATCCAGGCGAGCGCCAGCACGGTAGCACCGAGGAAGAAAGAGCGGCTGCGCAGCCGCAGATTGTTGCTGGTCAGGTGGACCCAGGCGTGGAAATAGCGCGACGCGACAAAAATCCACATCAGCGCCAGGGTCAGGAAGTTGACGCCGTTGGTCACGTGCAGCGTCAGGCACAGCACGTAGAACAGCACCGGCAATTCGAACTGGTTGATGAGATTGCTGGCAACGGTGATGCTGGAGGCCGGCTCGGTCGAGCGTAGCTTGTACTGACCGGCCTTGGCTTCACCTGACCTGACCGCCCCGTATCTGCGGCGACCCAGGACGATATAGACGATGTAGATCAGCAGCACCTGCGCCAGCAACGGCCAGAAGATCGTGGTCTGGTTCATGAACTGCCCTGCCCCGTTTTGGCGTCAAGCCTGGTGTTTCTGGCCCGCCAGCCAGAAAGCGGCGATGACGGTCAGCGGGACGGCGAGAAGCGCGAATTTGGTGACGATCAGCGCTGACGCGAGAGACAGCGAATCCGGATTGGCCGATAGGAAATCGGACAGCAGGCTCGCCACGGCGATGTTCTGGGCATAATCGGCCAGCGTGTAGGGCAGCACCAGAATCAGCGCGAAGATCGACTGCAACTGCCCCGGCAGGACGCGGAAATTCTTCAATCGCCGGCCGGTGGCCAGGATCAGGCTGACCAGTGTCACCGACAACAGCGCCGGGAACAGCAAATCAAATGTCAGATAGTGCCAGACGAGAATGATCTCGCCGCCGCGCCGCCCGAGCGCCGTCAGCCAAGCCATGCCTTCGTCCGGCGTGAAACCGAGAAAGCGCATATCAAGTGACGCCAGGCCGCCGCTCAACTGGCGGAAATAGAAGAATTCCAGCACCGTCATGGCGATGAAAACCGCCGCCGACAGGAAACAGAGCGCGGCCGCGTGGCGCGACAGCCGCAGGATCGTTGCGGCCAGGTTGCGCCAGAGCCCGTACGGATCAGGCTCCGCCGGGATAATTCGGGCTTTCGCGGGTAATCGTGACGTCATGGGCGTGGCTTTCACGAAGTCCGGCGTTGGATATGCGTACAAAAGTGGCGCGTTCGCGGAAATCGGCAAGATCGCGACCGCCGACATAACCCATAGCGGCTTTCAGCCCGCCTGCAAGCTGGTGCAGCACGCCAGACACAGGTCCTTTGTAGGGAACTTGCCCCTCGATGCCTTCCGGGACCAGTTTCAGCGTGTCGCGCACCTCGGCCTGGAAGTAGCGATCGGCCGAGCCGCGCGCCATGGC
>NZ_JBFUDW010000017.1:0-182018 GCF_056404515.1 Mesorhizobium sp. P2_C7 | reverse complement strand
GGACATAGCCGCCGATGCGCAGGCAGGTTTCGGTGCCGGGGATGTAGAAGTAGCCAGCGCCGTAGACGTCGCAGATCTTGACGTATTCAGCGGGCTCCGGCTCGGCGACGACGACGGCGTCGGCGGCGCGCGCACCAGAAACTGCGAGCAGAGCCGCAGCGGAGCCGAGGAGAAGGCTCTTAATGTTCATTTTCTGACCTCCAGTCAGAATCGAACAAAACAACGTTGCCTTCAGTGCATTTTTGGCACGGAGTTGCGTTCCGACGGCAACGGATTGCCTGCCTATCTGTCTGATTTAATGGGATGATTTTTGATGGGCCGCCTTCGAGGCAGGCAGAGATGGCGGAGAGGATGGGATTCGAACCCACGAGAAGCTTTTGACCTCTACTCCCTTAGCAGGGGAGCGCCTTCGACCACTCGGCCACCTCTCCGTTGCGCCGCTGGATAAAGAAAAGCGCCGGCACAATCAACAAGCCCGCGTCATTATATGGAAAAATAAGAACGCACCGAGCTGCGGCTTTCCTTCGATGCGGCGGTTCTGCGGCAGTTTCCTGGCTGGCGACTCGGCGCCTTGCCATGATTCCGTCGGCCGATTGCCGGATTCGGCTGGAAACAAGCGGTTGCCGCGGCCCCAATGGTTAACGAGAGCTTTCTGAGTGAGGCCAAATCGTGTCATTTGTGCAACAACGCCAGGGGATAGCAGCCGAACAGCCCTTTCGCCGGTACGATCGTGGTTGAACGCCGCCGTCTCATGGGTAATGTCGAATTCGAAGGAGCGGCGCGGTGCGCATCTTTTTCGGTAGTGGGGATGGGGCAGGGAACGCTGTCCTTCAGCAAAGAATACCCAGACCCGTTTTTTAACTTTTGACTGGAGGTCAGAAAATGAACATTAAGAGCCTTCTCCTCGGCTCCGCTGCGGCTCTGCTCGCAGTTTCTGGTGCGCGCGCCGCCGACGCCGTCGTCGTCGCCGAGCCGGAGCCCGCTGAATACGTCAAGATCTGCGACGTCTACGGCGCTGGCTACTTCTACATCCCCGGCACCGAAACCTGCCTGCGCATCGGCGGCTATGTCCGTTACGACATCGGCGGCGGCGACGTCGGCTCGTTCGATGGCGCGAGAAGCGCTGATCACATGGATGCCGGTGAGAGCAACGACACCTGGCGCAAGCGGGCCCGTCTCTCGCTGAAGACCTGGACCGGCCAGGAAACCGAGCTCGGCACCTTGAAGACCTACACCGAGACCCGCTTCAACTTCAACAATGCCAACGCCGACACGAGCCCCTACATCAACGAAGCCGGCAACTCGGGCGCTTCGCTGAACTTCGCCTGGATCCAGCTCGGTGGTCTCCGCGTCGGTAAGGACGAATCGGCTTACAACACCTTCATCGGCTACGCCGGCGAAGTTATCCAGGATACGCTGGTTCCCTACGGCGGCTTCGACACCAATGTCATCCAGTACTACTTCGATGCTGGCAACGGCTTCTCGGCCGTCGTCTCGCTCGAAGAAGGCTATGGCGCTTACACGATCGACAGCTATGTTCCGCATGTCGTCGGCGGCGTGAAGTGGACGCAGGGTTGGGGCGCTATCACCGGCGTCATCGCTTATGACAGCAACTACGAAGAAGTGTCCGGCAAGGTTCGCTTGGACGTGAAGGCGTCTGACGCTGTCACGCTGTGGATCATGGCCGGTTACGGCACCGACGACAACCTCAGCGACGGGACCTTGGCTTTCCCGGCTGGCGGTCGCGGTATGTACAAGCAGTGGGGCGGCAACTGGGCAGTGTGGGGCGGTGGCACCTACAAGTTCAACGAGAAGACCTCGTTCAACGCTCAGATCTCGTATGACGATTGGAAGAATCTCGGCGTCGCCGCGAACATCGCCTACGACATCGTCCCCGGCTTCACGGTTACGGCCGAAGTCGACTACCTCAATGCAGGCAAGTTCGACGACGCCGACTTCTCCAACTGGACCCATGCCGACAAGAAGAGCAGCGTCGGCGGTATCCTCCGCTTCCAGCGCTCGTTCTAAGGGCTGGTTCTACACAGGTGAAATCCAGCCCGGGCGCACAAACGCCCGGGCTGTTTTTGTTTCGTGACTGGGTCAAGGCAGACAGAAGGAACAGGGGGTAACGGTAGCTGAATAGGGTCCGTGGGTGATTTCGTGGGATCCGCTGATGGGCGGATGAAATCACAACTGCGTGATTCAAATCTCTTGAAAGGACGCCTCCAAGCGGGTAGGGCTGATCTATCCCACTCGGGGGTGTGGCAAATGATGACGACCGAAGCGATTCAAGAGGGTGAGCCTTCTGATCATTTTTCGATGTTTTCTTCTCAAAATGCGAATATACGATACAGTTACAACAAGATCAGAGAAGTAAAGTCGTATAGGGTTCGAGAGCTCTTTTTAGCATACCGGGACATATTATGGGATGATGGGCGGCATAAGTACAATGTCAGCTCTTTCATCGGCGAGATAGATGAGCTTCTCCTTGGGGAGCGATTCAGCGCCTTTGACCAGAGTACCCTGGACAACCTCATTGGTACCTTGCGCCAGCGCGGCAACAGCAACGCAACCATCAACCGAAAGATGGCTGCCCTTAGCAAACTGCTGCGCAAGGCATATAAGATGGGAGATATCCACAGCCTGCCCGAGTTCCGCCGCCAGAAGGAGCGGGCGGGACGGATTCGTTTCCTCGAGAGGGACGAAGAGGCACGGCTGTTCGCGGCCATCAGGAGCCGCAGCGAGGATGCCTACAGGCTTTCAGTTTTTTTGGTCGATACCGGGTGCCGTCTCGGTGAGGCGCTTGGGCTGATCTGGAACGACATCCAGGAACATCGCGTCAGTTTCTGGATCACCAAATCCGGTCGCAGCCGCACCATTCCGATGACCGAGCGGGTCAAGGAGGTCATCAAGTTGCCGGCTACCGAAGGCCGACGGCCCAAAGGCCCGTTCACCAAGCTCAGCCAGGCACAGTTCCGTGCCATCTGGAACGATGCCAAAGCCGAAGTCGGCCTTGGCGCCGATGACCAGGTGGTGCCGCATATATTGCGACACACCTGCGCCTCGCGTCTCGTCCAGGGTGGCATCGACATCCGCCGTGTGCAGATGTGGCTCGGCCACCAGACGCTGTCGATGACCATGCGTTATGCGCATCTGGCCACCAATGACCTCGACGGGTGTGTGGTTGTCCTGGAAACACCTCGCGCCGAGCAACCGGCAAGCAGTGGGGAAGGCTCCATGTTTTCGTCGCCTGTGACCACCCCTTCGTCCCCGTCCACAGGACGGAAACAGCGGGACGAATCAGCCTCGGCCTCGCCGAAAGCGCCTCGGAAAAATTCAAAAGCCAAATAGGCTGGGGAGCTGGCTTATACTGTTGTGTCGACCCCAGGACCTGGTTTGGTCGTGGGGTTTACTTTAGGTGTGCTGGCGCTCGGCGCGATCAAGGAAAGTCGCGATGGCGTCCGGTAGGTCGCCGGTTTCGAGGAAAGGGGCGTGGCCCTGGCCCTCGACGATGATCGTTTCCATCATGGAATGATGCTCTTGCATCTGCCGTAGCGTGTCTGTGGACAGCAATCTCGAATTGGCGCCGCGTATGGTGAGCAATGGGATCGCGGCCAACGCGTCGAATTGCGGCCATAGGGCAGGCAAAGGCTGCGTCAGGTCGAGACCCGCAACGGTATCGACCAGCTTCGGGTCGAAATCCGGCAACAGGCCCTGATCCGTCTCGCGGTTGAGCGCCCGTACCATCCGCTCCCAATCCACGTCGGTGAGAGCGGAAAAGTCTTGGCCATGAGCGCTGCGTTGGGCAGCCACGGCCTCGGCGAAGGTTCTGGGGTTCGGTGTCCGTTCAAGATAGGACTTGATATGGGCGAGACCGGCCGCCTCGATCACCGGCCCGATGTCGTTGAAAACAATGGCTTTCAGGATAGCCGGCTGCATCATGCCGAGCACATGGATGATCAGCCCGCCGCGTGATGTTCCGATAAAGGCGGCCGCCTCTATTCCCAATGCCGCCAGCCCGGCAAGGATGTCGCCGGCTTCGACGCCGACATTGTAATGACCGATGTCGGCATCGTAGTCCGACTGCCCGCGCCCGCGATAGTCGAAGGCAACGACCTTGCGAGGAGCCTGAACTCGAGCCGAAAGATAGAGCGCAAGCTCATGAAAATCCCGTGCGTTGCGGGTCAGGCCGGGCAGGCAGACGACCGGCCAAGGACCGGCATTCGCGTCACCATAGACGCGCGCGTGAAGTCTTAGCCCATCCGATGCGCTGTAGAAAAAGTCAGAAAAACCTTCACCGCTCGACATCTGGACGCGATTCCTTCCGGCTGCCTGATCGTCTTACGACTGCTACAGGCGAGGGAAGGTGGGGTCAAATTGAGACCGGGTTGGAGAGAGCGGCCAATCCGCAAGGGGCAGAATCGACAACTTCGGCGAAGTCGCCTCTTGAGGGGTCGGCTGCGTCAGCCGCGCCCGTTCACGAGATCTCCAACGATGTCGTATTTGCCGGAAATACGCATCTTGTAGACCTCGTAATTCTCCATCACGCGCTGCACGTAACTTCTTGTTTCCGTGTAGGGAATCCGCTCGATCCAGTCGACGACGGCGTCGATGTCCTTGCCGCGCGGGTCGCCGTATTTCGCGACCCACTGGCTGGCCCGGTTGGGACCGGCATTGTAGCCGGCGAAGGTCAGCACATAGGAGCCGTTGAAGCGGTCGAGCTGCTCGCCGAGGAAGGCCGAACCAAGCGTCGCGTTGTAACCGGCGTCGGTGGTCAGCCGTGTCTGCGAGAATTGCAAACCGGCCTTCTTCGCCAATTGCTTGGCGGTGCCCGGCATCAGCTGCAGCAGTCCGCGAGCGCCTGCGCTCGACACGGCACCGATGTTGAATTCGCTTTCCTGGCGGGCGATCGCATAGGCCAGCGCCTTGCCCGAGCCGGAAATGTTGGCCGAATCGGGAATGACGCCGAGCGGATGCGACAGCGCGCCGACATCGATGCCGCGCGCGCCGGCGATCTTGCCGACTTTCAGCGCCATGAAATGGTTGCCTTGCTTTTCAGCCAAGACGGCGAGCAGCGCCAGTTCGCCTGGGCTGGTCAACTGCCCGGCAAGGTCGCGATAGAGCGTTTCGGCATAGCGGTCGTAGCCCGCCTCCTGCAGCCGCTTGATGGCGCTGACGGCCTCGCGGCCGGCAAAATTCTGCCGGTCGGCTGCATCGGGCTGCGGGTAGGCGATGTTGAGCGCCTGCCGGCCGACGCGTTCGGCGGCAAGCTGGCCGTAAAATGTCGTGCCGTAGGCAGCGGCGCGCGCAAAATAGTCCTTGGCGCTGCCCGGGCCGCCGACTTCCGCCGCACGGCCGAGCCAGTAGTAGGCGCGCGACAGCGTCATCGGTCCCTGGGCGAGGTCGGCGATACGCGCAAAATGCGTTGCAGCAAGCTTCGGATCGTTCAGGCCACGCAGCGCATACCAACCAGCATGGAACTCGGCCTCCGCCGCATTGGTGGCGCTTTCGGCGGCATGCGTGGCGACGATCCGGTAGGCCGTCTTCATGTCGCCCTGGTCGACCAGTTCGCGCGACAACACCCGGCGCTCGACCCACCAGGCGTCCGGATCGACCAAAGCTTCGCGATCCGTCGGTGCCTGCATCACGGCAGCCGCGGCGTCGGCAAAATTCTCTTTTTTGCGCAGATATTCGGCCTGCGCGAAGAAGTAGCCGGCCGAACGCTGCGCCGCCGGCACGGCCTTGAGCAGTTTCGGCGCGTTCTTGTCGCCTCTGTCCGCCGCCGCCCAGGCGTCGGCAAGCTGCTGGGCACCGGCGAGGCCGGCGACGCGCTGCGCCGAATTCGCCCGATCGGCATAGAACATGCGCTCCATGCGAAAACGGTGGTCGGCGGCCGGAATCAGGCTGCCGAATTCCTTGAGCAGCGCCGCCTCGTCCTTGGCCTCCAGGATCGCGGTACGCCAGAACGGCGACAGCACCGAACGCGCCGCCTTGGCATTGCCCGACGCCACATAGGCGCGGGCGAGAACCATCACGCCTTCGAATGTCTGCGGCTGGCTGCCGTCGAACGCGGCAATGACGGTATCGGGGGCAGGGTTTTCGCGATAGAGCGCGCGCTCGCTGTTCTTGCGCAAGGCGACAGTGCCGGGCCAGGTGGGCAGCATCTTCGCGGCGGCGGCAATATCGCCGCTCGGAACCTTGTCACCGCCGTAGAGCGCGATCGCCCAGGCAAGGATATGCTGGTCGAGCGTGTGGCCGGGAAGGGCATCACGCACGGCGCGGGCGCCGGGAATGTCGCCAGCCGCCAGCGCATCCAGCCCGCTTTTCAACAGGGCGACGCTTGGCGAGGCGTCCTGTGGCGCCCCGGCCTGCAGGCCCGGCATCGGGATGGTCGAGGTGACCTGCACATCGACGCTGCCGCCGATCGCCATGCCCGGCATCAGCGCGAGCGTGGCGCCAAGCAGCGCGAAGAGGTGAGGCCGACTTGTCGGCATGGTCTTTTCGTCTTTCCTTGTCCTGGCATTCTACCAGCAGGCGCAGAGGCTTCGAAGCCTAAACTTAGGTCGTGAAGAGCCCGTAAACAAAGAGTTAGCGCGGTCGTTCGAATTGCGCTTGCTGGCACCATGGCAATGCTTGCCGCGCAACAATGTCGAGACTATGGTGCGCGGCTTCGCTTTCGGCTAGAAGGCGCGCACGACGAAACACCGATGCATGTCGCCTAAAAGTGGGTACCGGTTTTAGGGCAACGACATGCGCGAACAAAGAAGTGCCAAGGAGTTGGACGACATGCTGAGAGGCTCGCTTACTGCGCTCGTGACACCGTTCGAAAAGAGCGGGCGTTTCGACGAGAAAGCCTTTCGCGCGTTCGTCGACTGGCAGATCGCCGAGGGCACGACGGGTCTGGTCCCAGTCGGCACCACTGGCGAGTCGCCGACGCTGTCGCATGACGAGCATCGCCATGTCGTCAAGGTCTGCATCGAGGTGGCCAGGGGCCGCGCCCCGGTCGTCGCCGGCGCCGGCTCCAACAACACCGAGGAGGCGGTCGGGCTGGTGCAATATGCCGAGAAGGCCGGCGCCGACGCCGCACTCGTTGTCACGCCCTATTACAACAAGCCGACGCAGCGCGGCCTCTACGCGCATTTCGCCGCCGTCGCCAGGGCAACCAGCCTGCCGATCATCATCTACAACATCCCGCCGCGCTCGGTCATCGACATGAGCCCGGAGACGATGGGCCAGCTGGTGCACGACTTCAAGAACATCATCGGCGTCAAGGATGCCACCGGCAAGGTCGAGCGGGTTTCCGAGCAGCGCGCCACGTGCGGCAAGGATTTCATCCAGCTTTCGGGCGAGGACGCTTCGGCGCTCGGCTTCAACGCGCATGGCGGCGTCGGCTGCATTTCGGTGACGTCGAATGTCGCGCCGCGGCTCTGCGCCGAATTCCAGGAAGCAACGCTTTCTGGCGACAGCGCCAAGGCGCTGGACCTGCAGGACCGCCTGCTGCCGCTGCACAAGGCGATCTTCCTCGAGCCCGGCGTTTCCGGCGCGAAATATGCGCTGTCGAAGCTGGGCAAGGTCGAGAACGTGCTGCGTTCGCCGCTGATGACGGTCGAACAGTCGACCGCCGACAGGATCGATGCGGCGATGAAGCACGCCGGCTTGATAAACTAGGGATGAGGCGCCACCTCTCCACATCATGAATCAAGTCAGAAAAGCCGATCCCAACAACAAGACCGTTGCGGAAAACCGCAAGGCGCGGTTTTCCTATGAGGTGCTCGACACGATCGAGACCGGCTTGGTGCTGACCGGCACCGAGGTCAAGTCGCTGCGCCAGGGCCAGGCCAACATCCAGGACAGCTATGCCTCGGTCGAAGGCGGCGAGATCTGGCTGATCAATTCCTACCTGCCGGAGTATCTACAGGCCAACCGCTTCAACCACGAGCCGCGACGGCGGCGTAAACTCCTGCTCAACAAGCGTGAGATGGCCAAGCTGGCACAGAGCGTCGACCGCGAAGGCATGACGCTGGTGCCGCTGAAGATCTATTTCAACGATCAGGGTCGCGCCAAGCTGCTGCTCGCCGTCGGCCGCGGCAAGAAACTGCACGACAAGCGAGAAACCGAGAAGCAGCGCGACTGGTCGCGCGAGAAGGGCAGGCTCTTAAAAGAGCGGGGGTAGGCTGGGGGCATTCGTTTGAAAAACCGGATCCTCCTTTTGGGTTTGGCCAGCCTGGTCCTGGTGTGTTTCATGGCTGCGGGCGGCTATCTTTATTTCAGGGCATTCTCGCCAGACCGCGGCAAATATCCGGTGCGGGGCATCGACGTCTCCCATCACCAGGGCCGGATCGACTGGCGCCGCGTTGCCGCCGACGACGTCGCCTTTGCCGTCATCAAGGCGACCGAAGGTGGCGATCATGTCGACGATGCCTTCTCCACCAATCTGCGTGAGGCCCGCGCGGCCGGACTTGCCGTCGGCGCCTATCATTTCTTCACCTTCTGTCGGCCTGGTGCCGACCAGGCGAAGAATTTCATCTCGGTGGTGCCGCACGACCAGCCCTTGCTGCCGCCGGTCGTCGACATCGAGTTCGGCGGCAATTGCCCGCAGCGGCCAACACCCGAGCAACTGAACGCAGAACTTGCCGCGTTCCTCGCTCCAGTCGAGGCCGCGTTCGGCAAGCCGGCGATTGTCTATCTGACCGACGAGGCTGAGCAGGCCTATGCCGGGCGCATCCCCGCCCGTCCGCTCTGGCTTCGCTCGTTGCTGCTGCAGCCGGATCGCGGCGACTGGATCTATTGGCAGTACCACAACAGGGGGCGCGTCGACGGCATCAACGGCGATGTCGACCTGAACGTGCTGCAGGGTGGGCCGGCCGTGTTGGCCGCGCTGTCCGCGCCATCGTCGGGATCGATCGTTCCGCAAGCCAAGTGATCTTCCAAGCAAAGTGATCTCCCCCAAGTGATCCCCTGAAGCCATTCCGGGACCTCGCTCGTCGTCTCAAGCTGCAGCCTGGGAAGCCTCCGGCGCCAGCGTGACATTGGCATCGCCCCAGACTTTGAGCGCGGTGATCACCGGTTCCAGGCTTCTGCCGCGCGGCGTCAGGCTGTACTCCACTTTCGGCGGCACTTCAGGATAGATCTTGCGCGCAATCAGCCCATCGGCTTCCAGTTCGCGGAGCTGGTTGGTCAGCATGCGCTGCGTGCAGTTCGGAATGCGCCGGCGGATCTCGTTGAAGCGCAGCGTGCCCTCGAACAGATGGTAGAGCACGACGCCTTTCCACTTTCCGTCGATGTAGCGGAGTGTTCCCTCCACGGTGCAACCTGGGCTGCAATCGAATCGCTCATGGCGAATTCGCGGCATGACGGTATCCTTTTCGACACTATGTGCTTTATATGTGCATTCTTGCGCTTCCGGCACATAATCCGCATCTCTGCTCTGAACAACACTCAAGAGCAATCGCGGAGACCAAAATGCGCGCCGTCGGCTATCAAATCCCAGCCCCCATCAGCGATGAGACCTCCCTGGTCGATATCGATTTGCCCAAGCCCGAGCCGAAAGGTCGTGACCTGCTGGTCGAGGTGAAGGCAATCTCGGTCAACCCGGTCGACACCAAGGTGCGGCAAAGCGCCAGGCCAGAGGCCGGAGCATGGCGTGTGCTCGGCTGGGACGCTGCCGGCCGGGTCGTTGCGGCCGGTCGGGACGCCAGCCTATTCAAGGCGGGCGACGATGTCTTTTATTCCGGCGCCCTGGCGCCACAAGGCACCAATGCCGAATTCCACATTGTCGATGAGCGCCTTGTCGGCCGCAAACCCGGCTCGCTCGGCTATGCGCAGGCGGCGGCGCTGCCCTTGACGGCGGTCACCGCCTGGGAGGCTCTGTTCGACCGCCTCGATGTCAGGAAACCTGTCGCTGGCGCGGCTAAGGCCATTCTGATCATTGGCGGCGCCGGCGGCGTTGGCTCGATCGCGGTGCAGCTGGCGCGCCAACTGACCGATCTGACGGTGATCGCCACCGCATCGCGGCCCGAGACGCGGGACTGGGCGCTTGGGCTCGGCGCTCATCACGTCGTCGATCACTCCAGGCCGCTCGCCGCCGAAGTCGCAGCCCTTGGTCTCGGCGCACCTGCCTTTGTGTTCTCGACGACCAACACCGACCGGCACCTGGCCGAGATCGCCGAACTGATCGCGCCGCAAGGCCGTTTCGGGCTGATCGACGATCCCAAATCGCTCGACATCAATCCGTTCAAGCGCAAGAGCGTCTCTGTGCATTGGGAGTTCATGTTCACCCGCTCGATGTTCGAGACGCAGGACATGGCCGCTCAGGGCGAGCACCTCAACGAACTGGCCCGGCTTGTCGACGCCGGGACCATCCGCACGACGCTGGGCGAGACCTTCGGTCCTATCAATGCCGCCAATCTGAAGCGCGCCCACGCGCTGATCGAGACCGGCAAGGCCAAGGGCAAGATCGTGCTGGAGGGGTTCTGAAGGGCGACGCTATTTCTGCAGGAAGGCCGCGATCTCGCTGAAGACGCTGACGAACATCGCCTCGGTCAGCACACCTGTGTTGGTGTTGTAGCGCGAGCAATGATAGCTCGAAAACAGCGTGATACCCCCGGCCGGCAGCTGCCCGCCATGCTTGAACGGATAGGCGGCGACGCGCCCACCCAGCGCGCGCACCGTCGACTGGTGCGCGATCGACCCCAGCGCCAGCACGGCGCGCAAATTGGGAAAGCGGGCGATCGTCGGCACCAGGAACGTCCGGCACGTGGCAATCTCGGCGCCCACCGGCTTGTTCTCCGGCGGCACGCAGCGCACCGCATTGGTGATCGCCGTGCCGACCAGCTCCAGCCCGTCATCCGGCCGCGCCTTGAACTCACCGCGCGCAAAACCGTGCGAAATCAACGTCGAGTACAGCAGGTCGCCGGCATAGTCTCCGGTGAACGGGCGTCCGGTGCGGTTGGCGCCGCGCAGGCCGGGCGCCAGCCCAACGATCAGAAGCCGGACGGCGTCATCGCCATCGGGTGGCAAAAAAGTCGGCACCGGCGCGTTGAACCAGGACGGCTCGCGTTGCCGCCATTCGGCGATGAAATCATGCAGCCGCGGACAGAGCAGGCAGTCGCGGCCGGGTTCGGAGATGGAAAGGGCGGTCAACGCGACCGGCCTCAGTAGTCGTCCTCGTCGACTTCGGCCGGCTCGGGCCGGCGCATCGGCCGCTCGGACGGATCGCGACCGACCTCGTTTTTCAACGTTGTCAGGTCAATGAAATGGTCGGCCTGGCGGCGCAGGTCGTCGCTGATCATCGGCGGCTGAGAGGCCATGGTCGAGACGATCGACACCTTGCGGCCGCGCCGCTGCAGCGCCTCGACCAGCGTGCGGAAATCGCCGTCGCCGGAAAAGATGACGTAATGGTCGACGACATCGGCTAGTTCCAGCGCATCGACAGTGAGTTCGATGTCCATATTGCCCTTGATCTTGCGGCGGCCGGTCGAGTCGGTGAATTCCTTTGCCGGCTTGGTGACCACCTTGAAGCCGTTGTAATCGAGCCAGTCGATCAGCGGACGGATCGAGGAGTATTCCTGATCCTCGACCAGCGCGGTGTAGTAGTAAGCGCGCAGCAGATAGCCGCGCTTCTGGAAGCTCGACAGGAGCTTGCGGTAGTCGATGTCGAAGCCGAGCGCGCGCGACGTCGCGTAGAGATTGGCGCCGTCGATGAATAGGGCGATTTTTTCACGAGGGTCGAACATGGAAAATAGTCCTTTTCGAAATAATCGGCCGTCTAACGAAATGCGATAGCGACTATCGGTCAGGCTCATAATAAACCGGCTGACCTTCGCGCTATCCGAGATAACGCCAGTTTCACGGCAATCCAAGGGCGTGTTGGCGCACTGCAAGCAATTGTGATCGGGCGCCGAACCGATGGATGCAGCCTGATTTTGCCGATCGGGTGTTTAAATGAAGGGATTGGCGGCCCTGCGACCCCGCCATTGCCATGATGCTTGTGTTTTGGCGGCGTTCGGGTTAAGGACCGCGCCTGATTTCCATCAAATCCATCGCATGAAAGGGGCAGTCCATGGCCCGCGTAACCGTTGAAGATTGCATCGACAAGGTCGACAACCGCTTTGAGCTGGTGCTCCTTGCCGGCCACCGTGCCCGCCAGATCAGCCAGGGCGCGCCGATCACCGTGCCGCGTGACAACGACAAGAACCCGGTCGTGGCGCTGCGCGAGATCGCCGACGAGACACTGTCGCCCGACGACCTCAAGGAAGACCTGATCCACTCGCTGCAGAAGCATGTCGAGGTCGACGAGCCCGAAGCCGATGGCGAGGCGATTGCCGACCAGACCGGCGCCACAGTCGCGGCCACCGATGCCGACGACGCCGAGGAGAACATCACCTTCGACCGGATGACCGAGGAAGATCTCCTGGCCGGCATCGAGGGCCTGGTGCCCCCGGAAAAGAGCGACGACTACTAAGCGAGCCTCCGTTCTGGAGGTCGCTGGAACAATCTTCCGCACTTCCGTATCGGCAGTTTCGTGGCTATCTATGACATGCGCCGTACAGCAGTGCGGCGCATGATTCATTTCACCGCTGCGAGATCCCGCCCATGATGCGTCAGTATGAGCTTGTCGAGCGCGTCCAGCGCTACAAGCCTGACGTCAACGAGGCGTTGCTCAACAAGGCCTATGTCTATGCCATGCAGAAGCATGGCCACCAGAAGCGCGCTTCCGGCGATCCTTATTTCTCGCATCCGCTCGAAGTCGCCGCCATCCTCACCGAAATGCACATGGACGAGGCGACGATCGCGGTCGCCCTGCTGCACGACACCATCGAGGACACCACGGCGACGCGGGCCGAAATCGATGAGCTGTTCGGGCCCGAAATGGGCAAGCTGGTCGAGGGGCTGACCAAGCTCAAGAAACTCGATCTCGTGTCGAAGAAGGCCGAGCAGGCGGAAAACCTGCGTAAGCTTCTGCTGGCGATTTCGGAGGATGTCCGCGTCCTTCTGGTCAAGCTCGCCGACCGTTTGCACAACATGCGCACCCTCGACCATATGCCGGAGGCCAAGCGCCTGCGCATCGCCGAGGAGACGATGGACATCTATGCGCCGCTCGCCGGGCGCATGGGCATGCAAGGCATGCGCGAGGAGCTGGAGGAGATCGCCTTCCGCTACATCAACCCGGAAGCCTATCGCGCCGTCACTGCCCGGCTCGCCGAAATCTTCGAGCGCAACAAGGATGTGCTGTCCGAGATCGAGAAGGCGTTGTCCGCGCTGTTCGAAAAGCATGCGATCAAGGCCAGCGTGAAAAGCCGTCAGAAGAAGCCGTGGTCGGTGTTCCGCAAGATGGAGGCCAAGGCCCTGTCCTTCGAGCAGCTGTCCGACATCTTCGGCTTCCGTGTCGTCGTCGATACGGTGGAGGATTGTTATCGCGCGCTCGGAGCCATCCACACCGCTTGGTCGATGGTGCCCGGCCGCTTCAAGGATTACATCTCGACGCCGAAGCAGAACGACTATCGGTCGATCCACACCACCATCGTCGGGCCGTCGCGCCAGCGCGTCGAGCTGCAGATCCGAACCCGCGAAATGAACAAGATCGCTGAATACGGCGTGGCAGCGCATTCGATCTACAAGGACACCGGCGGCAAGACCAACGGCGCCGCCCATGCGATCTCGAAGGAGACCAACGCCTATGCCTGGCTGCGGCGCACCATCGAGCAGCTTGCCGAGGGTGACAATCCGGAAGATTTTCTCGAAAACACCAAATTGGAACTGTTCCAGGACCAGGTGTTCTGCTTCACGCCGAAAGGCATGCTGATTGCACTGCCGCGAGGTGCTACGCCCATCGATTTCGCCTATGCCGTGCACACCGATGTTGGCGACACCTGCGTCGGCGCCAAGGTCAACGGCCGCATCATGCCGTTGATGACGGAACTGAAGAACGGCGACGAGGTCGAGATCATCCGCTCCAAGGCGCAGGTGCCGCCGGCGGCCTGGGAATCGGTCGTCGTCACCGGCAAGGCGCGCTCGGCCATCCGCCGCGCCACCAAGAATGCCATCCGCAAGCAGTATTCGGGCCTCGGCATTCGCATCCTGGAACGCGCCTTCGAGCGCGCCGGCAAGACCTTCACCAAGGAGAGCCTGAAGCAGGTGCTGCACCGGCTGGCGCGCAAGGATATTGAGGACGTGCTGGCCTCGGTCGGCCGTGGCGAGCTCGCCTCCACCGATGTCATGAAGGCGGTATTCCCCGACTACAAGGACGAGCGTGTCACCACCGCCGCGCCCAAGCAGCGTGAGGAGGGCTGGTCGAAAATCCGCAACGCCGCCGGCATGCTGTTCCAGATTCCGGGCCGCGCGGCGCGCAAGGACAAGGACCAGCCGCGCGATGGCGCCGTGCCGATCCGCGGTGTGCGTGGCGACCTGCCGGTGCGTTTTGCGCCGGAAGGGGCGGTGCCTGGCGACCGCATCGTCGGCATCGTCCAGCCCGGCACCGGCATCACCATCTATCCAATCCAGTCGCCGGCGCTGCAGGCCTTCGACGACCAGCCCGAGCGCTGGATCGACGTGCGCTGGGACATTGACGAGCGCACCAAGGAACGGTTTCCGGCGCGCGTCTCGGTCACCGCCATCAACGCGCCGGGTTCGCTCGCCGATATCGCCCAGGTCGTTGCGTCGAACGACGCCAACATCCACACGCTGTCGATGGTGCGCACCGCGCCCGATTTCACGGAAATGCTGATCGATCTCGAAGTCTGGGATCTGAAGCACCTCAACCGGCTGCTGTCGCAGCTCAAGGACAATTCGAGCGTCAGCGACGCAAGGCGCGTCAACGGCTAGACCATGATCCCGAAAAGTGGGGACCGGTTTTCGGACAAGATCGTGGTCAATCAAGATGAGGCAGAAATGAACACCGATGAAGTGCTGGGGATTTTCCGCGAAGCGGGTGCTGTTCTCGAAGGGCATTTCATTTTGACCTCGGGCCTGAGAAGCCCGGTCTTCCTGCAGAAGGCACGCGTGTTCATGCATGCCGACAAGACCGAGCGGCTGTGCAAGGCGCTGGCCGAAAAGATCCGCGCTGGCGTGCCGGGCAAGATCGACTACGTCGTCGGTCCGGCGATCGGCGGATTGATCCCTGCCTACGAGACCTCGCGTCATCTCGGCGTGCCGGCGATCTGGGTCGAGCGGGAAGGGGGCGAGTTTCGCCTGCGCCGCTTCGAGATCGCCAGCGGCGCGCGCGTCGTCATCGTCGAGGATATCGTCACCACCGGCCTGTCGATCCGCGAGACCATCGAGTGCCTGCGCGAACTCGGCGCCGAGGTGGTTGCCGCCGCCTGCATCATCGACCGTTCGGCCGGCAAGACCCATGTCGGCGTGCCGTTGATCGCGCTCGCCGAATATGAGGTTCCGGCCTATCCGGCCGACCGGCTTCCGCCGGAGCTGGCCGCCATACCGGCGGTCAAGCCCGGCAGCCGCAATATCTGACCCATGCGTGTCGCCCAAAAGTGTGCAGCGGTTTTGGGTTAACGACATGCATGAAACAAATTGGCGATGATCGCAGGCATCGATCATTTCGCGCTGACGGTCGCTTCGCTGGACGTGACCTGCGCCTTTTATCAGCGCGTGCTGGGTTTTGAACGCATCGATGCGCCCGGCCGGCCGACGGCGCTGGCTTTCGGCACCCAGAAGATCAGTGTGCACGAGGTTCGCCGCACCTTCGAGCCAAAGGCGAAGGCGCCGACGCCCGGCTCGGGCGACTTCTGCCTGATCACCGACCGGCCGCTGGGCGAAGTCAGCACCCGTCTCGCGGCCAATGGCGTGGTGGTGGAACTCGGACCGGTCGAACGCGTCGGGGCTCGTGGTCCGATGATGTCGGTCTATTTCCGCGACCCGGACGGCAATCTGGTCGAGGTCAGCGAATATTTGCCGTAGCCGCCGCGCCTTTCGGCCATGCGACAAATGCCGGTTCCTTAAATTCGCCGCGATTGTCCAATGTTCGATGCGAGGAATGCCATCCCGCAAGGGCGGCAACAAGCGCACGCCAACCAGGCGGCGTTGGTTGTTCTCCTGCCAGCGCGTCGCTATATCAACGTGGCGATTGCCATCGGGGGATCGTCAAGCGCAAGATAGTGCTGTTGCGCCCGGCTGAAACTGCCGGCGCGGGAGCTGTGAAACGGGTACAGAGTGCTTTTTCGACGCCGCAAGCCTGATGGCTTTCTCGAGCGGGTGCGTACCTATTTGTGGCCGCGCCGCTCGTTTTCGCGCTCGCTTCAGTATTTCTCCAAGCGCATCCTGCGGCTGAAGGCCACACCGCACGCCGTCGCGGCCGGCGTCGCCGCCGGCGTCTTCGCTTCGTTCTTTCCCGTGGGCTTTCATTTCGCCATTGCCGCCATCCTGTGCTGGGTGATTGCCGGCAATCTGGTGGCGGCGGCCCTTGCAGCAGTTTTTTTCGGCAACCCGCTGACCTTTCCGCTGCTGTGGGGCGCCTCCTGGGAAACCGGAAAGCTGATCCTGCATGACCGCCTGCCTGCGCATGGCCCACCGGCGCATCTGGGCGAGATGCTGCACAAGCTTTCCTTCGCGCAATTGTGGAAGCCCGTGCTCGAGCCGATGCTGATCGGCGCGATCCCGCTCGGGCTGGTGTTCGGCCTCTTGTTCTATGGCGTCACGCGCTGGGGTATGAACGCTTTCCGCGAGCAGCGACGCAAGCGCCTCGCCGAGCGCGCAAGCCGGCATGGGCAATCGTCTCATCCCGGCGGAAGCATTGGTTCCGCCGCACGATGATCATCGGCATCGGCAGTGACCTGATCGATATCAGACGCATCGAAAAGTCGCTTGAGCGTCACGGCCAGCGCTTCATCCAGCGAATCTACACCGATCTCGAGCAGGCCCGCTCCGAGAACCGCCGCGCGCGTGCTGCGTCCTACGCCAAGCGCTTCGCCGCCAAGGAAGCCTGCGCCAAGGCGCTGGGCACGGGTCTGGCGCAGGGCGTGTTCTGGCGCGACATGGGTGTCGTCAACCTTCCCAGCGGCGCGCCGACCATGGCGCTGACGGGAGGGGCACGGGCGCGGCTGGACAAAATCCTGCCTAACGGCCATCGGGCGGCAATCCACCTCACCATCACCGATGATTTCCCGCTCGCTCAAGCCTTTGTGATCATCGAGGCGTTGCCCGTCGAAGAAGCGCCACATTGATTGCATCTGACGACCGGCACGACGTTGCCCAGCGCGCGCCGAGACTCTATACCATCCAACGCACAATCGAGGACGACATGAGCGTGGTTGATAAATCTGAGAAGAAATCCGGCGGCCTTGGCGAGACCGTCAGCGTCATCGTGCAGGCGCTTTTGCTCGCCCTGGTCATCCGCACGCTGTTGTTTCAGCCTTTTTCGATCCCGTCGGGATCGATGCGCCCGACGCTTCTGGAAGGCGACTATCTGTTCGTCACCAAATGGTCCTACGGCTATTCCCGTTACTCGCTGCCCTTCGGCCCCGACATCTTTTCGGGCCGCATCTGGGGCTCCGAGCCAAAGCGCGGCGACGTGGTGGTGTTCAAGTTCCCGCCTGACCCGTCCGTCGACTACATCAAGCGCGTGGTCGGCCTGCCCGGCGACAAGATCCAGGTCAAGGACGGGCAACTGTTCATCAACGACGTCGGCGTGCCGCGTGTGAAAACCGGCCAGATCGACAATCCCGACATCACCGAAGAGCCTCGGCCGATCGACGTCTACCGGGAAACGCTGCCCAACGGCGTCAGCTATGACACGCTGGACATCTCGCCCAATTCGATCGGCGACAACACCCGCGAATGGACCGTGCCGCCCGGCCACTATTTCATGATGGGCGACAACCGTGACAATTCCTCGGACAGCCGCTTTACCGTCGGCTTCGTCCCGGCGGAAAACCTGGTTGGCCGCGCCAATCTTGTTTTCTTCTCGATCGCCGGCAAGGCGAGCCCGCTCGAAATCTGGAAATGGCCGACGCTGATGCGCGCTTCGCGCCTGTTCCACTTCGTCAATTGATGGCTTTGAAGCGCCCGACAGGCGAAACACTGGCCGGTTTGGTGAAGGCCAAGACCGGCCATGTCTTCAAGGATCTCCGCTTGCTCGAGACCGCATTAACGCACTCCAGTGCGGTCAAGGCGGCAAGCAACAATCAGCGTCTCGAATTCCTTGGCGACCGCGTGCTTGGGCTTGTGGTCGCCGATATGCTTTTCGAAAAATTTCCCGACGCGCCTGAAGGTGAAATCGCGCCACGTTTCAATGCGCTGGTCGATGCGAAAACATGCTCCGAGATCGGCATCGAAATGCAGTTGGAAGATCTGGTTCGGGCCGACGCTGCCTTGAAGACGCGGTCGCGTGGCTCGGGCGGAAACTATCTGGCGGATGCCGTCGAAGCCCTGATAGCGGCGGTCTATGTTGACGGCGGCATCGACGCCGCGCGGCGCTTCGTCCTGCGCTACTGGGAGCCGCGCTCGCGCACGGTTGTGGCAAAGCCGCTCAATCCGAAATCCGATTTGCAGGAATGGATTGCCAAGACCAGCGATGCGCGCCCCGAATATGTGATCGAAAAGCGCGAAGGGCCCGACCACCAGCCGGTCTTCACGGTGTCCTTGCAGGTCAGCGGCTTTGCGCCTTCCACCGGCACCGGCGGGTCCCGCAGGGCAGCGGAAGAAGCGGCGGCTTCGGCATTTCTTTTGCGTGAAGGCGTCTGGGCCAGCGCATCGACTCAAAAATCGGAGCCGATTTTTGGAAAGCACGATGCGTAGAGTCAAAGTTTTAGAGTGTCCTTTGTGCGTCCAAGTAGACGCGCGGCGCTCTGGAGCAATTCCGGGAAAAGTGTATAGCGCTTTCCCTCAGGGAATTGCGTCAAAACAAGGAGATAGAGCGGTTCGGCGTTTCCGTGAAACGATGAACCGCTCTGATGAAGGGAGCGCGGCATGACCGCCACCGAAGACACCTCTCCGGCAACGGAGGTCGCCGCCACGCACTCCGGTTTCGTTGCGCTGATCGGCGCGCCAAATGCGGGGAAGTCGACACTGGTCAACCAGCTGGTCGGCGCCAAGGTGTCGATCGTCACCCACAAGGTGCAGACGACCCGGGCCATCGTGCGCGGCATCGCCACGCATGAAAATGCGCAGATCGTCTTCGTCGACACGCCCGGCATCTTCAAACCCAAGCGGCGGCTCGACACGGCAATGGTGACCACCGCCTGGGGCGGCGCCAAGGATGCCGATATCGTGCTGCTTTTGATCGACGCCGAGCGCGGCATCAGGGGCGATGCCGACGCCATCCTCGAACGGCTGAAGGATGTGCGGCAGCCGATGGTCCTCATCCTCAACAAGGTCGATCGCGTCAAGCATGAGGCGCTGCTGGCCCTGTCGGCGGCAGCGAACGAGAAAGTGCCGTTCAAGCGCACCTTCATGGTCTCGGCGCTGACCGGTTCCGGCTGCAAGGACCTGCTGGACTATCTCGCCGAAGCCTTGCCTGCCGGCCCCTGGTATTATCCGGAAGATCAGATTTCGGACCTGCCGATGCGCCAGCTGGCGGCCGAGATCACCCGCGAAAAGCTCTATCTGAGGTTGCATCAGGAACTGCCCTATTCCTCCCACATCGAGACCGAGAAATGGGAAGAGAAGGCGGACGGCTCGGTGCGCATCGACCAGACCATCTATGTCGAGCGCGACAGCCAGAAGAAGATCGTCCTCGGCCACAAGGGCGAAACCATCCGCGCCATCGGGCAGGCGGCTCGCATGGAGATCGCTGGCATCCTCGAACAGAAGGTGCACCTCTTCCTGTTCGTCAAGGTGCGCGAGAACTGGGGTGACGACCCCGAGCGCTATCGCGAGATGGGGCTCGAATTCCCGCGCTAATCCCGGGGATCGATGAAGTGCTTGCCGTCCATGCACTGATGACTTGATGTCGCCCTATTGACGGGGCTACCGCTGCTCCCAGGGCGCCGGCAGTACGCATCCGCGCCGCCGACAAATGGCGCGGTGCCGGGTTCGGACACCGCGCTCGTTGCGCGCCTAGACAGCGCCAGCCACGGCAAGCTGCGTCCTTGGCCGGCGAACGAAGCTCTCGGTGCCATAGTAGGCGACGATGGCGACGGCGATGATCGCCCAGATGGCCACGCCGATCCACTGCTGCTGCACATAGTCGCCGCCGGTGAAGACCTTGCCGAGGAAGCGCACGCTGTTTTGGTGCGTCACGTGCATGATGAAGGCGAGCAGCACGCTGCCGGTGTTCTGATAGAGCCAGGTGAACACAATTCCGGCCAGCACGACGTTGATCGTGCTGTAGAGGCTAAGGTCGCCGACCAGGCCGAGCGGGAAGTGCCAGATCGCCCAGATCACGCCGAGGATCAGGCTGCCGGTCAGTGCTGAATGGCTGGCGAGAAGACGTGGCGTCGCAAAGCCGCGCCAGCCAGGCTCTTCCCCGAGCGGGCCGCTGAAGACTGCGTACAGCGCTATGATCGGCAGCATCTCGGAGAGGGCCGGAATATTGCTCCAGGCCGGCGCTGCCGAGCCAAACAGCGGATTGATCAGGATCGAGATCAATTGTGTTCCGAAGGGCAAGCCGAATGCCACCAGGTACCAGAACGGGTGAACCCGCCATTTCACCATCGAGGCGAGGATGGCCTTGACCGAACCCCAGCCGCCGGACAGGGCCGCGACGATGAAGCCGGCGGCCATAGGACCGAAGGTGAACCAGGGAATGCTGTCGCCATTCGACAGCCAGAATGGGATGAACGCCAGCCAGGTCAGGCCAAGCGCGAGCGAAAAGAAGGCGGTCAGCTGGTGCCTTCGCACCAGGCTCGGGACGGAAGTCATGTCGGGTCCTCTCGGCGGGCAGATTGGTCACGAGAGGTCGCCGGGCTGCCCGATCGGTCGACATGCATCTGGAGACGAGCCAGCCGAATTGTTCGGCAGGCCGTGCCGACCGCATCGGCCAACCCGGGTCTATTGGCACCGGCGCGGCCAAAAATCCCGAGCGGTTTCTGAAAGATTTCCGATATTTCCGCCGGACAGACATCGCTCCGCTGTCTTGTCGCTACAGGACGAGTCGCCTCGAATGGCGCGCGACCAACTCACACAGAATCGTCTTGATCGGTTGGCTGCCGTCATAATCAGCGACGCGACAGCGCTCCGGCGGGTTCGATCGCCTCGGCAAAAGCAAAACTGGCCGGGCAGGCGTCGCCCTGCATTTCGGCGCAGCGCCAGAGCGCAAGTGGCGGACGGATGCCATCGGATGGTCGGTGGGTGAAGAAATATCCAGCCAGCTTTTCGCCGAAAACAGGCGTATATTTCGCATGCGGGCGGCAATTGTAGAAAATTGATGTCTCGAATATATAATTAGCCGCGAAATTATCTGAAAGTATATTGAATATATGACGTTGTGCCAATTGTGCTAACTGGAAATGCGGTAAGTGTTATTTGTGCAACACAGCATTAATCTGTTGATAGAAACGGGATTATTTCCGGGATCGTCATTGAAGGCAGAAGGTCGATGGGTATGTTCGCCGCGGAAAAGGGCGAGCGGTGCGCGCCTTTTTCGTTGTGGGGGTGAGGCGGGAAAACATTGCCGCCAGCCACAAATCCGAAGCCATTCAAAATTATGACTGGAGAGTCAGAAAATGAACATCAAGAGCCTCCTTCTCGGCTCAGCCGCGGCACTGATCGCGGTCAGTGGCGCGCGCGCGGCTGACGCTGTCGTGGTCGCCGAACCGGAACCGGCCGAATACGTCAAGATCTGCGACGTCTACGGCGCCGGCTACTTCTACATCCCGGGCACCGAAACCTGCCTGCGCATCGGCGGCTATGTCCGTTATGACATCGGCGTCGGCGATGCCGGCACGTTCGATGGCGTCAACCACGTTCCGGACCATCAGAGCGCCGGCGACACGCACTCGACCTACTACAAGAACACCCGCTTCACGCTGAAGACCTGGACCGGTCAGGAGACCGAGCTCGGTACCCTCAAGACCTACACCGAGACCCGCTTCAACTACGGCAACAGCAGCGGCGACTATCTCAACCAGGCCGCCTCCAATGCGGACGACTGGCAAGGCCGCAACAAGTCTACCTCGCTGCGTTTCGCTTGGATTCAGCTCGGCGGCCTGCGCGTCGGCAAGGACGATACGGCTTTCGATACGTTCATCGGCTATGCCGGCAACGTCATCCAGGATACGCTGGTTCCGTATGGCGGGCAGGAGAGCAACGTCGTTCAGTACTACTTCGACGCAGGCAACGGCCTCACGGGATTGGTCTCTCTCGAAGAAGGCGCCGGCAAGGGCGGCACCATCGACAGCTATGTTCCGCATGTCGTCGGCGGCTTGAAGTACAAGAGCGACTGGGGTGCGATCACTGGCGTCGTCGCCTATGACAGCAACTACGAGGAAGTGGCCGGCAAGGTTCGTTTGGACGTGAATGTCACCAAGGAACTGTCGCTGTTCATCATCGGCGGTTACGGCACGGACGACAACCTCAACGATCCGACCAACGCCATCAATGCTAAAGGTCGCGGCTTCTACAAGCAGTGGGGCGGCAACTGGGCAGTCTGGGGCGGTGGTACCTACAAGTTCAACGACAAGACCGCGTTCAACGCCCAGATCTCTTATGACGACTGGAAGAACCTCGGCGTCGCCGCCAACGTTGCCTACACCGTTGTGCCCGGCTTTACGGTCACGGCCGAAGTCGATTACCTCAATGCTGGAAAGTTCGACGACGCCGACTTCAGCAACTGGACCAAGGCCAACAAGAAGAGCAGCGTCGGCGGCATTCTCCGCTTCCAGCGCTCGTTCTAACGGATCGATTGATCTCACCAGCCGCCCGCAGCGTTATCGCTGCGGGCGGTTTTTTGTGCACTGTGCTGTACCGATCTGTCAGTTGAGCCAAACTCCATACCTTGATTTCGCCATCCAACCGGTGAAAAGCTCTGGAAATGGAATGGCGCGACGAGGGAATCATTCTCGGCACCCGCAAGCATGGCGAAACCAGCGCCATTCTCGAGGTGATGACACGCGCGCATGGCCGTCACCTCGGCTTGGTGCGTGGCGGCCGTTCGCGCAAGCAGCAGCCCGTCCTCCAACCCGGCAATCGCGTCGACCTGTTGTGGCGGGCGCGGCTTGACGAGCATCTCGGCACGTTCCAGGCCGAGGCGATCGAGATGAACGCCGCCCGGCTGATGGACAGCGCGGTGGCCGTCTACGGGCTGCAGACCATGGCCGCGCATCTGCGCCTGTTGCCCGAGCGCGACGCTCATGAAGGTCTCTACGAAACGCTTGCCGTGATGATCGTCCATCTCGACGATGCCGACGCTGCCGGCGAACTGGTGGCGCGCTTCGAGCTTCTGGTGCTGGACGAACTCGGCTTTGGCCTCGATCTCAGTCAATGCGCCGCCACCGGCACGCGGCAGGACCTGGCCTATGTCTCACCCAAATCCGGACGCGCCGTGTCTCGTGAGGCCGGTGCACCCTGGCGCGACAAGATGCTGGCGCTGCCGGCCTTCCTGCAGCGCGGCTCAGGCCAGCGCGGCGATCCAGCGGCGGTCGACGACGCCTTCCGGCTGACCGGCTTCTTCTTCACCCGCCACGTCTATGAGCCGCGCGGCATCGAACCGCCCGACGCCCGCGCCGGCTTCCTTGCCGCACTGCGCAAACACCACGCGCGCAGCAAGACCATAGCCGGAGAGAACGCAGCATGAGCGAGGTCGAATTGTATCCGGGCTGGGTCTCGCCGCTCGGCCTCGGCACGATTCCGCATGCCGACATCCCGGAATACACCGGCCTGGACCTGCTGCAGCGTATCATCGACGGCAAGTATCCGGCGCCGCCGATCTCCTTCCAGCTCAACTTCGCGCTGACCGAAGTGTCGGAAGGACGTGCGGTGTTCCGTGGCGTGCCCAACGAGCGCCACCTCAACCCGCTGGGCAGCGTGCATGGCGGCTGGGCGGCGACGCTGCTCGATTCGGCATTGGGTTGCGCCGTGCAGACGCTGCTCGAAAAGGGTGAGGCCTATACGACCGCGGAGTTCAAGGTGAATTTGACGCGGCCCATCACGCCGAAGACCGGCGAGGTGATCTGCGAGGGCAAGGTCGTCCACAAGGGGCGTACTCTGGCGGTGTCGGAAGCGACGCTGAAGGATGCCGGCGGCAAGCTGCTGGCGTTCGGCACCGAAACATGCTCGATCTTTCCCGCGGCCAATCTGGCGGCGCGTTGACTTTCAGGCCGTTTGGCCGCCGCATTTGAATGTCAGTGAGACTGAACGTCAGTGAAAACTGGCCTGGTTTGGGGGAACCGCCATGTTTGAAAGCCTGATCGGCCTTGTCGCCATCATCGCCTTGTTCGTCATCATTTCGCGCCAGCAGAGCCGCATTGGCCTGATCGAGCGCGAGCTTGGCGCGCTGCGCAGCTTTGTCCTTTCGGGCGCCGTGCCGCCGGCGGCCAAGCCGTCCGAACAGGCAACCGCCGACAGCGCGCCGCCCGCCGATGTGGCTCCGGCCGTTGCGGCCGCGGCCGATATCGTCCTGCCGGCGGTGAGCGAGGCGGTCGCTGCGCAGGCACCGGTTGCCGAGGCGGAAGTTCCAACCGGCGAGGCCGTGTCCGGGCCATGGGCGCCAAGTGATGCGGCGCCGAAGGCAGCAGAACCTGCCGAGCCGGCCGCGGCAGCGAAAGCCGCCCGCCAGTCGGATGTCGAAACGGCACTCGGCACCCGCTGGGCGGTCTGGGTCGGCGGCATCGCGCTGGCGCTGGGTGGCCTGTTCCTGATCCGCTACACCATCGAGGCCGGCATTTTCGGCCCCGGCGTGCGGCTGACCATGGCCGCTGTTCTCGGCCTGGTGCTGGTCGCAGGAGGCGAGTTCATCCGCCGCACCGGCTTCAAGGTGCCGGTGCAAGGCGTTGCCGGCGCCTATATTCCAGCGATCCTGACAGCGGCCGGTGCCTTCATCCTGTTCGGCACCGTCTATGCCGCCCATGGCATTTACGGCTTCATCGGCCCGGCGCTCGCCTTCACGCTGCTCGGCGCCATCGGCGTGGCGACCATTGCGGCAGCCCTGGTCCATGGCCAGGCGCTGGCCGGCATTGGCCTCGTCGGCGCCATGGTGACGCCGATGCTGGTTGCCTCGCAGGCGCCCAATCCCTGGGCGCTGTTCGGCTATCTCGCGATCGTGCTTGTCGCCACCGGCGTCATCGCCCGCATGCGCGACTGGACGTTGCTGATGGCGGCCGCCTTTTTCGGCACCGGTGTCTGGACCATCCTCTATATGACCGATGCGCCGGGCGCGAACCTCTCCACCATCCTGTTCATCGACGCCGTCACGCTGGCCGTGCTTGCGTTTGTCTGGCTCGGCCGTCGTGGCGGCGAGGCCGGACCAGCCAGGGCTTTCGACTGGCCGTCTATCATCCCTGGCCTGTTCATTGCATTCTCGGCGCTCGGCCTGTCGGTCGACCCGGTCTTCGCCGCAGCCGGCGATGCCTTGCCGGGCGCCGTGCTGATCGCCGCAATGGTGGCCGTCGCGCTTTATCGCCCACCGGCGCTGCCGCTCCTCTATGCCGCAGGACTGGTGACGGTGATGATCTATCTCGGCATCATCCCGCCGACTTCGATCGCCTCCGACTTTTCGGCCGGCGCTCTGGGCGTCGATGGCTTGCCGGTGGCCACGTCCAACGCGCTGACATTGCGTATCGGCATCGCGCTTGGCCTGGTCTTCATAGGCGCCGGCTTCTGGGCCGCCCGCAGGTTCGCCGCCGCGACACAGATCCGCGCGGCCTCATGGGCGGCGTGGGGCGTCATCGTGCCGCTGGTCGTCCTGCTGGCGCTCTGGTTCACCTTCGGCAATCTCGACCGCGACTTTGTCTACGCCGCCGCAGCAGCACTGCTGGTCGTGGTTTTCGCGGCCGGCAGCGAATGGATCGCACGCAGCGAAGAGCTGCCTCTCACCGGCGGCGTGGCGGTGTCGTTTGCCCTGGGCGGTGCGGCCGTCGCCGGCCTCCTGATGCTGCATATGGCGTTCAATTCCGGCTGGACCACCATCCTGCTCGGCGCGGCGGCGATCGTGCCGGCGCTGGCGACGCGCTGGCGTTCCTATCCGGTGCTCGGCTGGATTTCGGTTGGCGCGGTGATTGCCGTGCTTGGCCGCGTCTCCTTTGACCCGACCATTGTCGGCGCAGAGTTCCTGTCGACGACGCCGGTCTTCAACTGGCTGCTGCCGGGCTACGGCGTGCCGGCGCTCGCCTTCGGTTTCGCCGCCTGGCAGCTTGCCCGCACCACCAACGGCCGCCCACGCCTCGCCATGGAAGCGGCGGCGGCGCTGTTTGCGCTGCTCACGCTCGCCATGCTGGTGCGCCACGCCATGCATGGCGGCGTCATCGACACGGGTGCGATGACGCTCGCCGAGCAGGCGATCTACACGCTGATCGCCATTGGCGCCGGCGCCATCCTTGTCGCCATCGACATGCGCTCGCCAAGCTCTGTGCTGCGCTATGGCTCGATGGCGGCGGGCGTTGTTTCGGTGGCCTTCATCGTCATCCGGCATTTCGTGGTGCTGAACCCGTTGTTCACCGACGAATCGACAGGCCAGATCCCGGTCTTCAACCTGTTGTTCCTCGCCTATCTCCTGCCGGCCATCGCTGCCGGCGGACTGGCGCTCTATGCCAGGGACAAGCGACCGAAATGGTATGCGCAGATGCTGGCGCTGGTGGCGGCCGTGCTTGCCTTCGCCTACGCCACCCTGTCGGTGAGGCGTCTGTTCAAGGGCGAGTTCATTGGCCTGTGGAGCGGCCTCGGCCAGCTGGAAACCTACACCTATTCGGCGCTGTGGCTGGTGATCGGCGTGGCGTTGCTCACCGCCGGCGTCTGGCTGAAATCGCAGGTGCTGCGCATTGCCTCGGCCGTGCTGATCTCGGTCGCAGTGCTGAAGGTCTTTGTCTTCGACATGTCGGAGCTGGAAGGCGTGTTGCGGGCGTTGTCCTTCATCGGCCTTGGCGCCGTGCTGATCGGCATCGGCCTGTTCTACCAGCGGCTTTTGACGCGGGCGGCGAGAGAGAAAATGCCGGTCGGCGAGCAGTGATGACAGGAACTCAATTTAGCCGGGAATAAAACGGCCCGCCATCTCGTTATCTCATTGCTTGGGTGACCGGGGCGGCGGACCGCTTCGCGCTGGCCGCTTGCGCCGCGCCGAGAAGGCGCGTTCAATATCGGATCAACAAGGGCGACCAGAACCAGCGGTCATGCACGAAAAGAAGGCAGCAATCCTTGGCGAAATACCGCGACTGCGCCGCTACGCACGCTCGCTTTTGCGCGACCGCGATGCTGCCGACGATCTCGTTCAGGATTGTCTCGAGCGGGCGCTTGTCCGGCTCGACAACTGGCAGACGGGAGAAAGCCCCAGGAGGTGGCTGTTTACGATCATGCATCATTTGTTCATCGACCAGATGCGCAAGGTGAACCGACGCGGCGAGGCGACGATGCTTCCGCTGGAAGCAGGCGAGGCGGTGGCCCAGCCGGCCGAGCAGGTGGAGAGCATCGCTTCGCGCGAGATCATCGACGCATTGCAGGCAATCAGCCCCGACCGCCGTGCGGCTCTTGTCATGGTCGCCATCGAAGGGTTTTCCTATGCCGAAGCCGCCAACATTCTGGGCGTCCCCGCAGGCACGCTGATGTCGCGCATTGCGCGCGGGCGTGAGGAATTGCGCGGGCTGCTGGACGACACGGCGCGCCGTCGCGCAATAAGGATCGTCGAGAAATGATCCGCCGCGACTTCTCCGAACGTGACATCCACATGGCGATCGATGGCGAGCTGCCGGCTGACGAGCGCGCCGCCTATGATGCCTGGCTCGACGCCAATCCCGAGATGAAGGCCAGGAGCGCCCGTTTCACCGCCGATCGGACGGCATTGCGCGCCGCCTTTGCCGGCGTGCTGGACGAACCCGTCCCAGTGCGGTTGCGCAAGGTCGTGTTCGGCGACACGCCGGTCAAGGCTGCGGCCTCACGCTCACGCTGGTGGCTTGCCGCCGCGGCGGCCGTGCTTGTGGTCGCCGGCGGGCTTGGCGGCTACCTTGCCGGCATCGACCGCATCGGACAGGAAAATCCTGCCGAAGATCAACTGGCCGAACAGGCAATCGCGGCCCACGTCGTCTTCGCCGCCGAAAAGCGGCATGCGGTCGAGGTGCCGGCCAGCGACAAGGATCATCTCCAGACCTGGCTGTCCAACCGTGTCGGGTTGAAGCTGGTGGCGCCGGACCTGACCGCGAACGGTTTCCAGCTGGTCGGCGGCCGGTTGTTGCCGGCCGGAGAAAGCAAGGCCGCGATGCTGCTCTACGAGGACGACAAGGGCGAGCGCATATCTCTCTTCGTCACGGCGCAATCGGCGCAGAATGCCAAGGGCACCTATGCATCGGCGCAAGACGGTCCCCAGGCCGTCTACTGGCTGGACAAGGGCTATGGCTGCGCCGTCGTCGGTTCGTTGCCAAGCGAGCAATTGGCCGTCGTGGCAAAGAGCGCCTATGGTCAGCTTCTGGCTGGCCTCGCCAGTTGAAAAGGCGCCGCCTTGATGGCGACGCCAGTCCATAAATAGTGATCCTGTTCAAAGCGTTTTGCATCGCCAGGTTGCTGCCGAATCTGTCACAATTCGGCCCTATTCGAGGTGCGATAGCGCTTTGTGGTCATCAGTATTTCGACTGATGTCTTGAACGTTTTCCAGTAGGGCATTTCCCACCACCAATCGAGGTTTTCTCAACCCGCATGCCTGCCGAGATCCGCACGGCCCGCGCGTCTGACGTCGATGATCTCGCCGCCATCGAGAAAGCTGTTTTCCAAAGCGACCGTATTTCCCGCCGCTCCTTCCGCCTGTTCATCGAGCGCGAAACCGCCGAGACGCTGGTCGCTGAAATCGATGGCCGCGTGGCCGGCTATGCCATCGTGCTGTTTCGCAAGGGTAGCGGGGTGGCACGTCTCTACTCGATCGCCACCGGTCCCTTCTTCGGGGGACTGGGTGTTGGCCGCATGCTGCTCGGATCAGCGGAAGACGCCGCCTTCGAGCACGGCCGCATGATGCTGCGTCTCGAGGTGCGCGAAGACAACAGCCGGGCCATCCGCATCTATGAGCAGGCCGGCTATCGCAAGATCGGCCGCGAATCCGGCTACTACGAGGACGGCGAGACAGCGCTTCGCTATGAAAAGACCTTGCGTGGTGACATTCCGATCGCCACCAAGGTGCCGTTCTACCAGCAGACCTGCGAATTCACCTGCGGCCCATGCTGCCTGATGATGGCGATGGCCAATTTCGATCGCGGCTTCGTGCCGGATCCGGTCATGGAAATCCGACTTTGGCGCGAGGCGACGACTGTCTTCATGATGTCGGGACCCGGTGGCTGCGAACCGTTCGGCCTCGCTGTCTCGGGCTACGAAAGCGGGCTCGCGGCGGAGATCTATGTTTCGTTCTACGGCGCGCTGTTCCTGCAGTCGGTGCGCAGCGAGGACAAGCGCCGGGTGATGGAACTGGCCCAGGTCGACTTTCGCCGCCGCGCGGAACTTTACGGTATCCCGGTGAATTACCGTCCATTCACCATCGACGACATTCGCGCCGCGATCGCGGAGGGTAAACTGGTGCTGGTGCTGATCAGCGGTTTCCTTATGTTCGGCAAGAAGGTGCCGCACTGGGTGCTGGCGATCGGCGATGACGGCGACCATATCCTGATCCACGATCCATGGGTCGAGGACGAAAGACAGGAGACCATCCTTGATGCCGCCAACATTCCCGTGCCCTACGGCATCTTCATGAACATGGCGCAGTTCGGCCGCGACGGACTGCGAGCCGCCATCACTCTGGGAAAGCGCGACAGACAATGACCTGGGTCATCCTTACCGGCCGGCAGAGCGATCTCGACCAGGTGGCGACACCGCACAAGATCATCACCAACCGTGACTATCTTGCGCATCCGTCGCTGTTTCGCGGCCAGCGGCCGAAGGTCATCAACCTGTCGAACAATTACGGCTACCAGAGCCGCGGCTACTACGCCTCGCTACTGGCGGGCTCACGCGGCCACAAGGTCATTCCGACCGTCGAGACGATGATCGACCTGTCGGAGCGCAAGCTCTACGAACATGCGTTGCCGGAACTGGAACTGGCACTCAACAAATGTCGCAAGGATCTCGGCGGCGCCTTTCCAACCAAGGTCTGCATCTTCTTCGGCATCGGCCCGTCGAAGATCTGGGACCGGTTCGCTAAGCTGTTGTTCGACTGGTTCCGCGCACCGGCACTCGAAGTCCACATCAAGGACAGCGCTGAATGGGCTTCGATCCGCAAGATCGGCTTCCATCCGCTGGCGCGGATGACCGAGGACGAAGAAAAAAGCTTCATCCAGTGCCTGGAGACCTACACCAACCGCGAGTGGCGCGACACCAAGGGCCGGACGCCGGCGCGCTACACCTTCGCCACGCTGGTCGATCCGCATGAGGAATTGCCGCCGTCGGAGATCTCGTCGCTGCGCTACTGGGCCAAGATCGCCGAAAAGATGGGCGTCGAAATCGAGCCGATCACCAAGCGGGACCTCGCCAAGCTCGCCAACTACGACGCGCTGTTCATCCGCGAGACCACCTCGATCTCCAACCACACCTATCGTTTCGCCCGCCGTGCCCAGCAGGAAGGCATGCCGGTGATCGACGATCCACTGTCGATGATCCGCTGCACCAACAAGGTCTATCTCAACGAGCTGATGGCCTACAACAAGGTGCCAGTGCCGCCGACGGTGATGATCGCCGGCAGCTCGGATCTCGAACTGGCGGCGCAGACGCTCGGCTTTCCGCTGGTGTTGAAGATCCCCGATTCGTCGTTCTCGCGCGGCGTCAAGAAATGCGCTGACTTCGAGGAGTTGAAGACGCTCGCCACGGAATGGCTGGAGGATTCCGATCTTCTGATCGCGCAGAAATTCATTCCGACCGAATATGACTGGCGTGTCGGCGTGCTCGGCGGCCAGCCCCTGTTTGCCGTCCACTATCTGATGGCCAAGAAGCACTGGCAGATCGTCAACCACAAGGCCAACGGCAAACCCGACCAGGGCGGCATCAAGACCTTCACGCTGAAGGAAACCCCGGCGCATGTCGTCGAGACGGCGGTGAAGGCGGCGCGCTGCATCGGTGACGGGCTCTATGGCGTCGACCTCAAGGAAACCAAGGATGGCGTCTTCGTCATCGAGGTCAACGACAATCCGAACCTCGACCATGGCTGGGAGGATTCCGGCGAAAAGGACGAGGTCTGGGTGCGGCTGACGCAGTGGTTCCTGGAGCGGCTGGACCGGCCGGGGCGCTAATTTGATCGGGGGTGGATATGCTGTTCGTCGTGATCGAGGACTTTCGCGGTTGCGATCGAAAGGATATCTACCGTCGCTTCAGCGATCGCGGCCGCCTGAAGCCGGACGAGTTGCTCGTGCACCATAGCTGGATCGCGGCGGATATGAGCCGCTGCTTCCTGCTGGTGGAGGCCGATGATGTCACGCTGCTGCAGCGCTGGGTCATCGAATGGGCCGATCTGGTGGAGTTCGAGATCGTTCCCGTGGCGACGAACAAGGACATGGTGGAGGCATTGAGCGGGCACCTCTGAGCGGCGGCCGTCAACGGCCCTCGGTCAGCGCCGGCGAATTGACCGTGCGCACGCATTCCTCGATCAGCCATTGGCGAAACGCCGCCACCACATCGCGTTTTGCGCTGCGTTCCTGGATTGTCAGGCAATAAGGCTGGCGCAGCTCCAGCGCCTGGGCCAGCGGCCGGACCAGCCGACCGTCTTCCAGCGCTTCGGCACAGTAGACCCCTTGCGCCAGCGCCACGCCAAGGCCGGAAATGGCAAGATCAAGGGCGGCCCGTGACGAATTCGGCGAAAGGCCGCGTTGCGCTGCCCGGCCAGGCTCTATGCCCATCGCTTCGAACCAGTTGCGCCAGGACGGGAACGACGCGCCCGTCGGTCCCCAGTCGGTGTGGATCAGCGGCAGGCCGGCGAGGGCGGTGGCGTCCAGAGATCTGTTCGACGCGACGAGATCAGGGGCGCAAACGGGGTAGACGGCATCCCTGGCGATGTCTTCCGTTGCCTGGTCTCGATAGTGCGAACGGCCATAGGAAAGGCGGGTGTCGATCAGGTCGCGGTCGAACGACACCGGGTCGTCTTCGCCTCTGAGCGATATGTCGACAGCGCCGTGGGCCGCGACAAAGCCCGCCAGGCGCGACGACAACCAGCCCATGGCCATGGATGGCGGGACCGACACGACGAGCCGGGAGCGGAACTCGGCGCCGCCCAGTTCGCGTGACACGCTGCCGATCTCACCGAATGCCGTTGTCAGCCGAGGCAGTATTTCCCTGCCGGCGTCGGTGAGGACGACGCGGCGGTTGACCCGGTTGAACAGCTTGCGGCCCATCTGGTCTTCGATGGTCCGGATCAGCTGGCTGACCGCGGCAGCCGAGATGGACAGCTCCTGGGCTGCCGCGGCAAAGCTGCCGGAACGCGCCGCCGCTTCGAAAGCCTGGAGTCCGCGCAAGGATGGAAAAGCGATCATGCTGCCCGATAGATAAGATGACCTTATCTAAATCGCATAATTCCTCGTTTTCAGAAAGCTTTCTTGTTGAATACGATGGGCGTCGACATTTTTCGAACTCCGGATGACGCCAGTGGACCATCGCGACGTAATTGCATCGTTGACGCAGCAAGAGCGCAATCGCCTGACCGCCAAATCCGACGTCGCGGGTCTTGTCCAGCTTGGTGCTCATTGGGGTGCGATCATCATCATCGGATCGCTGATCGCCGCCAGGGTTCCGTTCTGGCCGCTGCTGATGCTGCCGCAAGGCATCCTGATCGTCTTCCTGTTCACGCTGCTGCACGAGACGGTGCATCGCACGGCCTTCGAAACGCAGTGGCTGAACGATGCCGTGGCGCGGGTGTGCAGCCTGGCGATCGGGCTGCCGGCGGACTGGTTCCGCTATTTCCATTTCGCCCACCATCGATACACCCAGGATCCGGACAATGATCCGGAACTGGCTTTCCCCAAACCGGAGACATGGAGGCAATACCTCGTCCATGTCTCCGGCATCCCGGTGTGGTGGGGGCACCTCAAGACGCTTTGTGGCAATGCGATGGGCCGCGGCCGGGAAGGCTATGTGCCGCCAAAAGGCTACGCCAAGGTGCGCGTCGAGGCGCGGGCCATGCTTGCCTTCTATGGCGTGGTCATTCTACTGGCCGTCTATTTCCGGCTTACGGTGCTTCTCTATGTCTGGATCGTGCCGGCCTTGCTCGGGCAGCCGTTTCTGCGCCTCTATCTCTTGGCCGAGCATGGCCGTTGTCCATTCGTCGCCAACATGCTGGAGAACACCAGGACCACGCTGACCAATTGGCTGGTGCGCAAGCTGGCGTGGAATATGCCGTTCCATGCCGAGCATCATGCCTATCCCGGCGTGCCGTTTCATCAACTGCCGAAGTTTCATGCGCTGATCGAGCGGCATCTGAAGATTGTCGAACCGGGCTATGTCAGCTTCCACGAAAAATACATCGAGACATTGCGCTGATGCTGCGCGGTTGCATACCGGTCGCGCCCTGCTTGAGGACGCGACCGGTACGACGGCTAGATTTGTGCAATACCGCCGTCGACGAAGAGCTCGGCGCCGGTGACAAAGCTGGAATCGTCCGAGGCCAGGAACACGGCCGCCTTGCCGATCTCATCGGGATCGCCGAGCCGGCCCATTGGCACCTGGTTGGCAAGGAAATCGAGCAAACCCTTCTGGTGTTCGGCCTCAGGTCCGGCAAGCTCGGCGAGACCCGTTGTACGGGTCGGACCGGGACTGAGGATGTTGACGCGGATTTGCCGCTCCTTCAGGTCGAGAATCCAGCTGCGGGCAAAATTGCGCAGGGCCGCCTTCGACGCGCCATAGACGCTGAACGCCGCCGCGCCGGTTGAGCCGGCGGTCGAACCAGTCAGGATCACCGATGCACCGTCCACCAGCAATCCAAGCGCCTTCTGCACGGTGAACAGCACGGCTTTGACGTTGCGGTCGAATGTTTCATCATAGTGCTGTTCGCTGATCTGCCCGAGCGGCAGCATGGAACCGCCGCCAGCATTGACCGAGAGCACGTCGATCCGCCCGCTTTGCGCTTTCACTTTGGAATAGAGTCGGTCGAGATCGGCGAAACTGGTCGAGTCGGCCTGGATGCCGGTGGCGTTCTTCCCGATTGCCGTGACGGCCTTGTCGATCTCGGCCTGGCGCCGTCCGGTGATGTAGACATGGGCGCCTTCAGAGGCGAAGCGCTTGGCGATGCCAAGGCCGATGCCGCTGCTGCCGCCGGTAACCACGGCGATCTTTCCTTCGAGTTTCCGCGTCATTTTCGTCACTCCTGTTGTGGGTGACAGAGAGATATGGACAGGTAGTTGTTTTCGAAATAGCAATGTTTGCAAACAATCGTTGCAGGAATGGTGATGTCGAAAGTTCCGGACTTCGAAGGATTGGCCATTTTCGCCAAAGTCGCGGAGGAGCGGTCCTTTGCTGCCGCCGCGCGCGTGCTCGGCCTGTCGGTGGCGACAGTATCGCGTGGCGTCAGCCGACTGGAGGAGCGGCTTGGCGCGCGGCTTTTCAACCGCACATCGCGGCGTCTCGCCCTCACGGATTTCGGTCATCGTCTCGCCGAGCGGGCGTCGCGCCTCTACCGTGACGCGGAGGATGCCGAGAATGCGGCACGCGAGCTGTCGGCCAGTCCGCGCGGCCTTGTACGTCTGGCCGTGCCGATGTCGTTTGGGCTGCGGTGCGTTGCGCCGTTGCTTCCTGATTTCTTCAAACTCTACCCCGACGTGTCGATCGATATGCATCTGAGCGATGCGGTCGTCGACCTGGTCGGTGATGGGTTCGATGCAGCACTCCGGATTGCCGTCCTGCCGGATTCCTCGCTGGTTGCGCGGCGCCTGTGCAGCATTGCTCCGTTCATCGTCGCGGCACCGACCTATCTCGCCCGGTATGGCCGTCCAGGCAGGCCACGCGACCTCGACGCGCATCATTGCCTTGGCTATGCCTATCGTCCTCGGCAGGACGTCTGGCATTTCAGCAATGCCGCGGGTGACAGCGAGGCCGTCACGCCCTCCGGGCCATTGCGGGTGACCAATTCTGACGCGCTGGTTCCAACAGTGCTGGCCGGAACGGCGATTGCCGAGCTGCCGGAATTCATTGCCGGCGAATACCTTGCCGATGGGCGCCTGGAAGCGATCCTGACCGACTGGACTTTGCCGAGGGGGGCGCTGTATTTCGTCACGCCCTCAGCACGCTCGCGCCCCGCCAAGGTCGAAGCCGTCGCCGGTTTCATGGCCGCGCATCTGTCGCAGCCAAGTTGGCCAGTGCCGAAATAGCGGGCAGCGCCGGTTTAACCGGATTGCCCGAAGGCCGCGGTCGGTCTCAGTAGGCGCTGAATATCCGCCGCCCTTGATGGCAACCCGATCAGATAGCCCTGCGCTTCGACACAGCCATTGGCGCGCAGAAAGTCGAACTGCATCTCGGTCTCGACACCCTCGGCGGTGACCGTGATGCCGAGCTCGGCGCCCAGCCCGATGATGGTTCGAACGATCGCCGCTGTGTCGCGATTGCCGATGTCGCGAATGAACGAACGGTCGATCTTGATCTTGTCGACGGGAAAACGCCGGAGATAGCCGAGCGAGGAATAGCCGGTGCCGAAATCGTCGAGCGCAATGCGGATGCCCAGCCCTCGCAATTGACGCAACGTCTTCAGCACGGTCTCGCTTTCGTCCATCAGCACGGTTTCGGTGATTTCCAGTTCCAGCCGGCTGGCCGGGACGCCGGAGAAGGCCAGCGCCGAGATGACGCTGCGGGCAAAGCCGCCACTTTTGAGCTGCACGGCCGAGACATTGACCGCAATGCGCAGGGAAGGCCAACTTGCCGCCGCCACGCAGGCTTTCCTCAATGCCCACTCGCCAAGCGGCACGATCAGCCCGGTTTCTTCGGCGACGGGAATGAAATTGTCCGGCGCCACCGTGCCGCGTGTCGGCGAATGCCAGCGCATCAAGGCTTCCGCGCCGACGATCCCGCCGGATTTTATGTTCATGATGGGCTGGAAATCGAGATCGAATTCGTGGCGCGGCGACGCGGACTCAAGGTCGACCTCAAGCGCCCGGCGCGCCTGCACCGTGGCGTCCATTGCTGGCTCGAAGAATCGGTACAGGTTGCGTCCTTCGCTCTTCGCCCGGTACAGCGCCGTGTCGGCGTTCTTCAGCAGCGTATCGGCATCCCTGCCGTCGTTGGGGTAAACGGCGATGCCAAGGCTGATGCCGACATGCATCTCCCGGCTCTTGTCGCGAAACGGTTGTGCGATCGCCTCGACGATGCGTTTCGCCAGTTTTTCCGCGTCGGCAAGATCTTTGAAGTTGGACTGGATGATGACGAACTCGTCACCGCCGAAACGGGCGACGATGTCTGTTTCATCGCGCAGGCAACGCCGCAGCCTCTCGGCCACGCTTTTCAGCAGCCAGTCGCCGGCCGGATGCCCCAAGGTGTCGTTGATCGCCTTGAAGCGGTCGAGATCGAGAGAGAAGATCGCCAGCGGTGAAGTCGCATCCTCCAGCGCCTGGTCGAGCCGTTCGCGAAGCATCGAACGGTTGGGCAGTCCGGTCAGCGTGTCGTGATGCGCAAGATGGGTCATGCGCTCCTCGACCAGCCTGCTTTCGGTGACGTCGTCGAACGTGGCGACCCAGCCGCCACCACTCATCGGCCGACGCGCGATCATCAGCGTTCGTCCGTCGGCAAGCTGACGAGGGGTCGATCGCGTCTGGCCGATCTGCAGGCGGGCTTCAGTTTTGAGGACCTCRCCATCGATATCGATGGGCGGATAGACACCCAGGCGTACAAGCCGCTCAAGGAGTTCGCGCAGACCCATGCCCAGCGGAAGGTCTGCCTCGCTGACACCATAGAGCTCCAGAATGCGTTGGTTGCGCACGATCAGCCTGCCGTCGGCGTCATACATCAGCAGGCCTTGCGACATGTTGGCAAGTGCTGCGTCGAAGCGGCGGTGCTGCTCCTTGAGATCCCGCTCTGCGCGTCGCTGTTCGGTGATGTCCTCGTAGATGGAGACCCAACCGCCCGAAGCCAGCGGGCGATGCGAGATGTTGATGATACGACCGTCCGACAGCGTCTCCTCGTAGGTCGAGGCTTTCGCCCGGTCGATATAGGGTTTGCGGATGGCGTAGAGTTCTTCGGCGCTTTGCGAGGCGATGCCGATGTCGACGCTGTGGCGCAGGATGTCGAGGAACCGGATGCCGGGCCGCATCACCTTGGGGTCGAGGCAGAAGATGTTGATGTAGTTGACGTTGCAAATAATCATGCGCTCGTCGGCGTCGAACATGCACAGCCCATGCGACATGTTCTCGACCGCAGCCGAAAAGCGTTCGTTCTGTTCGCGCAGTTCGTCCTCAATGGAGCGCGGCCGATCCATGCCTTCGGCCCCCGGTTCCGGGACGGTCGAACCATCCTTGGCATCAGCGACGGGCATAAGGCGCCTGCGGATCGTGATCGAACGGGCTAGTGTGGTCGCCGCCGGTTAATTTAGCGTTTTTCAGCCGATCACGGGTGCTGGAACCTGGTGGCGCGACTTCTCGATCGCCGAAAAGCGCTTCAGGAACGCATTTTGCGCTGAGGTCACCGAGCGTGGCGTGAAATCGAAGCGATCGGCATTGAAACCGCGCGGACGGCCGAAGAATTCGGTCGCCTCGGCAGTCGAAAAACCGGCAAGCAGCGTTGCTTCGAAATAGGCGGCGATCTGGTCGGCGCGCTTGATCTCCTTGCGCAGCGCAGCAGCTGGTTCCGGCGGCAGCGAGAAGCGCAGATGGATGGCGCGCTGCAGTCTCAATTCACAGTCCTTGTAGCTGCCGCCCATCACCGATTTGAACGGCGAGATCATGTCGCCGATGACATATTCGGGGGCGTCGTGCAGCAGCGCCGCCAGCCGGGCGTCGGCCGAAGCCGCAGGCACCAGGTCGCAAAACAGCGCCTCGACCAGCAGCGAGTGCTGGGCGACCGAGAACGCATGCTCGCCTCTGGTCTGGCCGTTCCAGCGGGCAACGCGGGCGAGCCCATGCGCGATGTCCGAAATCTCGATGTCGAGTGGTGAGGGGTCGAGCAGGTCGAGCCGGCGGCCGGACAGCATGCGCTGCCAGGCGCGTGGCGGCGCGCCGACGCGATCGGCCGCCATCAGGCCTCCTCCGCGCTGACGGCTTCCTGCGGAAAGCTGAACTTCGCCCAGGCGGGGATGGTCACGGCAACCGGCACGTCGCCCGCCATGATCGGCTGGCCGGCGTCGAGCGCCGCCTTGACCCTGTCGATGCGGGCAATGGCGAGCCCGATCGTGCCGGCGTTCGAGCCAAGCGTGCCGACCGGCCGTCCCTCGACGGTCAGTTCGGTGCCCGCGGCGGGCAGGGGAAGTCCGGCCTGGACGATCAGCACGCGCCGCCTGGCCGTGCCGCGATGCTGCATCCGCGAGACAACCTCCTGGCCGACATAGCAGCCCTTCTTGAAACCGACGCCGCCGGTTTCGTCCAGCAGCACGTCGTGCGGGAAGGCGTCTCCTAGTTGGTAGTCGCTGCCGCTTTCGGCAATGCCGCTGGCGATGCGGGAGGCCTGCCATGCGGCAAGGTCGCTGCGCTCATCCGCTTGGCCATAGCAACGCGTGACGGTGCCGTTCGCAAAGCGCGTGTCGGCCGCCGTTGAATCAGATTGTGAGGTGGTTGACTCAACTCCCCATGCGACGGTGACAAGCGCCTGATCGGCTTTGGCAATCTCGACCTTGGCGCGCAGCTTGTAGAGCGTCAGCCGGCGTACGAAATCATCTGAAATGTCGGCCCGGCATTCGAGCCTGAATGCATTGTCGCCGGCACGCGAGATCAGGAAATCGAACAGGATCTTGCCTTGCGGCGAAAGCAGCGCGCCCGGTTTTGCTTGGCCGGGTGTCAAGACGTCGAGATCGGTGGTCAGGATGTTCTGCAAGAAATGCTCGGCATCAGGCCCCGAGACGGAGATGAGCGCGCGGTCTTTGAGCTGGGCAAAGGGCATTGGCGAAAGCAGCCTGATCTTGCAAAACGGTCGGCCTTTACGTAAGCCGCTGGCACTCCCCCCGCAAGAGAGCATGGCCATGACCTACGACCTCATCCTGACAGGCGGCACTGTGGTCAACCATGACGGCGAAGGGGCTCGCGATGTCGGTGTGAAGGACGGCCGCATCGCTGCCATCGGCGATCTCGGCCAGGCCTCGGCCGGCGAGACGATCGACTGCCGCGGCCTGCATATCCTGCCGGGTGTCGTCGACAGCCAGGTCCACTTCCGCGAGCCGGGACTGGAGCACAAGGAAGACCTTGAGACGGGGTCGCGGGCGGCGGTGCTGGGCGGCGTCACCGCCGTGTTCGAGATGCCCAACACCAATCCGCTGACCACCAGCGAGGCAGCGCTTGCCGACAAGGTCCGCCGCGGCAGCGGTCGCATGCACTGCGATTTTGCCTTCTGGGTTGGCGGCACCCGCGAGAATGCGAAAGACGTCGGCGAACTCGAGCGGCTGCCGGGTGCGGCCGGGATCAAGGTTTTCATGGGCTCCTCCACCGGCGACCTCCTGGTCGAGGACGATGAAGGCGTCGCTTCGATCCTGAGGAATACCCGCCGCCGCGCCGCCTTTCACTCCGAGGACGAATTCCGGCTGCGCGAGCGTCAGGGCCAACGCATCGACGGCGACCCGTCATCGCACCCGATCTGGCGCGATGAGATCGCCGCCTTGCGCTGCACCGAGCGGCTGGTGCGCATCGCGCGCACTGTTCGCGCCCGCATCCATGTCCTGCACATCTCGACGGCCGAGGAGATCCTGTTCCTCCAGCAGCACAAGGATGTCGCAACCTGCGAGGCGACGCCGCACCACCTGACCCTGTCGGCTGACGATTACGCGCGGCTCGGCACGCTGATCCAGATGAATCCGCCGGTGCGCGACATCAGACACCGCGACGGCGTCTGGCATGGCATTGCGCAAGGCATCGTCGACGTGCTCGGCTCCGACCACGCACCGCACACGCTGACCGAGAAAGCCAAACCCTATCCGGCCTCGCCGTCGGGGATGACCGGTGTGCAGACGCTGGTGCCGATCATGCTCGACCATGTCAACGCCGGCCGGCTGACGCTGCAGCGCTTTGTCGACCTGTCCAGCCACGGTCCGCAGCGCATCTTCGGCATGGCGAGAAAAGGTCGCATCGCCGCCGGCTACGACGCCGATTTCACCATCGTCGACATGAAGCGGCGTGAGACTATAACCAACGTGCAGGCCGGCTCGAAAGCCGGCTGGACGCCTTATGATGGCAAGCAAGTCACCGGCTGGCCGGTCGGCACCGTCATTCGCGGCCGCCGCGTCATGTGGGATGGCGAGATCGTGGCGCCGGGCCAGGGCAAGACGGTGGAGTTTTCCGAGGCATTGCCTCGCTAGGCCCCAACCTCTCGCAAGGCGGGCCAAAAAGGCTCAATCGCCGGCGACGAAGAATGTCCACTGTCCGGTGGGCGTGATGCCGACGCGGTAGAAGATGTAGGCGCCGAACTGCTTCATGTCGTCGAAATCGCCGGCGGTGACGATCTTGAACAGTTCGACCCGTTGCTTGGCGTCGAGCTTGTCCAGTGGCAGCGCGAAGAAATACGGCCACACATAGAGTTCTTCCGGTTTGCCGGCGTCGAGGTGGACGTAGCCGGCATTGAGCACCTCTTCCAGGATGGCCAGGATCTCCTGGCCGTCCGGGTCGCCGGAGAGACCCTTGAGGAAGGCGATGGCGTCGCCGTCTATATCGGTCAGCGACAATTGTGTCGTGCTGTCGCCCGTGCCGATCAAAGGCCGCAGCTTTTCGATGTCGCCGCTTTTGCAGGCTTCGACGATCAGGTCGTGCATGCGCCGTACCGGTTCCGGCAGCTTGCCGAGATCGTAGACGACCTCGGGCACTGGGGTTTCCGGATCGACGCGCGGCCTGGTTACGCCGCCGCCGCTCGGCGGGCTGTCCGGCTCGGCTTCGTCGGGGCCGGCCGGCTTGCTGGTTGGAGGCGGCGTTCCGACCGGGTCGGGCATTGGCACAGTGCTTCCCGGCGGCGACATGTCGTCGTCCGCCGGCGGCGTGACGGGTGCGGGGAGCTCTTCGCGCTTGATCTCGCTCAGCGCATAAGCGGGGCTGCTGACGAGAACCAAGGGAATCGCGGCACAGCCAGCGGCGAAGCAGATGTAGAGGACCAAGCCAACCGGCTTGCCTGACATCGAAAAACTCACTGCCCGTTTCTCCCTGCTTCCGGGCATGACGCCCGAGCGGCATTCTGCCGTCAAAGAACCGGATGTCGGTTCAGTGCCGCAGCCGTTCAGGTTCGAAGGCGCCAGCAATCACCTTTTCACGCATACGGTCGAGCAGGGCAAGGGCCGAGGTCTCACCATTGGCACGCAACATCTCGCCGAAGGCCGTCTCAAGCGCTGCCTCGGCAATGATCTCGGGCTCTATACCGGCGGAGAGACCTTCCGCCCAGGCTTCGCTGTGGCTTTCCACGGCGGTCAGGCGCTTCTCTTCCCTGACCAGCGCGTCGATGTCGTTGACACCATGTTCCATATGCGATGTCCACCCTTTCAAGCGGCGATCCGTCGATGCGGATCAGGCTTGATCTGTTCATTTCACACGCAGGGTCAATTAAGTATTTGTAAATACGACATTTTTTTGATCGTTTTTTACAGAACCCGATTGCCTTGCGCGAAGCTGCGTTCAACTCAGGCCAAACTTAGCCGATTAGGGCGGCCTGCGGGGCGAAAACCTTCAGTTTGAGTTAATTCCGCATTCGCGCGGTAAGGTTTCATTAAGACTGTTGCAGAAGTGCCACACGAGGATTGCACCAAGATGTCACCTGACACAAGTCGGAGGTCCCAATATCTGTGGATGGGCAGTTCGGAATGCCTAGTTGCCATAACGCGAGGCGATGTCGCGCGACAGCGTCTCGCCTTCCTTCATATAGCGGCTGATGGCTTCGGTGGCCGAGGGGGTGCACTGCGTGTAGGTGCCGCCGAAGGAGCGGTAGCCGCGATTGAAGCTGGCGATGAAGCGGGCGCGCCGCTCGGCGTCCGGATTTTCCGAATCGAGCAGCTTCTGCATCTCGACACGCCACTGGTCGCCTTTCTCACCGCACAAATTGCGCAGGAAATGCAGCGATCCCAGAACTTCCGCCAGCCGCATCAGCCCGGGTTCGAACGGCGATTCGGCACCGAGCGCCGGCCGCGTCGAGACGACCGAGCTAACGGCCAGACATATGGCGAGGAGCAGGGATGGACGGTTCATAAGCCCTCTTGGCCAAACAGCATTAAGTCTTTGTGGCGAAACAATTTGTCGCCCGCAAGGCGATTTTCAGGGCAGCCCGGCGTTTGCGCCAAGGCCCAGCAAGTCTTCGGCTACCGCGAACACCGAGCCGGCAAGTGGCAGCCTTGCCATCTCGCTGAGCGTATAGAAGGCCGCTGTCTCGGCGTCGTCGCTGGCCACGGCCTCGCCGCCGGCATAGGCGGCTCCGAACACTGTCAGAAGGTAATCGACCGGGTGGGCGTCATCCCTTTCGTCGATGTGGATTTCCCGAAGCGGCCGGTATTCGATGGCGTGCAAGCCGGTTTCTTCCAGCAGTTCGCGCTTTGCCGCGGCCTCCAGCGTCTCGCCGGCCTCGACCTTGCCGCCCGGAAAGGCATAGAGCCCTTGCGATGGCTGCCGCGCGCGCTTGACCAGGAGCACGGTGTCGCCGCGCACGACGGCCACCGAGACGGCCGGAAGTGTCTTGCGCGCTTCGTTCATGGATTCCCGATCAGGCTCATCTGAAGGCAGGTCTGTTGTGGACCGCCCAGCATGGGGAAGCTTTGGCGATTGCGCAACGCCGGTTCCATCGCCACTTTCAAGCTGAACCAGCCGAAGGGTACCAGTCGACCATGTGCGGACGTTTTGCCTTGACCGCGACACCGGATCGGACCGCCGCCTTTCTGGGCGTGGCGGGGCTTGAGGATTTCCCGGCGCGCTACAACATCGCGCCGACGCAGCCGATCCTGGTGGCGATCGCCGGTGCTCCGCGGGCGCCGGGCTCCAATCTGCCGGACCGCCAGCCGATGCTGGTGCGCTGGGGGCTGATCCCGACCTGGGTGAAGGACACCAGGGAGTTTCCGCTGTTGTTCAACGCACGCTCGGAAGGGGCCGCCGAAAAGGCCTCGTTTAAGGCCGCCATGCGCCATCGTCGTGCGCTGGTGCCGGCATCCGGCTTTTACGAGTGGCGGCAAACCAGGGGCAAGAAGGGGCAACCTTATTGGATACGGCCCCGGCATGGCGGAGTGATCGCCTTTGCCGGACTGATCGAGACCTATGCCGAGCCGGGCGGTTCGGAAATGGACACCGGCGCCATCCTGACCGTCAATGCCAATGCCGACATCGCCCACATCCACGACCGTATGCCGGTGGTGATCGATCCCAGCGACTTTGCCCGTTGGCTGGATTGCCGCACGCTCGAGCCGCGCGATGTCGCCGACCTGTTGCGGCCGGCGCAGCCTGATTTTTTCGAAGCAATTCCCGTGTCCGACCTCGTCAACAAGGTCGTCAACACCGGACCGGAGATTCAGGAGAGGGGCGAGATCGGGCCGGAGCCCGAGAAGGTCAGGCGCCAGAAGCCCGGCGCGGACGATAGTCAGATGACACTGTTTTAGAGGCGCAAGTCGGCTTTGGAGGCACATGTCAGCGCTATGTCGCCGGCCCCTCCGGGGCCGGTCGCGCACCAGTTCAGGCAGCGCGAGGCGATACGATCTTCTGCGCCGGCTTTTTCTTCTTCGCGGTATGGAGAAGGGCGGCGACGATCGCTGCCGGGCCGATGGCGCGATAGTGGTTGGCCAGCGCCGGTTGCTTGGCTCGGTTGGATTCCTGCTTGGTTCGGGGCATGTCTCTCTTCCCAGGTAACATTTTCGTGTCTGCCGTTTGATGGCCGATTCTGACCAAATCGTGACGCGTGCTGAACTAGTCGACGAATGTTTCATCACTGTGCCGACATGTTTAATAAAATGTTTCAGTGCGCTTTTACCTGTGATCCAACGACGTTTTTGCCGAAAGTAGCGACTTGACGGCAACACCTGCCAAGGCGATAAAGCCGCCCATGAAAACGTCTTTCGCCATTTGTGGCATTTGCATTATTGGCTAGCCTCGCGCTGGTCCGGACGTTTTCGCCTCATCTTCCCCAGATTGGACAAACGCCCCGGCCAGCAGGCTGGAGTCTGTTTTGCGCCTCGGCGGGCGCCCGGCTTCAGTCAAAACATAACGAACCGGGAAGGCACGAATGTCTGACGCATCGCATGGCCTGCGCCTCTACAACACGCTGACGCGAACGAAAGAGGATTTCGTCCCGATCGATCCGCGCAATGTGCGCATGTATGTCTGCGGCCCGACGGTCTACGACTTTGCCCACATCGGCAACGCCAGGCCGGTGATCGTCTTCGACGTGCTGTTCCGCTTGCTGCGCCATCTCTATGGCGAGGCGCACGTCACCTATGTGCGCAACATCACCGACGTCGACGACAAGATCAACGCGCGCGCCTTGCGGGACTTCGGCGGCGAGATCGCTTCCGGCGCGCTCTCGCTCAACGAGGCAATCCGGCGGGTCACCGAAAAGACCGCCGACCAGTTCCACAGGGATGTGGCCGTTCTCGGCTGCCTGGAGCCGACGGTCGAGCCGCGCGCCACCGAATTCGTCGAGCCCCGCGCTGACGGCAAGGCCGACATGATCACCTTGATTCAAAGCCTGATCGGACGCGGCCATGCCTATGTCGCGGCGGGTGAAGTGCTGTTCGACACGGCCTCGATGCCGGACTACGGACAATTGTCGAAGCGCAATCTCGACGAGCAGCAGGCCGGCGCTCGGATCGCCGTCGACGCGCACAAGAAAAGCCCGCAAGATTTCGTGCTGTGGAAGCTGTCGTCACCGGAGGAGCCGGGCTGGAACAGCCCATGGGGCAGGGGACGGCCGGGCTGGCACATCGAATGCTCGGCGATGTCGGCCGCCTATCTCGGCGAGGTCTTCGACATCCACGGCGGCGGCCTCGACCTGATCTTCCCGCATCATGAGAACGAGATCGCCCAGTCGCGTTGCGCCCATGGCACCGACGTCATGGCCAATATCTGGATGCACAACGGCTTCCTGCAGGTCGAAGGCCAGAAGATGTCGAAGAGCCTCGGCAATTTCTATTCGATCAACGAGTTGCTGGAGACGGAGACTTTTGGCGGCCGCAAATGGCCGGGCGAGGTGCTGCGGCTGGCAATGCTGATGACGCATTATCGCGAACCGATCGACTTTTCCGTGCGCAAGCTGGAGGAGGCAGAGAACATGCTGCGCAAATGGAAGCGGGCGGCGGACCTGGCGCCGGCCGCTGGGCAGTTGCCGGTGGAGGTCATCGAAGCGTTGTCGGACGATCTCGCCACCTACGCCGCCTTCCAGGTCTTGACGCAGTTGGCCGGCGAGGCCGTGGACGGCAACGAAGCGGCGGCTTCGCTGAAGGCGTCGCTGCTGTTCCTCGGCTTCGATGTCGCCTCGGCCGACATTGATGAAGGTGGTGTTGCCGAGGCGATCGCCAATCGCCTCGCGCTTATCGCGGCGAAGAACTGGGCCGACGCCGACCGCATCCGCGACGAATTGCTGGCACAAGGCGTACAATTGAAGGACGGCAAGGATCCCGTCACCGGAGAGCGCGTGACAACGTGGGAGGTAAAAAGATGATCGACCATCTCGGTATCACCGTTGCCGATTTCGATGCTTCGAAGGCTTTCTACGACAAGGCGATGGCGCCGTTGGGCGCTGCGCTGCTGTATATGGTGCCGCCGGAATACACCGGCGGCGCCAAGGTCGGCGGCTATGGCCGCGACCGGCCGGTGTTCTGGCTGAGTTCCGGCAAGGACAGGCCGAAAGACCACCAGCACGTCGCCTTCACCGCGCGCAGCCGCGCCGAGGTCGATGCCTTCCATGCCGCGGCACTTGCCGCCGGCGGCAAGGACAATGGCGGGCCGGGCCTGCGTCCGCACTATCACCCGAATTATTACGGCGCCTTCGTCTTCGATCCCGACGGCAACAATGTCGAAGCCGTCTGCCATGCCCCGGAGTGAACCGCGATGAGCCTCGACAACCGACCGATCTATACCGGCGGCTGCCAGTGCGGCGCGGTGCGCTTTCGCGTCGAGGGCGCGCTTGGCGACGCTTCGATCTGCCATTGCCGCATGTGCCAGAAGGCGTTCGGCTCGTTCTACGCGCCGCTGGTTTCGGTGCGCGGCGCAACGCTCGACTGGACGCGCGGTGAGCCCAAATATTTCCGCTCGTCCAGCCATGTCGATCGTGGCTTTTGCGCCAATTGCGGCACGCCGCTGACCTTCACCGCGCCGGACGGCGTTGGCCTCGCCATCGGCGCGTTCGACAATCCGGCGGAGATCGTGCCGCTGATCCAGTGGGGCACCGAGGCAAAGCTGCCCTATGTCGACACGATCCCGCAATTGCCGGGCGAGGAGACGATGGCGGACATGTCGTCGGCCCCCTATCTGGCCGATCTCGTCTCCTACCAGCACCCGGACCACGACACCGAACAATGGCCGCCGAAGGAAAGATCATGACCGAGACAATACGAACCGGCGGCTGCCAGTGCGGCGCGGTGCGCTTCCGCATCAAAGGGGCGCTCGGCCGGCCGTCGATTTGCCATTGCCGCATGTGCCAGAAGCAGTTCGGCTCGTTCTTCGGGGCGCTGGTGACGGTGCCCAGGGATGGCGTCGAATGGACCCATGAGGAGCCAAGCTATTTCCAGTCGTCGGTCAACATCGATCGTGGCTTCTGCGCCCGCTGCGGCACGCCGCTGACCTATCGGCAGCCCGGTGGACTGGAGATCGCCATCGGCGCCTTCGACGACCGCTCCGATCTCGCCCCGCAAATCCAGGTCAACTACGCCGCGCGGCTGCCCTGGGTGGAGACGATCTTCGACCAGCCCATCCACCAGGACCCCGATTACTACGCCCGGCAGGAGCAGATCATCTCCTTCCAGCATCCCGACCACGAAACGGCGGACTGGCCGACCAAAGGTTTGCAGCTATGAGCAGTCGACTGCACACCCTCTATCCCGAGATCGAGGCGTTCGAGTCCGGCATGCTCGATGTCGGCGACGGCCATCAGGTCTATTGGGAACGCTCCGGCACCAGGGGCGCCAAGCCGGCGGTGTTCCTGCATGGCGGGCCAGGCGGCACCATCTCGCCAAAACACCGGCGGCTGTTCGACCCAAAGCTTTACGACGTCATCCTGTTCGACCAGCGCGGCTGTGGAAAATCGACGCCCAACGCCTCCCTGGAAGCCAACACGACCTGGCATCTGGTCGCCGATATCGAACGCCTGCGCGAGATGGCCGGCTTCGACAAATGGCTGGTGTTCGGCGGTTCCTGGGGCTCGACCCTGGCGCTTGCCTATGCCGAGACCCACCCTGATCGCGTCAGCGAACTGGTGGTGCGTGGCATCTACACGCTGACGCGTGCGGAGCTCGAATGGTATTACCAGTTCGGTGTCTCGGAAATGTTCCCGGACAAATGGGAGCGGTTCCTGGCGCCGATCCCGGAGGCCGAGCGCGGCGACATGATGGCGGCTTACCGCAAGCGGCTGGTGGGCAGCGACCGCAAGGCGCAGATCGAGGCGGCTCGGGCCTGGAGCCTGTGGGAAGGCGAGACGATCACGCTTTTGCCTGACCCCGAAACCAGCGGGCCTTTCGGACAGGACGACTATGCCGTCGCCTTTGCCCGTATCGAAAACCATTATTTCGTCCATGCCGGCTGGCTGGAAGAGGGGCAGTTGCTGCGCGATGCCTGGAAACTGAGGGATATACCCGGCACCATCGTGCATGGCCGCTACGACATGCCGTGCCCGGCGCGCTATGCCTGGGCGCTGCACAAGGCCTGGCCGAAGGCGGATTTTCACCTGATCGAGGGCGCCGGTCATGCCTATTCGGAGCCGGGCATCCTGGGTCAGCTGATCCGGGCGACGGACAAGTTTGCGGGCAAATGACCATGACCCGCGAGCGCCTCTACCTCTTCGACACCACCTTGCGCGATGGCCAGCAGACACCAGGCATCGACTTCTCCGTCGAGGACAAGATCGCCATCGCAAAATTGCTCGACGCTTTCGGCCTCGACTATGTCGAGGGCGGCTATCCCGGCGCCAATCCGACAGACACCGCCTTCTTCCAGGAGAAGCGCACGGCGCGCGCCAAATTTGTCGCCTTCGGCATGACCAAGCGGGCAGGGGTGTCGGCGTCCAACGATCCTGGCCTTGCAGCCCTTGTGCAATCGAAGTCGGACGCCATCTGCTTCGTCGCCAAGAGCTGGGACTACCACGTCCGCGTCGCGCTCGGCTGCACCAACGAGGAGAACCTCGACGCCATCAAGGCATCCGTCGAGGCGGCGATCGCCGCCGGCAAGGAGGCGATGGTCGATTGCGAGCATTTCTTCGATGGCTTCAAGGCCAATCCCGACTACGCCCTGGCCTGTGCCAGGACGGCCTTTGATGCCGGCGCGCGGTGGGTGGTGCTGTGCGACACCAATGGCGGCACGCAGCCGTCGGAAGTCCGCGCCATTGTCGAGCAGGTCATCGGCTCAGGCATCCCCGGCGGCAATCTCGGCATCCATGCCCATGACGACACCGGCCAGGCGGTGGCTAATTCGCTGGCCGCGGTCGAGGCCGGCGTGCGCCAGATCCAGGGCACGCTCAACGGCATCGGCGAGCGCTGCGGCAACGCCAACCTGATCTCGATCGTGCCGACCCTGGCGCTGAAGCCGGCCTTCTCCACCCGCTTCGAAACAGGTATTTCGGCGGAAGCCCTGACCGGTGTCTCCAGGCTTTCCCGCGCTTTCGACGAGCTCCTGAACCGTGCGCCGGAAGCGCAGGCGCCCTATGTCGGTGCCTCGGCCTTCGCCACCAAGGCCGGCATCCATGCCTCCGCACTGGCCAAGGAGCCGGCGACCTATGAGCACGTGCCCCCGGAAGCGGTCGGCAACCGCCGCCGCGTCATGGTCTCGGACCAGGGCGGCAAGGCCAATTTCCTCGCCGAGCTGAAGCGGCGCGGGATTGATGTGCCTAAGGACGACCACCGGCTCGATGCGCTGATTGCCGTGGTCAAGGAACGCGAGGCCGAGGGCTATGCGTATGAAGGCGCCGATGCCAGCTTCGAACTTCTGGCGCGCAAGATGCTGCACGGCCTGCCGGAGTTCTTCAACGTCACCTCGTTCCGCTGCATGGTCGAGCGCCGCTTCGACGCCAACGGCCAGTTGAAGACGGTGTCCGAAGCTATCGTCAAAGTGCTGGTCGACGGCGAGGAGAAGATGTCGGTGGCCGAGGGGCATGGCCCGGTCAACGCGCTCGACATTGCCCTGCGCAAGGATCTCGGCAAATTTCAGAACGAGATCGCCGACATGGAGCTTGCCGACTTCAAGGTGCGTATCCTCAATGGCGGCACGGAGGCGATCACCCGCGTGCTGATCGAATCGCATGATGGTACCGGCGCGCGCTGGTGGACGGTCGGCGTTTCCGAAAACATCATCGACGCTTCGTTCCAGGCGCTGATGGACTCCATCGTCTACAAGCTGATGAAGAACCGCGAGATGGCCGGGCTGGTGGCGGCGGAGTAGGGTTGAACCATCAACGAAAGTCCGTTGATCCATCAGAACTTTGTGATGGTCTTGGCAAGGCGGCTGGGCCATAGCGTTGGCCCATGGCCCCTGAAGCAACTGCCCTGGACACCGATTCAAAGGCCCGCCGCGGTTTTCTTTTGGCGCTGGGCGCCTATCTGCTGTGGGGATTGCTGCCCTTCTACATGAAGGCGGTCGCCCACCTGCCGCTCGCCGAAGTCATTGCCCACCGTATCGTCTGGTCGGTGCCGATCGCCGCGGCCGTGCTGGTCTGGGCCGGCCGCACGGCGGATTTCAAGGCGGCACTTCGCTCACCCCGAACCATCGCCATGGCCGCGCTGACAGCGGCGCTGATTTCGGTCAACTGGGGCATCTATGTCTGGGCGATCGCCGTCGACCGCACCGTCGAGACCGCGCTTGGCTACTACATCAACCCACTGGTCAACGTCGTCGTCGGCGCGCTGCTCCTGGGCGAGCGTCTCGACCGATTGCAGATCGCGGCGGTGGTGCTGGCGGCAGTCGCCGTCACGGTGCTGACCATCGAGGGCGGCAAGCTGCCCTGGGTGTCGCTGGCGCTGGCGTTTTCCTTCGCCGCCTACGGCTTCTTCCGCAAGACGCTGCCGATCGGCCCGAGCCAGGGGTTCCTGCTTGAAGTCCTTTTGCTGTCGGTGCCGGCCCTCGGTTACATCGCCTACCTGATCGCGACCGGGCAGGACCACATCGTGTCCGGCAGCGGTGCTGATACGGCATTGCTGATCGGCTGCGGTCCGGTCACATCGGTGCCGCTGCTGCTGTTCGCCTTCGGTGCCAAGCTGCTGCGCCTCTCGACCATCGGCATCATGCAATATATCGCGCCGACCATGGTGTTCCTGATCGCGGTCCTGATCTTTGGCGAACCTTTCGGCACAACCCAGGCCGTCGCCTTTGCTCTCATCTGGGCGGCATTGGCGATCTATTCCTGGTCGATGCTGACGAGCGCGCGCAAGGCTTCTATCCGGTAAGGAGTTTCGATGTACCTGCTGCACATCGCCAACAAGAACTATTCCTCATGGTCGCTGCGGCCATGGGTGCTCATGCGCGAGCTGGATATTCCGTTCGAGGAGCGGCTGACGCCATTTCCGACCGGATCGAGCTGGGATCTCTACCGGCCGTTCTCACCCAGCGGCCGGGTGCCCTGCTTGATAGACAACAGCCTGGTCGACGATGGCTGGGCGGTCTGGGATTCGCTCGCCATCGTCGAGTATCTGGCCGAGCGTCACCATGGCGTTTGGCCCGTCGAGGCCAAGGCGCGCGCCTGGGCGCGCTCGGCCGCCGCCGAAATGCATTCGAGTTTCACCGCACTGCGCGGCGCGTGCCCGATGAGTTGCGGCGTACGCGTCAAACCGTTCCCGATGTCCGATGCGCTGAAGCAGGATCTCTTCCGCCTCGGCGACCTATGGAACGATGGCCTTGCCCGTTTCGGCGGGCCGTTTCTCGCCGGCGCACATTTTACCGCCGTCGATGCCTTCTTTGCCCCGGTGGCGTTCCGGGTGCACTCCTATGGGCTCACCTTCGAGGCGGCGGCTGCGGCCTATGCGGCACAGCTGCTCAATCTGCCGGCGATGCGCGAATGGTATGCGGCCGGCCTTGCCGAGACCTGGCGCGACCCGGACCACGAGGCGGAAATCCGTGCCGCCGGGACCATCATCGAGGATCTTCGCGCTTCGGCATGAACAGTCGCCGGGCTGCGGTTACAGCCCCCGGCCAAGCCGCCTGACGAACAGATAGGTGGCAGCCGCGATAAACACCGAGACCGCTGTCACCACCCAGAAACCCATGGGTGTGTCGACCAACGGCAGCCCGCCGACATTCATGCCGAACAGGCCCGAGATGATGGTCATCGGCAGGAGCACCGCCGTCATGACAGAAAGAACATAGAGCAGCTGGTTCGACTGCATGGTCAGCTTGGCCATCAACTCGTCCTGCAACAGCCTTGTGCGCGCCTGCAACTGCTCGCCGTCATGATAGAGCGTATGCGCCCGCTGCGAGAGCCTTGCCGCCATGTCGTTGATCGGGTCAGGCAGCTCGTTGCGATGCGAATGGTCGAGATGCCGGAACAGATTGGTGATCGTCGCCATCTGCCGATGGATCACCACCAGCTGCCGGCGCGCCTCGACCAGCGCCTGTCGCTCATTATGCCATGCATCGCGCACGACGCGGTCCTCGATGCCGTCGAGCGTGTCGCCCAGCTTGCCGAGCTCGACCGACATGCCGTCGAGCGACTGGCCCGTGACCGCCTCGATCAGCTCCGCCGGCGAGCGGAATTTCCGCGATCCATTCTCCACCGCCTTGCGGACGGCATCGACCGATTCCAGCGGCTGCTTGCGAGCGCCGACCAGCATCGTCTCGTTGAAGGCAAAGCGGAAATGGACAAGCCCGCGCGCTTCCGAAAAGTCGTGCTTTAGGTCCGGCAGATCGCCATAGAGCCAGCCATCCTCGAAGTCGATGTGACAGCCATGGCTGGGGGCAAGGAAGGCGTCGCGCACCGGCCCCGGCAAAGCTTTTTCGGCGCCGATCTCCTGGCGTGCATGCAGGTCGGTGATCTGATAGCTGCGCCAGGTCCAGCACGCCTGTGCCGGGTCCTTGGTGCGCAGGCCATCGGCGGTGAAATGATAGATGAAGAACAGCCCGTGCTCGTCGGGCAGGTAAGGCGACAGGTCGGTGCCTTCCGGGGCAAGAGCGACATCCATGGGCAGTACCAGATACAGTTTTCGGAAATGGCGCCGCGTGGCGGCAGCCTGACCGCGATTTCTAGCACGGACGAGTCCGCTTGCGTGTGACGGTTTCTTGACGGTCGATCACGGTCCGTCGATCACCGGCATCGCTTTCGATGTTGCGCGTCATCTTCGGCGCGCGAACGGGCCTAGCGCCCAACGCAATGGTGCGGTCAGCCGCCAGCTGCGTGACGCGAGGATCGCGTCGCGTTCTGCGCGGAGAGCGTCTCGGTCGCGGACGAGCATGTCGCGTTGGAGGCTGAGATCGTGGTTGGTGCGAACAAGTGCGTCGTGGTCGAGTGCGAGGTCACGCGTCGTGACCGTCGGCTGCGGTTGTTCCTGCAGCGGCAGCCGGGCGAGGAGCCATTCGGAAATTGCTGCCGGGAGGGCCAGCGTTCCGTCCAATATCGGATTTGCCTCTGCCGATCCGGCGCTGAACAGGTGATGATAGTGGATGTGGACCAATCGCGCCGCGTCGGGTGACGGCAACCCAGCCAGGTTGTTGAGAGGAAAATTGTGCGTATCCGGCAAAAGTCGCACGGAGTGGTTTCCCGCGACTGCCGCCAGCGAAAAGGCGGCCTGGCTTGTACCCCAATAGGCGGTGGCCTCTCCGTGCAGAACCCCGGTTCCGGTGTTGTAGGTTGGCCCGTCGGCCCACGACTTCATATCCGCGGCCACCAATTGTCTGAAAATGTCTTCGGTGCGCTGGAAAAGCCCGCAGGCCCTTTTTGCTACAAAAAGCCCGCCATTGTAGCTCGCCCGCACCGCCTGGCCACCGACCGTCGTGTTCACGATGGGCAGACGTTCATAGTCGACGCCGACAAGGGCGCACAACTTTCTCCAGTAGCTGTCGAAGGGGTCGCCAGGACCCATCGTGCACATTCCCTTGACGTCTACAGGGCGCGCGGCGGCCGAACTGGCGCCCAACGATAAATCGGGCTCGGCGACAAAGATCGTATCGCTGTCGAGCTGCACAATGATTGGCGGCCCCGGCCGACGTTCGACGTGAGCAAGAGCGTGAATGCGATACGACGTGCCATATTGCGGGTAGTAGCTCTCGATCTCGATCGGCAGATATTCGACACCCATCTGCTCAAGTTTGCGCAGCGTTGATACGGATGGGCGACGGCTACTCCTGGGCGACACGACCGTTATCGGGAACCGCGAATAGGCACCGGCGAAACATCGTATGCTCTCGCACAGCAACAGGGCTTGCGCTTCGAGAATGCCCGCCTCGGCAATCAGGACAAATTCGACACTCTTTTCGGCGATGTCGCGCGCCTGGCCAGCCTCCCGCGGCAGTGCCGGTACGCCCGGCGAGGGTGCCGGTGAAGGCTCTATTTTCGCAGTTTCGCCGAGCCATTTCCCCGTCGCGCGCAACCGGGCCTTCAAGCCAGCCGCCAGCCGCGTCATTGCCGCTCTGGTCGCGGCACGCCGGTCGAGCGGCCAACACAGGGAACAGACCCTCAGCATCTCGTGTATCCGCAACGGCGGACTGGCCAGCATGCGGGCAACGAGGCCATGCGCCAGCTGCCTGGCGGCATCCGCATCCTCGGCCCGCTCGAACGGCCGGGCGGCGGCGAGGAAGACGCGAAGCACGGCAAGCAGCTTGCAGTAGGCGGCGGCGCGCCGCTCGACGGCGATCTCATGCCCACGGATGAATTCGGTCATATCGCGCGCGAAGGCGTCGTCATAAAGATCGTAGGTCAGCCCAAGCTTGGCCCAAAGCGCCTCGCGGATCGGATGCGTCCGGTTGCGCGCGTTCTTCGAGTGCTTCGTGCTCAGCCCTTGCGTGTTCAGCCGGTAGCGCGTCAGCGGTTCGGCAAGGTTTCGCGCCCGGCACAAAGGCAGCAGGGCAAAACACAGATAGTGATCATGCGATATCCACTGATCGGCCTTGTAACCTCCGACGGCCTCGAAGCCGCTACGGCGATAGGCCATGGATGAATGATAGAATGGATTGTGGAACAGGATGGTCCACCGGATCGCCAGATCCGTTTCGGGCATCAGCTGCCCGCCGACGACGCGGTCGGCTTCGTCGATCAGCGTTACCGCGTTTCCGACGAGGCCAAGCTCGGAGTCCTCGTCCAATGCGGCGACCAGTCGCCCGACATGCGTCGGCTCGGCAATGTCATCGCAATCCAGACGCAGGATGATGTCGCCGCGGGCCGCCTCGATGCCGCGGTTGGCGGCGGCGGCTGGGCCAAGATTGGTGGGATTGGTCACGATCCGTATGCGCGGATCACGGCGTGCCAGTGCCTCGAAGACCGCGTCGTCGCCCGTCGCGTCATCGACGATCACAAGCTCAAGATCGCGGAACTCCTGGGTTAGGATGCTGTCGACCGCCGCGTCGAGGAAGCGCTGGTCGGTGTAGACGGTCATGACGACGGAGGCGCGGGGAGCGAGATCTGTCTCCGTCTCGGGTCTGTTCTCCAAAGTTTGTCCCCCTGCAGATGTTCCCCGATAGCCAACTCGCTCGCGAGCCGCAAACGGAAATCGCCACAGGACGAGTTTGCCCACCCGTATCCGGCGAAAGTCTTGGAGGGAGAGGAGGCGGCAAGCCTTGCCGACCGCCGCTCCTCGTGCGCCCGTCAGCGCTTCGGGCCGAAGCCTGGATAGGGATTGAGCGGGACGATGGCGGCGATGTCCATCATGCCCGCCTTGACCAGCGGCAAGGTGGCGAGATGGTGGCGCACATCGGCGTCGCTGCCGGCCTCGAACATCATGCCGCTGCCCGGGATGTCGCCACGGTTCCACACCTGGCGCACCGCGCCTTCGGCATAGAGCGTGCGCCGTTGCTCGGCCTCGCCGGGCAGCAGCGGCGCGAAATCGGCATCGCTGAACTTTTCAGTGTTGCGGGTGAGAAGGGCAAAGAACTGCATGGCGGTCTCATTGGGTTGCGGTGCCCCGACCATCGCTCCGCCTAGCCAGACTGTCCAAGACTGAATAGGCTAAAGTTGAGACCTCCAAGGACCTGAAGATCGAAGAAAAATGTTCGACTTGCGCCAACTCCGCTATTTCGTCACGGTCGCCGAAACCGGCAATGTCGGCCGTGCCGCCGAAATCCTGCATATTTCGCAATCGCCGCTCAGCCGGCAGATCATGCAGCTCGAGGAGCAGCTTGGCGTTCCCCTGTTTGAAAGAGCCAGGCAACGGGTCCATCTCAACGCCGAGGGCCGAGCATTCCTCACCGAGGCCCGCTCGCTGTTGTCCAACGCGCGACGATTGGAGGAGTTCGGCCGCAACCTGGCCAGCGGCGCCGTCGGCCGTCTCGCCATCGGCTATGTCGAAGGCGCCGTGCATGCCGGGCTTGTCGCAGGGATGCTGCGTCAGTTCCGTCGCGAACGGCCGGATTTTCACCTTCAGTTGCGAAGCCTGCGGTCGGCGGCGCAACTGGAGGGGCTTAGGCAGCGCTCGCTCGACCTTGGTTTCGTCTATTCGCCGCCGGCTGACGATGACCCGGACATTGCCACGATCGCGCTGCGCCATGAGCCGCTGGTGCTGGCGATCCCCGAAGATGACCCGCTTGTCGGGTTGTCGGACATCAGGCCGCATCACCTCGACCGCCGCACCTGGATCACCGTCGTGCGCCAGCCTGACGACACCAACCGTGGCCAGTTCCTGGCCGCCTGCGCCAAGGCCGGCTTTTTTCCCGACATCGCTTATGAGACGGCCGATCCGTTGACCTCGCTCGGTCTGGTCAGCGCCGGTCTTGGCTTGGCCACAGTGCAGGCCAGCCTGCGTACCGCCGCACCGTCGCGGATCGTGTTTCGCGACCTGCCATGGTTCGAGCGAACGGTTTCCATCCATCTTGCCTGGCGGCGCCACGACCGCCGCGCGGTGATCGCCGGCTTGCGGGAGGCGGCGGGGGAAGAGGGCAGGGCAGCAGGGCAGTAGGGCAGCAGGGCTTCACCTCAGGCAATCTACATACTGCCATACTGCCCTACTGCCTTTTTCCCCTACATCTTGTCGATCACCGACTGCATGCCCTCGGTCGGGGCGTCGACGGAGGAGCCTGCCACCATGATGGCGGCGACGATCGCCTCCGGGTCGTTGACCACCAGCGGCTTGACCCGCTGCGCGGTGTGGATGAAGCCCTCGGCGGCCATGTGGTCGAGCAAGGCCAGCATCGGATCCCAGAATCCGCCGACATTGGCGAAGACGATCGGCTTGCGGTGATGGCCGAGCTGCCCCCAGGTCATGACCTCGACGATCTCCTCGACCGTGCCGATGCCGCCCGGCAGCGCCACAAAGGCGTCGGATTTTTCGAACATCCTGTGTTTGCGCTCGTGCATGTTGTCTGTGATTACGAGTTCGTCGAGCCGGTCAAGCGCGGTTTCGGTCGCCTCCTTGTTGATCAGGAAGCGCGGAATGATGCCCGTCACCTTGCCGCCGGCACGCAAGGCGCCCTCGGCGACGGCGCCCATGATGCCTTTGGTGCCGCCGCCGTAAATCAGCCTGAGGCCGGAGCGCGCAATCGAGCGCCCAAGCAGGTGACCGGCCTTGGCATAGGTTTCATCGCGGCCCGGAGACGAGCCGCAATAGACGCAGACGGATCGAATCGTGTTCATACCGATGATTGGTGATTGGGTCTGAAAGCGGGGTCAAGCCCGGGGCGGGCTTTTTCTTGTCGGCTTGGGCAAAACAGGCTAGACCGGCATTAGGTGGCTAAGGGGTAGGGAAATATGGCAATTAATCCACTGAAGGCGTTCTTGTTCGCAGCGGGTGGGACCGTTGCGGCCGCAGGAACCGCCTATGTATCGGGCGCACTCGACCCATATCTCATTCGTACGCCGCCGGCGGAAGTGGCAGCACTGACGCCGCCCGCGGCGCCGAAACCAGCCGATCCCGGCACGGAAGCGCGGCTGCCGCCAGCGGCGGTGCCGGCCGCTCCCGGCGCGGCGCCTCAGGCGACGGCCCCGGCCGCACCGGCAACGGATGCGGCGGCTCCAGCCGCGCCCGCAACGGATGCGGCGGCACCGGCTGCGGCCGGTCTGATCGTGCCGTCCTTCGATGTGGTGCGCGTCGAGAGCAATGGCTCGATCGTCATTGCCGGCAATGCGGCGCCCAATTCGAAGGTAGAGATCCTCAACGGCACCACCGTGCTCGGCTCGACGGTCGCTGGCCCCGATGGCGCCTTTGTCATCGTGCTCGACGATCCGCTGAAACCCGGCGACTACACAATCGCATTGCGCGCCACCACCGGCGATGTCGTGACCGCCTCGGCGCAAACCGCCGTCGTCTCGGTTCCCAAGGATGCGGCGGGCCAGGTGCTGGCGATGGTCGAGGAGCCCGGCAAGCCGGCCGAACTGCTCACCGTTCCGGCGCCCGAGACAAAGCCGGCCGCACCGGCCGCTGGCGACCAGGCTGCCGCCCCGGCGGCTCCAGCGCCAGCCGTGGTTGCAGCAGCACCCGCGCCAGCGGCACCGGCTACGCAGCCCGCCGGATCAGTGGCCGAACCCAAGATCGTCGTCGAAGCGGTCGAAATCGACGGCAAAAAGATCTTTGTCGCCGGTCTCGCCGATGCCGGCCGCAAGGTGCGCGCCTATGCCAATGACATCCTGCTCGGCGACGCGCAGACGTCGCCGGACGGCCATTTCCTGGTCGAGGCGACGCGTGACATTCCGGTCGGCAGCTACACCATCCATGTCGACGGTCTCGATGCCGACGGGGTGACAGTTGTGGCCCGCGCCGCCGTACCGTTCGAGCGCGAGCCGGGTGATTCTGTCGCCGCCGTGGCGCCCGCCGAAGCAAAGCCGGCCGCGCCTGCCGTCGCAGGCGCCGCTCCGGCGGAATCCGCATCGGCTCCTGCTGCACCGGCCACCGAGGCTCCGGCCGGGACGGCACCGGCCGCGCCCGCTCCCGCCACCGACGCTCCTGGAGTTGTGGCTGCGGCAACGCCGCCAGGCGATGTGCCCGAGACGGTGGCGCCCAAGCTCGAGCATGCCGGCAGTGCCGTCATCATCCGCCGCAACGATACGCTTTGGCGGATTTCGCGGCGCGTCTACGGCCATGGCGTGCGCTACTCGACCATCTACCTCGCCAACCAGGATCAGATCAGCGATCCCGACCGCATCTGGCCGGGGCAGGTGTTCAAGGTCCCGGAAAAGTCGAAGGAAGGCGAAGCCGCCGACCTCAAGGCGATGGGCGAGCAGGCGACAACGGCTCCGCCCAAGACCAAGTAGTCAGCCATCGGCTGAGCGCGCAATCTCCCCCGTGTGGGGGAGATTGGCAGTTCCAGCGCTCTACCCATCGGGTTAGCTTGCAGTAGAACCGGTCATCGTTTATCGCCGATGGACGATGACCGAATCCTCCTCCGAAACAGACGGATGCCGCTCCGCGCCGGCCAACTGCGCCCCGGACAGCCGCACCGTTGCCGCGCGGCTTGCCGCGTTATCCCACCCGGCACGCATCGAAATCATAAAGCACCTGTCAGCCAGCAACTCCTGTTGCTGCCGTGAAGTCGTCGATCGTTTCGATCTGGCGCAGTCCACCGTGTCACAACACCTGAAGATACTGGTCGAGGCCGGGCTGGTCCGCTTCGAGCCCGATCGCCAGCGCTCGCGCTATGCGGTCGACCACGCCGCGCTTGCCGATGTTTCCGCATCGGTCGCCGCGCTCGTCAATTCCTGCTGCTCCGGCCGCTGAAAATAAGAAGAAGGCACCAGAAATGGCCGAAAAAACCGTCTCCGACTCCTCGACCTTCAAGACGCTGCTCAATCTGTGGCCTTACATGTGGCCGGCGGATCGCGCCGATCTCCGGGCACGGGTCACCTGGGCGACGCTTCTCTTGGTTGTCGCCAAGCTGACGCTGGTCGCCGGTCCCTATTTTTTCAAATGGGCGACCGACGCGCTGGCCGGCGACGCCAGGTCTGTGCCGCCGCTGCCAACCTTTCTGCTGGCACCCGTCATGCTGGTCGTCGCCTACAACGTCGTGCGACTGGTGCAGCTTGGTTTCAACCAGCTGCGCGACGCACTGTTTGCCCGCGTCGGCCAGTATGCGGTGCGCCAGCTCGCCTTCCGCACCTTCGTCCATATGCATGAACTGTCGCTGCGCTTTCATCTCGAGCGGCGCACAGGCGGCCTGTCGCGTATCATCGAGCGCGGCACCAAGGGCATCGAGACGATCGTGCGTTTCATCATGCTCAACACCGCGCCGACCATCCTCGAATTCGCGCTGACCACCGGCATCTTCGCCTACACCTATGGCTGGAAATACGTCGTCGTCGTCGCGGTCACCGTCTGGGTCTATGTCTGGTTCACGGTGCGGGCGAGCGACTGGCGCATCGGCATCCGCCGCGACATGAACGACAGCGACACCGACGCCAACACCAAGGCGATCGACTCGCTGCTCAACTACGAGACGGTCAAATATTTCAACAATGAAGGCATGGAGGCCGAGCGCTTCGACCGCTCGATGGCGCGCTACGAGATCGCGGCGACCCGCATCTGGACTTCGCTCGGCTGGCTGAACTTTGGCCAGGGCATCATCTTCGGCCTCGGCACCGTCATCGTCATGTGCATGTCGGCACTCGAAGTGCAGGCGGGCACGCAGACGGTCGGCGACTTCGTCTTCATTAACGCGATGCTGATGCAGCTGTCGGTGCCGCTCAATTTCATCGGCTTCATCTATCGCGAAATCCGCCAGGGGCTGACCGATATCGAGCAGATGTTCGACCTTCTGGATGTTCCGCAGGAGATCGTCGACAAGCCGGATGCCAGGCCACTCGCCGTCAGCGCAGGGAAGGTCGAGTTTCGCGACGTGCATTTCTCCTATGATCCGAACCGCAAGATCCTGAAGGGCATCAGCTTCGCGGTGCCGGCCGGCAAGACGGTCGCCATCGTCGGGCCATCGGGCGCCGGCAAGTCGACCATCTCCAGGCTGCTGTTCCGCTTCTACGACGTCCAGGGCGGCCAGGTGCTGATCGATGGCCAGGATATCAGGGACGTGACGCAGGAGAGCCTGCGCGGGGCGATCGGCATGGTGCCGCAGGACACGGTGCTGTTCAACGACACCATCGCCTACAACATCCGCTATGGCCGTATCGGCGCCAGCGAGGAGGACATGCGCAAGGCGGCCGAACTCGCCCAGATCGGCCCGTTCATCGAGCGGCTGCCCGATGGCTACAAGTCGATGGTTGGCGAGCGCGGGCTGAAACTCTCCGGCGGCGAGAAGCAGCGCGTGGCGATCGCCCGCACCATTTTGAAAGCGCCGCCGATCCTGATGCTGGACGAGGCGACTTCGGCGCTCGACAGCCACACCGAGCAGGAGATCCAGGCCGCGCTCGATCTGGTCAGCCGTGGCCGCACCACCATCGTCATCGCCCACCGGCTGTCGACGGTGATTTCCGCCGACGAAATCATCGTGCTGCAGGATGGCCAGATCGCCGAGCGCGGTACCCATGCCGAGCTAATGCGCAAGCACGGCCTCTACGCCTCGATGTGGGACCGCCAGCGCGAAGCGACCGAAGCCGAAGAGCGGCTGCGCATCGCCCGCGAAGGCGACGAGCTTGGCGTCATCGTCCGCCGCCGCACGTCGGAGGTGTCATAGCGGCGGCTCTTCTTCTCCCCCTTGTGGAAGAAGGGAAAGAATCCGCTTGACCTCAACTTTAGTTGAGATTGTAGGCCGTTCTTGGAGCCCGCAAACACCAAGATCCAGGAACGGAACAATCGAAAATGAGCAAGATAAATCAGAGTGCTGATGGCGGCAGCGTGTTCAGGGTGGACAAGTTCGTCGTCCCGGCCGCCGCCCGCGAAGAGATACTCGCCAAGGTCAAGGCAACGCATGAGGTGCTGCGCCGGCAGGATGGCTTCGTGCAGGATTTCCTGCTCGAGCAATTCTCGGGCCCGGGCGAATTCAACCTCGTCACGATCGTCGAATGGGAGAGTCAGTCGGTCGTCAACCGGGTCGTGCCGATCGTCACGGCCGAGCACGCGCGTGCCGGTTTCAATCCGCAGGAAACGATCGCCCGGCTCGGCGTGCGAGCCGACATCGCCAACTATCGGCGGATCCCAGGGGTGTAAGGCTTCTACGGCCAGCCGACCCCAGGTGCCGGCGCTTCAACGCTGAGCACCTGGCCGGTGCGGGCATCGCTGATCATGTGCTCGAAGCCGCGCCATTCGGCGGCGGCGATGAACAGCGTTTTCCTGTCCGCGCCACCCAGCATGCAGGCAAAGCAGCCGCGATCGACATTGACGGTCTGCAGCACCTCACCGCCTTCAAGCACCCGCACGCAGTGCTTGTTGGGAACGTCCGCGTACCAGGCCGCCCCTTCGGCATCGAGGCAGATGCCGTCGGGAAAACCATCGAGGTCGGCCCAGACGTGGCGGTTGGCGAGGCTGCCGTCCGCGGCGATGTCGAAGGCAGTCAGCCGGTTGGCGTGCGATTCGGCGACGATCAGCGTCTTGTTGTCCGGCGTCACCGCCATGCCGTTGGCAAAGGCGATGTTTTCGGCCACTTGCCGGACCGCGCCGTCTGGCGTGACCAGCACGACGGTACCTGGGCCGAAATACTGGCCGGGAGCCGGCGCCGGGCCGCCGCCATTGACATAGATGTTGCCGCGCCCGTCGACGACGATCTCGTTCCACGGGCTTTTCGACAGCTTTCGAAAATCCGCGTGGGTAACCAGTGAACCGTCCGGTTCCCTGCGCAACACCAACCCCTCGCGACCGGAGACGACGAGCAGGCGACCGTCCGGCAGCCAGTCTATGGAGTAGGGCAACACAGCCGGCACGGTGAGCACGATCTCGCGGCTGCCGTCGGCATCGACGGCGATGATCTCGCCGGTCCCCCAGTTGCAGAGCCACAGGCGTCCGTCACGCCAGCGCGGCGATTCCCCGAAGGCGAGGCCTTCCGTCACGACACGAGCTTTGTTGCCAGATGATGCCTGCATGATCGGAGCCTCCGTTGCACGCGTCGTCGGCCCTTGCGGGCGGAATGAAGCGCTGTCTCACCAAGGACGGGCGAGGGGACGGATCCCCGACAGCAGCCCTACTGTTTTTCGCTCAGGAAGAAATTGCCATCGGCATGACCGTTGGCGCCGCATGATGGCGGTTCCGAAATGCCGTCCTTGCCGGTGCCGCCCTGCTCGACGACGAGCGCATCGCCATCGCGGCGGAAGATGAAAACAAAGCCGGTCGGCCTGTCGTTGTCGTCGGTATCGACCAACCGCAATTCCTTATGTGTCTTGACCGTGCCGCCGATTTCGCACGAACCACTGCCGGAGACAGGATTGGCGACCTCTTCCGACACGTCGAGCTTGCCAGCGCCAGCCGCCTTGATCTCGACCGTGCCGCGAACGCTGCTCCATGTGCCAATGAAACCGGTATCCCTAGGCTTGCGGATGCCGGCGAGGAAGGTCGCACGGTCGCGCAGGAATTCGCCGAGATCGAAATTCTGCCGATCCTTGGGTGTGTTCTCGTTGAAGCCGGCGATCTGGTCGCGATACGCAATGAAATCGCTTTGGTCGTCCCGCAAGGCCTTGCCGGCGTGAGGATCGAGCGTCTTCAGCACCGCCGCGTAGGTTTTCGCCACGTCTGCATCGGCCTGCGCCAGGGCAGGGTCGGCGCAGATGGCCTTTTCCGCCGCGCTGGCGGCCTTGGTGCAGTCGAAGGATGGCTTGGTTTGTGCGATTGCGCTGCCATTCGATGCCAGTAGTGCGACCAGAACCCCAGCTATTTCAGCCCATCGCCTGGAATCAAGGTTGGCCCCGTTCAGGTGTTGGATCATGGGCAGTCGATCTTTTCTCTGGGCTGCGAACCGGCGGTGGCCTGAATTCTGGTGGCAACGATGCCGACAGGCAAGCGCATGACGGCTCCTGCCAGTTGCGGTCAATGCGGCCTTGCCGATTGTTGCGTTGCGGTGAATTGGGCTTTCGGCTATTGAGGCCGGACTTGAAACGGAGCCTGCCCCAGCCCGATGAGCCTTGTCGATACGGTCAAGAACGCGTTCGTACCGATCCATCGCGAAGGCTATCCCTTTATCGCGGCCTTCGGCGCGGCGACGCTTTTCCTCGGCTACTTCTCGTCGATCCTGTTCTGGATCGGCCTTATCCTGACCGCCTGGTGCGTTTATTTCTTCCGCGATCCAGAGCGCGTCACGCCGGTTGACGATCGCCTTGTGGTGAGCCCCGCCGACGGCATTATCTCGGCGGTTGGACCGGCCGTGCCGCCGCGCGAACTTGGCCTCGGCAATGTCGAGATGACCCGCATCTCAGTGTTCATGAACGTGTTTTCCTGCCATGTGAATCGCGCCCCGGTGCGCGGCCGTATTGCCAAGATCGAGCACCGGCCGGGCAAATTCCTCAATGCCGAACTCGACAAGGCGAGCACCGAGAATGAGCGCAACGGCCTGGTCATCGACAGCCCCAACGGCACGGTCGCGGCTGTCCAGATCGCCGGCCTGGTGGCGCGCCGTATCGTCTGCTGGGCCGAGGCTGGCGGCTCGATCGCCATCGGCGAGCGTTTCGGCCTGATCCGCTTCGGCTCCCGTGTCGACGTGTTCCTGCCGCTCAACGCCACGCCGCGCGTTGCCGTCGGCCAGACCGCTGTCGGTGGCGAAACCGTGTTGGCCGAATTCGGCGGTGTCGCCGGCACTCCCCTCGTGCGGATTTCCTGACCGGTGGGCACGCAATACAAAAAGTTCGAAGCCCATGCCAGCGGCGGCCCGCGCATCCGCGAAATCCCGATGCGCATGGTGCTGCCCAATCTCGTTACCGTGCTTGCCATCTGTGCCGGCCTGTCCGGCATCCGTTTCGGCTTTGAGGGTCGTTTTGAGCCGGCAGTGGTGATGGTGCTGCTCGCGGCCTTCCTCGACGGCATTGACGGCCGGCTGGCGCGGATGCTGAAGGCGACCTCCAAATTCGGCGCGCAGATGGATTCGCTGGCCGACATCGTCAACTTCGGTGTTGCGCCCGCCCTGGTGCTCTATGCCTTCCTGCTCGACCGCGCCGGATCGCCGGGCTGGATCGCAGCACTTCTGTTCGCCATCGCCTGTGGGCTCAGGCTTGCCCGCTTCAACGTGCTCGACGACGAGAAGGCCGAGCGCCCCGTGTGGCAGTCCGAATATTTCGTCGGCGTGCCGGCGCCGGCGGGCGCCGTGCTGGTGATGCTGCCGCTCTATTTGTATTTCCTGCGCACAGGTCTGGAGCCCAGTCGCCCGGCTGCCTTCGTCGCCACCGGCTTCACCATCCTGGTTGCCTTCCTGCTGGTCAGCCGGCTGCCGGTCTATTCCGGCAAGAGCCTGAGAGTGCCAGGCGACAAGGTGCTGCCGATCATCCTTGGCGTCGTGCTCTACGTGCTGCTGCTGATGACCTATCCCTGGTACACGCTGACCGCCTCGGTCGCCGGCTATCTGCTCTTCCTGCCGTTCAGCGTGCGCGCCTATTCGAAGCGCGCCAAGCAGGAGGGCGAGAAAGTGCCGCCTTCGGACATCGGGTAGGGTTTCTCGAAGCCCGCTCCGCATTCGTCATCCTGGGGGTCTTGCGCTCCGCTTTGCGTCTGCTTCAGGCCGCCACACCGAGCCCCAGCCTGTCGATCGCCAGCTTTCTGGTCGACACATAGTCGGTCTTGCCGGAACCCAGCACCGGGATTTCCTCGACCTTGATGATGTCGTTCGGCACCATCAATTCGGCGGCGCCTGCCTGCTTGCCGAATTTGCGCAACTCGTCGGGATTGGCATCGTCGGCGGTGGTGACCAGCACGATGCGCTCGCCGCGTCTCTTGTCCGGCACCGCCACCGCCGCATGGCGTTCTTCCGGCCACAGCGACTGCACCAGCATCTCGACAGCGCCCAGCGACACCATCTCGCCGGCGATCTTTGCGAAGCGCTTGGCGCGGCCGCGAATGGTGATGAAGCCCTCGCGATCGACGGCGACGATGTCGCCGGTGTCGTGCCAGCCGGTCAGCGGCTGCAGCTCACCGGGGCGATCGGCAGTCATGTAGCCCATCATCAGGTTCGGTCCGTCGAGCCACAACTGGCCGGCGTCGGATATGCCTTCGACCGGCTCCAGCTTCATGCGCATCGCCGGCAGCAGCCGGCCGACCGTGCCGTCGCGGCCATGGATCGCGGTGTTGACGGCAACCACGGGTGCGGCTTCGGTCAGCCCAAAACCTTCGATGATCTCGGCTTGGAAGCGTTCGCGATAGACGCGGCGGGTTTCCGGTTTCACAGCCTCGGCGCCGGCGACGACGAAGCGCAGGCTGGAAAAATCGCCGTCCTTGGCGGTGCGCGCATAGTTGGCGAGGAACGTGTCGGTGCCGAACATGATTGTCGGTTTCACCTTGCGCGCGATCTCGGGGATGATCTTGTAGTGCAGCGGCGAGGGGTAGAGGAACAGCTTTACCCCGGTGACCAGCGGCAGGATGGTGCCGCCCGTCAGGCCGAAGGAATGGAACACCGGCAGCACGTTGAGCAGGATGTCGGCGGGCGAGATAGTGATGCGCGCCTCGGCCTGCATGGCGTTGGCAAGCAGGTTCTTGTGCGACAGCACCACTGCCTTGGGTGTGCCTTCCGAACCCGAGGTGAACAGGATCACCGCAGGCTTGGCCGCATCCTGCCGCTGCAGCGGCCAGCGCCACAGCAAGGCCGCGGCAAGCTTGTCGAGCGCGGTGACGTCTTCCCGCACATCCTCCAGCCAAAGCAGCTTGGCGCCGCCGTTCTCGACCGCCGCGACGATATCGGCGAGGTCGGCCTTCTCGACGAAGGCACGGGAGGAGACAACCGTTCGGATTACCGCCGTGCGCACCGCCGCGGTCACGCTGGCCGGGCCGGCGGTGTAGTTGATCATTGCCGCCACCCGGCCGCCAGACAGCAGGCCGACAAACGACAACACCACGCCATTGGCGTTGGGCAGCAGCAGGCCGACCGCTTCGCCCGGCGCCGTCACCGTCTCGAACCGGCGGCCCAGGACGCGGGCGCCGATGAACATCTTGCGGTAGCTCAGCGCGCCGGAGATGACGTCCTCGATGATCGGGTGCGAGGCGCCGACACGGGCAGCGGCGTCGCGCATTGCCAGGAACAGGCCACGATCGAGCTCGGCGCCGAAAAGCCGGGCCTCGGCGACACGGTCGAACAGCGCGTTGGTGTTGGAGGCCTGGTCCGGGTTGCGCGCTGCCAGTTCGGCGATGGTCATCGGTTCCAGCACGCTGATCGACAGTTGCGGGAACCAGTGCCGCGGCGCCTTGTCCGCCGGCGTCAGCGACACCGGCAGGCTGCGCGCGCCGGCGACGAAGATCGGCACGATCTTGGCGTCGGCCTGCATGGCGATGCGGGTGACGGCGCGAAATAGGCGAAACGTCTTGACGTTGGGCTCGACCGCGTCCGGCAGATAGACGGCGAGCCGCCCCTTGCCCTTCAGCACACGCACCAGCCTGCGGCTGACGAAGAGATGTTCGGCGTTGAAGGCGATGGTGCGGCCAAGCTCGCGCCACGGTTCGAGCCATGGCGACCGCGCCGAGACCTCGTCGAGTATATGCAGCGTGTCGTCCGGCAGCAGCGACAGCATCAGCGCCGGCTCGAAACGCGATTGATGCGAGATGACGTAGATGATAGGGGCCTGCGCCTTGCGGGCGATCCTGACGCGGTTGTCGCTGATCCGGTAAGCAAGCTTGAACGGCACATAGAGCAGTGCCTGGGTGAAACGCAGGCCGAGGCGGAATTTCTCCACCACGCCGATCAGCAGCCAGGCCAGGACAAGACCCGCAAGCAGCGCCAGTGTCAGGATCATGCCGCTTCTCTCCCAACGATTCTAGCATCGCGGCTCTTTGCGACCGCTTCGCGGCAGAGCGTAGCGGAATGGAGGGCAACGTCAATGTGGAGGCGCAGCGCTCGCTTCCTTCCCCTTTTGGAAGAGAAGGGAAGGCGCAGCTCACGCCGCCTTCAACCGCCCGCTGATGAAACGGAACTCCTGCGTCTTGCCGCCATAGCCATAGGCGGCGGCCGGCACTTCATGCACGAAGGCATAGCTTTCCTCATGCACGCCGCCCAAAAGGCGGCCGAAGGCGTCGAAAATCGCCTTCAGATAGGCCTCCAGCTCGAGCTTGGTGTTGGTGCCGTCGACCACCTTGATATCGAGCCAGAACGTGTTGGTGCCATGCTCGGCCAGTGACTTGCCACCGGCGAACCAGTGCTGCGGATCGATATAGGAAACGGCAACCGCGGTGATCGTCGGATCCTTGCGCAGCTGCGTGGCGGTGATCTCGGTGACTTCTCGGGCGATCCTGGCGGACAGCGCGGCATCAGGCTTGCCGGTGACGCTGACGTTGATGATGGGCATTTCTCTTCTCCTGGTTTGAGCGGCGTCGGATCGCCGTTGGAAGGACCATGCCACTGTCATCGAGTCAAAAAAATCGAATTGTTTTCAATTGAAGTTCGATATTATCGAACTATGGAAACGCTCGATCCCGACCTGCTCAGGACTTTTATCGCTTTCGTCGACAGCGGCTCGCTGGCGCAGGCGGCGTTGAGCGTCGGCCGTTCACCCTCGGCGGTCACCGCGCAGATGCAGCGGCTCGAGGAAATCGTCGGCGAGGCGCTTCTGGCGCCGCAGGGCCGGGGCCGAGGCCTGACGCCGGCCGGCGAGGATCTCGTCGGCCATGCAAGGCGCATCCTTGCCGCTCACCGCGAGGCGTGGCTGGCGTTGAAGGGCGCGCGTGCTGCCGGGCGCGTTGCCATCGGGACGACGCAGGATTTTGCCGACAGCGGTCTGCCCGATCTGCTGCGCGCCTTCGCCGTCAGCCATCCGCGCGTCAGGATCGAATTGCGTGTCGGCCGCTCCGGCGAACTGGCGCAAGCGATGCAGTCCGGCGGGCTCGACCTGGCAATCGTCATGCGCCAGGTGGCAACGCCGGACGAAGTCGGCGTGCTGCGCGAACCGATGATATGGCTGTGTTCGCAAAAGGGGCTGGCCTCGCGCCAGGAAGAATTGCCGCTGGCGTTGCTCGATCCGTATTGCGGCTTTCGCGAAGCCGCACTTGCCGCACTCGATGCGGCCGGCCGCCGCTATCGCATCGCCGCCGGCAGCGCCAGCCTGGCCGGCCTGCGCACGGCGGTGAATGCGGGTGTTGCGCTGACGCTGCGCACCGCGCGCTTTGCCCATTCCGGCATTGTCGAAGCGCCGCGCGAACTTGGTCTGCCGCAGGTTCCGATAGCTGAATTTGCCGTTCGGCTGCGCGCCGGTGCCGATGGTCCGGCAGCTGATCTGGCGGCACTGCTCAGTGGCAATTTGGCTCTGCCCGGCCTCCTTGGCTGATCGACAAGATCCGATCTCGCTGCGGAACAAACGCCCAAGAAAAAGCCGACCTTGCGGTCGGCTGGGAGTAGGACGGGCCGAGGGGTTTGGGGGGACTTGGGGGTGGCCCGTCACACCAACAATGCATGAGCCGGACGATGGTTCCGCGACTGTGTAACTTTTTTACGAAATATTTGACGCCAGCCGTTGCGAGCGGGCCATCAGCCAATCCCGCCCCGCATGGGCAAACACCGCGCACAACACGATGGCGCCGCCGATCATGCTGGCGGCTGGTGCGATCTCGCCCAGGAACAGGAAGGCAAACAGGATCGCGAACGGCACTTCGGCCGAGCCGAGCAGCCCGGATTCGGCCGCCGGAATGAGCCGCGCCCCTTCCGTCCACAGGATCGAGGACAGCGCAAAGCATGAGCCAAAGGTGGCAAGCAGCACCGCATCGCGCGGCGTGACCGCCAGCGGATCGCTGACGAACCAGCCGAGCACGAACAAGAGGAAGGCCGAAACCGCGCCGGCCCACACTACCGGCGTCTCCCGGAAGGCGCGCACCATGATCATGTAGAGCGCGCTGCCGATGGTCATCAGCAGAGCCAATCCGTCCCCGAACAGATGACCGGTGCCGAACCCGGACCAGACCATGATCGCCACGCCGCACAGCGAGACGGCAGCGGCGACCATCGTCTGCAGGCGGAACGGCTCGCGCGTCAGAACCCAGGCCAGCAGCGCTGTGACGAAAGGCGCGGTGGCATAGATGATCGCGACATTGGCGACGAAGGTGAACTTGAAGGCCGAGATGAAGGCGATGCTGGCCAGTGCCCCTTCCACCGCCAGCAGCCAGCCGCGCCAGCCAAGGCGCAGCGTTTCGCGGTTGCCGGAGCGATGGCGGCGCCACAGGACATAGAGGCTGATCAGGATCGAGCCGACAAAGCCGCGCCAGCAGGTGATGGTTAGCGGATCGGCATGGATCGACTTGGTCAGCACCCCGGTCAGGCCGAACACCGCTGCCGATGACGACACCAGCAGGATACCCAGCGTGCGCTCGGTGGTGCTGTCCGTCGGGGCTGCAATGTCACTCATGCCGCCAGCCTACGCCGTTGCGTCCTGACATCGTAGCGTCAGCAGTGACGGCGCTCCACATCATAGCCGCTTGCGGAAATGCTCGGTGCCGACAATCAGCAGCCCGGCGGCGATGATAAGGGCGGCGCCGAAGAACACTTCACGGCGCGGCACGTCGCCCCAGATCGCAAAGCCGAGCGCGAACGCCCACAACAGCGAGGTGTATTCGAGGGGTGCGAGGATCGAAGCCGGCGTTCGCTTCATGCCTTCGAACAGAAGATATTGCGCAAACCCGCCGAGCGCGCCGACGCTGGCAAGGAGCAGCAACTGGGCCCAGTCCGGCGTTTGCCACCAGAGCAGCGCCGGTCCCGCCGAAAAGAGCAGGAAGTAGAAATTGTTGAGGAGAAGCTGGATCATCGAACGCTCGGCAAGCGCGGTCTTGCGCAGGAGCACGATGGCTATACCCCACAAAAAGGCCGCCGCCAGCACGAGCAACACCGGCACGGACAGGCCGAGATGGGTCGGGTCGCAAGCGACGAAGACGCCGGCAAAGCCGATCAGCACCGCAAGCCAGCGCAGCATCGGCACCTTTTCGCCGAGCATCACCACCGAAAGCACGGTGACGATGATCGGTGCCGCGTAGTAGACGGTGGTCAGTTCTGCAAGCTGAAGGCTGCGCGCGGCATTGTAGTAACAAAGCCAGGCGGCGAGCGTGAAGGCGCTGCGCACCAGCATCGGCCGCACGATCGGCGAGCGTACCGTGTCCGCAAACAGCCGTTGCCCGCCGATCGCCGCGCAGGCGCCCAGAATGGTGATGCTGCGGAAGAACATGATCTGCCAGACCGTCATGCCGGTGACCAGCAGCTTGATCGAGGCATCCTGCGTCGAAAACAGGAAATAGGCCGCACCGGTCAGCAGGATTCCTGCGAGAACCCTTTCGCGTGTTTCGAGAATGGCGACATCGGCCATAAGGCGCGGGACCAAAGTTGCAGGAGGCGACAAAATGCTGTGAGGAGCGACGCGAGAGGAAGTCTCCCGTACCAAAAGCTATACGGGCGAAAGTCGGCACAGCGCTACGCCAGCCCTAAGCTTGCGTTGGGGCAGGCGATGGCGACCTTGCTTCCAGAAGGCAATCGGCACTTATATCTGACAAAGCCACGCCGCTGTCCGGCCACGAGAGCGAAGGAACGGAAATGGATGCGACCGAACTGAAGGCGATGCAGGCGCCACTGAAGCAGGCTTATCGCGACGACGCTGCGCAGGCACTGATCACGCTTCGCGCCAAAGGGTCGATCGACGACCAGTCGGTTACCTGCAAGGTGGAGACGGGCAGGGCGATCGCGATCGCAGGATTGCATCCGGCAACCGGTGGCTCGGGGCTCGAGCTCTGCTCGGGCGACATGCTGCTGGAGGCGCTGGTGGCCTGCGCCGGGGTGACGCTGAAGGCGGTGGCGACGGCGCTGGAGTTCAAGCTGGGCGCTGCCACGGTGGAAGCCGAAGGCGACCTCGATTTTCGCGGCACGCTCGGTGTCGCCAAGGATGCGCCGGTCGGCTTTCGCGCCATCCGGCTCAATTTCGATCTCGATACCGACGAGCCGCAGGAGCGGGTAGACTCCCTGCTGAAGCTGACCGAGCGCTATTGCGTGGTGTTCCAGACCATCAACCAGAAGCCGCAGCTGACGGTGAGCGCACGGCGCTGAAACGCCGTGCGCCGGATGCTTACTGCGCTGCCGGCTCTTCGGCGTCGCCCTCGTCGGTGAAGGGCGAGGCGCTCGGCACGCATTGCACCGACCAGCCGGTCGGTGTCGGCTGCTTCTGATATTCGGTGATGGCGGCGGTGCACTGTTCGCGCTTGTCGAAGGTGCTGGGCAGCACGACCATGCCGCCCTGCGGGCCGGCGATTACCAGATACCAGACCAACGCTGCGGTCGTTGCCATGGGGATGTCCTTGTTCTGCCCAATTGGGGCGCTTGTTGCGGGAGTCGCTGCGATCCTATCAACTCCGCCGAAATGACGAAAGCATGACCGCCGCGCAGCCTTCCGCCATGACATCACAGCCGCGTGATGCGATGGCGGATCTGGGCCCAGATCTAAACCCAGGCGGGCTTAGTTGGTGGCAAAACAATAAAACAGGCCGTCACCGCCGGTGCCCTTCAGCGCCTCCTGGCTGCAGCCGCCACGCGAGGCATGCGAGGAGTTCCAGGATTTGGCGGCCGCCGAATCGTCGAGGCCGGTGCGGTCGTGATGGCCCATCATCGCCGCACCTTCCGCTCCGCTCATCGTCCAGTCGCCGCAGGTCTGGTCGGCGATCTTCGTGCCATCGGGTTTGGAGCCGGTCAGCATGTCGTGGCGGTTTGGCTTGTCGCCACGGCCGTTGACCACTTCGCCCTTCTCGTTCAGCGCCGTCTGCTTGGTGATGCCATTGGCGTCGCCGTGCAATGAGGCGACATCGTCGGCGATCGTCACACCCTTGGCGTTCACCCACGGCCCCTTGCCGATGCGGTCGCGCGCGTCGGTATCGCTGGTCGACAGATAGGCGGCCCAGCTCTTGCCGGTGACGCCGGCGGCTTCCGCCAGCGAGGCGCAATGCGCGTCCGCACCCTTGAGGCCGCCGAGGTCGGCACCCTTGCCGGAGCCAACGCTGGTGACGAAGAAGCTCATCTTTGCGTCTTGCGAATAGGCGGCGCCGGCGGCCGCGATAAGGGCGGCGGCGGTGGCGAGAAGCAGTCTGCGCATGGTGGTCCTCCGTTCAGGTTTCGAATGTGTGACATTCGAAGAACGTCGGCGGTGCCGAAAATCTTCCGGCAAAAAGCAGCTATTCCGGCTGACGATAGGCGACAAAGCGGTTGTGCTTGGCCTGGAAGATCAATCCGGTCTCCTTCAGGTCCGGACTGGCCAGCGGCACGATAAGTTTGGCGACCTCCGAGGGGTGCGGCAGTGTAGCCGGATCCTCGCCGGGTACAGCCTGGGCGCGCATCGCGGTGCGGGTGGGGCCGGGGTCGGCGGCGTTGATCCTGAGCGGCAGGCTTTGCGTCTCATGCGCCCAGGAGCGCATCATCGTCTCGACCGCCGCTTTGGACGCCGCGTAGGGCGCCCAGAAGGCGCGCGCCGAGTGGGCCGAATTCGCGGACAGCAAAATGGCGCGGCCGGCGTCGGACAGCCGCAGCAGCGGATCGACCGAGCGGATCAGCCGCCATGTCGAGGTGACGTTGATGGTCATCACCTTCTCGAACGTTTTCGCCTCGACATGGCCGATCGGTGAGATCACGCCGAGCACGCCGGCATTGGCGACGAGAATGTCGAGCTTGCCCCAGCGCTCATGGATGGCCCCGCCCAGCCGGTCGATGCCGGCCATGTCGGCAAGATCGAGTGGCACCAGCGTCGCCTGGCCGCCGGCCGCCTTGATCTGGTCGTCGAGCTCTTCCAGCCCGCCGACGGTACGCGCTACGGCGATCACATGCGCGCCGGCTGCAGCCAACTCCTTGGCGATGAAATAGCCGATGCCGCGCGAGGCGCCGGTGACGACCGCAACGCGGCCGGTAAGGTCGAGGGTCATGCTATGGATTCCGGGAATTTCACGAACGCGGATGACGGTGCGGCAATCCTACGACCCGCTCGTCGCCAGCAGCGACAGCGTGCGCACATTGTCGTGGCCTTCGAAGTCGAGCAGGCGGGTCGGATACTGGCCGGTGAAGCAGGCATCGCAGAACTGCGGCTGGTCGTTGTCGCGGCTGGCCTCGCCGACGGCGCGATAGAGGCCATCAATGGTGAGGAAGCCGAGCGAATCGACCCGGATGAACTCGGCCATTTCTTCCACCGACATCCGCGATGCCAGAAGCTTCGATTTTTCCGGCGTGTCGACGCCGTAGAAGCAGGAGGCGCGCGTCGGCGGCGAGGCGATGCGCATATGCACTTCCCTGGCGCCGGCATCGCGCACCATCTGCACGATCTTCTGGCTGGTGGTGCCGCGCACGATGCTGTCGTCGACCAGCACCACGCGCTTGCCCTCGATCATGCGGCGGTTGGCGTTGTGCTTCAGCTTGACGCCCATGTGGCGGATCGAATCGCCCGGCTGGATGAAGGTCCGGCCGACATAGTGGTTGCGGATGATGCCGAGTTCGAAGGGAATACCGGCGGCTTGCGAAAAGCCGATCGCCGCCGGCGTGCCCGAATCCGGCACCGGCACGACGATGTCGGCCTCGACCGGGCTTTCCTGCGCCAATTCGGCGCCGATGCGCTTGCGCACTTCATAGACGTTGCGGCCCTCGACCGAGGAATCCGGCCGGGCGAAGTAGACATATTCGAAGATGCAGAAGCGGGTCTTCTGCGGCTCGAACGGGAACAGGCTTTCAATGCCCTTGGACGTGACGACAACCATCTCGCCGGGCTTGAGATCGCGCACGAATCGCGCGCCGATGATGTCGAGCGCGCAGGTTTCCGACGCCAGGATCCAGGCGCCGTCGAGATCGCCGAGCACCAGCGGCCGAATGCCGAGCGGATCGCGGCAGCCGATCATCTTCTTGGATGTCATCGCCACCAGCGAGAAGGCGCCCTCGACCTGGCGCACCGCGTCGATGAAACGCGAGTTCAAATCGCGCTCCTTGCTGGTGGCGACGAGGTGCAACAGCGTCTCGGTATCGGAGGTGGAGGAGAAGATCGCACCCTGCTTCTGCAACGCCCGCTGAACGGTCATGGCATTGGTCAAATTGCCGTTGTGGGCGACTGCAAAGCCGCCATCGGCCAGTTCGGCGAAGAAGGGTTGGATGTTGCGCATGCCGGCGCCGCCTGTCGTGGCGTAACGCGTATGGCCGATGGCACGGTTGCCTTGCAGGCTGTCGATGACGCGCTGCTTGGTGAAGGTGTCGCCGATCAGGCCGACATGGCGTTCGACATGGAACTGGGTGCCGTCATAGGAAACGATGCCGGCCGCTTCCTGGCCGCGATGCTGCAGCGCATGCAGGCCAAGTGTGACGATGGCTGCCGCATCCTGCCGGCCGAAAATGCCGAACACGCCGCATTCGTCGTGGAAATGGTCGTCGGCCTCGGCGGAAAGCACGTCGTCTGCGTCTGCCATCTTAAGCTCCGCTAAAATCGCCATATAGTGCGGGTTCGCGTCGAAAGCAACGCGCCCGTGCAGCCGTTCGCACCATCGTCAGTTTCCGGCGCCCGTTCCGGGCGTCAGTTTGCCGGTGCAGCCGGCGCTGGATTGGCCGGAGCGTTCTCCGCGGGCGGTGCTGCGGCGTCATCGTCGGGAGCGGGCGTGTTGGCATCCTCGCCACCCGCCGGGGCATCCGCCGCCGGTGCGTCCGGAGCAGCGGGCGTCTCAGCCGCCGGCTGATTCGGATTGAGCTTCTTGAGGATGGCGTTTTCCGGATCCTCGGGCAGCAGGCTTTCGAGCTTGGCGCCGATCTGCTCCAGCAACGGCCGCGACTTGGCATCCGTGACCCATGCCGGTGCCTTGGCGCCAGCCAGCCAGTTGAAGAACAGGAGCGCGACGGCAACGACCAGAATGCCGCGCGCCGCGCCGTAGAGAAAGCCGAGCGTGCGGTCGAGAGCGCCGATCCTGGAATCGATGATCCAGTCGGCGAGCTTCATTGTGATGACCGAGACGACGATCAGCGCGATGACGAAGACGATGCCGGCGGCGGCAGCCATGGCGATCTTTTCGTTGTCGATGTAAGGCTTGAGGTAAGGCAGGACCGGCTTGTAGAAGAAGAACGCCGCCGCTGCTGCCGCTGCCCAGGAGACGACGGACAGGATTTCGCGTGAGAAGCCGCGAACCATGGCGAGCATCGCCGAGACCAGGGTGAAGCCGACGAGAATTCCGTCAAGCAGCGTAATCGGCATGTCTTTCGCCCCACTCCATGAGCCGCATTATAGCGCGGAGCATCGGGTTTTCCCAAACCGGTTCCCAGTTTTGGGTCCGATGCTCTAGTCCTGCTCGTCCACGCGGCTTCGGCGTGTGCCGGCTATGCGTGCCACGAGGTCGGCAAGCTCGGTCGGCTGGAAAGCGCCGGCCCCGATCCCCCCGGCAAGTTCCTCGCTGCCCAAGGGCAGAACCGCGCTTCCAAAACCCAGCTTTTCGGCTTCCTTGAGGCGCTGTTGCGCATGCGCAACCGGCCTCACGGCGCCCGAAAGGCTGATTTCGCCGAAATAGACGCAATCGGCGGGAAGGGCAAGACCGGTGAGCGAGGAAACCAGGGCCGCCGCCACCGCCAGGTCGGCTGCGGGCTCCGAAATGCGATAGCCGCCGGCGACGTTGAGATAGACATCGTGGCTGCCGAAGCGCACGCCGCAATGGGCTTCCAGAACCGCCAGGATCATCGACAGCCGGGCGCCGTCCCAGCCGACGACCGCGCGGCGCGGCGTGCCGAGCGAGGAGGGGGCGACCAGCGCCTGGATCTCCACCAGCACAGGCCTTGTGCCCTCCATGCCGGCGAAAACCGCTGCACCCGGTGATTTCGCGTGGCGCTCGCCGAGAAAAAGCTCGGACGGGTTGGCGACCTCGCGCAGGCCCTTGTCCGACATTTCGAAGACGCCGATCTCGTCGGTCGGCCCAAAACGGTTCTTCACCGTGCGCAGGATGCGGAAATGGTGGCCGCCTTCGCCCTCGAAGTAGAGCACGGCATCGACCATATGCTCGACGACGCGCGGCCCGGCGATCTGGCCTTCCTTGGTGACATGGCCGACCAGGACGATCGCCGCACCCGTGGATTTCGCATAGCGGATCATCGCCTGGGCGGCGGCGCGCACCTGGGTGACGGTGCCTGGCGCCGAATCGGCAAGGTCGGTCCACAGCGTCTGGATCGAATCGAGGATCACCAGGTCCGGCCGCTTGCCGTCGGCGATGGTGGCGAGGATGTCCTCGACATTGGTCTCGGCGGCAAGTTCCACCGGCGTGGCTGCAACACCGAGCCGCTGCGCCCGCAGCCTGATCTGCGCGACGGCCTCTTCGCCCGAGACGTAGACGACGCGGTGGCCTTTTGACGCGAGTGCAGCCGCGGCCTGGGTCAAAAGCGTCGACTTGCCGATGCCGGGATCGCCGCCGACCAGCAGCGCCGAGCCGCGCACGAAGCCGCCGCCGGTGGCGCGATCGAGTTCGCCGATGCCCGAGATGATTCGCGGAGCGTCCTCGACGTCGCCCGACAGCGTTGTCAGCACCACCGCGCGACCCTTGCGGGCGTTGCGCGTGTTGGCCGGCCCTGAGCCGATGCCGCCGGACGTGCCTTCCTCGACCAGCGTGTTCCACTCGCCGCAGGCATCGCATTTGCCGGCCCAGCGCTGATGCACCGATCCGCAATTCTGGCAGATGAACTGAACCCGCGATTTGGCCATCAGTTGGATGCTGCCTGGAAGTAATCGGGAGTTGGCGATCCTGCCCACCCCCCTCTGTCCTGCCGGACATCTCCCCCGCAAGGGGGGAGATTGGATGTCATCACCGTCTTCGCCAATTGCCCAGGTTGAAGAGAGGGCGCCGCAAATGAAACTGCCGATCTCCCCCCTTGGGGGGGAGATGCCCGGCAGGGCAGAGGGGGGTGTGACGGAATGCGAGGGGAGATCAAAAACTCACTCGAATCTTTCAGGCAAATGATGCTCTTCGGCGAGGTCGGAGAAGCGGGTGAATTCGCCCTGGAAGGCAAGGCTGACGGTACCGGTCGGTCCATGGCGCTGCTTGGCGATGATCACTTCGGCCTTGCCCTGGACCTCGACCATCTTTGTTTCCCAGGCGAGATGCTCGGGCGTGCCTTTCTCGGGCTCCTTGTTTTTGATGTAATATTCCTCACGATACACAAACAGCACCACGTCGGCGTCCTGCTCGATCGAACCCGATTCGCGCAAGTCCGACAGCTGAGGATGCTTGTCGTCGCGGCTTTCGACCTGACGCGAGAGCTGCGAGAGCGCGATGATCGGCACACCAAGCTCCTTGCCGAGCGCCTTCAGTCCGGTGGTGATCTCGGTGATTTCCTGGACGCGGTTCTGCGACGCCTTGGCGGACGAACCCTGCATGAGCTGGATATAGTCGATGACCATCAGATCCAGCCCGCGCTGGCGCTTGAGGCGGCGGGCGCGAGCCGCAAGCTGGGCAATCGAGATACCGCCCGTCTGGTCGATGTAGAGCGGGCGCTTGTGGTTCTCCTGCGTGTAGGCAACAAGCTTGCCGAAATCGGCTTCTGTCAGGTCGCCGCGCCTGATTTTCGATGATGGGATTTCGGTCTGCTCGGAAATGATGCGGGTGGCCAATTGCTCCGACGACATTTCGAGCGAGAAGAAGCCGACGACGCCGCCATTGGCCGCCTTGACGGAGCCGTCCGCCTGCTGGGCAGGCTCATAGGCGGCAGCGATGTTGTAGGCGATGTTGGTGGCCAGCGACGTCTTGCCCATGCCCGGACGGCCGGCGATGATGATCAAATCCGACGGCTGCAGGCCGCCCATGCGGTGGTCGAGATCGCGCAGGCCGGTGGCAATGCCGGACAGGTGCCCATCGCGCATATAGGCGGCACTGGCCATGTCCACGGCGTTCTTCAACGCGTCGGAAAAACTCTCGAAACCGCCGTCGTAACGGCCGTTTTCGGCCAGCTCGAACAGCCGCCGCTCGGCATCCTCGATCTGTTCGGTGGGCGCCATGTCGACCGGCGCGTCATAGGCGATGTTGACCATGTCCTCGCCGACGGTGATCAGCGCGCGACGCGTCGCAAGGTCATAGATGGCGCGGCCATAGTCGGTGGCGTTGACGACGGTGACGGCTTCCACCGCCAGCCGCACGACATATTGCGCCATCGTCATGTCGCCGACCTTCTCGTCGGCCGGCAGGAAGGTTTTCAGCGTGATCGGCGTCGCAACCTTGCCCATGCGGATGAACTCTGACGCCACCTCATAGATCTTGCGGTGCAACGGCTCGTAGAAATGGCCGGCCTTCAGAAAGTCCGAGACGCGGTAGAAGGCATCGTTGTTGACCAGGATGGCGCCGAGCAGCGCCTGCTCGGCCTCAATGTTGTTTGGCGCTTCACGATAAAGCGGTGTTTCCGCGACGCCGAATTTTCGCGCTGCCTCTGCCATGATATCCCCGATTTCGATCCCGGCTCTTCGATACCAGAATGACAAAAGTCAGTGCTGACTTATCTGCAACAGTGCCGATGCCAACCAACATCAATGTTCGCTTGTTCACAGGAACAACAAATCGTCCACAGGACAGAATTCCCGTCCCCCGATTTCTGTTGACTCGGCAGAGGAACAATCTACACGAAAAACAAGAACGAAGCAAGAACAATTGTGCCGGTCAAATCTCCAGAACGTCGCCCCAGTCCGACCGCCGCGCTGCCTTGAACGTCTCGCCGTCGCGCTTGGTGAACAGCCTTTCGCCGGCACTGCCATTGCTCTCGCAAAGTTTCAGCAACACCTTGCCGGATCCTGATTTTGGTGGCGCGATGACCCGTGCCCGAAGGGAAGGAGCAGGCTGTCGCGAAGCGGCGACATAGATGAACTTCTCGTCTTCCCATGGCACGTCGGCATCCTTGGCCAGCCGGTGCAGGCGCGAGCGGGCGACGCGGCGGGAAAAATGGCACCAGTCGGGCGGGGCGAGCGGGCAGGGCGCCTGATGCGGGCAGGGCGCAAGTACATACGCGCCCGCCTCGATCAGCTGCCGGCGCACGGCAAGGATGCGCTGCCATCCGGCCGGCGTGCCCGGCTCGACGACCAGCAGCGTATCGTCGGTGAGTTGCCACAGCCGACCGATAAGCTTTGGCAGAGACGCAGGGACAATTTCGTCGAGCACATAGGCGCAAGTGACCAGATCGGCCGGCTCGATGTCGGCAAGGTCGATGGTGGCGTCGCCGGCCAGCCATCTGGTTCTGGCGGCAATCGCCCCGGCGGCAAGCGTTTCGCCGACCTTGCGCGCCGCGGCGCTGGCTTCGAACAGCACCGCCTGTTCGAGATCGGGCCACAAGTCACTCGTGGCCCAAAGCACCGTACCAGGGCCGGCGCCGACATCGAGCAGGCTCTTGGGTTGAAAGCCGGGCCTGGCGTCGCTGAGCGCATCGAGGCTGGCGCGGACGGCGGCGTAGGTCGCCGGCAGCCGCGTCGCCAGGTAGGCTTGCACGGCCAGGTTCTCAGCCATATGCAGCCGACCATCGCGCAGTTCGGCGCGGTACCGGTCGGACAGCGTTTTTGCCGCCTGCTTGAGTGTCGCCAGCGGAACGTTCTCGAGCAGACGCTCGACACCCTGGCGAAGTGGGGCCGGTAACTCCATGCTCAGGCTCCGCGTGGCGCGACGAGGATCACAGAGGCGCCGACAATGCAGAGCGCTGCTCCAGCGAGGTCCCAGCGGTCGGGGCGCACACCCTCCACCAGCCACAGCCAGCCGAGCGACACCGCGATGTAGATGCCGCCATAGGCGGCGTAGGCGCGGCCGGCGGCATTGGCATCGACCAGCGCCAGCAGGAAGCCGAATAGAGCGAGCGAGGCGAGACCGGGGAGCAGCCACAGTGGCGACTTCTCCAGCCGCCACCACGCCCAGAACGAAAAGCAGCCTGCGATCTCGGCCAGGGCAGCAGCGACGTAGAGGACATAGGTCATGAAAAAGGCCCCGTGGCTATCACGGGACCTTTTTCAGTGCACGCGCTGGCAATGGCAAGCGGCAATGCTATTTCTGGTCCGCGACCTTGCGGCGGCGAGTTGCCTTGGCTACCGGGCTTTTCTCGATGGGGGCCGTTTCACGATGCCCCATATCGCGCATCTCAAGCGCCTTCTCGCATTTGGCCATGTACTCGCGCGTCGTTGGCAAGGTGTCGTTCTTCTTGGCGATCTGGATCTGGAAGATCACCAGATCCTGCCAGCGGAAAGCGGCTTCCGAGGCGGCCAGGTAGAACTCCCACATGCGGCAGAAGCGCTCGTCGTAGATCGCCTTGGCCTTGTCGCGGTTGGCGGCGAAGCGCTCGCCCCAGTGCTTCAGCGTGTCGGCATAGTGCAGCCGCAGGATTTCGATGTCGGTGACGACCAGCCCCGACTTCTCGATCGCCGGCATGACTTCGGAGAGCGCAGGGACATATCCGCCCGGGAAGATGTATTTGCGGACGAAGGCGGTGGTCGCCCACGGCACGCCGGAGCGGCCGATCGTGTGCAACAGCATGACGCCATCCGGCTTGAGCAATGTCGCCGACTTGTCGAAGAAGGTGCGGTAATGGTTGACGCCGACATGTTCGAACATGCCGACCGAAACGATGCGGTCGAAACGCTCGTTGAGCTCGCGGTAGTCCTTCAGCTCGAAATGCACGCGGCTTTCCAACCCTTGCGCGTGCGCTCGGTCGGTGGCGACGCCATGCTGTTCGGTCGACAGCGTCACGCCTTGCACGTCGACATCGAACGCCTTGGCGAGATAGAGGCTGAGCCCGCCCCAGCCGGACCCGATGTCGAGCACCGTCTGGCCGGCCTTCAGCCTGAGCTTGGCGGCAATGTGGCGTTTCTTGGCAGCCTGCGCTTCGTCGAGCGTCATGTCCGGCTGCTCGAAATAGGCGCAGGAATACTGCATGTCCTCATCGAGGAAGAGCCGGTAGAGGTCGCCCGACAGGTCGTAATGGCGCTGCACGTTGCGGCGCGAGCGCGAGGCGGTGTTGATCTGCTGCAGGCGGCGGAAGGCATGGCGCAGGCCTTCGATGGCTTTCGACCATGTGGCGTCGATGCCGCCGCTGCCCATGTTCTGGAAGGCGATGCGCATCACACCCAGCACGCCGCCTTCGAGAATGTCGAGCTCGCCGTCCATATAGGCTTCCGGCACCGCCAGCATCGGATCGAAGGTGATGGCCCGCTCGGCATGCGCGGTCTTGATGTGCATGTGCACCGGCTCGCCGCTGCCGTCGCCGAACACCACCGCGGCGCCCTTGGGGCCGGTTACCTTGAGATTGCCGGTGCGAACCAGGCGGTCGAGAACGCGCTTCAGCAGAATATTCATGACCAAATGTCCCCTCAGACAGGCTGTCTCGGCCCACGACCCCGAAAATCGAAATCGACTTTCGGGAAAGGGATCGTGCGCCAAACCAAAGTTTCACAGCGTCCTTAGCGCGGCCAAAGGACGCGCGACGCTGTAGTCTGCATCAATATATAGGGGTTCGAAAAGTTCCATTTGGCACAAAAATGCCCGGGCGCGAGACCCGGGCATTGGTCCAGTATGGCTGAGGCCAAACTGGGAAGCTAAAGTGCGGCACGCCCACCGGGGCGCGCCGGCAACTCAAATCATCAGGCGTTGTCTTCGCCGCCTTCGAACTCGGTGTTCGGGTCGAAGAAGTTTTCCGGCCGCGCATTGTCGTTGATGTCGTCGCCATAGATGGCTTCGGCGGTGGTCAGCGTCTCACCCTTGGCCTGGCGTTCGGCTTCGTCGGCCGTGCGGGCGATGTTGAGCGTGATCGTGACCTCGACTTCCGGATGCAGCGCGATCGCCACATTGGTAAGGCCGATGGTCTTGATCGGCTGGTTGAGCAGGATCTGGTTGCGGTTGACCGTGAAGCCTTCCGCCGTCAGCAGATCCGCGATGTCACGGGTCGACACCGAGCCGTAGAGCTGGCCGGTTTCGCCAGCCGAACGCACGGCGATGAAGCTCTTGCCGTCGAGCTTTTCGGCGACCTGGCTGGCTTCCGACTTGCGCTCGAGGTTGCGGGCTTCGAGTTGGGCGCGCTGGCCTTCGAACTTCTTCTTGTTGGCTTCGTTGGCGCGCAGCGCCTTGCCCTGCGGCAGCAGGAAGTTACGGGCAAAGCCGTCCTTGACCTTGACGGTATCGCCCATCTGGCCGAGGCGGGAAACGCGTTCGAGAAGAATGACTTCCATGGTTTTGTTCCTTCAGTTGGGCGGCAATCATGCGATCGACGCCGGATGTCTTGGGAACAGGTCAGGAAGCTTGGGGCGCGCCTTGGCGCCGGTGTCGCTGTCCTGCCTGTTCAGGCAGTTAGAGGTTTGACCTCAACTCGGGATTTGAATGCGATCCCCGCGGCGCCCGTCGCCGAGGTGAAAAAAGCGGGCGGCAAGCCGCCCGCTCGAAAGTCTTAGCGAACCACGTAGGGCAGCAGGCCGAGGAAGCGGGCGCGCTTGATCGCCTTGGCGAGTTCGCGCTGCTTCTTCTGGCTGACGGCTGTGATGCGCGACGGCACGATCTTGCCGCGCTCGGAAATGTAGCGCTGCAGCAAACGCACGTCCTTGTAGTCGATCTTGGGGGCGTTGGCGCCGGAGAACGGGCAGGTCTTGCGGCGGCGATGGAACGGGCGCCGGGTCGGGATCTGGTTGATGTCGACCATTATTCTGCACCCCCTTCAAAGCCTTCGCGCGGACGGCGCGGACCACGATCGGCACCGGCGTCGCCGAACGAGCGCGGCGGACGATCGCCACGGTCGCCGCGATCACGGTCGCCGAACGAGCGCGGACCACGATCGCCACGGTCACGGTCGCCGAAGCCACCGCGTTCCGAGCGCTCTTCGCGCTTCTGCATCATGGCCGACGGGCCTTCCTCATGCGCCTCGACCTTGATGGTCAGGAAACGCAGCACGTCTTCGGACAGGCCCATCTGGCGCTCCATCTCGTTGAGCGCGGCCGGCGGGCAGTTCAGGTCCATCAGCGTGTAGTAAGCCTTCCGGTTCTTGTTGACCCGGTAGGTGAGGGACTTCAGTCCCCAGTTCTCGACCCGGCCGACGGACCCGCCATTTGCGGAGATGACGCCCTTGTACTGTTCGACAAGCGCATCGACCTGCTGCTGCGAGAGGTCCTGCCGGGCAAGAAACACATGTTCGTAAAGAGCCATAGTGTATCAGTGCCTTTCTTCGTTTCTCTCCCGGTTCCCGGCGGCAAAAGCCTCTGCAACTTCTCTGACCCGCCGTTCCCGGTAAAAGGGGGCGGGGAAGAAAGGAGCATGACGAGACGGTCGAGAGCGGAGACACGGGAGGCGGAAGCACTTCTGTCTTCACACGAAGGTTTTCGAAAAAACCTCCGGCCCTCCGTTCAGCCCCCAGCTGGGACCGGCAGATTGGGGGCGTCTATACAGCAATCCGCCCACAACGCAAGCGCAAGCGGCATTCCCTTGTGTCGCAGGGGCGGAAAAATCAAGCAGCAACAATGGCAAGGCTTCGTGGTTTCCGGCAACCGGGCCTTAACCACAATGTCAGGTTGTGTGGAGTTGAGATCCTGCCGTCAACGCTCGATTCATCAAAGAAGGCGCAGAAGCCAGGCCAATCCGCGCACAAAAGCGGCAAGCATTTCCGGGGGGTAAGGATGCTTCTTAACAAGTTCTGGCGCTCGACGAGCGGCAATTTTTCGCTTGTGCTGGGGCTGGGGTTGCCGGCCATCCTCACGGCTGTCGCCTTCGCAACCGATGTCTCCACCCTGATGCGGGCCAATAGCAACCTGCAGAATGCCCTCGATGCGGCAAACCTTGCCTCTTCGCATCTGGGCGATCTCGACATCACCCGCAATGACGCCTTTGACCGCTATTTCCAGGCCAACATCGCCGGCCATGGCGAACTCGGCAATGCGAAGGCGATGTTGACGGTCGACAAAGGCGTCAATTTCGTGAAGACGAAGGCGGTTGCCTCAGCCGACGTCACTCTCAACTTTGCCTTCCTGTTCGGCAAGGAAAAGCACATCGAGGTCGATGCCTCCGCCGTCGAATCGAACAACCAACTCGAAGTCGTGCTGGTGCTGGACAACACCGGCTCCATGGCCGGCGCGCGCATGACGGCGTTGAGGACGGCGACCAAATCATTGCTCGACAAGCTCGAGGCGACAAAATCGCCGACGCGCCAGATTCGCGCCTCGCTGGTTCCGTTCGTCACGGCCGTCAACGTCGATGGCGATGAATTCGACCCGTCCTGGATCGACATGGACGGCAAGTCCTCCACCAACGGCGTCAATTTCCCGGTCATCGACGGCAAGCGTCCCAACCATATGGCGCTTTTCAAGCAACTCAAGCAGACCGGATGGACCGAGCCCGGATGGAACAACACCGGATGGAAGGGCTGCGTCGAGGCGCGGCCGGGCGCCTACAACATTTCCGATACCCCACCCGACCCGGACGAGCCCGACACTCTGTTTGTTCCGTATTTTGCGCCGGACGACCCCGAAGTTGCCCAGAAGCCGTCTGCCTCCTATGGCAATTCGGATAAATACTACAACAATTCCTATCTCGACGACGTCAGCGACAAGACCAAGCTCGCCAAGCAGAAGGGCAACCTTCTCGGCATCGATCTCAACGATCTGCTCGGCGATTTGTTGTCGCCCGGTACGAGCGCCAAGGAAAAGGTCGCCAAATATGTTGCGCCCGCCAAGGAGTTCATCACCGAGACGGGCACCCCCGTCACCGTTGGCCCGAACCGCGCTTGCCCCACACCCGTCGTCCCGCTGACCGACGATTTCGACAAGCTGCGCAAGGCAGCAAGCCAGATGACCGAGTGGAACGGTTCAGGCACCAATGTCTCCGAGGGCCTGTCGTGGGGCATGCGGGTGCTGTCGCCCGCCGCCCCCTATACCGATGGAGCGCCGTGGAAGACGCCCGGCGTCAGCAAGATCGTGCTGTTGCTCACCGACGGCGAGAACGTCGTCTATGGCGCCAGCGAACAGCCAACGAAGTCCGACTACACATCCTATGGCTATCTCGCAGGTGGCCGTTTCGGGTCGGACAGTCAGGCGACCGCGGCGCGCAATGTCGACGGCTGGACCAAAAGCGTTTGCACGCAGTTGAAGAACGAGGGCGTGCAAATCTACACCATGGTGCTGCAATCCGACACCGCCGCCAACCGCTCGCTTTACAGCGCGTGCGCCTCGGATCCGAGCGGCTACTATGCCGTCAACGATCCGACCAAACTGCCGGACGTATTCCAGCAGATCGCCAACAAGTTCTCGAAGCTGCAATTGACGGATTGAACGTGTGAAGGGTCGCCAGGCCCGAGCCTCACGGGATCGTTTGGCTCAACTCGTATGGGCGACGATTTTGTCGACCGTTTCGGGGAAGAAGTCCGGCGCCGCGAGGCGTTTGCCGAACATCATGTCGTACTGCAGCAGGCGGAAATCGCGGATCGTCGGATCGATTTCCTTCTGCCGTGACCAATCTGGCGTGGCTTCGCCCGTCGGCGTCAGCAACAAATTGCGGTCGACGACGCGGTAGCGTTCGCGCATCTCACCCAGGAAGCCGGTGTAGTAGGGATGGGTGATGCCGGCGGTGGTGAGGATATGATAGGGCAGGAACGCCGGGCTCACCGCGCCGAGGTTCTCGACCGGACCGGAGTGGTTCGACCAGATGATCAGCGGCGTCTGGTGATGTTCAAGTGCGGCTTGCGGCGTCGGTTCCTTGCGCGGCGCGACATTGTCTTTCAGGAACCCGGTTTCGACATAGACCGGCCCCAGCGGCGGCAGATGGTCGCCGAAGAAGGCGATCACGGTGGGACGGGAGCGTTTCTTCGCCCATTCGACAAGGCGTTCAAGGCCACGATCGGCGTCGGCTGACCCCTCGGCGTAGCTGAGCAGCGATTCGCGTGCCCATTGGCTGATCGGTGCCTGCACCGTGTGGGTTGGATTGTAATAGCGGTTCGGCTCGTAGGGGCCGTGGTTTTGCAGGCTTACCGCAAAGAAAAACACCGGCTCATCGCTGGCGTCGGCCTCGCTGATGATCTCGTCGGTCATCGCCGCATCGGACGCCAGCGGCCCGCGCTTTTGCAAGGGCGGCAGCGTCTCTTCTGATTTGAAATCGTTGAAGCCGAAATCAGCGTAGACCGCGCCACGGTTCCAGAACCAGTTGGTGCCGGGGTGGATGGCGCGCGCCCGGTAGCCCTGGCTCTTGAGGAACGTTGCGAGCGAAGGCGTCGGCGTGCGCACATATTGCTGATAGGGGATGCTGCCGGCCGGCAGGAAGGCGTTGGAAAAGCCGGTCAGCGCCTCGAACTCGATGTTGGCGGTCATGCCGCCGAATTCGGGCGAGAACATCGAGCCCGAGCGCAACGCGCGCACGTTGGGGATCGGGTCGGGCGTGATGGTGACGCCGGGCAGCTTGGTCGGATCCCAGAAGGATTCGCTCATGACGATGATGATGTCGGGTTTCTCTGCCGGCATCGAGGAAGTCACATCGGTCCTGTCGATCGCCGCGATTGCCTTGTCGGAATAGCCTGGCGGCGCCGAGACATGCGCCATCGGCACGTTGAGGGCAAAGGCCAGGGCAAAGCCGTTGGACGCATAGTTTTCCTTCTGGTCCCACATGATCGGGATGATCTGCAGCCGGTCCCTGGTCCAGGAGAAGGTGGCGTAGTCCATGATCGAAACGAAGAAGGCGAGCAGCGGAACCGCCAGCGTCAGCCGGGCAAGGCGGCCCTTGCGGCTGAGCGCCGGAACCTTGCGCCGCCATAGCCGCCAGCCATAGACGAGCAGCGACAGGCCGGCGACGATGCCGACCACCATGGCGAGCGCGGTCATCGGCCGGTCGCGCACCAGGAGCGGCAGCAGCGCGAAGATCTGGCGGGCGTAGAGGAAATCGGTGGGATAGAGCGGATCGCCGAGATAATGCGACTTCTGGTGGCCGACAAAGGCAAGTGAAAGGGTCAGCGGCGCGACGATCATCAGGCTCTGGTGGCTGCGGCCAAGCACGGCATCGAGGCCGATCAGGATCAGCGCGAACACGACGATGGTGGTCCAGCCCGGCTTGAGCGGCTGCAGGAAGAAGGCGACCGTGCCGGCAAAGTCGCCGCGCACGATCAATTCGATCGCAAACACCATGACGGCAGCGATTGCCAGGCTGACCAGCCCATAGCGCACGACCGGCCATGTCCTGCCCGGCAGATAGCCGGTGGACGGGTCGTCTTCCAGGAACTGTGGCGCGGCTTTGCCGACGCGTTTGGAACTCTTTGCCACTTTAACTTCCCCACCCAGCGACAAACTCGTCACTCGATTGTCATATAATTGTCACGCAAAGCTAGCGCCTGTGGCGGAAATAAGAAGAGCCAGCAAACGATTCGTGAGCGGTTTTCATCAGGAGTGATCGCCAAAAAGCCTTTCGGAACAGGCACTCGGCCGGCGATGGTGCCGCCGGCCAGGGTCGAACTGGGCTTGACTTGGCGGCCTGCCTTGCGTCACAGGCAAGAAAAACCCGACTATCAGGCAAGCAAAACCAGCCCTTGGGAGCCCTCATATGGCCGTTGCATTCACCTTTCCTGGACAAGGCAGCCAGGCTGTCGGCATGGGCAAGGATCTCGCCGATGCCTTTCCCGAGGCGCGCAGGGTCTTCCAGGAGGTGGACGACGCTCTTGGCGAAAACCTGTCGAAGCTGATCTGGGAAGGGCCGGAGGAGACGTTGACGCTGACCGCCAATGCCCAGCCGGCGCTGATGGCGGTGTCGCTGGCCGCGATCAGGGCGCTGGAATCGCGCGGCTTCTCGCTGAAGGACAAGGTCGCCTATGTCGCCGGCCATTCGCTGGGCGAATATTCGGCGCTCGCGGCCGCCGGCTTCGTTTCGGTTGCCGATGCCGCCAGGCTGCTGCGCATCCGGGGCAATGCCATGCAGGCGGCGGTGCCGGCCGGCGAGGGCGCCATGGCGGCTATCATCGGGTTGGAACAGGCGGATGTAGAAGCCGCCTGCGCCGAGGCTGCCCAAGGGGCTGGCTCTGTCTGCCAGGTGGCGAACGACAATGGCGGCGGCCAGCTGGTCATTTCAGGCACAAAGGGCGCAGTGGAGCTGGCGGCGAAACTTTGCACGGAAAAGGGCGCCAAGCGGGCGCTGATGCTGCAGGTTTCGGCGCCTTTCCACTCCGCGCTGATGACGCCGGCGGCCGAGATCATGCGCGAGGCGTTGGCCAGCGTGGCGAAGGCCGCCCCGGTGGTTCCCATCGTCTCCAACGTCACCGTCACCCCGACCAATGATCCGGACGAGATCGCGCGGCGTCTGGTCGAGCAGGTGGTTGCCCGCGTGCGCTGGCGCGAGACGGTGGAATGGTTCGGCGCAAACGGCATCGCCACGCTTTACGAGATCGGCGCCGGAAAGGTGCTTTCAGGCCTGGCGCGGCGCATCAACCGCGACATCGCCACCGCGTCGGTCGGCTCCGCGGCTGATGTCGAGGCGGCGCTGGCGACGCTTGCTTAATCTAGTGCCATTTGACCCTGCCCGTGCAAAGGGTGTTCTCTTCTCAATCAGGAGACAAAAATGTTCAAATTGACTGGCCGCAAGGCACTCGTCACCGGCGCATCGGGAGGCATTGGCGAGGCGATCGCCAGGGTGCTGCATGCGCAAGGCGCCATCGTCGGCCTGCATGGCACACGGGTCGAGAAACTGGAGACGCTGGCCGCCGAGCTTGGCGATCGGGTCAAGCTGTTCCCGGCCAACCTGTCGAACCGTGACGAGGTCAAGGCACTCGGCCAGAAGGCGGAGGCCGACCTCGAAGGCGTCGACATCCTGGTCAACAATGCCGGCATCACCAAGGACGGGCTGTTCGTGCGCATGTCGGACGCCGACTGGGACACCGTACTCGAGGTCAACCTGACCGCTGTCTTCAGGCTGACCCGCGAACTCACCCATCCCATGATGCGCCGCCGTCACGGCCGTATCATCAACATCACCTCGGTTGTCGGCGTCACCGGCAATCCCGGCCAGACCAACTACTGCGCCTCCAAGGCCGGCATGATCGGCTTTTCCAAATCGCTGGCGCAGGAGATCGCCACCCGCAACATCACCGTCAACTGCGTCGCCCCGGGCTTCATCGAATCGGCGATGACCGACAAGCTCAACGACAAGCAGAAGGAGGCGATCATGGCGGCGATCCCGACGCGCCGCATGGGCACCGGCGCTGAAGTCGCATCCGCCGTTGCCTATCTCGCCTCCAACGAAGCCGCCTACGTCACCGGCCAGACCATCCATGTGAATGGCGGCATGGCGATGATCTGAACGAGGTCCGGCGGAGTTGTTGCCGGCTTGTGAAAAGAGACCATTTCGGCTTGGACCTCTGCTATTTTTCGTGTAATGCGGCCCGCAACCCGGCGGTTCGGGCAAAAACCGGTCCGTGGCCGTTGCGTTTCCGGCAGGACCATCTTTCAGCTTGATTAGCGGCATTCTGCCCGCTAACGAAGACAGACAAACAAAAGACGAGGATGCCCCAAATGAGTGACACCGCAGAGCGCGTCAAAAAGATCGTCATCGAGCACCTTGGTGTCGATGCCGACAAAGTGACGGAGCAGGCGAGCTTCATCGATGATCTGGGCGCCGACAGCCTCGACACGGTCGAACTCGTCATGGCGTTCGAAGAAGAATTCGGCGTCGAGATTCCCGACGATGCGGCCGAGACCATCCTGACCGTCGGCGATGCGGTGAAGTATATCGACAAGGCATCCGCCTGACGCTTTCCGCAGTCATCACCGGGGAGGACCTGCGATGAGGCGTGTCGTCGTCACGGGCCTTGGGTTGTTGTCGCCATTCGGCATGGGCTTCGAGCACAGCTGGAAGGAACTACTGACCGGCCGCAGCGCAGCCAAGCGCATCACCGAGTTTGAGGTGGAGGATCTTGCCTGCAAGATCGCCCACGTCATTCCGCGTGGCGATGGCAGCAATGCCACCTTCAATCCCGAGGCCGTGCTCGAGCCGAAGGAATTGCGCAAGATCGGCGACTTCATCCTGTACGGGATTGCCGCCGCCGACGAGGCGCTGAAGGATTCCGGCTGGGAGCCAAAGACCYATGCCGAGCAGTGCGCCACGGGTGTGCTGATCGGCTCCGGCATCGGCGGCATCGAAGGCATCGCCGAGAACGCGATGATCCTCAAGGAACGCGGTCCACGCCGCATCAGCCCGTTCTTCATCCCCGGCCAGATCATCAATCTCGTCTCCGGGCAGGTCTCGATCAGGCACGGGCTGAAAGGCCCGAACCACGCCGTCGTCACCGCCTGTTCGACCGGTGCGCACGCCATTGGCGACGCTGCCCGGCTGATCATGTGGGGCGATGCCGACGTGATGGTCGCCGGTGGCGCCGAAGCGCCGGTGACGCGGCTGTCGATCGCCGGCTTCGCCGCGTGCCGGGCGCTGTCGACCGATCGCAACGATGCGCCGCAAACGGCGTCGCGCCCCTATGACCGCGACCGCGACGGCTTCGTCATGGGCGAAGGCGCCGGCGTCGTCGTGCTTGAAGAGCTCGAACATGCCAAGGCGCGCGGCGCCAAGATTTACGCCGAAGTGACCGGCTACGGCCTCACCGGTGATGCCCATCACATCACAGCGCCTGCCGAAGACGGCGACGGCGCCTTCCGCTGCATGACGGCGGCGTTGAACCGGGCCAAGCTGACGCCCGCCGATGTCGACTACATCAACGCGCACGGCACCTCGACCATGGCCGATACGATCGAACTCGGCGCCGTCGAGCGGCTTGTCGGCAATGCCGCGTCGAAGATTTCGATGTCGTCCACCAAGTCGTCGATCGGCCATCTGCTGGGGGCGGCCGGTGCTGCCGAAGCGATCTTTTCGGTCCTCGCCATTCGTGACAATGTCGCGCCGGCGACCATCAACCTCGACAACCCGGAGCGCGAGACCGCGATCGACCTGGTGCCCAACAAGCCGCGCGCTCGCCAGATCGACGTTGCACTGTCCAATTCCTTCGGCTTTGGCGGCACCAACGCTTCGCTCGTCTTCCAGCGCTATAATGGCTGATCGTCCAACTGCCCGGCGATGCTTCGGCATGCCGTCAATTTTGCCATATTCGCCCCTACTCTGCCGCAGGGGATTCGTTGAGCGATCAAACGGTAGGGCAAAATGAACACAAATCCGGCGGGCAACGGAGAATTCGGACAGCGTCCGGCATCGGGGCCGATCATGCCGAAGACGGCGAGCGAGGCCTTGCGGCCGGAGGCCGGCACACCGCCGCCGAAGCGCTCGCGTGCTTCGCGCAGCCAGGTCGTCGTGTTCATGAACTTCGTCATCTCCGTGGTGATGCTGATGGTTCTGGCGGCCGGCGCCGCGGTCTATTTCGGCAAGCAGGAATTCACCGAAGCTGGCCCCTCGGCCAATGGCGACACGTTCCTGGTCAAGCCGAATACCGGCGTCCAGGATATTGCCGACCAGCTCGAACGCCGCGGACTGATCAGCGACGCCCGGATCTTCCGCCTTGGCGTGCGCGCCTACGGCAATGATTCGGCGCTGAAGGCCGGCGAGTACGAGATCAAGCCCAAGGCTTCCATGCGCGACATCATGGAGCTTTTGAAGAGCGGGAAGTCGGTGATGTATTCGCTGACCGTTCCAGAAGGGTTGACGGTCGAGCAGGCGCTGCAGCGCATCGCCGATGAGCCGGCCTTGAGCGGCGATATGCCGGCGACCACTCCTCCCGAGGGCAGCCTCGCCACCGACACGCTGCGCTTCACGCGCGGCGCGACACGCCAGCAGATGATCGACAAGCTGCTGGGAGATCAGAAGAAGCTGGTCGACGAAGTCTGGCAGCGGCGCGCGCCGGACCTGCCGCTGGCCAATGTCGAAGAGTTCGTTACGCTGGCCTCCATCGTCGAGAAGGAAACGGGCAAGGGTGACGAGCGCTCACGGGTTGCCGCGGTCTTCCTGAACCGGCTGGCCAAGGGCATGCGCCTGCAATCCGACCCAACCATCATCTACGGTCTGTTCGGCGGCAAGGGCAAGCCGGCGGACCGGCCGATCTACCAGTCGGACATCCAGAAGCAGACGCCCTACAACACCTATGTGATCAACGGCCTGCCACCGACGCCGATCGCCAATCCGGGTCGGGCGGCGCTGGAGGCGGTGGCCAATCCGTCGAAAACCGACGATCTTTACTTCGTCGCCGATGGTGCCGGCGGCCATGTCTTTGCCGCGACGCTCGAAGAGCACAATGAGAACGTCGCCCGCTATCGCGCGTTGCAGAAAAAGCAGGCCGACGACGCCGCCAAAGGCGCCAACACCACCGGCGCCGGCGACAGCAATGCCGACAAGCCGGCTGACGGCAATGCTGACAAGCCGGCTGACGGAGGCGACGACAGCGGCGGCGGCGATGCGGGCGCTGCCCAGTAGGACGAAGAAGGGCGTTGCCACAAGGCGGCGCCCCTGACATTTGGAGCAGCGCCGCGCGTCCGATTTCGGCGGGCCTGCGGCGCAGTCATTTTTAAGCAGCACGTGCTCCCCTCCGGAAAACCGGTTTCGGAGCGATGTGCCAGGGACTTGTGGGCGACATGAATTTGCAGAGCATGACCGGTTTTGCACGTGCCGTCGCCGAGCATGAAGGCACCGCGATCGCCTGGGAGGTCAAGTCCGTCAACGGCAAGAGCGTCGAAGTGAGGCTGCGATTGCCGCAAGGTTTCGAGCGGCTGGAACCGGCTGTCAGGCAGACGCTTCAGAAGCGCTTTGCGCGGGGTAATTTCCAGGCGACGCTGACCATTGGCCGTGCCGCCGGCGCGCAGGCGCAGCCCGTCGTCAACGAAGTCTTTCTGAAGGACCTTGCGGGGCTCGCCAAGCGGTTGCAGGAGCAATTCGGTGTCGCCCCCGCGACATCAGACGGATTGCTTTCGCTGCGCGGCGTGCTCGATATTCCCGAGACTGTCGAAACCGAAGAGGTGCGCGCTGCGCTCGACATCGCGATCACGGCTGCGCTCGAGGTGGCCCTCAAAGGGCTGGAACAGGCGCGACAGGGCGAAGGTGCCGCGCTGGCCCTGCTGTTGGCGGGCCATATCGACGCAATCGAGGCGCTGACGTTGCGGGCCGAGGCCGATCCGTCGCGCGAGACGGCGGCGATCCGCGAACGCCTCGCCGAGCAGGTCAGGCTGCTGATGGACGCGTCCGCCAATCTGGACGCCAGCCGGCTGCACATGGAGGCGGCTTTCCTGGCCACCAAAGCCGATATTCGCGAAGAGATCGATCGCCTGAAAACGCATGTCGCATCTGGTCGGGCACTGCTTGAGGGCGGCGGCGCGGTCGGCCGCAAGCTCGATTTTCTGGCACAGGAATTTAACCGCGAATCGAATACGCTGTGCTCGAAGTCGAACGCCGCTACGGTCACCGCGATCGGGCTGGAGCTGAAGGCCGTGGTCGACCAGTTTCGTGAACAGATCCAGAATCTGGAGTAGCCGATGGTTGCCAAGGATTTAGGGTCCCGCATTCGCCGCCGGGGCCTGATGCTCGTCCTGTCGTCGCCATCCGGCGCCGGCAAGTCGACGATTGCGCGCAACCTACTGGAAAGCGATTCCAGCCTCGAACTGTCGGTCTCGGTCACCACCCGACCGCGCCGCGGCAGCGAGATCGAAGGCGTTCACTACCATTTCCGGACGATGCGCGATTTCGAGCGGCTGCGCGATTCCGACGCCCTGCTGGAATGGGCCGAAGTGCACGGCAATTGCTACGCGACACCGCGCGAGCCGGCCGAACTGGCGCTGGCTGAAGGGCGCGACATGCTGTTCGACATCGACTGGCAAGGCGCACAGCAGCTCAAGGAGAAGATGCGCGCCGACATCGTCTCGATCTTCATCCTGCCGCCGTCGATGAAGGAATTGAAGGCGCGGCTGAAGCGTCGCGCCGAAGACCAGGAGGCGGTGATCGAGACGCGGCTGAAAAACGCCCGCAACGAGATCGAGCACTGGAAGGAATATGATTTCGTCATCGTCAATGACGACCTCGACCGCGCCTTCGCCGAAGTGCGCGGCATCGTCGTCGCCGAGCGGCTGAGACGCGATCGCCGGCCCGGCCTGTTCGATTTCGTCTCTGGACTGTTGGACGAGAAGACCGGCTGATGCTTCTTCCTTCCCCTGTGAACAGGGAGAAGAAAGCTACATCGTGTTGGTCAGGCGCACGAATTCCTCGACGCTGAGTGTTTCGGCGCGGCGTGTCGGATCGATGCCGGCGCGTTCGAGCAAAGCTTCGCCGCCGAGGCTTTTCACACTCTGCCGCAGCATCTTGCGGCGTTGGCCGAAGGCGGCTTCGGTGACGCGGCCGAGTTTTTTCACATCGGCGGGCAGGGGTGTCGCGCGCGGCTCCAGATGCACCACAGAAGAGGTGACCTTGGGCGGCGGTGTGAACGCCTGGGGCGGCACATCGAAGGCGATCCTGGCCTGCGTGCGCCAGCCGGCCAGCACGCCAAGCCTGCCATAGGCATCGCTGCCGGGTGTGGCGACGATGCGTAGGGCCACCTCGCGCTGGAACATCAGCGTCATCGATGCATAGAAGGGCGGCCATTCGCCGACCGTCAACCAGCGCACCAGCAGCTCCGTGCCGATATTGTAGGGCAGGTTGGCGATGATCTTGACCGGGCCGCCGGCTCCCCCATCGGCAAGGGCTGCGAAGTCCGTCTTCAGCGCATCGCCGGATACAATCTCCAGCCGGCCGGGATAATGATCCGATATTTCGGCGAGCGCCGCCAGGCAGCGTTCGTCGCGCTCGATGGCAATGACCTGGCGCGCCCCGTTGGCGAGCAATGCGCGGGTCAGCCCGCCAGGGCCGGGACCGACCTCGATCACGGTTGCATCGGACAAGTCGCCGGCGGTGCGGGCGATCTTGCCGGTGAGGTTGAGGTCGAACAGGAAATTCTGGCCGAGCGCCTTCTTTGCCTGCAGCCCATGACGCTCGATCACCTCGCGCAGCGGCGGCAGCCCATCGATGCTCATGCGCGCAGGCTCAGGCAGGAAGCGCTCATACTGCGGCGGCCCTCGTGCCGCTGTCGGCCAATCGCCTGGCGAGCTTCAGCGCCGCCATCAGGCTGTCGGGCCTCGCCACGCCCTTGCCGGCGATGTCGAAGGCCGTACCGTGGTCGGGCGAGGTGCGAATGAAGGGCAGGCCGAGCGTGACATTCACCGCCTCGTCGAAGGCCAGTGCCTTGGCCGGAATCAGCGCCTGGTCGTGATACATGCATAGGGCCGCGTCGTAGCCGGCCCGGGCCCGGGCGTGGAACAATGTGTCGGCGGGCAGGGGGCCGAAAGCGTCGATGCCTTCGGCGCGCAGGATTTCGACCGCCGGGCGCACGATGCGCTCGTCCTCGAGACCCATGGCACCGCCTTCACCCGCATGCGGATTGAGCCCGGCAACGGCCAGCCGCGGCCTGGCGATGCCGAAGCGGCCGATGAGGTCGGCAGCGGTGATGCGCGCCGTCGCGACGATCAATTCGGTGGTCAGCGCCGTGGGCACCGCCGCCAGGGCGATGTGGATGGTGATGGGGACGGTGCGCAACTCGGGGCCGGCCAGCATCATCACCGGCATCGCCTCGACGCCAGTGTGTCGGGCCGACAGATGCGCCAGATATTCGGTATGACCAGGAAAGCCAAAGCCGGCATCGTAGAGCGGCTTCTTGGCGATCGGGCAGGTGACGACAGCGGCGGCGTCGCCGGCAAGGCAGTCGGCGACGGCGCGGTCGATGGCTTCGATGGTGGCGGCCGCATTGGCCGGGTCCGGCCGGCCGGGGCTGTCGATGCAGCGGGCAGCCAGCGGCACGATCGGCAGGGCGCGTGCAAACACTTGCGCCGCTTGCGCGGGTGTCGTTTCAACGACCGGCAGCGAAATGCCGAGGAGCCGGGCCCGGGAGGCGATCAGCGCCGGATCCGTGAGCAAATAGAAGGGAGGCAAGGCTGCGGCCTCGCGCGCCATGAACGCGGCAATCGCGATCTCCGGCCCGATGCCGGACGGATCGCCGGCGCTCAAGGCGAGCGCAATCACTGTGCTGTCCACGTCAGCGCTTGACGATGCGGGCTTTCGCCTTCAACTCGTCGACATATTTCTTGCTGAGCTCATCGGCGTTCTTGTCACCACCTGAGCCTTCGCTCTGGAACACCATCTGGGCAACCTTATCGTCCGAGACTTCGCGCGACGAGCAGATGCCGATGAATTCGACGCCGCGTTCGGTCTCGCGCGTTATGGTTGCGCCACCGACCTTGGTTGCCTTGATCTGCTCGGCCCAGTCCGACGGCAGTTGCGGCGCCAGCACCCGGCCCAGGTCACGAACGGTGACGTCGATCAGGCCCTTGGCGAACTCATGCGTCGTGTTGCAGCCGTTGAAGCGGGCGCGCATGGCGTCGGCCTCACGCTTGCGCTTGGCCAGCGTCGCGCTGCGCTCGGCGGCTGGTACCACGAAGATGACCTGCTGCAGCATGTACTCGGTAGCGCTCGGCTTGGAGCCGCCTTTTTCGAGCATCTTCCTGACAAGGTCTTGCTCGCTGACGGCGCCGGTGCCATCGCCGGAACGGTAACGCGCGCTCAAGGCCTGGTTCCAGGCCATCTGGGCGCGGATGAATTCCTTGAAGTGGCCCTTTGTGACGCCTGATTTCTCCATGACGCCGTCGAGTTGGCTGAGCTGCATCTTGTTGTTCGAGGCAAAGCGCTGGTAGGCAGCCTCGACCTGCGCATCGCTGATGCGGATACCAAGCCGCTTGGCCTCGGCCAGTCGCAGCGTCTGGTCGATCATTTCCTGGGCGGCATCGCCCTTCTTGCGCTGCAGCTTCAAGAAGGCGGCGCGATGCGCGATGTCGCCGGAGGTGACCGGAACGTCGTTGACGACGTATTTGATCTCGCTGGCGAAAGCCGGCGGCGTCATCACGGTGACCGACACGGACGTCGCCGCTAAAAGCAGCGCGAACCCTGCTGAAAAGAGGTATTTCCTCATCGTTGGCATCCCAATTCTATCCCGGTTCCGCCCAATTCATGCGTTCCGGGTGCACCAAATCCGTGCCAGCCCTATGCGGCGAAACGATGTCGCCGACTGTTACTGGATCGTGTCGATGGCACTGCTCGACGAGCCGAAATCGCCGAGGGTACGGAACGACAGGTTGAAGCCGATGGTCTGCGACACCTCCCGAGTGTTCAGGTCGCGCGACTGCGAGTACGTCATCAGATAGGTGAAGCAGGAATCGTTGTAGGCGAAGCCGACGCCGTCGCTGACCAGCAGGCTTTCCTGCAAATCGTAGGTTCCGGTCCCGAAGACGCGCCAGTTCTCGGCGAGATGCGTCGACGCACCAAGCGTGACTTCGTGGCGGTCGGTCGTGAAACCGTAAAGCGGCTGTGCCTGGATGAAGGCGTATTTGGCGGTCAGCGATACCGGCAGGCCGGTATAGGCGGCCTTTAGCTCGCCGCGGCGCATTTCAAAAGTCTGTTCGTCGAACCGGCCGCTAACCGAGGCAGCAAAGCCATTGGGGCTGTTGACGCCAAACAGGCCGACATAGTCCGACTTGGTGTTGTCGAGGCCCGAGAAGGCGCCGACATTGACCAGATCCGGCGCGGCGAAGGAATTCTCGCCGCCAATCTGATAGGACTGGCCGAAAATGGCATTGGTGCCCCAGCCATTGTTGTAGGAGCCGGAATAGCGCAGGCCGACATTGGCGCGCGAACCGCCTTCGACACGGTCGTAGCCGGAGAACTTGTCGCGTTCGAACAAAGTGGTCGCGTCGAAGACCATGCTTTGGGCGTCTTCATTGGGAACCGCGAGCCCGCCGACATATTGCTCGTTCGGGCGCATGAAGACCTGTGCCATCGGCTCGACCACATGGCTCGAATTGGCAGCCGAAAACAGCACCGGCCAACGCATTTCGAGCCCGGCGGTCGCCATGAAACGAGCAAACGAGGAAGGCATATCGTCCTGCTGGCCCAAATTCGTTGCCATCTGGTTGACGGCGGCAAGCGAAGCCGATGACGCGTTGACGTAGTCGACATCGCCCTGCAGCGCGAGCAATGGCGTCAGCACCAGCCCGTTGTCAGTGACGTAGGACCGCTTCCACTCGGCCTCGGTGGTGAGACGTCCGGATTCGCCTTCGATGCCGCGGACACGCTGGACACCCGACGCCGGTGTGTAGGGGGTGAAGTAGGTCTGATCGAGATCGTCGCGACGGATGACGCGCGCGTTGGCATTGAGTGACAACTGACCGCCGGCCACCGACATGTCGGGAATATAGGCGTAGTCGAGCGTCGGCAGCACCCAGGGCTGCTGATTGCTGCGTGCGGAGATATTGCTGTTGGGCGTATCTTCCTGCACCTCGAAGTGCATGGCGCGCAGGTCGAAATAGTTGCGGCCGTTGAGACCCGTCAGGTAGACCGACGACTGGTGGACGCTGCTGCCGTACTTGTCGATGCCGTAGGTGTTCGAGAAGTTCTTGTCGGTCTGCAGCAGCACATCCCAGCCGAAATTCCAGCGCGGATTGATGGCGAACTGCCCCTGGGTGCCCATCATGCCGCGGAATTTGTTCGGATCGCCAACTTCACCCGAATTGATGTTGTGGCCAGCAGTGGCTGGGAATGCATCCGTGTCCAGGAAGGCATCAGGATCCCGCTGCTGAATCCCGGCAATCTTCAAACTGTACTGACCATTGTTGAAGCGCTGGCGCCACTCGGCCTCACCGAGGAAGCCTTGCTTGGTGTAGCCGGTGCCGGTGACGGTCAGGTCGTAGGTCGGTGACAAGGCGAAATAATAGGGAACCTTTACGCCGACGCCTAGATCGCTCTTGTAGACGATGCTGGGGATCAGGAAGCCGCTCTTGCGCTTCACTGTCGGGTCGGCAATCTCAAACGCGGGCAGGTAGGCAAGGGGGAAGCCAAAGAACTCGAAATTCGCATTCTCGAAGCGAACCGTCTTCTTCTCGCCGTTCCAGATGATTTTCCTGGCCTTGACGCGCCATGTCGGCGCCTTGTTGGGCTTGTCCTCGCACGGTTCGCAGGCGGTGTAGACGCCATTGTGGAACGTGGTCAGCACGCCGCCCATGCGCTCGGCGCTTTCGGCGGCAAAATAGGCCTTGTCGATGGTTTCGACGCGCAAAGCGTTGACGAAGCCGTCGGCGAAATCATCGGTGATGTCGATATGTTCCGAATTGATCTTGGTGCCGTCGCTGTTGACGACCTCGACATTGCCGCTAGCGACCATCCGCTTGGTGTTGCGGTTGTATTCAACCCGCTGGGCGACAAGGCGATTGCCGCCGTAGTCGATCTGCACGCCACCGACGGCGGTCACCGTCTGGTTGTCGTTGTTGTAGACCAGCGTGTCGGCCGCCAGCAGCATCTGCGAGCCGGACGGAACCGTGGCCGCCATGTCGCTGACGTCCTGCGCAAGCGCGGGCATCGGCACGGCGCAGGCAAGCAGGCACGCCAAGGCGCTAGCCGCATAGAGGCGCGCCAAACCGGCCTGCCTGTTGCTGGGCAAAAACGCCTCCCTCACTAGCCGTCTTCCTTGTATAGCAGGAAAGTCACCCCGAAGAACATAGCCACCACGACCGGGACCCAGGCGGCTACGACAGTCGGCACAAATCCCGCCACGCCGAATGCCTTCACCAGAACCGAAACGACATAAAGCAGAAAGCCGGCGACGATGCCACCCAGAATCATCGTCGCTGACTGTCCCATCCTAGCAAATCGCATTGAAACCGTTGCCGCAATCAGCGTCATGGCGACGAGAAGGAACGGCAACGCCACCAGCGAATCAAACTGCATGGCAAAGGCATTTGCCTTGAGGCCGAAGGAGCGGGCAACCTCGATTTTTCCGGGCAGATCATAAAACGGAATGGTTTCGGGACGCGCCAGCCGCTCCTGCACGAATTCGGGCTTCAGATTGGTCGGCACGCGATCGTTTGTCGCTGTCTGGATCGTGCCGTTCTGGAACGTCCTGACGTCCTGCAATTCCCAATAGCCGTCGCGCAGGAAGGCGCGCGCGGCATCCTTGCGCTCGACGATGTTGCCTTGCGGGTCGAGAACGAAAAAGACGACATCGGCCATCTCGAGGCCTTGGTTGAGGATGGCACGCGCACCGATGATGGTGTCCCCGGAGCTGGTTTTCTGCCGGATCCAGGGTGCGGCATCGGCCGAAACCGTGTTCGATTTGCCGGAGCGCAGCTCGGTTTCGATCTGCTCGGACCAGGAAAAGGCGTGCGCGGCGAGTGGATTGATGACGCCTACCGACAGGATGCCGAACAGCAACGCTCCGATGCAGCACGGCAACAGGAATTGCCAGGCCGAAACGCCGGCGGAACGCGCGATGACCAGTTCGTAGCGACGGTTGAGCGACACCAGCGTCGCCATCGCCGAGAACAGGCCGACAAACGGCACCGTCTGCAGCATGATCATCGGCATCCGAAGCCCGGAAATGGCCACTGCCGTCCCGTAAGTGAAGCCGGGCAGGCCGGTGGTGCGGCCGGAAAGCTCGGTGAAATCGATCAGGAACACCAGCGCCAGGAGGCCGATGAAGAACCAGAAGGTGATCGTCACGTAGCGGAAGAAGAAATAGCGGCCCAGCGTCCAGCCCATCAGCTGACCCCTTGCCCTGAAGTGCCGGACAAACGCAGCTTCAGCGCGTTCCAGTTGTCACCGATGCGGGTGGCGAAATTGGTCATCCAGTCCGCCCAGGCTACCGGCAGTTCCAAGGTCCGGTTGGATACGATGAACCAGATCGCCACCGCCGATGCCACGATGGGCACGCCGTAGACCATATAGGCATATTGCGGGACCTCATCGGCCTTGCTGGCGGCAAAGAAGCCCAGCCAGCGCACGAACAGCGATACTGAAATCGCCGTGATCAGCGGATTGACGCGTGCCTCGCGGTGCGAGCGCGCGTCCCCGGCGACCGCGAGCGCGATCAGTGCGAAGACGATGGAATAGGTCCATTCCGAAAACCGCTGGTTGAGCTCGGCCCGGTATTCAAGCGGGATTTGCTGGTAGTTTTTGTCGTTGGGGTTTGGATTGAGCAGGTACTGCGTCGTCTGGTCCTTCGGCAGCAGCGTCACCTCCGAGGCCGCCGCCATGAAGGCCGACATGTCGAAGGCATAGGATGTAAACCGGATGACCGACAGGTCGCCGGTCAGTGTTTTGCGATGAATGACGCCGTCATTCATCATCAGCACCTTTTCGCCGCCGCGTTCGATGATGCTGCCGGTCTTGGCGTAGTAGACGAGGTTGACCCCTTCTTCGCGCGAATCCGCGACGAAGATGCCGCCCAGACGATTGTCGGGAAGCCGCTCGCCGATCTGCAGGAACAGCCCATCCTCGATCTTGCGGAAGGTGCCTTCCTGGATGATCAGCGACAGCAGGTCCGCGTGCGACGCCGCCACCAGGGCCCGGTTCTTCTGCCGAGCATAAGGGTCGATGCCATTGTCGACGGCAAAGGAAAAGACGCTGGCCGCGAGTGCCAGAAGCATGATCGGCCGCACGATCGTCCAGCGCGAGGCGCCCGCGGCGTTGACGACGGCGAGCTCGGAATCCGAATTCATGACACTAAGTGTCTGTGCCACCGCCACCACCACCGCAAAGGGGACGACGATCGGGATGATGGAGGGAAGGATGAGGGCGGCCACCTCGAAGAAGGTCAGCGACGACTGGCCGCTGTCGGTGACCAGGTCGATCTTGGCCAGCACTTGCGTGGTCCAGACGATGGCCAGCGTCCACACCAGCGCAGCCAGGAAGACCACGAAAGCGCGGCGCATGATGTAGCGTTCAATGACCTTCATGAAGGCTTTTCTCGATTTTCTCGAACGGCATCATGCCACCGCACAAGGTAGCTGTCCGGCGGCGCCTGCACAACTGGCTCCATGGATGGTCGATCCGGTTCCGTCCCACATTGTGCGCGCCCCGGCGGTCGGAGTGTCGGCGGCAATGGATAAGAAAGGGAGAACATCGATGGTTAACAACAAGTTGCGGCAAAAAGCGGGGCCGTGCCGCGAAGAATCACCATCGATTCCGTTGGTCATATGGGGTGCGAATTTGGCAAAGTCTTGCCAAATGCGGGAAAACGACCAAATGTCGCGCATCGCTTCGAACCACTTCCCCAAAAGCTACGCATTTTCCGAAAGCAGGACATGATGAGCCAAAGACCGTCGATCGCCTTCGCCAAATTTTCCGCACCCAAGAATGGCACGGTCTTCGTGCTGTCGGCGGATGAGGGCGGCCTGAGCGACGCCGCCAAGGCTTGCGATCCGGGCAAGACATTGGAGCGGGCCTTTCCGGTCGCCGAATTCACCGGCAAGTTCGCCAGCACCGTCGAAGTCCTGGCGCCCGAAGGAGCGTCGCTCGACAGACTGGTGGCGATCGGCGCCGGCAAGATGTCGGGGCTCGACGAATATGCGTGGCTGAAGCTTGGCGGCACCATTGCCGGGTCGCTACGCAAGGCGACCGACGTGGCCGTGGTGCTTGAAATGGTCGGCGCCTCGCCGAGCGGCAAGGAGGCGGCAAGCCTCGCGGCAGGCATTCTTCTGCGCAGCTATGCCTTCGACAAGTACAAGACCAGGAAGGACAAGGACGAGGCCGAGCCGAAAAAGCCGGTCAAGGTCACCATCCACACAGCCGCTCCGGCCGCTGCGAAAAAGGCCTTCGCCGATGCCGAGGCGGTGATGGACGGCGTGCTTCTGGCGCGCGACCTGGTCAACGAACCGGCAAACGTGCTTGGCCCGGTTGAGTTCGCCGCCCGCGCCAAGGAACTCGAGGCGCTCGGCGTCAAGGTCGAGATCCTGGCCGAGAAGGAGATGAAGAAGCTCGGCATGGGCTCGCTGCTCGGTGTCGCGCAGGGCTCGCCGCGCGGCGCCCGCATGGCGATCATGCAGTGGAACGGCGGCAAGCCAAAGGACAGCCCGGTTGCGTTCGTCGGCAAGGGCGTCACGTTCGACACTGGCGGCAATTCGATGAAGCCGGCCTCCGGCATGGAGGACATGAAGGGCGACATGGGTGGTGCCGCCGCCGTCACCGGCCTGATGCATGCGCTGGCCGCGCGCAAGGCGAAGGCCAATGTCGTCGGCGTCATCGRCCTGGTCGAGAACGCCGTCGACGGCCATGCCCAGCGCCCCGGCGACATCGTCACTTCGATGTCGGGGCAGACCATCGAGGTGCTCAACACCGACGCCGAAGGCCGCCTCGTGCTGGCCGACGCGCTGTGGTACTGCAACGACCGTTTCCAGCCGAAATTCATGGTCAATCTGGCGACGCTGACCGGCGCCATCATGGTGGCGCTTGGCCAGCACCATGCCGGCCTGTTTTCCAACAACGACGAATTGGCGCAAAGGCTGACGGCGGCGGGGCAGGCGACGCAGGAGCGGCTGTGGCGCATGCCGCTCGGCGCCGAATATGACAAGCTGATCGATTCCAAGAATGCCGACATGAAGAACATTGGCGGCCGCTATGGCGGTGCCATCATCGCCGCGCAATTCCTGCAGCGCTTCGTCAAGGAGACCCCATGGGCGCATCTCGACATTGCCGGCACGGCGATGGGCTCGCCATCGAACGAGATCAACCAGTCCTGGGGTTCCGGTTTCGGCGTCAGGCTGCTCGATCGGCTGGTGCGAGACAATTATGAGCAGTAAGCGGGTTCATCCGGTATAGGCTGAGGCGATGGCCGACGTCTTGTTCTACCACCTGACCGAATCGACGCTGGAGGATGCACTGCCCGGCCTCCTGGAGCGCAGCATCGACCGTGGCTGGCGCGCCGTGGTGCAGACCGGCACCGAGGAACGCCGCGATGCGCTCGACCAGCATCTTTGGACTTTTCGCGACGATTCGTTCCTCGCCCATGCAACCGATCGTGAGGCCTATCCCGGTGAACAGCCGATTCTGTTGACCACCGGCGACGGCAATCTCAACGAGGCAAAAATCCGCTTCCTGGTCGATGGCGCCATGCCGCCCGAACTCGGCGGTTACGAGCGCGCGGTGTTCCTGTTCGACGGCCACGATGCCGCCCAGGTCGAGGCGGCCCGGAGGCACTGGAAGACGATGAAGGACGCCGGCCACGCCGTCACCTACTGGCAGCAGACGCCGGACCGCCGCTGGGAGCGCAAGGCGTAGGCCAGCGGCTTGTCGTGCATGACCCTGTCTACGGCCTTGCCTTGATCCGGTTTTGTTTCCAGGTGGCGTAGTCGCCGTATTTTACTTTCATGAACTCGTCCGCCATGTTGCGATCCGAGTTCCTGAAAACGTACCAGTCGCCATCCGGAATCTTGCGCTGGTAAACCACCCTGCCGGCCTGGCGATGCTCGAAACAGGTGAGGGCATCGGAGTCACCTCCTGCTCCATGCCATTTTGCGCGGAAGCACAGCTTGCCTCCTCCAGGGAGGAACCAGATGCCGTCGCCGTAGCCCAGTTTGCCCTTGTCCGAGGTCCAGGCGCTGAATTGGCGGCGTTGCACGGCAAAAAATCCGGCGCCGTTTTGACCCCAGAGCCACGATCGGTTCTGGTACATCTGGTAGATACCCGCATCGGGCACCGCCTCCGCTTGGCTGGCCAGTTCGGCGACCTGCGCCGCTGTCATCGCTGCCGCTGGAAGCTGGAAGGCAAAGACACCGATGGAACAGGCAAGCGCCGTTCCGATACAATTCCCCAATACTCGTTTCACGACCCTACCCCACTATTTTACGCCACGCCCAGTTTTGCACCACACCCGGTACAGCACCCCTAGGGCAAGATATGCTGGGTAACCCTCCAATCGGGCAGTCCATAGCCACCCAGCCACGGCCACACTTCCTTCTGGTTGAAGTAGACGACCGAGGTCAGGGCCGGAAATTCAGAATAGGACTTGCGGGAATCGATTTCCCATTTCGAGACATATTCCTGCTTTCCGACATAGCCGAGCTCCGCCACCACGACCGGCTTGTTGAAGCCCGCGACGCGGTCATAGCCGGGCTTGAGCGCCTCGGCGAACGTCCTGTCGTGACCGGTCTCGTTGTTGTCCTTTTTCTGCAGGCCGAACACCGACAGGCCGATGACGTCGACGTAGTCGTCGCCGGGATAGTATTTTTCCAGACCCTCTTCGCCTTTGGGTGACCACATATATTTGGCGGCGGGGGCAGCCTTGCGGCAGATATCGACCTCGCGCTTGTAAGCGGCGATCCAGTCCTTGGGAGCCCAGTTGGCCCAGGTGAAGCGGCCGTTCTTGTCCTCCATTTCCTGCGCCCAGCGAATGGTTACCGGGCTCTTCATGGCTCCCACCAAATTGCAGATTGCCTGCATGTTGGCGTCATACTTGCCGCTCAATATGCCGTTGCGCAGTTCGGTCGGAGTGATGCGCCAGTCCTTCGACCAGGTCCACGGCTCGATGGTGATCAACAGCGATCGGTTTCGCTGAAGGGCATAGGCGTCGGCCAGGGGAAGGCTCGCCAGGTCGACGTCTTCCCAGGGCAGGAACAACTCTTCGATGCTGGCGCTCTTGTCGGCGCTGAAGTCACCGTAGGGATCATAGGATCCGAACGCCGACGCGGCGCTGCTCGTCTGAACGGGGTCGGTCGTGGCCACGGAGCCGGCGCTTCCCGCAGTGGGGAACGCGGCGCTTGCGCCCAATACAAGCGCGATCGCAAGTGCGTTTGCTGTGGTGTGTTTCATGTTTTATACTCCCATAGCTTCAACATCCTGCGGAAGTTGAAGCCTCGCCCGTGCGCGCCGATGCTTGATCGACACGACTACCCAACCGATCGGCAATACTGGTGGAATCCGCGGGATTTCTGAGCGACCATAGGCGGGTGTGCGAACCTTCGCACAGAGCCCACCAAACGATTATCTATCTCTCAGGCGCCGACATAGACGCTCTATAGAGAGAAGGTTCGCCGCGATACTCACAAATTCGCGCCAATATCCCGATATATCATCCCAGGCTAATTTAAGAGCCGGTCGCGGCCAGGAGTCAAGCGCAATTAACGGTTGCTTAACCCTGTCTTTCACAACATGGTTAACGCTGCTCTCGAGCCTGATCGCGACCGGAAAGCCTCGACCAACAGCGAACTTCCGACACAAGAAAACTTTGCCGGCTCGTCATTGCTGGGCTGCGTCGGTCGCGGTTATTCCCCTCCCGATTCAAGGTGTTAGGTTAACCAGATCTCAAGAATCATGGTTAACGAACGCTTAATTTAGTTGACTCTAACAAGGCGCGGACTGATTCTGTCGCCGGGATTTGAGAGCTTTCAGCCATCTGTCGGCGGAGAGCCCAAAGTGGCGGCGGGTAAGTGTATGAGTGCTTCCGTTCAGGCAGGCATTGTCGACCATGCGAACAGGCGGGCACGGCGACCTGAGACGGCTCTCGCCACTGCGCGGAAGGGCCCTTTTCTGGTGCCCGTGCTGTCGGCCGCCCAGCAATGGGTCTTGAGACTGGCCCTGGCGTTCTGGTTCGTCACGCTCGGATTCTTCTGGTTCTGGTGGCTGAAGCCCGAGCATGTCGAGCATGTCGGGCCATACGCATTCGCGACGCTCATTCTGGTATGGCTCACGCTCATGCCACTGTACTTCCTCCTGAATGTGCATGCGTCGAAAAAGCCGTCGAAGCTTCACGCAATCCCTGAGCATTCGCGGGTCGCGATGGTGGTCACCAAGGCGCCGTCCGAGCCTTTTGCAGTGGTCGCGCGCACGCTCGAAGCGATGCTGGTGCAGGATTATCCACACGATACCTGGCTGGCAGACGAGGACCCATCCGAGGAGACGATCGCCTGGTGCGAGGCCCACAATGTCATGATTTCGACCCGACGTGGTCGGGAAGATTATCATCGCAAGGTGTGGCCGCGCCGGACGCGCTGCAAAGAAGGGAACCTGGCATTCTTCTACGATCATTATGGCTATGAGCGCTATGATTTCGTCGCTCAGTTGGATGCCGACCACGTGCCGACGCCAACCTATCTGAGGGAAATCCTGTTTCCCTTCGCAGATCCCGCGGTTGGCTATGTCTCGGCGCCGAGCATTTGCGACAACAATGCCGCAGAGAGCTGGTCGGCGCGCGGCAGGCTGTTTCCGGAAGGGATGTTCCACGGTCCCTTGCAGTCCGGCCATACGGGCGGCGGGGCTCCGCTCTGCATCGGCTCGCACTATGCCGTGCGAACCGCCGCGCTGAGGCAAGCGGGTGGTCTTGGCCCGGAACTGGCCGAGGACCATTCAACGTCGATGCTGATCAATGCGGCCGGATGGCGCGGTGTGCATGCCATCGACGCGATCGCGCATGGCGATGGCCCGCAGACCTTTGCCGATCTTGTCACGCAGGAATTCCAGTGGTCGCGGAGCCTGATGACGATCTTGCTCGAATACTCGCCCAGCTACCTTTCCAAGTTGCCGCCGCGCTTGAAATTTCAGTTCCTGTTTTGCCAGCTCTGGTATCCGCTGTTCGCGACATTTGCGCTTCTGATGTACGTCATGCCCATCTACGCGCTCTGTTCGGGCCAGAACTTCGCCAACGTGATGTATGCCGACTTCCTGTTCTACTATGCGCCGAATTCGATTGCCCTCATCGTCCTCGTGATGATGTTGAAGGCGTTCGGGCTTTCGCGCCCGATCACCGCCAAGACGCTCAGTTGGGAAGGGACGCTGTTCCTGTTCTTCGCGCGTTGGCCATGGGTGCTCGCCGGAACGCTGTCGTCAATCCGCGACTATCTGACCAAATCCTTCGTCGATTTCCGCGTTACTCCCAAGGGCAGCGGCCCCAAGGACCTTCTGCCAGCGCGCGTCATCGTTCCGTATGTGGTGCTTGCGATTGGTGCGTCCTTGCCGGTTCTTCTGGTGGATCATCCTTCCAATTCCACCGGCTTCTACTGGTTCGCCGCATTCAATGCGCTGATCTACGGGCTGCTTGTGGTTGTGATCGTCACCAGGCACCTCGTCGAGAACAGGATTTCGCTGCGAGCCAATGGCGTGAAACTCGCCTGGCAGGCATCGCTCGCCTGTGTTGCGCTCTCGGTTCCGGCGGCGGGATTTTACGACCGCGGGCTGGAAGGCATCTATGGGCTGCAGCAGGGCGCCGGTAGCGTTCGAATCGTCAGGATCGCCTATGTGGTTTCCGGCGCTGGCCGGGGCGAGACCGGCGACCGCAACTTCTACCTCGATCCTGGCTGGAACGAGAAGCGGTGACAGACAGAAGCGACAGATGGTACGCTGGCGCCCTGTCTCACCCTCAGCCGGCTGTCATTTGGAGGATCACTTCTGTGGTTGGTGTCCTGTCGATCCGCTGCTTTCTGTTGACGATGATTGTTGCGCAGCCGCTGTTGGTCAGCGGCCCAAACGCCGCGACAGCCGAAGAGGTTGATTTGTCGGCGGTCGCCGCGGCAGCGCCGCTCACTCCGGCGGAACTGTTTCCCCTTTATGCTGGCCGCACATGGGTCTGGGAAAACGGTGCAGCCTATTTTGCCAAGGATGGGCGCCAACTTCGCGCCTGGACCGGCGGCGCGAACGCGTCGATCGGCCAGGGCAGGTGGTTGATCACCGAGAATGGCAAATTATGCATGGATGCAAAATGGACGACACTTGCCGGTAGCTCGCAGGGGCGAACCTGCTTCAGCCATCACCGATTGGGCGGCACGATATACCAGATGAAGGATCCGAGCGGTTCCTGGTACGTTTTCCAGGCGTCGCCGGCGCAGCCCGGGCAGGAGTACAACAAGTTCAAATCCGGTGACACGACCGCTGCGACTTTCGACAAGATGCGTCAGATGATCAGCCCTGATCGGAAGCCAGCGCCGGTCAAAAGCGGCGGTTGAGCGGAACTGCCACCTCGCACGAGCCATGACACACCCAGTGATTTTCGCAACCCCGCGCCGGCACCCATCCTGACCGGTCGAGAAACAATCCAGATCCGTCTCTGTGTCGAGCCAGGATGCTCCTGTCGGTGCCTGTCAAGGCGTTGCCGAATCGCTTATCGTGAAGCGTCAAGCAGTCCGGCCAGTGCCGTCGGCGGGCCGATTGCAGATTGATCGCATTTTAATAAAATCCGACGGAACGACCAGACGGTAAGCTCACCATTCGGTTTTCATGAATTTTAATAAGTGAAGTCTAATGTTCCTGCGTATGTGGTAGCGAGCAGTCGCTTACGCGGCGTGAAAGCGACGAAAGCAAAGTATGTCGCAACGCGCCTTTGGCAGGGGACATCTAATGAAAAATTCCGCAATGGGCGCGTTTCGCTCGGGCAAGAACAGCGCATTCATGATTGTGGCTGCGGTGGCGATCGCGATGGTTTCGGGTTGCCAGAGCGTCGATGCAACCAAGACCAATTCGGTCAAGCCTGTGGTCCACTCGCTTGGCAGCAAACCCGCGGTCCAGCCAGTCCGCGCCACGTTCATCGCTCATTCGTCCAGAAGCGAGCCTCTTGTCTATATGACGAGCGCGGTGCGGACCATTGAAAGAGCCTACGCTTTTGCATCGCCGCCGCGGATCAAGGTGCGTACGCCGGCGCCGGTGAAGGCCTCTTACAATCCGGGCAATGGCGGCACGTTCCTGGGGAACTCGCCGTATATCTGCAGCCCTAGCGGATTTGGCCAGCGCGCGAGCTGCCGCCCCCGCTATTCCTGAGCCACCGAGCGGCGACAGGCGCTGCCGTCTTGGTAGGCGGCAGTCTCGTCGATTTCGCCTTCAGGCCAAAGAAGGGGGCAGCCGTCCTGACGATCGTGTCGATGTCGGAAAGCTCCGGCACAAAGCCGAGACGTTCGCGTGCGCTTCCCGGATCGGCGTAGAGCTCCGCCGGGTCTCCCGGGCGCCGGGTCCTGAAGACGGCCGGAACCGGTCTTGCCGTCATTCGGCTGACCGCCTGGACAATCTCCTTGATGGATACGCCCCGGCCAGTGCCGAGGTTGACCGCCAGGCTTTGTCCGCCGCCCTCGAGATGCATGAGAGCTTTCAGATGGGCGCGGGCCAGATCGCTTACGTGGATATAGTCCCGTACGCACGTGCCGTCCGACGTGTCGTAGTCCGTGCCGAAAACCTCGATCTCGTCGATGATGCCTGATGCAGCCATGAGCACCCTGGGAATCAGGTGCGTCTCGGGCGAATGCCACTCACCAAGCTCGCCGTCGGGGTCGGCGCCGCAAGCGTTGAAATAGCGCAGGATGGCAAATTTCATTCCGTATGCGGACGCATAGTCGCCGATGATCTGTTCGCCCATCAGCTTGGTGCGCCCGTAAGGGCTGATCGGATTTTGCGAGGACGTCTCGCGAACAGGCAACGCGTCCGGCACGCCGTAGGTTGCGCAGCTGCTGGAGAAGATGATGTTGTCGATGGCGTTCGCTCGCGCCGCATCGAGCACCGCGATGGTGCCGGTCACATTGGTCGAATAGTATTCAGCCGGCTCCTGAACGGACTCGCCGACATAGGCCAGCGCCGCAAAGTGGATGACCGCTGTCGGCCGGTACGTCTTGATTGCCCCCTGCAGCGCATCCCTGTCCCGGATATCGCCGACGACAAGCGGACCCCAGGCGACGGATTTCTCGTTACCGCGGCTCAGATTGTCGAAAACCACAGGCAAATAGCCGGCGCCGGCCAACTGCTTGCAGGTGTGGCTGCCGATGAAGCCGGCCCCACCCGTGACCAGGATTGCCGGGCGAGTCATGACGCCGCGGCCCCTTTGATCAGTTTGCTTCCGTAGAGCAGGGTGTCAAAATAGTCGACGGTCTGCGCGAGCCCCTGGCTCAGGCTGATTTTCGGCTCCCAACCGAGATTGGCCCTGGCAAAGGAAATGTCCGGCTTGCGCTGTCTGGGATCGTCGACCGGCAGAGGCCGATGTACGATCTTCGATCGGGAGTTGGTATAGCTGATGACCAGCGTCGCCAGTTCCATGATGGTGAATTCGCCGGGATTGCCGAGGTTGACCGGATGCGCGGGCGCACTCGGCGCATTCATCAGCCGGACGAAGCCCTCGATCAGGTCGTCGGCATAGCAGAAGGAACGCGTCTGCATGCCGCTGCCATAGACGGTCAGGTCTTGGCCGCGCAGCGCCTGGACGATGAAGTTCGAAACCACGCGCCCGTCATCGGGCTGCATGCGACGGCCATAGGTGTTAAAAATGCGGGCGACGCGGATATCGAGGCCATATGTTCTCGAATAGTCGAAGAACAGGGTTTCGGCCGAGCGCTTGCCCTCGTCATAGCAGGACCGCGGTCCATGCGTATTGACGTTGCCGAAATAGCTCTCAGGCTGTGGGTGCACGAAAGGGTCGCCATAGACTTCGGACGTCGAGGCCTGGAATATCTTGGCGTTGTTCTGTCGCGCCAGTTCCAGAAGGTTCAGCGAACCAAGCACGCTTGTCTTGAAGGTATGGATCGGGTCTTCCTGGTAGTGCGGCGGAGAGGCTGGGCAGGCGAGATTGTAGATCTCATCGAACTGAAGACCCAAAGGCAGCGCATTGACGATGTCGTGCTCGATGCACGTGAATCTCGGATTACGCAGAAGGGCATTGAGATTGTATCTCTTGCCGGTGTGAAAATTGTCCAGCGCGACAACGTCATATCCGTCCCGCAAAAGACGTTCACACAGATGCGATCCCAAAAATCCCGCACCTCCGGCGACCAGGGCGCGGCTTCGGTTTTGGTTGGCGCCCCTTTGACCGCTCCCGGACTCCAGTTTCAGAACCTTGATGAGCTTACTCATGCTTTCCTCTCACGCACCGCGCACGCTACCGCCCGGGCCGGGACAAAAGCATTGCCCGGCCACGTCCTTCAGAACGTGGCAAACCTCCGCATCTGCGGAACCGCCATCATTGATGTGCGCCAATGTTCTTGGGCTCGCGGAGCTTGTGCTGCTACACGATCTGTATGCTGCTGTTCAGCATTTCTCTGCGCCCCGAAATCGCGATCACACGCCCAGTGTCATCATCGTCGATTGCTCGCCCAAATTGCACATCCCAACGCTTTGAAAATATACCTGTGGAAATCCTAGTCAACTAAATTAGCGAAACCTTAACCGTGTCTGTTCGCGAATGGTTAATCATGAGCCGGTCGGACCCGCGCTGTTCCGGAAGCGGATCCTCGTTGTGAATCAATGTATTGGTTGGCTGCCGAAAAATCCGTCGACAGGCCTGGCAAGCTGTTTCCAGGCGATGTCGAAACCCTGACGGCGAGGAAATGCCGGAATCGGCACCCATGGTCCAATTCAGCGTATAGTCCAGGAAAAATACAACTGAAAATAGACTTAAGCGATCTGGAGCGATCGTCAGACCTTCAGCGTGCAATGGGATTGTTGCCCAAAACCGCTCGGGCTACAAATATAAAGATTCTGATGTCCATATTTCATCAATGAAGCTTGATAAAAAGCTGACGCGTCACAGCCTGATATTGCAGAAATTATACAAAAAGCCGAAAAGCGATAAAAAAATTGCTGACCGACGGTGAAGTTGGCTCTCACGCATTTTCCCGGTGTTGCTTGTAATGCTCGTGCATCAAGCCGCCTCTTCGCCAAGGCCGTGGCAATGGTCTCATTTTGTGGCAATGCGCGCATAGGTATACATTTCGCAGGGGAGTATCGGTCATTTTAGCATGGCTTTTGAGCGCACAGGTAGAGTGTCGTCTTCCACGGTTCCCTCGATCGGGCAGTGGGCGGAACGGCAGCCGGGTGCGACTGTGCGAAGGGACCGTGATGGCCGCATCCGCGGGCCATCACAATCAGGAATAAGCGACGAACCAAGGCGACCACGCTATCTCGGATCGGTCCGGAATCGCTGCCCGTTTCGAGGGTCGGGATATGCTACTCCCCGCCCATTTCCTTCTTGAACGTGTCGAAATCGACCTGCATTCCGTTGAAGATGGTGCTCCAGTGGCGGGTCAGCGCAGCCATTGTCACGGCTTCCTGGATCTCTTCGTCGGTGGCGCCGGCGCGTTTGGCGTCCTGGGTGTCCGACCAGATGCAGTAGTTGCAAGGTATCTGCGCCGCCACCGCCAGCGAGATCAGCGACTTGACCTTTGGTGGCAGCGCTGTCTTGTCGCTGAGTTGGATGGCCTTGACCTCGGCCCAGGCCCCAGGCAGGCCGGCTTTGGGGAACTGCTTCACAAAGCTGGGCACACCGCCCATGGTCGACTGGATGTCCTTGATGGTTGCATCGTATTCATCGGAATGGGCCGGAGCCGCGCCGAGCGACAGGATGCAGGCTGCGGCGGTGAGCAGGAACGCACGGCGGATGGACGACTGCACGGATTTGGAAATGCGACGGTTCGACATGGTTTTCTCCTCTGGTCTTTGTTAGCCTTACTGTGTAAGGTAATGTCGAAAGTGAACCTTACAGTGTAAGTTGTCAAGCGACGCCATGGACTCATCGATCAAGAAAAAGAGAGTGCGCGGTCGGCTGTCTCGCGAGATGATCGAGGACGCGGCCTTCCAGGTGATCGAGCGTGAGGGGCTTACCGGCTTTTCGATGCGCAAGCTGGCGGCCGCGCTCGGCTGCGAGGCGATGAGCATCTATCATCACTTCCCTTCGCAGGCGCATCTCTACGAGGCGCTGGTCGACCGGCAGATCAGCGCGATTGTTATCCCCGACGCCAGCATGCCCTGGCGCGAAAGGATCCGCGTCGGCATGCAGGAATACCGTCGCGTCGCGACCGAGCATCCGGCCTTCGCGCCGTTCGTTGTCGTCTACCGCATGAATTCGCCAGCATGTCTTGCCAAGCTGGATAGTGTCATCGGCCTGTTCGAAGCAGGCGGCTTCGGTCCGGAGCTGAGTGCAAGGCTGTTCCGCGCCACGAGCTACTACCTTATGGGCGCGATCCTCGACGAGACCGCAGGTTACGCCAAGGGTCCTTCGGCGGTGACCACGGTCAGTGACGAGCAGCTGGCGCGGGATTTTCCCAGCGTCATGACAGCCGGGGCCTATTTTGGTAGGGCCGGTTTCGACAAGACATTCGAGCTCGGCCTTGAGATGCTGCTGGATGAAATGGAACGCCTGCGCGACAACACCAATGCGAGCTAGTTGTCCGGCAAGGTACGATTACAAGGTGGCTGCCTGAATGCGCTTTCTGTTTGTCCTGATCTTGCTCGCCGGCATCGCCACCGGTTTCATCTATCCCTGGGCGATGAGCAATTTCTCCGGCCACGAGATCGGCACATGGCGTGTCTACGAGCAGGGCCGCTTCAAACCGCTGACGGTGCCGCTCAGCAGCCGCGACGCACCGGTGCGGGTGCTGGTCGACCTGACCGCGAGGACCGAGCGCATCGTCTCACAGCAGCGCACGGTGTTGACGCTGACATCGGCCACCAATGGCCGAACGGTGCTTGCCTCAACGCTGCAGTTCAACCATTCGGACAACCCACGCCAGGCCAGCCCGCAGCTGCCCGACAAGATTTTTCGCGATGAGGCCGGCGTGATCGCGAGCGTCAGCCCGGGTCCGTACCTCTTCACCGTCGGCCCGGGTGATGCCGATGACATTCCGATGCGCGCGGTCGACCTGATCCTGCGCTCCGGTGCCGGCGAGATCGACGGCCGCGCGCGGCCGGTCGGCTACGCGTTGATGGCGGTCGGCCTGATCGGGTTTTTGTTCTCCCTCCGCAGTCGTGGCGGCCGGCCGGAAAATCCGAATTCGCAGCCGCCACCGCCGCGCTGGGGCAGGGGCTCCAAGTGAACTACCGCCACGCCTATCACGCCGGAAATTTCGCCGATGTCGTCAAGCATGTCGTGCTGACGCGATTGCTCGACTATCTGAAGCAGAAGGACAAGGCGTTTCGCGTCATCGACACCCACGCCGGCATCGGCCGCTACGATCTGTCCTCGGTCGAAGCGCAAAAGACCGGCGAGTGGCAAGGCGGCATCGGCCGGCTGATCGATGCCTCGTTCGCCGCGCCGGTGACGGCACTGCTCGCGCCCTATCTGGAGACCGTGCGGTCGCTCAATCCCGAGGGCGGCATCCAGAAATATCCGGGCTCACCGATGATTGCGCGCCATCTCCTGCGCAAGCAGGACCGGCTGTCGGCGATCGAGCTGCATCCCAAGGATGTCGCGAAGCTGAGAACCCTCTTTGCCGGCGATTTCCAGACCCGTGTCATCGAGCTCGATGGCTGGCTGGCGCTCGGCGCGCATCTGCCGCCGAAGGAAAAGCGCGGCCTGGTGCTGATCGATCCGCCATTCGAGGAGGCTGGTGAGTTCGAGCGCCTCGTCGACGGGCTCATAAGGGCGCACAAGCGCTGGCCTAGCGGCATCTACGGGCTGTGGTATCCGATCAAGGACCGCAAGGCGATCATCGCTTTCCGCAAGGCGCTGAAGCAATCCGGCATCCCGAAGCTGCTCGACATAGAATTCGAGATCAGGCCCGCCTCTTCGCAACCCAGTCTCGACGGCAGCGGCCTGCTGGTGGTCAACCCGCCTTTCACGCTGGAGGGCGAACTGCGGACATTGATGCCTGCCTTGCACAGGGTGCTCGCCGTGGAAAAGCCGGCGCACTGGTCGCTGGAATGGCTGGCCGGCGAGTAGAGAGGGCGCGGGGGCTCGAGCTCTCTTTTCCGTCCGGGTCCCCACGTGCTGGAGCCGTTCCGGTTTCCATGCGGGGTTCGGCTTTGGCCAACGTCGTTCCGAACTGGGAAACCATTGTTTCCGCAACCGCTTGACCACCGCCAAGCGAATCCGCAGAGTGCGCGCAATCGACCTTGAGAGGCTGCCATGACTCGCTTCGCCAAATCCGCACTTGCTGCCCTGATTTCGCTCTGCACTCCGCTTGCCGTGCCTCTCGGTCTTACCCAGGCCGTGCAGGCGGCCGACCTTGGCGTCTATTCCGACGACGATGGCGGCGTCTGCGGCGAGGCCTGGGTGTTGAACAAGATCACCAGCCGCTTTTCCCATCAGGTGCATCACGTGCCGCACCTGCCCAACGTGCAGATCACCGATTTCCGGCGCATCCACCAGCATCTGTATCTGGCGGCCAACGAGACCTGGCCGATCGGCCGCCGCTATTGCGGCGCCACCGTCAGCCTGTCCGACGGGCGCGATCGCACCATCTGGTACCTGATCGAGGAAGGCCAGGGATTCGCATCGATCGGCGACAATGTCGAATTCTGCGTCTCGGGCTTCGACCGCTGGATGGTCTACAACGGCCGCTGCCGCATCCTGCGCTAGAGCGCGGATCTCCGTTCCGATTCCTTTTCGCGCCTGCGGCTCTACCCGCTGCGGGCGCTCTTTTTGTGCTGTGTTGACAGAAGAGGCGATCCGTCGCATAAACATGAGACAGACCTGTCTCATCACTGGTAAGCGCCATGACATCGTCGCCTGCTTCCGACAAACGCCAGCACGTCGTTGAAACGGCCTACGGGCTGTTCAAGCGCGCCGGTTTCCATGCCACCGGCATCGATCGGATCATCGCCGAGGCCGATGTGGCCAAGATGACGATGTACCGTCACTTTCCCAGCAAGGACGAACTGATCGTCGAGGTGCTCGACTATCGCGCCAGGCGTTTTGATCGCCAACTCGACCGCCTCGCCGAGGAGGTCGCGACGCCCGGGAAGAAAATTGCAAAGATCTTCGACTGGCACGATCGCTGGTTCCGCAGCCCGGATTTCCATGGCTGCCTGTTCGCGCATGCGCTGGCCGAGTTCGGCGATCCGGAACATCCGGTGTTCAAGGCTGTCGCCAGGCAGAAGAACGGCCTCAAGAAGCGCATGCAGTCAATCCTCGAAGAAGAGATGCCGCGCGGTCGCGCCGAAAGCGTGGCTGCGGTCCTGCTGATGCTGATCGAAGGTGCGACGCTGCTGGCGCAGATGGGGCAGGCGGACACCGCCATTCGCGCCGCCCGCAAGACGGCCCTGGACATCATCGCCGCTTCGCGCAGGCCGCGATGAGCCCGCTGGTCATCGGGCTCGCGCTGTTTGCCGCGATCCTGCACGCCACCTGGAACGCCTTCCTGCGAACCGGGGGCGACAGGTTGTGGACGGTCACCGTCATGAGTTTCTCCAGTACGGCGCTCGCCATTCCCTTCGCCATCTTCCTCACCCTTCCGGCCGCGCCGGCCTGGCCCTATGTCGTGCTCTCGGCCTGCCTGCAGGTCGGCTACAGCGTGTTCCTGGTGGCCGCCTACCGATATGGCGAACTGGGACAGGTCTATCCGATCGTTCGCGGCAGCGTGCCGCTGCTTGTCGCGCTCGGTGGATTCCTCCTGGCCAACCAGCAGCTCACCCAGCCGCAGACCGTCGGTGTTGCGTTGGTCGCCGGCGGCATCATGGGCCTTTCGCTCGGCAGAGGCCGGGCCGCCACGACATCGATACTCTATGCACTGGCAACGGGAGCGATCATCGCCGCCTATGCGACGGTCGATGCGATCGGCGTCCGCGCGGCGGGAAATGCCGGCGCCTACACCGCCTGGGTTCTCGTGATCTATGGTGCATTTCTGCCGGCGACCTTCCTTGCCTGCCGTGGCCGGCTCATTGTCGACCTGCGGGCGCCGGAAACCTGGAAGGCGCTGGGGGGCGGCCTGTTCGCGCTTTTGGCCTATGGTGTCGTGGTCGCGGCCTTCGCGCTCGGGCCGGCCGCTCCCATCACCGCGATCCGCGAAACCAGCGTCGTCTTCGCCGCCTTCATCGGACGCTTGTTCCTCGGCGAGATGCTGACGCCGAGGCGGATCGGCGCCTGCGCCATCGTAGCGCTCGGCGCCATCTGCCTCGGCTATCAATGACGAAAATGCGCGTCGTGCGGAGCCCGATAATTCCTGATGTTGCCGACATGCAAATCGGCTAGCCTGAACGCCCGAGAGCAACAGATCACTTTCGGGAGTCTTCATGGACCTTGCCGCCATCCTCGCCTTCACGGCTGCCTTCTTCGTGTTCGCTGCCAGTCCCGGTCCAGACAACATGACGATCGTCGCCCGCACGATCTCCAGCGGTGCCGCGTCGGGTATTGCCTATGGCGCAGGCACTGTGGTCGGCATCCTCATCTTCCTGGTCCTCGCCGTCTTCGGCCTGTCTTTCATCGCCGCCAAGATGGCGATCGCCATGACGGTGCTTCGTTATGGCGGAGCGATCTATCTGATTTGGATGGGCATCAGCTTGTGGACCGCCGTGCCCGTGGTGCCGGACCTGCAACCCATCTCTGGACGGCGCGGGCTGCTGGCGATCTTCGCCACGGGTATCGCGCTGAACCTCGGCAATCCGAAAATGCCGCTGTTCTACGTGGCACTGCTGCCGAACGTGGTTGGCACGTCGCTCGACGCTGGTCATCTCGGTGTGTTGACGATGGTGATCCTGGCTGTCGAGGTCGTGGTGATCGGCGGTCATGTCATCCTGGCGGGCCGCGCCCGCAGCCTGCTGCGCACGCCGAAGATCGTGCGCCGGGTCAACCGCGCGGCGGGCGGTGTGATGATCGGCGCCGGCTTCGCCGTGGTCGCCACGCGTTAGAGCAATTCCAGGAAAAGTGTGAAACGGTTTTCCCGGGAAAGCGCATAGCGCTTTCCCTCAGGGAATTGCGTCAAAACAAGAGATACAGAGGGGTCGCGCAATAGCGGCGCTATTTTCTGCGCTGCGTCGCCTCGGCCTGGTCGATGATCTTGCGCAGGAAAGTGACGTGACCGCGGAACGCGCGTCGCCCGCTCGTCGTTGCCTTGACGCGCGTCTGCGGCCGGCGGCCGACGAACAGCTTTTCGATATCGACATAACCGGCCCTGGCCAGCGTATCGAGATGCGCGCCAAGATTGCCGTCGGTGGCGCCAACGATGGCCTTCAGCCGGGTGAACTCCAGCATCTCGCGCCTTTCCAGCGTGTTCAGGGTGGCCATGATCCTGAGTCGCGTGCTCTGGTGGATGATTTCGTCGGCGCTCATCGAGCGGCTCCGGTACGGCCAAGCCAGACACTGTCGTCGACGCGGCCAACGCCATGGCGCGCCGTCTCGACGATTCCGGATCGCGCCACCTGCTCTTGTGTGATCGACATCGAAGCAATCCTTCGTCTCATGCAGAATACTCTGCGTGCCAGAGTCATCTGTCAATTCATTTGCAAGGGTGGCGGGATCATGCTTGACAAGGTGATGCTGCGATCGGTCATCGCATTGCTCTCGTCATCTGTGTAGATCGTCCGCCGGCACGAGATGATCACTCCAAACAAGCAGCAGGTGTTGATGTTCGCGGCCGAGGATCAATGCACAAAGCCGCTCGTTGACCTTCAGAGCTTCGTGGCGGGATCGGTCTAGCGGGGTGCGCAGAATGTCGGCGGTGAACTGCTGGCAATGATTGAAGATCAGCAGCGGATTTTTGTGATGATCAGCATGATCGTGAGCCATCGGTAACCAAAATTTAAGCTGCGAAATTCAGTCTATTGCTTCGCTGGCTAGAGAGCCGCGAGTCAGATATGCATTGCCCGTCGAGGTCATTCACGGCCGTCGGCGTAACGCAAGGGGCATGACATGGCGAAGCAGTCGTCTAAGGCGCCGGCATCCAAGACACCGGCAAAGAAAGCACCTGTGAAAGCAGCAACGGCGAAGGTCGCGGCAGCAGTGAAGAAAGCAGCACCCGCGGCCAAGCCGAAGGCAGCACCGGCAAAGGCAAAAGCAGCACCGGCCAAGAAGCCGGCAGCGGCCAAGGCCGTGGCCAAACCGGCAGTGAAAAAGGCAGCGCCGGCGAAGGCCGCGGCAAAGCCGGCCGCCAAGGCAGCACCGGCCAAGAAGCCGGCGGCGAAACCCGCAGCCAAGAAGGCAGCGCCCGCGAAGGCCGCGGCCAAGCCCGCCGCCAAGGCAGCACCGGCCAAGAAAGCGGCAGCGGCAGCGACAAAGCCCGCCGTGAAGAAAGCCGCGGCCCCCAAGGCCAAGGCAGCGCCGGCAAAGGCGAAGGCGCCGGCCAAGAAGTAGACCAGGTCTAGTTGGAGCGCTGTGTGTCCTGCTGGATGCGCGGAGAACGCTTTGACACTTGCGATCGACGCATGATCATTCCGGAAACCGCAACTGGTTTTCGGGCCGTGCGCAGGACGGTCGGCGAAGGGGGCCAGGGCAGCAAAGCGAGGCGCCGGACAAGCTGCCTCGCTTGCTCGCGCGGTTTGGTCTTCTTTCACACCTGGCCATGAAACGAATGCCCCGCCGCGAAGCCGGGGTTGCGGAGGATTAAAAGCAGATCGGATGTTCCGCTCTGCTGTAGTCTTCTTGCTCGATGATGTGGATCGCGTATCCGTCTGTAGCCAAGTCACGATGGTCATGGCAGGAAACCATCACCGGTTTTCTGGCAGTTGGTTTTTTGTTGCCTGGCCATTGCCGGGCAGCCGCTCCCGGTGAAAAGTGCCGGCCGGCAAACAGGAACCCGATCATGCCCAGACTGCTCTACGCTTCCACTTCTCCCTACAGCTCCAAGGTGCGTATGGCCGCGGCCTATGCCGGCATCGCCATCGACGCGGTGCCGGTCAAGACCGAGGACAAACCGGCGGTGCTGATCGAGGCCAACCCGCTCGGCAAGATTCCGGTGTTGGTGCTCGACGACGGTCGCTCGATCCATGACAGCCGCGCCATTACCCAGCACCTCAACCGTGTTTCGAAGAACGCACTGTTTCCGCGCAACCCCGACAAGCGTCTCGAGGCGGAGGTGCTGGAGGCGTTGGCAGACGGCATTTGCGACTGCGCGCTGTCGATGGTCTATGAACGACGCACGCGACCTGAGGAGATGGTCTATCAGCCCTGGCTCGACCGGCAGTGGGCGAAGATCACGGCAGCACTCGATCTGCTCAACGCCAACCCGCCAAAGCTGCCGAAGAAGATCACCGCCGGGCAGATCGCGTTGCGCGCCTGCCTTGGCTATCTCGCCCTGCGCTTTGCCGGAAAGTGGGAAAAGGGCCGCGCCCGGCTGACGCGCTGGGCAGCGCGCTTCGATGAGAAATTTCCGGAGCTGAAAGGCTGCATTCCCGGGTGATCGATTGATTGCCCAAGGGAGATCGATTGATCACTGGGGATCGCCAAAGTGACCCATTGGACACAAAAAAAGCCGGGCGCGAGGCCCGGCTTTTTCGTGTCGTGGCTTGAACGACTTAGAACTTCATACCGACGCCGAAAGTGACGCGGTTGTCGGTGGCCTTGACGTTGCCGATGCCACCACCGAAGTCCTTGCTGCCGAAGTCGGTGTAGCGATACTCGACGCGGCCGAAGACATTGTCGGTCAGCTTGATGTCGGTGCCAAGACCGGCGGTCCAGCCGAGCATGGTGGCGCTATCGCTGGTGCCAAGCACGGTATCTTCCACCTTCAGGTTTCTGCCGGCGAGACCGCCGGTGCCGTAGAGCAGGATTTCCGGGGTCACGGCATAGCCAAGACGGGCACGCAGCGAGCCTTCGAAGCCGGCCTTGGAGTCGATGCCGTTATCGTCGCCCTTGACGCCATTGTAGCCGAGTTCGGCTTCAGCACCGTAGACGAAGTTCTCCTGCTGCCACTGGTAGCCGCCGAAGGCACTGCCGACGAAACCCTTGGTATCGGTTTCAACGCCGAAATCCCTTTCCTTGGTACGGCCGCTGAAGCCATAGCCGAGGTTGATACCGGCATAGGGGCCGGCCCAGGACGCGACAGGCAATTCAGCAACCGGGGCGGGTGCCGGCGGCTCTTCCTGAACGACGTCGGCGGCATAGGCAGTTCCACTGAGGGCGAAGAGCCCGAGCGCCACGGCCAGCGGCCGTGCGAATTTGAGATTGGCTTGCATTGTTCTTTACTCCTTAAGCCACAGGACACAGGCTTGTTTCTCACGATCGCCATCGACCCGTCCGGGGGGTGAAACGGATCTGGCGTTCGTCGGTTCCAAATGTCGTGTCAAAATGCGGCTGAAGCGAACCTGAACTTGGGTCATTCCCCGGCGCGAATGAGGCTGAAACTTGACGTTGCATCTTCGCAACAGCGAAATGGCAGGAGCAGCGTCATACTGCACTGCACACCGCTTGGTGCAAGGAGTCCAGCGTCCTATATTGCGGTCGGACGGCTCCTGGTCCAGGACGAGTCGGAGTACCCAATCGGTGGGTTCGCCACAATGCTGCCCAAGGTGCGAACGCCATTTAACGCCTGCCAGGCCATATTTCGCCGGCATCGTGTTTTCGGGCCGAAATTGAGGATTGACACCCTATGAGCATAGCCACTGCCGCGGCGCTGGTGACGGGCGGGGCGAAACGGATCGGCAGGGCGATCGTCGAGGATCTCGCCGCCCATGGTTTTGCCGTCGCCATCCACTGCAATCGGTCGCGCGACGAAGCGGATGCAATGGCCGGGCTGATCAACCGGAGCGGTGGCCGCGCCGCCGTGGTCGCCGCCGACTTGACCGACATGGACGCCGCCGGCGACCTCGTAGGCCAGGCGGAAGCAGCGCTCGGGCCGCTGTCCCTGCTGGTCAACAATGCGTCGCTGTTCGAGGACGATTCGGTTCTGGACTTCGACTGGCGGGCCTGGGACCGGCACTTTGCCGTGCATGTAAAGACGCCGGCGCTGCTGGCGCAGACCTTCGCCCGGGCGTTGCCGCAGGGACAAGAGGGCCTGATCGTCAACATCATCGATCAGCGCGTCTGGCGGCCGACGCCGCGCTATTTCTCCTATGCGCTGTCCAAGTCGACGCTGTGGACGGCCACGCAGATGATGGCGCAGGCGCTCGGTCCCCGTATCCGCGTCAATGCCATTGGGCCGGGGCCGACCCTGAAGAACGCCAGCCAGGACGACAGCGATTTTGCCGCCCAGGTCGAAGGTTTGATCCTCAAGCGCGGCCCGGAATTGCCGGAATTCGGGGCCACCATCCGCTATCTCTGGGAAGCGCGCTCAGTCACCGGCCAGATGATCGCGCTCGATGGCGGCCAGCATCTTGCATGGCAGACGCCTGATGTGACAGGCATGGCGGAATGAGTCCCGTAGACCAGAAAAGCAAGCCACGCAGTGGCGCCGACGACATGCCTCCCGAAGTCGAACTCGACCTTGAGGACGAGGCGGTGGAGGAGATCGTCGAACCCGCCGGGCCCGACATAGCCTTCACCGCCATCGACTGGACGCCGCATGCCGGCGACGCCGAAGGCATGGTCGGCGCCGAGGTGATCCAGACGCTGGTCAAGCGGCTGCCCAACGCGCCTGGCGTCTACCGCATGATGAACGCGGCCGGCGATGTGCTTTATGTCGGCAAGGCGCGCAGCCTGAAGAAGCGCGTCACCAACTACGCACAAGGCAGGTTCCACACCAGCCGGATCGGTCGCATGGTGCGCGAAACGTCGACGATGGAGTTCGTCGTCACCCGCACCGAAATCGAAGCGCTGCTGCTCGAAGCCAACCTTATCAAGCGCCTGCGGCCGCGATTCAATGTGTTGATGCGCGACGACAAGTCGTTTCCCTATATTCTCCTGACCGATGATCACGTCTCGCCCGGCATCTACAAGCATCGCGGCGCGCGATCGCGCAAAGGTGACTATTTCGGCCCTTTCGCCTCCGCCGGGGCGGTCGGCCGCACCATCAATTCGCTGCAGCGCGCCTTCATGCTGCGCAGTTGCACCAACTCCTTCTACGAGAACCGGACACGGCCGTGCCTGCTCTACCAGATCAAGCGTTGCGCGGGCCCCTGCACCGGAGAGGTTTCGCACGAGGGCTATGCCGAGTTGGTCGGTGAGGCGAAGGACTTCTTGTCTGGCCGCAGCCAGAAGGTGAAGACGGAAATCTCGGCCGCCATGCAGCAGGCCTCGGAAGACCTCGATTTCGAGCGCGCCGCCATCTATCGCGACCGGCTGGCGGCGCTGTCGCATGTGCAGAGCCACCAAGGCATCAACCCGGCGACCGTCGACGAAGCCGATGTCTTCGCCATCCATCAGGAAGGCGGCCAGGTCTGCATCCAGGTGTTCTTCTTCCGCACCGGCCAGAATTGGGGCAACCGCGCCTATTTCCCCAAGGCCGACCCGGCGCTGGAGGGATCGGAAGTGCTGGGCTCGTTCCTGGCGCAATTCTATGACGACAAGCCGACGCCGCGCACCATTCTTCTGTCGCGCCCCGTCGAGGACCAGGAACTGCTGGCCGAGGCGCTGTCCACCCGCGCCGGCCGCAAGGTCGCGATTTCGGTGCCGCAACGCGGCGAGAAGAAGGACCTGACCGACAACGCCCTGCAGAACGCCCGCGAGGCGCTCGGCCGCCGGCTGGCCGAAACCTCGACGCAACGCCGGTTGCTCGCCGGTTTTGCCGAGACCTTTGGCTTGCCGAAGCCGCCGGTGCGCATCGAAGTCTACGACAACTCACACATCATGGGCACCAATGCCGTCGGCGCCATGGTGGTCGCCGGGCCGGAAGGCTTCGTCAAGAACCAGTATCGAAAGTTCAACATCCGCTCGACCGAGATCACGCCGGGCGACGATTTCGGCATGATGCGCGAGGTGATGGAGCGGCGTTTCTCGCGGCTGCTCAAGGAGCACGGCGATGTCGTCGTGGCCGACGATGCCCCAGCAGGCGAGGCGGCCGATGATATCGAGGACGACATCTCCGGCAGCTTCCCGGCCTGGCCCGACGTCATCCTGATCGACGGCGGCCAGGGTCAGATGACGACGGTGCGCAAGATCCTCTCGGATCTCGGCATCGAGGACCGCGTCGTGGCCATCGGCATCGCCAAGGGCCAGGACCGCGATGCCGGCCGCGAGCGCTTCTTCGTCAGGGGAAAGGACTCGTTTTCGTTGCCGGTTCGCGATCCCGTCCTCTACTTTGTCCAGCGGCTGCGCGACGAGGTGCACCGTTTCGCCATCGGCTCACACCGTGCGCGCCGCAAGAAAGAGATGGTCAAGAGCCCTCTCGACGAGATCAGCGGCATCGGCCCTGGCCGCAAGCGCGCCCTGCTCATGCATTTCGGCACCGCCAAGGCGGTCAGCCGTGCCGCCATCGAGGATCTAAGGAAAGTCGACGGCATTTCCGAGCAGGTGGCGAAACTGGTCTACAATCATTTTCATGAGAGCTAGGGGATTTGGTACTTTTCGGCTGGCCAATCGATTTTGGCCTGTTGACCCCCTACAACAGCTTCTGATTTGAGTAGGCAGGCAGAAAGAGTTCCCCAAAGATATGGCCAAGCGCGCGTTCAACCTGCCCAACATGCTCACCTACGCCCGCATCATCGCGGTGCCGCTGGTGGTGCTGTGCTTTTTTCTCGAGGGACATCTGAAGTCGAGCGACTTCGCCCGCTGGTCGGCGCTGATCATCTTCCTGCTCGCAAGCGTCACGGATTACCTGGACGGCTATCTGGCGCGCGCCTGGCAGCAGACCTCCAACATCGGCAAGATGCTCGACCCGATCGCCGACAAACTGCTGGTCGCCACCTGCCTGCTGCTGCTGGCGGCCGATACCGATCGCCATGCCGGCATCGCCGGCTGGTCGCTGTGGGCGGCGATCATCATCTTGTGCCGCGAAATCCTGGTTTCGGGCCTGCGCGAATATCTGGCGGCGCTCAAGGTCTCGGTGCCGGTGACGCAACTGGCAAAATGGAAGACCGCGATCCAGATGGTCGCCATCGCCTTCCTGCTGGCTGGGCCGGCCGGCGACAAGATCTTCCCGCTGACGACCCAGACCGGGCTGGTGCTGCTGTGGATCGCGGCGCTGGTCACGCTCTACACCGGCTACGACTATTTCCGCGCTGGCCTCAAGCACATCATGGACGAGTGAGATGACGACCCGGCTTATCTATTTTGCGTGGGTGCGCGAGCGGATCGGCCTGCCTGAGGAAGACGTTGACTTGCCAGCCGGCATCGAGACGGTCGCCGACCTCTTGCGCTGGCTGAAATCGCGTGGCGAGGGCTACGAGCACGCGCTGCAATATCCCGACGTGATCCGCGTCGCCATCAATCAGGAACATGTCGAGCACCGCGAGAAGATATCAGGGGCTCGCGAGATTGCGCTGTTCCCGCCGATGACCGGGGGCTGATCCATGTCGGCCGCCGTGGTGCCGACGGTGCGGATCCAGCGCGAAGATTTCGACGTCGCTGCAGAGATCGCCAGGCTGACGCAAGGCCGCGCCGATATCGGCGCCGTGGTGACCTTCTCCGGCCTCTGCCGCGATGAGCAGGGCGCGCTCTTGGCACTCGAACTCGAGCATTATCCCGGCATGGCGGAGGCCGAGATCAGCCGCATCGCCGTTGAAGCGATTCAGCGCTGGCCGCTGCAAGGCCTCACCGCCATCCACCGCCACGGCAAGATCGCGCCGGGCGACAACATCGTGCTGGTGGTGGCGGCATCAGCGCATCGCCAGGCGGCGTTCGAGGCGGCGAACTTTCTCATGGACTACCTGAAATCGCGCGCGCCGTTCTGGAAGAAGGAGCATCGCGCTGACGGCTCCGAGGGCGGCTGGCTCGACGCCAAGGAAGCCGACGCCCAGGCCGCACAGCGCTGGAAACCGTCCGAATAAAATCCTGTCGCAGCCATGCATTGACCGCAATCCTTTGGCCAATTGACCGCGGTTGGTCAGCTTGGGCATTGGCAGCCCAGGCGAGGGAGATGGTCATGCTGGACAGGATCGCGGAGTTCTTCGTCTTCGGTTTCGTGCCTCTCGTCGTCGGCATATTGGCCGTGCCGGAACTGTCTGCTGCCGCCGAAAATGCCGTGCGAGGCGAGGTGATCTATCGCGAGCGCATCGCCTTGCCGCCCAGTGCCGTGCTCTCCGTGCAGCTTGCCGATGTCTCGTTGGCCGACGCGCCGGCCACGATCATCGGCGAGCAGAACATGAAGCCGGCCGGCCAGGTGCCGATCAGCTTCGAGATCAAATTCGATCCCTCCGTCATCCGGTCGCAGATGACCTACGCCTTGCAAGCCCGCATTACCGTCGACGGCAAGCTCCTGTTCATCTCCGATATGCGCCATCAGGTCGATCCGCTGACCGACGTGCCGCAGACCATCATGCTGAAGATGGTCACGCCGAGCGCCGAGCAGACGGCTTCTGTCATTGGTCAGATCTGGCTGGTCGACTATGTCGACGGCATTGGCGCCATCGCCGCGCCGCAAGCCACGTTCAGGATCAGCGAGGCCGGTAAGGCGGGCGGCAGCGGTCCCTGCAACACCTATTTCGCCACCGCCAAGGTCGAAGGCCAGGCGATCGCGATCAGCGACATCGGCTCGACCTACAAGGCCTGCACGCCCGAGGTGATGGCTGAGGAAAAGGCGCTGTTCGATGCGTTGACCAAGGCGGCGTCATACAGCGTCGGCGACGGCAAGCTCGTCATATCGGACAAGGATGGTCGCGAGATCCTGCGCTTCAGCGCCGCAAGCTGATTCCCGGTCCGGCGTCACCCCTGCGCGGCGAGAGCCGATCGTTGCACCAATGAAAAAGGCCGGCGAGACGCCGGCCTTTTTACAGGGTCCAAGGTCTGGACTGTCGTGTCAGCCGACGATCTCGGTGTCCGAGAACCAGTACTTGATCTCTTCTGCTGCCGTCTCCGGCGCATCGGAGCCGTGCACCGAGTTCTCGCCGATCGACAGCGCATGCACCTTGCGGATGGTGCCTTCGGCGGCGTTGGCCGGGTTGGTGGCGCCCATCACTTCGCGGTTCCTGGCAATGGCGTTCTCGCCTTCCAGCACCTGCACGATGGTCGGTGCCGACGACATGAACTCCACCAGCTCGCCGAAGAACGGGCGGTCCTTGTGGACGGCATAAAAGCCTTCCGCCTCACGACGGCTCATCCAGACCCGGCGCGAGGCGATGACGCGCAAGCCGGCCTCTTCCAGCATCCTGGTGATGGCGCCGGTGAGGTTGCGCCGGGTAGCGTCCGGCTTGATCATGGAAAAGGTGCGTTCGAGCGCCATGGGTCGTCCTTGTGATGAGAATGGAATTGAGAGTGGCGGGCTCTATACAAGCCGCCCGGCCCATTGCCAAGGGGTGAGGCCAAAGGGGCGAGGGACGGTCCGCGAAGCGGACAGAAGCCAATTCCGAGCAATGAACGCCCGGAGCGATGTGAAGGGCCGGAGCAACTGTGCGTTTCTGTGTCAGGCCGGCGCCGATGAGGCGGACTCAGCAGGCGAGATCGGATGGCTGTCATGCGATGCTTTGCTTGCTATAGTTGCGTGTCGGCGCCGCGCTGAAGTCGGCCCGAAGGGAGACAACATGATCATGGCAGACGATCGGCAGGAACGCATTCGCAACCGCGCGCATCAGATCTGGCTGGAAGAGGGACAACCGGCCGGTCAGCATGATCGCCATTGGCATCAGGCGGTAGCCGACATCGACCAGGAGGATGCCGGGGGGAAGTCGGCAGCCAAAAAGGCAGCTGGCGCCGGCAAGGCAAAAGCTGCTCCCAAGGCAAAAGCCGCCCCCAAGGTGGCGAAGCCTGCCACAAAGACCAGCACGCCAAAAAAAGCGGCAGCCAAGTAGGCTTGGCTATCTCGCAGGTGGCCTTCCCCGCAAGGGATTGACAGCCTGCGTGGCTGCCCAGCGCCAGGTCAGGCGCGACGGCGTCACGCCGCCGCCACCTTTCGTGCCAGCCCGCCGTGCAGGTCGAGGCAGCGGGCGAACCATTGCGCCACCACGTCGCTGTCGTCGAGCAGCTGGTAGGGCGAGGCTATGCGCGCCCATTGCAGGGCGCCGAAAACGATGTAGTCGGCGAACAGCGGCGACGCGCCGCCAATATAGGGCTGGTAGCCGAGCATTGAGCGCAGCGGCTCCAATGCGGCGCGGAATGTTGCCAGCCCGGCGTCGCGCGCGGTGACGACATCCTCCAGCTTCCTGCCAAGGCGTTGCTCGCGGCTCTGGCGGAAATAAGCAGCGTTCTCCTCGTCCTGCATGGCGTGAAGGTCGATGATCGCCGCGGTGGTGACATAGGGATGGATGGTCAACTGCGACCAGCGTTCGATGAAGCGCGCCATCGCCTTGCCGCCTTCGCCGCCCAACAGCGTCGGCCGACCCGGATAGGCTTCGTCGAGATAGAGCGCGATGGCGAAGGAATCGGCGACGACCGTCTCGCCGTCGCGGATCACCGGAACGGTTTTCGAAACGCCGCCCTCGACAGCCGGCACCTCGAGAAAGCGCGTCGGTGCGGTCGAAATGTCGAGCCCCTTGTGCGCAAGCGCCATCGCCACCTTCCAGCAATGCGGGCTGAACGGACGGCTGGCGTCGCGTCCGACGAGGTCATAGAGCAGAATGGTCATTGGCGTTGGACCCCTAGCGGGTTAGGTAGGCCCCGCATCGATGCGAGCCGAGGGGAAGCCATGAGACAGCATTTCATGATGTTTGCGGCCTATAATCAATGGGCCAACAACCGCATCTACGATGCCGCCGCCGAACTCGACGAAGAGGAATTCAACCGCGATGTCGGCGCCTTCTTCGGCTCGATGATGGGCACGCTCAATCACTTGCTGACAGCCGACCGCATCTGGATGAAGCGCTTCACCGGCGAGGGCGACGCGCCGACGACGCTGGATGCCGTCCTGCACCGGGCCTTGCCCGGCCTGCGGATGGCGCGTGAAGCCGAGGACAGGAGGATCATCGATTGGGTCGGCGGCCTCAGCGACAAGGCGTTGGCGGGCCGCTTCACCTATATGACGGTCTCGGATATGCGCACGGTCTCGCAGAGGCTGGCCCCGGCGCTGGATCATGTCTTCAACCACCAGACACATCACCGCGGCCAGGCACATACGATCCTGACCATCCTGGGACGGCCAAGCCTGGGTCTGGACCTGATGCTCTTCCAGCGCACCGAGGAGGGCAGGGCTTTCGCCTGATCCCTGTTGGGGGCTGATCGAAGTTCAGCCGGCGGTCTCGCTGTCCAATTGGTTCTGCGTCAGTGCGGCTTCGGCCGCGATCCACTGCTTGAACAGCGATACCTTGCGAGCGTGCAGCGTCTTGTCGGGGCAGACGAAATACCACCCCGCCGTAGTCGGCTGGTGCACCTTGAATGGGGCCACCAGCCTTTCGGCCCGGATATCGCTGGCCATATAGGCTCGATTGGCCACGGCAAATCCCAATCCTGCGTTAGCCGCCTCGTAGGACATCATGCAGGAATCGAAATAGATGCTTTTGGTCTCCCGGAGCACGAAGCCGGCGCCGGCGAAGTCGAGCCACGATTGCCAGTTCTGGGTGCAGGTGTCGGAATGCAGCAGCGTGAAGTGACGCAGATCCTCCGGCCTCACCTTCGACGGAGGCTTGTCGCCCAGGATTTCGTGGAAGAGTTTCCTGCTGCACACCGGCGTCAGGTCTTCCCGGAACAGCAGATCCGACTGCAGCCCGTGAAAGTGGCCGTCGCCATAGCGGATTTCGAGATCGAACTCGGAAGTCGTGAATTCATGCGTCGCGTAGGATGTCGAGACCCGCATGACAATATCGGGATATTGCCGCTGGAACAGCGGCAGGCGCGGAAACAGCCAGCGTGCCGCAAAGGTCGGCAGCACCGATATCTTCAACACATGCTCCTGCGATTGCCCGGTCGCCTCCATGCTGGCGGCGACGATCCGCTCCAGCGCCTCGCGAACGCGCGAGACATAAGTCTCGCCCTCCGGCGTCAATGACACAGCATTGCCGCCGCGCTGGAAAATCTTGAAACGCAGTTGATCCTCAAGGCTTTTGACGCGCTGGCTGACCGCTGAAGCGGTGATAAACTGTTCTTCGCCGGCGCGCGTGAAATTCCCGTGCCTCGCAGCACTCTCCACGATTTTCAGCGAATTGAGGTTGACCTGACTGAGCAGACGCACGGTTTCGACCTTAAGCTGGGCTTACACTAGCACCAGCATTCCTAATTTTACAGGGGTGGGTGATCTAATCGACTGTTTCCCAAGTGTTGCCCCCGCCCCGGAGAAGTACAATGAACGCCCATACCATCCCCGAACTGCGTTATGCGATGAGCCGCGAAGCCATCATCGGTCACGAAACCGCCTGGAAGGTGTCGAGTTTCGGCGTCGCGCAATATCTGCACGGCTATGACCCGGCCCTGCTTGCAGCAATTGAAGAAGCTGCTCTGAAGCTCAAGGCCAGCCATGCCGTGCACAAGCACCTTGACTTGACCTTCATCACCGGCGCCGACCGTTTCATCCCCGAGATCAAGGAGTTGCTGCATGACAAGCTGCGCCTGGAGCGGCTGTCCGACATGATGGGCACCAAGCTTGAGCCCTATCCGCTGTCGATCGTCGGCTCGACGGTGACCTTCATGAATCCCAAGGACGGCGCGGTTGAATGGCATTGCGATGGCGTTCCGGTCACCGAGCTCATTCCGCTGTCGATCAGCAATCCGCTGGTCGGCGGCCACCTCGAAATCTACTGCGACGACTCCGAAACCGGCCGCGCCATCCTCGAATCCGGCCGCGAGATTCCGCGCAACCGTGTCATGCGCATCGATCACAAGATGAACTACGCCACGCTTGGGCAGTTTCTCGGTGTCCTGCATCGCACCGCGCCGATCCGCTTCGGCGAGCGCGTCACGCTGGTGCTCAACCAGCGCTCGGTGGCCAAGCCCTATGTCGACGACAACCGCATGTTCTATCTCGCCGCCGACAACGACCATGACCGCGAATGGGTCAACGAACTGGCCGAAGACGTCTGGACCAACCAGTTGCCGGCCTATCGCCGGTTCGAGCAAGAGCATCCCGTTCCGGCGTCGTCCGAGGCGCCGATTCCGGGCGGAGCCAGGGAATCATGGTAATGAGCCTTGATCCCGAAAAGTGGGAACCGGCTTTCGGACAGGATCATGGTCGAACGCAGAGATAGAGCGCCACGCCGGTTGCTTCGGCATGGATCCGGCTCGGCATCCGCGCTGGTCTTTGCTGCCGGCGCGGTGGCGTTGTGGTCGACCAATGCGCTGGTCGGCAAATCCCTGCTGGCCAGCCATCCGGTGTCGCAGGTGCAGTTCCTGCAATTTACAGGAGCTGCGCTTGTCTTCGCCGCCATCCGGTTGATGAGCCGGGAAAGGCCCGCGCCGGTCTCGGCTGGGCTCGCGCTCGTCTCGCTCGCGGTCGGCTTCATCGGTCTGGTCGGCACCATGGTGCTGCAATACATCGCGTTCGCTTCGATGCCGGTGATCGAGGCCAATCTGGTGGCCTACACCTGGCCGTTGATGGTCGCTGCGGCGGTCATCGCTCTGCAGAATCCGCGGCGCCCGGTGCTGCTGGGCCTCGCCGCGGTGGTGGGCTTCGTCGGCGTTGCACTGGTGATTTCGGGAGGGCGTAACCAATCCTGGCTCCAGGGCGATCTCGTCGGCTATGTCGCCGCATTCGGGTCCGCACTGTGCATGGCCTTCTATTCGGTCATGGTGGGACGGGTCGCCACCTCGCCGGATCGCCTGTTGCTGCCATCGTCGCTGATCGGTGTCGCCTTGACGTTCTTGTGGTGCGCTCGCGACGGTTTCGCCTGGCCCGTCGGTATGGACCTGGCTCTTGGCCTCTATCTCGGCGCCGGTCCGATGGGGTTGGGTTACTACTTCTGGTCACGCGCCTTGAAGCTCGAAGGCAGCGGCAAGGTCGCGGTCGTCGCCTATCTCACGCCGATCGCTTCGACGCTGCTGCTGACGCTATCGGGCGAAAGGCTGACGATGACGGCCATTGTCGGAGCCGTCCTCGTCATCGGCAGTTGCGTCGCGGTCGGCGTGGAACGTTCGGAGGCCGAGAACCATGTTTGACGAAAACGAACGTCTGGCCAGGCAGGAAGCGCATTGGCTGATCAAGGAATTTGGCGCCGAGGCACCGCTTTATGCCGCCATGAAGGCCGAAAAGGCTATAGAGCAAAAGGACTTCAGCCGGTGCGCCCGTTGGAAGCGTATTCTAGAGATATTGGCCGACGGTCATGCTGCTAAGTCTGCTAGTCCCAAGTATTAGATTTTCTAATTTGCGCGACGTCGATTTCCCATGAAAAGTATTTTTGCGAGTCTTGATTCCTTGTTGAGACTTGGCGGTCCGTTGGGGGGCGCGGTTAAAAAGATACAAAGACACAAGTCTTCACTGGGGTGGATGACTTTGTCGGAAATAGGGTGATAGAATTGTCAAATATCGATGATAAGACCGTTATCGAACTGACGGCCGATATTGTCTCAGCGTACATAGGCAACAATCCGCTTCCGGCTTCCGGTCTGCCTGAGTTGATTGCCAGCGTCAGCGCTTCGGTGCGCAAGCTGGCTGGTGCACCTGTCGCGGAAAGCCCAAGCCTGGTTCCGGCCGTGAACCCGAAGAAGTCGGTGTTTCCCGACTACATCATCTGTCTTGAGGACGGAAAGAAGTTCAAGTCGCTCAAGCGACACCTCAGGACCGATTATGGCCTGAGCCCGGACGACTACCGGGCCAAATGGAGCTTGCCGCCGGACTATCCGATGGTTGCGCCAAACTATTCGGCGACACGGTCGGCGCTGGCAAAGTCGACAGGACTTGGCCGCAAGCCGGCAGCAGCGCCGGCCGTCGCAGCCAAGGCGACGAAGCGCAAGGCGACGTCCTGAGCGCTTCCTGGCCAGGTAGGCAGGCTGATCGGCTGCCTTGACGACGCCTTTGCGGGCGTCGTTTTCAGGCCTTGTGCGGCCAACTGGCCCGCAAGGTCTTGCGAAGCGTTGATGTCCGGTGCAAAAGCGCGGCCATGCTGATCATCAACGACCTTTCGCTCCGCATGGCCGGACGCCTGCTTCTCGACCACGCCTCGCTGACCTTGCCGGCCGGCACCAAGGCCGGTCTTGTCGGTCGCAACGGCACCGGCAAGACGACGCTGTTCAAGGCCATCACCGGCGACCTCGCCTCCGAGACGGGCTCGATCAGCCTGCCCAAGAACACCCGCATCGGCCAGGTGGCGCAGGAAGCGCCCGGCACCGAGGACCCCCTGATCGAGATCGTGCTCAAGGCCGATGTCGAGCGCACGGCACTCCTTGAAGAGGAAAAGACCGCCACCGATCCGCACCGTATCGCCGACATCCACATGCGGCTGGCCGACATCGACGCGCACTCGGCCGAGTCGCGCGCGGCCACCATTCTTGCCGGTCTCGGCTTCGACGATGCTGCGCAGCGCCGCCCGGCCTCGTCCTTCTCCGGCGGCTGGCGCATGCGCGTGGCGCTCGCGGCCGTACTGTTTGCCGAGCCCGACCTTTTGCTGCTCGACGAGCCGACCAACTATCTCGACCTCGAAGGCACGCTGTGGCTGGAAAACTATGTGTCGAAGTATCCGCACACCGTTCTTCTGATCTCGCATGATCGCGACCTGCTCAACCGCGCCGTCAATTCTATCGTTCATCTCGACCAGAAGAAGCTGACCTTCTGGCGTGGCGGCTACGATCAGTTCGAACGTCAGTATACCGAGCAGAAGGAACTGCAGGAGAAGGGCCGGGTCAAGCAGGAAGCCGCCCGCAAGCATATGGAATCCTTCGTCGAACGCTTCCGTGCCAAGGCTTCCAAGGCGAGACAGGCGCAGTCGCGCATCAAGGCGCTGGAGAAGATGAAGCCGATCGCCGCGATCGTCAACGATTCGGTGCGGCCGTTCTCCTTTCCCGAGCCGGTGAAGACGGTGGCCTCGCCGATCGTGGCGCTGAACAACGTCAATGTCGGCTACACCGAGGGGCAGCCGATCCTCAGGAAGATGACGCTGCGCATCGACGCCGACGACCGCATCGCGCTGCTCGGCGCCAACGGCAACGGCAAGTCGACGTTCGCCAAATTGCTGTCCGGCCGGCTGAAGCAGGAGACCGGCACCATGACGGTGGCGCCCGGCCTGAAGGTGGCGATCTTCGCCCAGCATCAGCTTGACGATCTCCGGCCTGAGGAGAACGCTTATGAGCATGTCCGCCGGCTGATGCCGGAGGCGCCGGAATCCAAGGTGCGCGGCCGTGTCGCCCAGTTCGGTCTCACCACCGAGAAGATGAACACCGCCGCCAAGGATCTGTCCGGCGGCGAGAAGGCTCGACTTCTGATGGGCCTGTCGGCCTTCGAGGGACCGAACCTGTTCATCCTCGACGAACCGACCAACCATCTCGACATCGACAGCCGCGAATCGCTGATCCATGCGCTGAACGAATTTCCGGGCGCCGTGATCCTGATCTCGCACGATCGCCATCTGCTCGAGGCGACCGCCGACCGGCTGTGGCTGGTCAAGGACGGCGCGGTCAACCCGTATGACGGCGATCTCGAGGACTACAAGACGCTGGTCACCGGTGTCTCCGGCGACCGCCGCGGCAAGCGCGAGGCGGACAAGGCGTCAAAGGCCGACCGCCGCCGCGATGCAGCAGCGCGTCGCGCCGCCTTCGAGCCGCTGGCCAAGGAAATCCGCGCCACCGAAGCGCTGATGGACCGCATCCGCAAGCGCATCGACGGCATCGAGGACGAACTGTCCAATCCGGCCGTCTACGAGAAGGATCCCTCGACGGCGACCCGGCTGGCCAAGGAGCGCTCGCAACTGGCCCAGACGCTAGCAGGCCACGAGGAAAAATGGCTGACCATGTCGGCCGAGTACGAGGAAGGAACGGCGGAGTAATTACCCTCCCCCTTGTGGGGAGGGTCGATCCGCGAAGCGGAGCGGGGTGGGGGTTAGCGCGACGCCTCACCCCACCCCGGCGTCGCGCGCCAGCCCGCCCCATCATGGGGAAGGTGAACAGCCTTCGTCTACACAGATCGCCCCAACCCGCCTATTCTCGCTAGGCAAAGCAGCGGGGATGTCATGACGGCAGCTGATGATTTCATGGACGAGTTCGCGCGCGAGGATGGCTTTTTCCTCGGCCTTCACCAACGGCAATTCGATCCCATTGCGGCCGAGAGGGCATTGCAGGCTTTGAGACAGATCGAGATCGGCACTGATCACGGCACGAACTACTTGCTTGCGGATCACATGTTCCAGGCCGACTTCGAACTCCGCGCCCAGGAGCCTTACAATCGAGACAACAAGCAGTTCGAGCGCTATCACCGCTTGTTCTTTGATGAGATTGCTTTGAGATTTGTCGCGCTCGGCAGTTTGGGCGAGACGCTGCGCAGAGAATAGTGTCCGGAGATGTCCAGGGAGTTGTGGATCAAGGCCGGCAGCCTCTTAGCGGTCGACCCCAAAGCAAGTATCAAATGCCCCGATTGTGGCGAGGCCGGTCTCGACGTCTTCGACACCAAGGCGGGCAAGGATCATATCGAGCGGCACATGCACTGCCCGAAGTGCGGTGCCTATAATGCGCTCTACAAGAACATCAGCCTCGATTAGCGATGAAGCCCTGCCGCGACCGCACATACCGTCCCCTTGTGGGGAGGGTCGATCCGCGAAGCGGAGCGGGGTGGGGGTCAGCGCGACGCCTCACCCACCCCGGCGTCGCGCGCCGACCCTCCCCATCATGATCATGGGGAGGGTAAGGGCTGGCCCTACACCTCGCATTCGATAGCCGCTAGACAACCCCCCATGAACCAGCACGCCAAGCTTCGCATCGGCCATTCGGCCTGTCCGCATGATTGTCCGTCGACCTGCGCGCTCGAGGTCGAGCTGCTTGACGGCAACCGCATCGGTCGCGTCCATGGCGCCAAGGCCAACAGCTATACATCAGGCGTCATCTGCGCCAAGGTCGCGCGCTATGCCGACCGCGTCCATCATCCCGACCGCCTGCTGAAGCCGCTGGTGCGGTTCGGCGCCAAGGGCGACGGTGCCTGGAAGGACGCCAGCTGGGAGGCCGCGCTCGACCTCGTCGCCGAAAAGTTCATCGCGGCCGAGAAGACATACGGCTCGGAGACCGTCTGGCCCTATTACTATGCCGGCACGATGGGGCTGGTGCAGCGCGACGGCATCGACCGGCTGCGCCACGCCAAGAAGTATTCCGGCTTTTTCGGTTCGATCTGCACCAATCTGGCCTGGACCGGCTGGATGATGGGGGCCGGAGCCTTGCGCGGACCCGATCCGCGCGAGATGGCGAAATCCGATTGCGTGGTGATCTGGGGCACCAATGCCGTGGTCACGCAGGTCAACGTCATGACCCACGCCATCAAGGCGCGCAAGGAGCGCGGCGCCAGGATCGTCGTCATCGACGTCTATGAGAACGCGACGATGAGGCAGGCCGACCTCGGCCTGGTGCTGAAGCCCGGCACCGACGGAGCGCTGGCCTGCGCGGTCATGCACGTGCTGTTCAGGGAAGGCATGGCCGACCGCGCCTATCTCGAAAAATACACCGATGATCCAAAGGGGCTGGAAGAGCATCTGCGGACGCGCACGCCGGAATGGGCGGCCAGCATCACCGCTCTGACGGTCGCCGAGATCGAGGCTTTCGCCCGCCTCGTCGGCACGACCAAGAAGACCTATTTCCGTCTCGGTTACGGGTTTTCGCGCCAGCGCAACGGCTCGGTCAACATGCACGCCGCCGCCTCCATCGCCGCCGTCACCGGCTGCTGGCAATATGAGGGCGGTGGCGCCTTCCATTCCAATTCCGGCATCTTCAAGCTCAACCAGGAGGTGCTGGAAGGCACGAAGATGCGCGATCCCTCGGTCCGCTATCTCGACCATTCGCGCATCGGCCCGGTGCTGACCGGGGCAAAGGACGCGCTCTATGGCGGCCCGCCGGTGACGGCGATGCTGATCCAGAACACCAACCCTGTTAATGTCGCGCCCGAGCAGCGGCTGGTGAAGCAGGGTTTTCTGCGCGACGACCTGTTCACCTGCGTGCACGAGCAGTTCATGACCGACACGGCAAAGCTCGCCGATGTCGTGTTGCCGGCGACAATGTTCCTCGAGCATGACGACGTCTACAAGGGCGGCGGCAACCAGCACATCACGCTCGGCCCCAAACTGATCGACCCGCCGGAAGGGCCACGCACCAACCATTTCGTCATCGAGGAACTGGCTGAGCGCCTCGGCGTCGCCGATCGTCCAGGCTTCGGCCTGACAGAACAGCAGCATATCGACATCATCCTGGGCAAGCGCGGGCTGGGTAGCTTCGACAGCTTGAAGGAAGACAAGTGGGTTGACCTGCAGCCGGATTTCGACACCGCGCATTTCATCAAGGGATTCGGCCATGCGGATGGAAAATTCCGCTTCCGCGCCGACTGGACCGGGCAGGCGGCGCCGAACCGGCCGCCGAAGAGCATGGGTCTTTTCGGCCCGGTGGAGCGGCTGCCGGAATTCCCCGACCATGTCGACCTGATCGAGGTCGCCGATGAGGCGCATCCGTTCCGGCTGGCGACCTCGCCGGCGCGCAATTTCCTCAACTCGACATTTTCGGAAACACCGGTGTCGAAGGCCAAGGAAGTGCGGCCGGAACTGCTTCTGCATCCCGACGATGCGGCGGCCCATGGGCTTGCCGACGGCGACCGCGTCGAGGTCGGCAACCACCGCGGCGAAGTGGTGCTGCACGTGAGACTGTTCGACGGCATCAAGCGTGGCGTCGTCATCGCCGAGGGCATCTGGCCAAACAGCGCGCATGAGCGCGGCGAAGGCATCAACGTTCTGACCGGCGCCGATGCGCCGGCACCCTATGGTGGCGCTGGCTTCCACGACAACAAGGTGTGGCTGCGCGCGGCAGGCTGAGGCTGAAGAGAGATCTCCTCCTCTCGTGCCAAATCATACCGGCAGGAATTCGGCCGCCTTCTTTCGGTCTCGCCGCAGCCGGATGTCGTCGGCGATCTGCCCTGCCTCGATCGAGATTTCGCGCAGCAATCCGGTGACCGGATTGTGAAAGCCGATGAGATAGAGGCCGAGTTCCGAAGCCCTCCCATTGACGCCGCTGCGGCCCGGCTGGATGCCAGGCTGCAGCAACCTGGCGTAGCCCGGCCGGAAGCCGGTGGCGAAGATGATCGAATCGAACTCGCCATGCTTGCCGTCGGCAAAATGGGCACCTTGCTCGGTGATCTCGGCAATGTCGGGTGCGACCTTGATTGCGCCTTCGCGGATCTTGCCGACCGTGCCGACATCGATCACCGGAATGCGCGACGCCACGGCGATCTGCTGCAACATCCCTTGGCTCGGTCGCTTGAGCCCGTATTTCTCCAGCCTGCCCAGTGCCAGATCGAGGATGACGGGGAACAAGGCATCATTGATGCGTTGCGGCATCAGGCGAGCCGCCATGCCGACCACCTGGATGGGCACGCCAAGCAACTCGCGCGGCACGATATGAACGCCGCCGCGCACCGAAATCGTCGGCCGCGCACCACCTTCCACCAGATCGAGCGCGATCTCGGCACCGGTGTTGCCCATGCCGACGATCAGCACCGACTGGCCGGCAAAAGGCGTGGCGTTGCGATAGTCGGCGCTATGCAGTCTTTGACCCCTGAAGGCATCGGCGCCGGCAAATCCGGGCATCAGCGGCTCGGCGTTGTAGCCCGACGCGATCACAACGTGGGAGGCATGCAGGGCGCCGGATGTCGCTTCGACATGCCAGCCTCTAGCTTGCCGGGTGATCATCCGCACGGTTTGTCCAAAGCGGGGCCGCAGGTCGAAGCGTTGCGCGTAGGCATCGAGATAGTCGGCGAAGAGATCGCGCGGCACATAGCGCGGATAATCTTTGGGAAAGGGCACGAAAGGCAGCGAGGAATAGCGCTTGGTCGTGTGCAGGTGGACGCGCTCATAGTGGCTTCGCCACGCGGGTGCTGCCTGCGCCTCTTTTTCGAGAAGAACGAAGTCGACCCCGGCCTGCCGCAGGCATGCGGCAACGGCCAGACCCGCTGGCCCGGCACCGATAATTGCAACTGGGGTGGTGTCGTCCAAGCGCGCCTCCGCCAACAAATTCGCGTTCGGAGAATGTCAAAAGCATGGCAGCCGGGTCTGCCCGCCGGCAAAATCTCAACCGGGCAAGGGCACCGTCAGCCCGACCTTGACGCGGTCCATGGCGACGAAGGTGCGGAACTTCCGCACATTGTTGCTGTCGAAGAACAGTTTTCGCGTCAGCGCCTCATAGGCGCCCATGTCGGCCACGGTGATGACCAGGATGAAATCAGCCTCGCCGGTGACGTAGTAGCATTGCTGGACTTCCGGCGCGGACGAGAACTGCCGCTTGGCCGCGTCGATGAGTTCGGTGCGTTCGCTCTCGAGCTCCACCTCGACGAAGATGGTGATGGGCTGGCCGACCGCCGCCGGCTCGACCAGGGCAACATTGCCGGCAATGACGCCCGTCTGTTCCATGCGCTTGATGCGGCGTTGCACTGCCGGCGCCGAAAGATTGACGGCCTCGCCAATAACCCGCTGGGGCGTCGTATTGTCCCGCTGCAGAATGCCGAGGATGGCGAGATCGAAACTGTCGAGTGAGGGTGGCGATGCAGGCAATCGAGACATCCCTAACGAAACAAACTTGCATTTCGAGGGTCGTATTACAGCGCTCTTTGCGCTGATCCTGCAATATGTTCTCGCTGAACTGCCAAGGAGGCCGCCAGTGTTCCTGCCCAACCACAATGCCTTGCACCGCCAGCCGCTCGACGCGGCTGATGCCGAAACGCTTGGGGTCGCCGGGGCCGACACGGTCGAGCGTTTTCTCGCCCATCGCGACAATCACCGGACAACGCCGCTGCATGCGCTGCCGGCGCTGGCGACTGAACTCGGTCTCGGTTCGTTGCATGTGAAGGATGAAGGCTTTCGCCTCGGCCTCGGTAGCTTCAAGGCTCTGGGCGGCGCCTATGCTGTCCTCCGCCTGGTGCTGGAAGAGGCAGGTCGGTCGCTTGGTCGACCCGTCGATGTGGCCGATCTTAGTCAGCCGGATGTTCGGGCGGTTGCCGCGACGATGACGGTTGCCTGCGCCACCGACGGCAATCACGGCCGGTCGGTCGCGCAAGGTGCGCAACTCGTCGGTGCGCGGGCAGTGATTTTCGTCCACGCCGGCGTCAGCCAGCAGCGTATCGCCGCCATCGCTCGCTATGGAGCCGAAATGATCCGCGTCGACGGCAATTATGACGACTCGGTCAGGCAAGCCGCCCAAGTTTCGGCCGAGAAGGGCTGGACCGTGGTCTCCGACACCTCGTGGCCAGGTTATGAGCGCATTCCCGGCCTCGTCATGCAGGGCTATACGGCGATTGTGCGCGAAGCATTGCGCCAGCTCCGGCAGCCACCGACCCATGTGTTCGTCCAGGCCGGTGTCGGCGGCATTGCCGCCGCGGTCGCCGGCTATCTTGCCATCGTGCTCGGCGATGCCAGGCCGACCTTCATCGTGGTCGAACCCGCGCGTGCAGCGTGCGTTGTCGCGGCCGCCCAGGCGGGGTGCGTGGTGAAGGTTGCGCATGGCGAGGCGACGGTGATGGCGATGCTGGAATGCTACGAGGCCTCTCCGGTCGCCTGGCGGGTGTTGGCGCGTGCCGCCGACGCCTTCATGACGGTGGATGAGGACGAGGCTATAGCGGTCATGCGGCGGTTGGCGCGGCCAAGTGCCGGCGATCCTGTGATCGTCGCAGGCGAAAGCGGCGGCGTCGGCCTTGCAGGGCTGATCCGGGCTGTGGCCGACCGCCAGGCCGACCTTGGGCTCGACGGCAGATCCCGGGTGCTGGTGATCAACACTGAAGGCGCCACCGACCCGCATCGCTATGTCGAACTGGTCGGCATGAGCCCGGCCGATGTGCTGGCCGGCAAGATGCTTGCGGGAGCAGATTTGTGATCGCGGTCGACGCGCAGCGCCTGGTTGGCCGTATCGGCGAACTCGGCGCCGTCGGTCGTGACAGTGAGGGCAGGCTGATCCGATTGGCTGCCTCCGACACCGACAGGCTGGGCCGCGACCTCTTCGTTGGCTGGCTGCGGCAGGCCGGGCTCGATGTCGCCATCGACCGGGTCGGCAACATTTTCGGCATCTGGCAAAGCCCGGACAATGCCGGGCAGGCGCCACTGCTCATCGGCTCGCATATCGACACGGTCATCGATGCCGGCATCTATGACGGCTGCTACGGCGTGCTTGCCGGGCTGGAGGTGATCGAGACCCTCAAGGCATCGGGTTTTTCGCCGTCGCGCCCGGTCGCGGTTGCCGCTTTCACCAACGAGGAGGGCGTGCGCTATACCCCCGACATGATGGGTTCGCTAGTGCATGCCGGCGGCATCGGTTTCGAGACGGTGCTGGCGGCTGTCGGCACCGACGGCAGCGTGCTGGGGCAAGAGCTTGCCCGCATCGGCTATGCCGGCGACAAGGAGCCCGGCTTCCTCAAGCCGCACGCCTATCTCGAGCTGCATATCGAGCAGGGGCCGGTGCTGGAGCGCGAAGGCGTGCCGATTGGCGCGGTGGCGAATCTGCAGGGCATCTCCTGGCAACGCATCACCATCGACGGCGTCGCCAACCATGCCGGCACCACGCCGATGTCGATGCGCAGCGACGCCGGCTATGCCGCCGCGCGGGTCATCACCTTCCTGCACGATAGGGCCAAGGCCTCGAACACGCCGACGGTCGCCACCGTCGGCACGATGCGCTTCGAGCCGAATGCCATCAACGTGATTCCCTCCCAGGCCGTCTTCACCGTCGATCTGCGCGACCCCGATGAGCAGCGCCTGCAGGCGGAGGAGGCGGCACTTGCTGTCTGTCTCGAACAGCTTGCCGACACCGAAGGCGTGACGATCTCGGTCGAGCGGCTGGCCCGCTTCGAGCCGGTGATCTTCGACATCCGCATTGTCGAACTGATCGAGGCTGCCGCGAAAAACCGCGGCCTCGGCGTCAAACGCATGACGTCAGGCGCCGGCCACGATGCACAGATGATGGCGCGTATCGTGCCGGCAGCGATGATCTTCGTGCCGAGCGCCGGCGGCATCAGCCACAATCCGCGCGAGCACACCGAGGATGCCGAGCTTGTTGCCGGCGCCAACATCCTGCTTGATGTGCTCACAGAACTTGTGAAGTAGGTCAGGGGGGACAGACGAAATGTCCGAATTCGATCGTGACGCGCTGAAGCAGGAGATGATTGTCTGGCGGCGTGATCTGCACGCACATCCGGAGTTCGGCTTCGAGGAAAGGCGCACCGCGGCTTTCGTTGCTGCCAAGCTGCGCGAATTCGGCCTCGATGACGTCACTGAGGGCGTCGGCGGCACCGGCGTCGTCGGCACGCTGAAACGCGGCAGCGGCAACCGGGCGATTGCGCTAAGGGCCGACATGGATGCCTTGCGCATCACCGAGCAATCCGCCGCGCCCTACCGTTCCGGCAATCCCGGCATCATGCATGCCTGCGGCCATGACGGCCACACCACGATGCTGCTCGGCGCGGCAAAGCTGCTGGCCGCCGAGGGCGGTTTCGACGGCACCGTGCGCTTCGTCTTTCAGCCGGCCGAGGAATGGGGCAAAGGGGCATTGGCCATGCTCGCCGATGGCCTGATGCAGCGCTTTCCCTTTGACGAAATCTTTGGCCTCCACAACATGCCCGGCCTGCCCATCGGACATTTCGAGACCCGCGCCGGCCCGATCATGTCGGCAGAAGACAATTTCGAGATCGTGTTGAAAGGGCTCGGCGGCCATGCCGCGCGGCCGCATTCGGGGAACGAAACGCTGGTCGCCGCCTGCGCGCTGGTCACCAATCTGCAGACCATCGTCTCGCGCCGACTGAGCCCGGCCGACATATCGGTGGTTTCGGTGACCGAGCTGATCACCGACGGCACCCGCAACGCACTGCCCGGTCTTGCCCGCATTCTCGGCGATGCGCGCAGCTTCCGCCCCGAGGTCAGCGCCGAAATCGAGCGGCAGATGCGCGTCATCGCCGAGGGCACCGCAGCCGCCTACAATGTTACCGCCGAGGTCAACTACACCCGCGAATTCGTGCCGCTAGGCAATGATGCCGAACTGGTCGATGCGGCGTTTGCTGCCGCGAGAAGCGTTTTCGAGCCCGGCAACATCGCCGTCGCCCGCGAGCCGATGACCGGCTCGGAGGACTTCGCCCGCTTCCTCGACCATGTGCCGGGCTGTTTCGTCTTCCTCGGCAATGGCGAGACGTCGGCGCCGCTGCACAATTCGAGCTACGACTTCAACGATGACGGGTTGCCGTTCGGCACCAATTTCCATGTCGCCATGGCCAGGCAAAGGCTGGGCGGCGAAGCCGGGAGTTGATTGCGTTTTGATTGCCGGGGCGCGCCCGCCGCTGGCCCAAACACCATCGCTATCGCCAGCCAGCTCCCGCGCTTACTGAAATTCCCTGCTGACGGAGATCGGACGCCGATGACCAGGATTTCGCTGCTGGGAATTCCCCACGACGACAACTCGTCTTTCTTCAAGGGCCCGGCGCAAGCACCTGCCCATATCCGTCCCGAATTGTTCTCCGATGCCTACAGCATGTGGAGCGAAACCGGTTTTGATCTGACCGACAGGCTTGTCGATCATGGCGACATCGGCTTCGACACCGCCACCGATCCATGGGACCTGATCGAAGGTGAGGTTGGGCGCGTGCTGGAGCTGGGCGATCCTCTGATCTGCCTCGGCGGCGACCACGCCATTTCCTGGCCGATACTGCGCGCGGTGCGCCGCCGACATCCCAGCCTGACCATTCTGCACATCGACGCGCATCCCGATATGTACGATGCCTATCAGGGCAATCCGCGCTCCCACACCTCGCCCTTTGCCCGCATCATGGAAGAGCGGCTTGCCGACCGCCTCATCCAGGTCGGCCTGCGGACCGTCAACGACCATCATCGCGACCAGTTCAAGCGGTTCGGTGTCGAGGTGATCGAGGCGGCGCGGTTTGGCGACGATCTGCGGCTCGATCTCAAGACGCCGGTCTACATCTCGATGGACCTCGACGGGCTCGACCCCGCCTTTGCGCCAGGCGTTTCGCATCGCGAACCCGGCGGTCTGACCACCGTCAGGTCATCAGCCTGATTCAATCGGTCAACCAGCCGATCGTGGCGGCTGATATCGTTGAACTAAACCCGCCTCGCGACATCGCCAATCTGACCGCCACCGTGGCGGCAAAACTGCTCAAGGAAATTGCCGGGATGATGGTCAAGACACGACTGTGACGGGCCGGCGACGTGCAGGTCGGTGAGGGGTACGTGTTTGACGAAGACAATCACCCGGTGACGCAGGGGCAAGACTCAGCTAGCCTGTCACTTGCGGCGGACCTGATTTATCCGCTTGGCCGGCGCTTCATTCTTCCTCCCAAGCGGCGCCGGCCTTCTTCCCAAGAAGCCCCATTCGCGGTGCCCCGATCTCCTACTATGCGGTCAAGACGGTCGCCAGGGGAACCAAATTCCGTTTCCTCGGTTGGTCCTGCTCCAATGGAGTGTTGCAACCATGTTCCGTCTGCTTGGTGGAGGACGTGCCCGATACGGTCGACCCGCTGCTGTTGCCGCCATCGCAACACGATCGTGAGGCTTTGCGCCGCCAGTCGGCTGCGATGGGGATCGATCCCCAGCGCTAGCCACGGCTGTCACGCTTCGGCTGCAGGGCAGGCTGACATTCTCGCATCAGCGTTGCGAACAAAGCAGAACGATGCTTGATGGGGGATGAACCTCGCCACCTCTGATTCGATTTTTCGGGAACCGACCGTCCAGCCTGCCTATCTCGCCCGGCTGAACGACGCCCAGCGTCTGGCCGTCGAGCATGGCGACGGCAGGATTGCCGGACCGCTGCTGGTCATTGCCGGCGCCGGTTCAGGCAAGACCAACACGCTGGCGCATCGCGTCGCCCATCTGATCGTCAAGGGGGCCGACCCGCGCCGCATCCTGCTGATGACCTTTTCGCGCCGCGCCGCGTCCGAAATGGCCAGGCGCGTCGAGCGCATCGCCGGCGAGGTGCTCGGCCGCGACGCCGCGGTGATCACCGACGCTCTGACCTGGGCCGGCACCTTTCACGGTATCGGCGCCCGGCTGCTGCGCGACTATGCGCATGAGATTGGCCTCGATCCGGCCTTCACCATCCACGATCGCGAGGATTCCGCCGACCTGATGAATCTGATCCGGCATGAGCTGGGGTTCTCGAAGACGGAAGCGCGCTTTCCGACCAAGGGCACCTGCCTTGCCATCTATTCGCGTGCCGTCAACGCGCAGGCGCCGCTGGGCGAAGTGCTGGGGTCCGCCTTTCCCTGGTGCGCCGGCTGGGCCGAGCAGCTGAAGCAATTGTTCGCCGGATATGTCGAGGCCAAGCAGGCGCAGAACGTGCTCGATTACGACGACCTGCTGCTCTACTGGGCGCAGATGGCGGCCGAGCCTGAAATAGCCGCGCATCTGGGTGGGCGTTTCGACCATGTGCTGGTCGACGAATACCAGGATACCAACCGGCTGCAGGCCTCGATCCTGATGGCGCTCAAACCCGACGGCGCCGGGCTGACGGTGGTCGGCGACGATGCGCAGTCGATCTATTCGTTCCGTGCCGCCGAGGTGCGCAACATCCTCGATTTTCCCAAGCAGTTCGCGCAGGCCGCCGACGTGGTGATGCTGGAGCGCAATTATCGCTCGACCGAGACCATCCTGGCCGCCGCCAATGCGGTGATCGGCGAGGCCTCGGAGCGCTTTACCAAGAACCTTTGGTCGGAGCGCAAATCCACCGACAAGCCAAGGCTGGTGAGCGTGCGCGATGAGGTCGAGCAGGCCAATTTCGTCTGCGATACCATTCTGGCCGAGCGAGAAGCTGGCACGGCGCTGAAATCGCAGGCGGTGCTGTTTCGCGCCTCGCATCACAGCGGCCCGCTGGAGATCGAGCTGACCCGGCGCAACATTCCCTTCGTCAAGTTCGGCGGCCTGAAGTTCCTCGATGCTGCTCACGTCAAGGATGTGCTTGCGGTGCTGCGCTTTGCCGAAAACCCGCGCGACCGCGTCGCCGGCTTCCGCGTGCTGCAGCTGATGCCGGGCATCGGCCCTTCGGTCGCGGCGCAGATCGTCGAGACGATGACGACGGCGCTGGACGAGGCGATGGGGTTGGCCGGCTGGCGCCCGCCGCAGCGCGCGGCCGATGACTGGCCGGGCTTCGTCGCGCTCTATTCCGGCCTGCGGGCCGGCGCCAAATGGCCGGCCGATCTCGAACAGGTCAGGCTCTGGTACGAGCCGCATCTGGAGCGCATCCACGAGGATGCGATCACGCGCCGGGCCGACATTTTGCAGCTCGAACAGATCGGCTCGGGCTATGCCTCACGCGAACGCTTCCTCACCGAGCTGACGCTCGATCCACCGGACGCCACCAGCGACCAGGCCGGGCCACCGCACCGTGACGAGGATTATCTGATCCTGTCGACCATCCATTCGGCCAAGGGCCAGGAATGGAAGAATGTCTTCGTGCTCAACACGGTCGACGGCTGCATCCCGGCCGATCTCGGCGTCGGCACCAAGGAGGACATCGAGGAGGAGCGCCGGCTGCTCTACGTGGCGATGACCAGGGCCAAGGACAATCTGAGCTTGGTCATGCCGCAGCGCTTCTTTCCGCACGGCCAGGCGGCGCGCGGCGACCGCCATCTCTATGCCTCGCGCACCCGTTTCATCCCGGCCTCGATCCTCGCTGCCTTCCAGCAGGTCTCGTGGCCGAGCGCGCAAGCGGCACAGGGCAGGGCGCCCCGGCCGGAGGTGCGCGTCGACATTGGCGCGCGCATGCGCGGCATGTGGAAATAGCCGCGAGATAGCGCCATGCCCCAACCACCGGTCAGGATCGCCATCGCGGGTGCGCTGGGCCGCATGGGCCGCCAGATGGCGGACGCCGTCCAGGCCGATGCGCGGCTGGCGCTCGCCGGTCGCTTCCACCGACCGGGCATTGTCGGCGAAGGGCTGGTGAGCCGCGACGAGGCACTTGCCGTGGCCGATGTGGTGATCGATTTCACCACGCCGTCGGCCTCGGCCGATCTGGCAAGGTTTTGCGCCGATCGTGGCGGGCCAGCCCTGGTCGTTGGATCGACAGGCTTCGATACTGCTGAGCTGGCCGCCATCGCCGATGCCGCGAAAACCATCGCCATCGTCCGCTCCGGCAGCTTTTCGCTCGGGCTGAACATGCTGGTCGGACTGGTCGAGCAGGCGGCGCGAGCGCTTGATCCCGAGGACTGGGATGTCGAGATCGTCGAGGCGCATCATCGCCACAAGATCGATGCGCCGTCCGGGACGGCGCTGATGCTGGGACAAGCCGCCGCCAGCGGGCGCGGCATCGAACTGGACACGGTCGCAAGGCGCGTCCGCGATGGCGTCACAGGCGTGCGGCCGCCCGGTGAGATCGGCTTTGCGGTGATGCGCGGCGGCAGCATCGTCGGCGATCACAGCGTCAGCTTCTGCGCCGAGGGCGAGACGGTGACCTTGTCGCATGCGGCCGGCGACCGCAGCATGTTCGCCCGTGGCGCCATCGCCGCCGCACTCTGGGTGGCGGGGCGCTCGCCCGGTGAATACGACATGCGCGACGTGCTGGGATTGAGCGACCGAGCGAGGTGAACGGACCGCGCCCGGATCTTGTGATTAGCCAAACGAACTGCTGCTGATCCTCGTTTTCGGCAACTGGCTCTATCCAGATCATGATCGGGCCAGCATCGGCTTACCGATCCGTAAGGTTTGCGGTGATTTTCGGCACGGCCTTGAAAGGTGAATGAAAGCTTGGTGCCATAAGTGTTGGGCGCGCGCCCCGTATTTGTCGCGGAAAGCGATGGGAGAGAGAGGGCGCGGGAAACGAACAAAGGGAAGAGGCCATGTCGCTCGCGCGAATACTGCTTGATTCAGCCGCCACAACCGCACTCGTCGCCACCATGGCCTTGTCCGCGCCGTCAGCGCGCGCCGACGAAAAAGTCTCCATCATGGTCGGCGGCTATGAGAAACAGATCTATCTGCCCGCCAAGCTGACCGAAGCGCTCGGTTACTTCAAGGACGAGGGTCTCGACGTCGAGTTGCTGAATGAACCGGCCGGCGTCGATGCCGAAAACGAGATGCTCGCCGGTGCCGTCCAAGGGGTTGTCGGCTTCTACGATCATTGCATCGACCTGCAGGCAAAGGGCAAATTCGTCGAATCCATCGTCCAGTTCAGCCAGGCGCCGGGCGAGGTCGAGCTTGTTTCGACGAAACACCCCGAGATCAAATCGCCTGCCGACTTCAAGGGCATGAGCCTGGGCGTGACCGGTCTGGGCTCATCGACGAATTTTCTTACCGAATATCTCGCAGTCAAGAACGGTTTGAAGCTCGGTGACTTCACCTCGGTTCCGGTCGGCGCCGGCACCACCTTCATCGCGGCCATGCAGCAGGACAAGATCCAGGCAGGTATGACGACAGAGCCGACGATCACGCGACTGCTGAAGACCGGCGAAGCGTCCGTTCTCATCGACATGCGCACAATGGAAGGCACCAAGGCTGCTCTCGGCGGCACCTACCCGGCCGCCTCCCTCTATATGCAGACCGATTGGGTCGAAGCGCATAAGGACGTCGTGCAGAAGCTGGCCAATGCCTTCGTCAAGACGCAGAAATTCATCAACACCCACACGGGCGCCGAAATCGCCGACAAGATGCCGAAAGACTATTATGTCGGCGACAAGGAGGGCTACGTGAAGGCCCTCGATGCAGGCAAGGCCATGTTCACTCCCGACGGGATCATGCCCGAAGGGGGTCCTGAGACAGTGCTGACGGTTCTTTCGGCCTTCAAGAAGGAACTGCAGGGCAAGCAGATCGACCTCTCCAAGACCTACACCTCGGAATTCGTCAAGAACGCCAAGTAGCAGACAGTGCCGGCGCGATGAACGACATCGCGCCGGTGCCCGTCAGTTTTTCACGTCCGGCGGCCTTGGGCCGACGGGCGAGCGTCGGCTCGTACCCAGGAGTTCCACCATGGCCATTGAAAAAAATGCACCGGCGATCGAGCTGATCAACGTCAGCCGGCGTTTCCTTTCACCCACCGGCAAATCGCTGACAGCATTACGCGATTTCACCATGACCGTTGAACGCGGCGAATTTGTCGCCGTTGTCGGCCCGACCGGTTGCGGAAAATCCACAACCCTCAACCTTGTCACGGGGTTGGCAAGCCCAAGTGCCGGCGAGGTTCGCGTCATGGGCGCCCCGGTCACGGGAATAGACCCGCGCATCGGTTTTGTTTTCCAAAGTGACGCCTTGTTTCCTTGGCGAACGGTGATCGAAAACGTGATGGCTGGTCCACTTTTTCGCGGTAGAGCGAAGTCGGACGCTACGGCCGCAGCGCGCGACTGGCTGGCGCGTGTCGGCTTGTCACGTTTCGAGCAGCACTATCCGCATCAGCTTTCTGGCGGCATGCGCAAACGTGTGGCGTTGGCCCAGACTTTTATAAACGGACCCGAGATTCTTCTCATGGATGAGCCGTTTTCCGCGCTCGATGTTCAGACGCGCGTGCTGATGCACGAGGAATTGCTGCGCCTGTGGTCTGAGGCAAAGGCTTCGGTGGTCTTCGTCACGCATGATCTCGAAGAGGCGATTGCGCTCGCCGACAAGGTCTATGTCCTGACCGCCGGACCGGCCACGGTGAAATCTGTCTACACCATCGATCTGCCGCGCCCGCGCGTGGTTGCCGATATCCGCTACGAGCAGAGCTTCATCAATTACTCGCGCACGATCTGGGCCGACCTCAAGGAAGAGGTTGAAACCAGCTATGCGCGCGCCGCAGCCTGAGGAGTAACGCCATGACCGATGCCGCCATTGACATCAGCGCAGGAGCTTTCAGGCCGGGCACTTCGGATGCGGAAATCGAGGCAGCCGCCGCGAAGGCGGCACGGCACCGCCGCCGCACCGTGATATTCTGGCGGGTCGGCATTCTGATCGCCTTTCTCGGCCTGTGGGAAATCGCCGCGCGCCAAGCCTGGATCGATCCGTTCTTCTACGCAATGCCGAGCGCGATCGCGCAGCGGCTGTACGAATGGACGACAGAAGGAACGTCAGAGGGGCCTCTGTGGTACCACCTCTATGTCACAATGGAGGAATCGGTCATCGGCTTTGTGACTGGCTCGGTTGCTGGGATCATCATCGGCGTCGCGCTCGGCCGTAACCGGATGGCCGCCGATATCTTCTCCATCTACATCAAGGTGATCAACTCCATTCCGCGCGTGGTTCTGGCGCCGATTTTCATCATGATTCTCGGCCTCGGCCTCGCTTCGAAGGTGGCACTTGCCTTCGTGATGGTTTTCTTCGTCGTGTTCCACAATGCCTTCCAGGGCGTCCGGGAAGCCGACAGGGCGATGATCGCCAACGCGCGCATTTTGGGTGCATCCAACTGGCAGTTGACCCGTTCGGTGATCGTCCCTTCGGCGATGAGCTGGATTTTCGCCAGCCTGCATGTCAGCTTCGGCTTTGCCATCATCGGCGCGATCGTTGGCGAGTTCGTCGGCTCGCGTTACGGCATCGGCCTGCTGATCAACATCGCCAAGGGATCCTTCGACGCCGCCGGCATGTATGCCGCGATCGTCATCGTCATGGTGGTGGCGCTCGGTGCCGAATATCTGATGACCATGGTCGAGGATCGCCTGGCGAAATGGCGTCCCCAGCCACTGCATGAGACGCAGTGAGCGGCAAGCCTAGCTGCTCGCCAAAGGCAGCCTGACCTCAACCACCAGGCCGCCGGTCGCGCCATCCCCGAGGGTGACGCGGCCGCCGGTATTTTCGACGACCTCGCGCACGATGGCGAGGCCAAGGCCGCTGCCTTCCTCGGTCGATCCGGCAACGCGGTAGAAGCGCTCGAAAACATGGTCTCGTTCGTCCACTGGGATGCCAGGCCCGTCGTCGGTGACCGTCAGCACGGCTTCGTCGTCAACGGCCGCCAGCTTGACCGTGATGCTGCCGCCGGCCGGCGAATAGCGCAGCGCGTTGTCGACAAGGTTGACGATCATCTCGCGCAGCATAGTGCCGTCGCCGATGACCGGCACGGGTCCTGCCTCCTCGAGGCCGAGATCGATGTTGCGACCGATTGCTGTCGGCGCCTGCGTTTCCAGCACATGGCGGGCGGCTTCGGTCAGGTCGACGCGGTCGGCGCGCGGCCGCCGGCTGCCCGGCTCGGCGCGCGACAAGGTCAGGAGCTGTTCGGCCAGCCGCGCCAGTCTGCCGGAGCTTGCCTGCAGCGCCACCAACGCTTCCTGGCGCGCGTCGGGGACGGTTTCGCGCAGCGCGTAGCTCGCCTGCGTTGACAGCAACGCCAACGGCGTGCGCAGCTGGTGCGCCGCATTGGCGATGAAGCGCCGCTGCGCCGCCATCTGCGCCCGCACCCGCTCCATATAGGCGTTCAGCGCATCGATGAGCGGGCGGATCTCGCTTTGCGCGCCAGGAACCTCGACCGGGTCGAGGTCGCTGCGGCTTGGCGACCGCACGGCGTCGCGCAGCCTGATCAGCGGTGCCAGGCCGCGACGCAGGCCCAACAGCACGAAGATGCCGGCAATAGCCACCAGCGCCAGTTGCTGGGCGAAAGCGTTGAACCACAAATGCCGCACCATCGCATCGTGCCCGGCAAGCGTGACGCCAACCGTAACCGATATCGGCGAGTCGTCTCCGGCGCCGACCACGGTGTGGCTGAAAGTAAGCAGCCGCAGCCGGTGGTCGCGATAGGTGGCCTCGATGCTTGGGTGCTTTGGCGCTTCCGGCAGGTCGGGATAGCCGGTCAGCAGCCGCCCTTTGGCAGTCTTGACATGGTAGTAGACACTGTCGCGATCGCCGGTATCGAACATCTCGATCGCCGCCGGCGGTATCGAGGTATCGAGCACGCCGTCGGTCATGGCGACCTGCTCCGCGATGGTCCGTGCCGAACCCAACAACATCCGGTCCGTGACCAGATCGGCGGTGGCCAGCGCGTTGCCATGGCTGGTCCACAGATTGATGGTGGCGAGCCCGGCGAGCGGCAACACCACCCAGGCCAGCAACTGCAAACGGAGGCTGCTAATCCTCATGGCGCAAGAGATAGCCGAGGCCACGCAAGGTGGCGATCTGGACGCGCGACCCTTCAAGCTTCTTGCGCACACGGTGCACATAGATCTCGATGGCGCTGGGGTCGGCATCGGTCTCGAAATCGTAGATCGCCGCCGACAACGCCGCCTTGCTCACGGTGCGCCCGGCCTTGACCATCAGTTGTTCCAGCACCGCATGTTCGCGCGGTGTCAACGCCAGCGCTTCGCCGGCCAGCGAAAACAGCCGCGTGTTGGTGTCGAAGACGAGATCGCCGCAGGCAACCACCGGCGCGGTGCGGTCATTGGCGCGGCGCAGTTGCGCGCGGATGCGCGCCTCCAGTTCCTCGATCTGGAACGGCTTGGCCAGATAGTCGTCGGCGCCTTCATTGAGGCCTTTGACCCGGCCGTCGAGACTGGCATTGGCGGTCAGCACGATCACCGGGACCCGATTGCCGCGCGCTCGCAGCGTGCGCAGCACCTCCAGGCCGCCCATACGCGGCAATGCAAGGTCGAGGATGACAAGCGCGTGGCCGCCGGCGGCCAGCGCGTGCTCGACATCCTCGCCGTCATGGACGACGTCGACGACATAGTTCGCCTGGCGCAGGGTCTTGCCCAGCCAGTCGGCCAGTTCGAGATTGTCTTCGACAAGCAGCAGCCGCATTTCTATCGCTGTCTCACTATCCGCCGCCTTCAGTCTTTCACCGGATGGCCTCGGGCTTGATCGGCCGCAGCATCCGACCATGCCGACTGAATGAGCGACAGTATCGATTTCAACGCAAGGTAAATGCGGTCTTCCGGCTAATGACAACGGATTTTTTCGGGCGGGATCGGCTCATTCGGTGCCAAAATCGAACCGAACGGTTCAGCTTGCGCGCAAGCGCCCACTGTCGATCGAACCAGTCGGTTCAATTTATGTTGACGGACCGTGATGAGATGGTGAACGCCGGCTCGGCGGAATGCCATACAGTTGGCCGAGAACATCTGGTAACTATTTGATATTGATAAAGAAAATTTTGGCCGCTCCGGCTGCTGGCCCCGTTTCAAGGTCTGGACTCGGAGCGCGGAGGAACATCTTCGTGATTGGAAGTCGGCGAACGAGAAACCCATTTTGGTGTGGTCCGAGCGACGCGAAATTCCTCCCAAGGGCACGCCACTAGACGGACTGAACTGAGAACTACTGGAAGTTAAGAAAATGACCAAGATCGCTCTTACCGCCGCCGCCATGCTCGTTGCCACGGGCTCCGCTTTTGCCAGCAGCGACCACTATGGCGCCGACAATGTCAACCAGCCGGCCGTGTCCGCGCCCGCTGGTAGAATAGACCACAGCTTCACGGCTTCGATCCGTAGGCCGGTCGAGCACCACGGCTTCTGGCTGACGCCCGATTCGAACCAGCCGGAATCCGGCCAGGGCATCTGGGGCCGGTAAGCCGGCGTCTGTCCGGACCCTCCCAAACCAGAACCATCAACCTTCATTCAGGAGTATTTGAAATGACCAAGATAGCGCTCACCGCCGCCGCCATCCTCGTTACCACCGGCACCGCCTTCGCCAGCAGCGACAACTATGGCTCAAGCAACGTCAACCAGCCGGTTGCCAGCCACTCGGTTTCCAACATGGACACTATGCACACCGGCTCGATCCTGAAGTCCGAAAAGGCGCAGGCTGACGCCAATGCGAACGTGCCGCCTCAGTCTGGCCAGGGCATCTGGGGCCGCTGATCCACGACGCAGACCTTCACTACAAAGAGCGGTGGGCCTGGCCCGCCGCTCTTGTTTTTTGCGCACAAGGGATAGCCGTCAGCTAGTGCATGTCGCCCAAAAGTGGCCCGGTTTTGGGGCAACGACATGCATAAAAACAAAGGCTTAAGCGCGCCACCTGAATCCGTTTCAACGCGACGCGCTTTAGGCCCGCGCTGGGCCAACCGATCTCGCAGTCGGCAAAAAGTTCAGTCTCAAGGAATAAAACCGCACTGCCTGGGGTCTTGTCCTTAGCGGAACCGTCCTCCCAAGACGCCGCCCAACCCAAGAACCAGGAGACTTGAAAATGAACAGGATTGCCCTCGTCGCCACCGCCGTCCTCGTTGCCACCGGCAGCGCTTTCGCCGCCAGCGACCACTATGGATCCGACAATGCCAACCAGACGGTGGCCCCGGTTGCCGGCGTCGACCATGCCGTCACCGGCGCGGTCAACAACACGGATATGGCTGGCTACAAGGCTGCTGATACCAAGACGAAAGCCACAATCGACTTGCCCGAATCTGGCCAGGGCATTTGGGGCAACTGATGTCTTGAGCAGGGTGCACGGCAGGTTGCCTGTCACACCTGTCTTGCACCTAGCCTAAATCCCTCGGCCGCAGACTATGCGTCAGCCGGGCCGAGGACAGGCCGGACCAATCTCCCTCGAAGACGAAGCGCGCAAGGGATGCAGTCGGGAACTTTTCCTCGAGCCTCTTGCGCGCCTTGGCCTCCGACCCCGGCGCGGCAAGCTGGTTCGCCAGATATTCCAGGCCCGGATTGTGGCCAACCACCAGCAAGCTGTCGCTCGAAGCGTCGGCCTGACGTACCTGGCCCAAAATATCCGCTGCCGACGCATCATAGAGCGCATCGGTGAACGTGACCCGCGTGTGCGCAGGCAACTCCGCCGCAACCAGCCGCCACGTGTCGCGGGTTCGCAGCGCCGTCGACACGAGTGCCAGGTCCGGCAGCCAGTCGCGCGCCGCAAGCTCGCGCCCCATCAGCTTGGCGGCCTTCAACCCGCGCCCGGCGAGCGGCCGGTCGAAATCAGCGAGACCCGGGTCTTCCCAGCTCGATTTGGCGTGGCGAAGCAGGAGAAGCTGTTTCATCCCCATCTACCCGGCTTAGGGGGTTATCCGCGCCAATTGCTCGAGGTCGGCTTCCTCGCGCAGTGGGTCGGGCGCCATCACCACCGAGGTGGCATTGTCGGCATCGTCGGCAAAGTGGGCCAGCACGGTACGGCCGGCTGCCATGCGCGCCTTGCCCTCTGCGACCAACCCAAGCGCCAGCGGATAGAGCTGGTGCTCGGCCTTCAGCACACGGGCGGCCAGTGCATCCGCATTGTCGCCGACCATCACTGGCACGGCCGCCTGCGCGATGATCGGGCCGTCATCCATCTCGGACGTGACGAAATGCACCGTGCAGCCATGGATGCGCATGCCGGCGGCCAGCGCGCGCGCATGGGTGTCGAGCCCCTTGAACGCCGGCAGCAGGGCAGGGTGGATGTTGATCATGCGGCCTTGCCATTTCTGGACCAAACCGGGCGTGAGGATGCGCATGTAGCCGGCCAGCGCGACGATCTCGGCATTGAATGCTGCAAGTGCCGCATCGATCGCCGCGTCATGCGCCTGCTTGCTGCCATGGTTGGCGCGGGGAATGATCTGTGTGGCGATACCGCGCGCCTTGGCGACACCAAGGCCGGCGGCGTCGGCCTTGTCGGAAATGACGCCGACGATCTCGGCAGGAAAAGCCGGGTCGCTGGCCGCCGCGATTAGCGCGGTCATGTTGGAGCCGCGCCCCGAGATCAGGACAACGGTGCGTTTCCTCTGCGCGCTCATAGGCCGATCGAGCCCCGGTAGATGACGCCGGCATCGCGGCGCGGCACGATACGGCCGATCGGCGTTACCGTCTCACCGGCTTCCTGCAGCACGGCGGCAACCTGCGCCGCCTGGCCGGAAGCGACCGCCAAAATCATGCCGATGCCGCAATTGAAGGTGCGCATCATCTCTTCCGGCGCGACACCGCCGGTCCTGGCCAGCCACGAGAACACCGCGGGGACGTCGATCGCCTCGAGGTCGAGCTCGGCCGAAAAATCCTTGGGCAGCACGCGTGGAATGTTTTCGGGGAAGCCGCCGCCGGTGATGTGGGCCAGCGCCTTGATGCCATGCGTGCCGCGTATGGCCTTGAGGATCGACTTGACGTAGATGCGGGTCGGCTCAAGCAGCGCCTCGGCCAACGTCGCCTCGTCATTGAACGGCGCCGGATCGCTCCAGGCGAGCCCGCTGACGGCGACGATGCGGCGCACCAGCGAAAATCCGTTCGAATGCAGGCCCGAGGAGGCGAGCCCAAGCAGCACATCGCCTTCGACGATGTCGTCGGTCGGCAACAGCTGGCCGCGTTCCGCCGCGCCCACCGCAAAGCCGGCGAGGTCGTAGTCGTTGCCGTGATACATGCCGGGCATTTCCGCCGTCTCGCCGCCGATCAGCGCGCAGCCGGCTTGCCGGCAGCCCGCGGCAATGCCGCCGACGATCGCGGCACCCTGGTCGGGATCGAGCTTGCCGGTGGCGAAATAGTCGAGGAAGAACAGCGGTTCGGCACCTTGCACGACGAGATCGTTGACGCACATGGCGACCAGATCGATACCGATCGTGTCGTGCTTGCCGGCATCGATGGCGATCTTGAGCTTGGTGCCGACGCCGTCATTGGCGGCGACCAGCACCGGATCGGTGAAGCCGGCCGCCTTGAGGTCGAACAGGCCACCAAAGCCGCCAATCTCGCCGTCGGCGCCCGGCCTGCGTGTGGCGCGCACCAGCGGCTTGATCTTCTCGACCATCAGATTGCCGGCATCGATATCGACGCCAGCCTCGGCATAGGTGAGCCCGTTCTTGCGCTTGCTCATTTCTGGCGCTTGCTCATCGTTGTTTCGTTTGCGGGCTCTTCGCATGAACGGCTTCGCCCCGCAAGGATGACGGTGGGATGCCGAAGTTTTGCCCCGATAAAAAGCGTGGAGAGCGGGTTTTTCGGCGGCGGTGGCGCCCCTTGTGTGAAATCCCCGCTGTCCTTGCTTTTTATCGGAGGCAAAACCCCGTACCTCCGTCTGCGCCTTCACCCCTTTGCATCCTTGTGTCTGTCTGTTGTTGGTGCTCTGTTGCTTCGCATCAGGCATCCGGGGACAGGCCATGCCCAATCCGTCGCAACAGATCATGAGGCTAGGCTTTGGATTCGCCGTGTCACAGGCGTTGCGCGTAATTATCGAACTCGGCATCCCCGATCTCCTGGCTGTCAGCGAGCAGTCGGTGGATAAACTTGCGGCTGCCACTCAGTCGGATGCTGACGCGCTTTATCGTGTAATGGGACTTCTCGCGCCGGAAGGCGTCTTTAGGGAAGTACTGCCCCGTCATTTCGAATTGACGGAGGTTGGCGCCGCGCTGCGCTCCGATAAGCCGGGTCCCAGTGACTTCGTCCGCATGATCAACGGTGAGGCCTATCTTGCCTTCGAGCAGCTCCTGCATTCTGTCCGCACCGGAAAGCCAGCCTTCGATAAGGTGTTCGGGAGCCCAAGGTTTGACTGGCTGTCGGAACACCCGGAGCAGGCTGCCTTGTTTCAGCGTGCAATGGTCGCCTTGAGCCAAGGCAGTAACGAGGCCGTTGCCGAAGCTTATGACTTCAGGCCGTTCACACGGATCGTCGACGTTGGCGGCGGACATGGTCAGCTTCTCTCGGCGATCCTGGCCCGCAACCCCCATTTGAGCGGCGTGCTTTTCGATCTGCCTTCGGGCGTCGCGGCAGCCCGCCAGGGTGCCGGAGGCGACCTGCCGCGCACCGAATTTATCGCAGGTGATTTCTTTGAAAGCGTTCCCACCGGTGACGTCTACGTCATCAAGAAGGTCGTTCACGATTGGGACGATGGGCGTGCCGCGGAGATCCTGCGAAATTGCCGCAGGGCAATGTTGCCGAACGGAAAGGTGCTTGTGGCCGAGACCCTCGTGCCGCCAGGTGACGAACCGAACCAGATCAAGGGTATCGACGTGGTCATGCTCGCCGTCACTGGCGGCCTGGAGAGGACGCAGGTCCAATATGCAAGCTTGTTCGACGCCGCTGGGCTACGCCTTGAGCGAGTGATTCAGACCCGAGGACCCATTTCCATCCTTGAGGCGTCTGCAGCCTAACCAGAGAATATCAATGTGAGCAGTCGCGGTGCCTCGCCGTCCAGCTACCTTTGCTATGGGTGGCGCTTCTCCCTTGCGATCCCCTCCGTCTCCCATCATCTATCAGCATGCAAACCCGACAGGCGCGCATTTGACCATCCCCAACCTGATCACCATCCTGCGCCTGGTTCTGGTGCCAGCGGTGGTGCTGGCGATGCTGCAGGCGCGCTGGGACTGGGCCTTTGCCGGCTTCCTCATTGCCGGCATTTCGGATGGCGTCGACGGCTTCATCGCCCGTCGTTTCAATCAGCAGTCCATGCTCGGCGCCTATCTCGATCCGATTGCCGACAAGCTGCTGCTGGTTTCGGTCTTCGTCGTCCTGGGCTTCATCGGGCAATTGCCGCTGTGGCTGGTCGTCACCATGGTGTCGCGAGACGCGCTGATCGTCTGCGCCGTTGTGTTGTCGTCGGTCATGGCCCATCCAGTCGAGATGAAGCCGCTTTTCGTGTCGAAGGCCAACACCGCTAGCCAGATCGTGCTGGCGGCGGTTGTGCTGGGCGAACTTGCCCTTGCCGTTCACCTCGACCCTCTGCGGCCAGCCCTCATATTGCTGTCCGGGGTCTTGACCGTGGCTTCGGCCGCGGCCTATCTCGTGGCTTGGCTGAGGCATATGAGCGGCTATGGCGAAGGCTCCAATCCGGACATCTGAGAGAGAAGCGGCGGTTGAGAGAGAAGCGGCGGTGATCGAGGCTGCGGCTGCCGATCTCGCCGCATCATCCACCTTCCGCCGGCAGATATTCTTCTGGCTGGCCGGCGCGGCCGTGCTCGCACTTTTCCTCTATGTCTTCAGTGCCATCTTGTTGCCCTTCGTTGCTGGCATGGTGCTTGCCTATTTCCTCGATCCGGTCGCCGACCGGTTGCAGCGGCTCGGCCTGTCACGCTTCATGGCGACTGTGGTCATCCTCATCACCTTCCTCATCGTGCTGGTGCTGGCCTTCGTCGTCCTCATTCCCGTGCTGGCGACGCAGATGGCCGATTTCGCCGGCAAATTGCCGGAATATCTGACCCGGCTGCAAAGTCTGATCACGTCATATGATCCGAAATGGCTGGAACAGAAATTCGGCGTCAACGCCAATAGCTTGCGCGACGGGCTGAATTCGCTGCTGACCTCCGGCTTCGGCCTGCTCACCACGGTCTTCACCTCGATCTGGAGTTCCGGCGTGGCGCTGGTCTCGGTGGTCAGCCTGTTCGTGGTGACGCCGGTGGTTGCCTTCTACATGCTGCTCGACTGGGACCGCATGGTTGCGGTCATCGACAGCTGGGTGCCGCGCGACAATGTCGCGACGGTGCGCGCGATCGCCAAGGACATCAACACCGCAACAGCCGGCTTCGTGCGCGGCCAGGGCACGCTGTGCCTGGTGCTGGGCGCCATGTACGCCACCGGGCTGACGCTGACCGGGCTGAATTTCGGCATTCTTATCGGCCTGTTCGCCGGGCTGATCTCCTTCATCCCCTATGTCGGCTCGCTCACCGGACTGGTGCTGGCCGTCGGCGTCGCCTTCGTCCAGTTCTGGCCGGACTGGACGATGATCGTCGCCGTCGCGGTGGTGTTTTTCATCGGCCAGTTCATCGAGGGTAACATCCTGCAGCCACGGCTGGTCGGCAAGAGCGTCGGCCTGCATCCGGTATGGCTGATGTTCTCGCTGTTTGCCTTCGGCGCGCTGTTCGGCTTCGTCGGCCTGCTGATTGCCGTGCCGGCTTCGGCGGCAGTTGCCGTGCTGGTGCGGTTTGCCATAGCCCGTTATCTGGAATCGCCGCTCTACAAGGGCCACGGCAGCACCGCGCCGGAGCTCCCGGCCGATCGGCGCAAGGCCATCAAGCCATGATTCGGCCGGTGACCAGGTTCCTTGCCGGGCCGCATGGCTGAGCCCGTATGAGCGACCAGAAAGCCGACCCGCCGCGCCAATTGCCACTCGATCTCGGCCATGGCACCGGCTATTCGCGTGACGACCTCGTCGTCTCCGGCACCAATGCGCAAGCGGTGGCTTTGGTCGACCGTTGGCCGGACTGGCCCTCGCCGGTCGTGGTGCTGGCCGGTCCCGCCGGCTCCGGCAAGACGCATCTGGCTTCGATCTGGCGCGCGCGCGCCAACGCGGTGATGGTCGACGCCAGGCGTATCGGTGACAGCATCGCCAATCTCGGCGCCCGGCCGGCACTGATCGACGATGTCGATACCGGCGCGGTGGACGAGCAAGGCCTGTTCCATCTGATCAATGCGGTGCGTGGTGCGGGCTCGACGCTGTTGTTGACGGCGCGCCGCTTTCCCTCGGCTTGGGGTGTTGCGCTGCCTGATCTGGCCTCGCGGCTGAAGGCGGCGGCGACGGTCGAGATCCATGAGCCTGACGACGTCCTGCTCGCCGGCGTCATCACCAAGCTGTTCGCCGACCGCCAGGTCGAGGTCGAGCCGCATGTCGTGCAGTATCTGGTCCGCCGCATCGAGCGCTCGCTGGCGACCGCGATGCGTGTGGTGGAACGGCTGGACCGCACAGCGCTCGAGCGCAAGACACCGATCACGCGGGCATTGGCGGCCGAAACCGTCAGCGCCATGGACGAGGGGCAGGGCGAGTTCGAGATCTAGGATTTCCCAATGGGGCAAGGCCCATAACCGGGATCGGCGCAACGTACCGTTCGTTGCACCAGCGGCGCCGACATTGCATGTCGATGAGAGGATGGTCGGAGTGGAGAGATTCGAACTCCCGACCCTCTGGTCCCAAACCAGATGCGCTACCAGGCTGCGCTACACTCCGAACGGTCTGTTGCCTATTCATTTCGGTGTTGCATGGCAAGTGCAAAAACCTTGCCGTGTTGCGCATTGCGCAGTAATGACGACGCAGGGTGGCGATGCTGCCTTGCACAATAACGAGGTGGCCATGTCCGCGCGCATTTTCAGCCCAGCCAAAACCGCGATGCAGTCCGGCAAGGCCAAGACCGGCCATTGGGTGCTGGAATTCGACCCCGAGATGCGCAAGAAGATCGACCCCTTGATGGGCTACACTACGTCGGGAGACATGAGGAGCCAGATCAGGCTCACCTTCGATACGAGGGAAGAAGCGGTGGCCTACGCCGAAAAGGAAGGGTTCGCCTTCCGCGTCGAGGAGCCGAAAGAGACCAAGCGCCGCCAGATTTCCTATGCCGAGAATTTCCGCTATGACCGCAGGACGCCCTGGACGCATTGACCGGCGGCCAGCGTCAAGTAATCAGCCGGCCCGGCGGCCGGCCAGCGGTCCCGTAGCTCAGCTGGATAGAGCACCGGCCTTCTAAGCCGATGGTCACAGGTTCGAATCCTGTCGGGATCGCCATCTACCTTTCTGCGATTAATCATTTCAATGCCTTACGGTCTTTTTTGTCCAACCTTATCTTGCGGTTGGGAAAATCCTGTTCACGATCTGACCTGTCCGGCATCGAATCGACGGCCTGGTCGGCGAGCTTCATTTGGTCCGCAGCTCGCGTATAGCGCCCGACTTCCTGCAATGTCGCATGGCCGGTGAGAGCCTGAATTTGGTTCGTGCTGCGGCCAGCATCCGCCAAGCGTTTGGCCGCCGATTTGCGCAATCCGTGCGCCGATCGTCCTTTCAGCCCAGCCGCATCGCACCATTCGCGAAAGAGATTGCCAAACCCGGCCGGCGAGAACGGTGCACCATTTTCGGTTACCAAGAATGTCAGGTTCGTCCGCTCTGTGTGGGCCAGGGCGTCAGCAAGCGCCTTGTGGATTTTCAATTCCAGCCTGGCGCCGGTCTTCGATTGACGGACAGCGATGCGGTTTGCGACAACATGCTGCCACCCCATCCGTACGACGTCGCCTCTACGCTGGCCCGTGTATAGCAGCAGTGCCATAGCCAGGCGCGCGCGCGTGCCAATCGGATGCGCCTTCTCATAGGTGGCGATATCGGCTTCAGACCACGTCGCGAACCCTTTCGTGGCCACCTTGAAGCCCTTGATGCCGCGCGCCGGATTGCGCTCGATCATTTCAATGTCCATTGCAAAGTCGAGCAGCAACCGGAGCGCCTTCAGCAGGTTATTCGCAGCGTGCGGAGTAGACGCCATTGCGCCGATGATAGCCTTCACGTGCTTGCGCTCGATCAGCCTGACAGGATCCGCGCCGGCCTTGCGAACGAAGCGATCGATGATGCCGCGGCGCACGGCCTTGGTGGAATCCCGCAGGCCAATGAATTCAGGTGACTGGTAGTAGGCGAGGGCCAGTGCGGCCATGCTGCCCGGCTTGTGGCGCGCTGACCCTATGCGCTGGCTGGCCGCCCTCACGCCCGCAAGAGCGTCCTGATACTCCTGCCAGAATTCTTCGGTGTCGATTGGCGCGTGCAGATAGGTCGAATAGAGGCCTTTGCGAAAGCGCAGGCGCGTCTTTCCGTGCCTGTCCGGTGCCGGGCTGACATGCAAGGGGAGACCGTGTCTATTTCGCCTCGCCATCGCTCAGAAACCTGTCCCATGGGTTCGACGTGTCTGCGACCTCGCGCCTGTCATCGGCCGCAGTAATCACTTGGACGCCGGTCTTGGTTGTCACATACGAAAAAACGGTCAGGCCGGCCGCTTGAGCCGCCTTGAGGGCTCTGGTGATTTCAGCCTGGGTGATACTATGCGGCGCGCGATGCGACATTCTCAGCCTGCTGGAAAATGGTCGCGATCTCGCGGACGAAGGCCTGCGGAAACTGGCGGATCAGACGATACGGGCGGCCGTAACGAGCCTGGTAAACAGCAGCATCGTCATCCTGATCACGGCTATATCGGTAGCGCTCAGAGCCGCAGTCGATCGTGACGCTCAGTTCATCGGCCTGAAACTCGACGGTATAGCCAGGAAGCGTCTTCCCATCTGCCTCTGCGGCGATCAAAGCCGCAAGCGCTTCGAGCAGCGTGTGGCGCTCCGGTAGGCCCAGCGCCTCGCGCATGGTTTCCTGGCTACGGACATTGCCCACGCGCGGACTGTAGCCGAAGTCCTTTACTGCATTCGGCGCCAACACGAGTTTGTCAGAGATGCCCGCCCAACACCAAAGGGCAGCTGCATCTGCCGGCGTGCGCTCTGGCGCGTGGCGCCCACGCTTTCCCTCAAGTGCTACGCCGGCCTCTCGCAGCAAGCGATACGCGGTTTTGAAGGTGGTGAGTTCCTCGCCGAAAACAGACGCGATATGTTCAAGGAAATCGCTGTGCTTGACCATGGAGTCCCCTTAAGTGAATATTCGGCATTTAAGCCAGCGACCGATAATTGGTCAAGTGAAGAAAATGCATTTGGCCCTATGGACCGCCTGAAAATGTTCCAGCAGCTTGGAACATTTTGAAGCGTGCAGATCGGGATGCATTGCACAGCAAAAAACCGTTCCGGGCCGGAACGGTTTTTGCGCCTATGGTGATGGAAAACAGAAGCCAATTCAAACGGTTACACCGTTGGTTCCCCGTGAAATACGCGACCCCAATTGTCGATGTGGGCGGCGATCGCCGCGTCGCTTTCCCCTCGCTTGTACATGGCTTCCACCTCGTCGATGATCTTGTTGAATGCTTTCCGCAAGCGCTCCGCCACGTCGGCGGGAAGGAGGTTCAGCCGCTCGTCGACGGTCATCACCCTCTCTTCGGGCAGATTATCCATTGCATTGCTCCTTTGGTCGCATTATGCGATAACCGATTTTGTGTAACGTTACTTGGTCAAAGTCAACCGATTTTCGGTAAGGTTGCGTTGAAATGGAATTGTCATCGGCACAATGTCGCGCTGCCAGGGCGCTTCTCGACTGGTCACAGGCGCAGCTCGCGGAGGCAAGCAAGGTGGCCACAAAGACGCTCGCGGATTTCGAGCGCGGCAACCGAACGCCTTATGATCGCACACTCGCCGACATACGCGCTGCCCTCGAGGCGGCCGGCGTCATCTTCGTTGATGAGAATGGCGAAGGGCCAGGCGTGCGGATGCGGAAGTCGCCAGCGCCAGCGGCCGAGTTGCGCGACGGCGAAGCGGGCATCATCGACAACAACGAGATGTAACACTGCGGAAATTTCGCACTCAAGCCCACGGACACGCTGTTCTCTTTCGGGGCGAAGCTTTTGGCGTGGGCTTGCTTAGGCGATGCTGGCGCGCGATGCGATATGTCGAAAACATCTAACCGAGAGATCGGCCCGGCGCACTGCCCACGGCAAACGGCAGCCGCAGTAAAGCTGGGCGTTCTGCGTGGGAACGCCTACGTCCGTCCGATCACGCTCTATCCGGCCAAGCTGCAGCCCGAAATCTGGATATCCGCCGCGCCATCTGGTGTCGCTGGAGCGAGGTATTCGCGTCCGAAATCTTGAAAGCTTTGGCAAAGCAGAAGCGCGAATTCCGCAGGCATTGAACAGTTGGACGCCAAAAACTCCGGTGTCCAGCTTGCAAAGCAGGGCACTTTTTCCCGCAGGCGTTTTACTATTCCAGGCTCTATGCCCAGGAGCTTATGCGAAACTGCCGCCGCAGCATAGTACGGGCCGTCCCTCGGCACTATTCGGTTGATTGAGTAGGTGCCGGCTGTCTCGATCTGAAATAACGTCGCAAGTCCTTCTTCCACCACGGGTGCGCGGCGCCCTCCGGTCGGCGCCAAGACGTGAACGGCTTCGTGTGCGAGCGTAAAAACAGCGAAATCTAGATCCAAGAGAGCTGCTTCCGGAAGCATGATGGAAATTTGTTTTCGATTGCCGGGATACCAGATTTGCGGCCCTTCCTCCGCGTACTCGATGCCCAGGGGGGTGTAGCTCATGTCCCTTGGGCCATACCGTTCTTCCAACGTCGAGAGAAACTCGCCCAGCAGTGTGGTCAAGGAATATCTATAGCCCGTAGAGGAAGGCAGTCTCTCGGTGAAAAAGCCCACAGCCTCCTTAGGCGAAACCAGGTCATTCGTCCGCATTTTCTCGGGTCTCTTGTTGCAGGGGGGCTTGGCGTCGTAATTGGGAGGCGACGTACAGGGGGCAGCGCGAGGCATGTCTCAGCCAGCGAGCGCTAGCCCGACAGCGATTCCTAGCCGATCGCGAGGCCGGTGGCGAGGTTGCCGGCGAGATGCAGGCCTATCAGGGAAAGGCGGCGCCGCCAGTCGGTGCGAGGAGCCGAAACGATGCGCGCCAAGTCGTCCAGAGCGTGTTCCATGCATATCACTATAGATCGAAACAGTGCTATTGTGAATCCCTGAACTGCTCTGAGGGGATGCTATTTTGGCCGATGACAAGACAAGAATTGCGATCAAGATTGACCACTTTGCAATTCGAACGTTCCGAGACACCGCCGACTGCGACTACATAAGCGCCCGCCTTAGCAGTAGGGCGAGGCTTCACAGTCAATTTCTTTGGCAAAGCCAACAAACTGTAGAGAAGTTGTTGAAGTGCATCCTCTTACTGAACCGGGTTCCGGCCAAAAAATTGCGACACGACATCGTCGCAGCGCTTGATCTAATCAAGACACTTCCTTTTGAGATTACTCTGTCAGACAGCTCGATCGATTTCTTGCGATACATCGACCGGTTTGGGGAGTGGCGGTATCTCGAAACCTCATATTTCACCAAAGGCCTTGAGCTGCAAAAGCTAGATCAACTTGTCTGGCAGCTGCGCCGGTACTGCCAGCGGCTTCAGAAGCGAGATCCTCAGCATCACAGTCGATTTACGGCGCTCGAGTCTGACAGGATCGACGAGATACTAGAGAGCACCAATCGCGCGCCACAGGACTTCAAACTCGCCGACGACGGATTTCTGGAAAAGATCGTTGCCGATCGGAGCAACCGCGCGCGTGCTCCCCTGATTTGGAAAAACCTGTATTTCGGCGTGCGGCGAAGACGCCAAATCACTGTCGACAAAAGCTTTCATGCAACCAACGCTCCTCTTTGGATGTACCCTGAGTTGGTTGATTACCTGGTGCCATACATCCTTATCCCGGACCGCATTGCCGATGCATACCGCCAGCAAGCCCGAGAGAGAGATCAAGGGAAAGGGGGAAGCGCGTGAGTAAACTCGACGATTACCGCCGCGCAATCGCTGACATTCTGGCCTATTCTGGAAGCGATACCGCGAGCTGCACCTACCGCTGCCGATGCGCAGACGGACGCGGGTGATTACCGCGAGTGCTGTTTCAGTGCTTTTCCCGTGAAACAACCGGGCCGCGCCCGGTCTAACGCCTCTTGTCCGGCGTCACGGCACATCGCACCGGAAATAGGATAGATCCGGCAAGACCGAATCGGGAGCTTGCGCGAGCCCCCATGCTGGGCGATTGTCCCGCTCAAATGAGGGTCTCCCATTTGAATATCGAAGCGATGATTGAGCGGGCAACCAATGAATGGACTCTTTCCGACTTCCAAGCGATAGCCACAGCCGGCATTCCCGAATCTCAAAAGTTGGAGTTCAAGGCCGACTTTGAGCAAGGCAACCAGGAAAGATGGCGCGCAAGACAGGATCAAATAACGTCGCGAAGCAGAGATGCTTTGGCTGGCGAAATAGTGGCGTTCGCGAATGCCTTTGGCGGCGTTCTGTTGCTTGGCATTTGTGAAGCCAGACAGAGCGACGGCATAAGAGTTTCGGCTGGCTTAGGTGATCCCATTCCGGCCGTTGCAGAATGTGCAGATCGACTGGAGAGCAGTCTTCGAGATGTCATTGATCCACCGCTCGCACTCCTCGACGTAAGGCCAATCAAGGCGAGCGACGATGGCTCGGGATTCCTAGTCATTAAGGTCCCTCAATCGCTCTCGGCGCCGCATGGCGTCGGCAGGCCTGCGCAAGCGTTTGTCAGGCGCGGTGCTTCTTGCGAACCCATGACAATGCGAGACCTACAGCATGTCTTCTGGGAGGCCAGGACCGCGATTGATCGAGTGAATGCCACATTCGATCGACAGCACAAGCTATTCGAGGAGGCGATCGAGCGGCGTTTTATCTCGTCCGCCCATCCGCCTCACCTGTTCTATCGCGTCACTGTCGTGCCGGCTCGAAGCTTTCAAATTCCCCAGCTTCCACAGATATTCGGGCGCGGGGAATTTCAAGTTCAGCATGTACCGTTTCAAGCAAGCCAGCCGACCATGCTGACTTTTCAGGCGCCGCGTTGGCGACCTGTGGCTGGGGGTGTCTTGGCCGAAGAACAGGACGCTGAAGGGAGGGCAAGACAGCTGACTATCTGGACAGACGGCACGATCGAGCTTTCAGGCATCCAGATTTCGGGCGGGGACAAGAAAAAGCATTATCCGGCCTGGTACGCAGTCGGTGCCGTTTGGTGTCTGTTTAATTCGGTTCTGTTGCGGAGACATTTCGGTCGAGTTGATGTGCCACTTTTGATGGAATGTGAAATCCGCGCTTCGAAAGACGGTGAGGTCATCTTCGCTGCCGGAGGTCCGTTCGACGACAGCGTGTCGGCACCTCGACGCGCGGCGCTGACTGATCGTCTAGAGCTAGGTCCCGATTCGGCGTTTGATGAGATCGCCAGAATGTTTGCTGAGCAAATAGGATGGGCCTGCGGATTGGATCTGGATTTTTCCGGACTGCAGCTCGGGTCAAATTTTCGGACGAAGTAGGGTTGAGCCCGATCAATCCTCTTCCCGAAAATCCTGCAGCGAGGCATGACGCAGATCATCCTCGCCGCGCAGGTGCTTCACACGGCCGATCAGCCCCGGCTTCACCCATTGCGTTGCGGGCCGCTTCATGCCCATGGGCGCCGTGCCTGCGTGCTCCTGGACGCGCTTCCAGAGCCGTTCGCGCATTTCCCGGTTCAAGGTAATGAACGCGCTACCGACATAATGGCCTGTGCCTCGCTCGGCCATCAGAGCGAACGCGGGCTTTCCGGCCTCTCTCTCGACGCCAAGCAGTTCGTACTCGTCGATCGTGAACGTCTTCGCCTTCAGCCAGGCCGTCGAGTTGCCGCTGCTCTGGTATTTGCATCAGCGCGACCGTGGAAAGCTGATCTTGCGAACTGATTTCGCAGGAGAAAAAGGGCATGGTGAAAAAGTTGGGCCATGAAAGCGCGCATTGCCTCCGGAGGAACAGGAGACCATCGCAGCCTGGTTACGCTGCGATACGCTTCGCCATTAATTAAAATGCACGCAAAGATCATCAGAGGGCACGATCTTGCGCGTGGGCATCGCCTGCATGATGGTATCGGGCGGGAGGCACGAGATGACAATTTTCGAGATCCGAAAAGCTCTCAGTGAGATGCGATCGATCCTGGTCGGAGTCGCCACTGGCGGCCCTAGGATCGGCGAGGTCAATCACGAATATGAGCAAATCTATCAAGACGTGGATTCCAACCTTCGCATGCTGGGGGTCGAGAACAGCATTCCCTATCGCGACCTCTGGCAATGGTATGGCCGCTGGAGCAGCGGAGATCTTCCAACCTATCAGTCAAGGCGAGTGCATATCGCCGAACTCATAAATCCGCTCATTGAATCGCTACATTTCAGCCAACACCGAAAAGCACTGGTTCCACCGCCGGAGCCGACCGGTTGGGCTCGGGTGGATCGCACGGTTGGCCGTGCGCGACGAGATCTGGCTGAAGCCAGGAACGAAGAAGAGTTTCAAGCCGTCGGAATGCTCTGTCGCGAAGCTCTCATTTCCCTAGCTCAAGCCGTGTACAGCGCCGAGAAACACCCTGTCACTGAGGTCAGTCTGAGCCCGACGGATTTCAAACGGATGATCGAGGCGTTCATTGCCGTGGAGCTTGCGGGCGGGTCATCGGAGGATCTGAGGCGCCACGCGCGAGCGGCGTTCGATCTGGCCAATAACCTGCAGCATAGAAGGACCGCCGATTTCCGGCCGGCTGCCATGTGCATGGAAGCCACGGCATCGATTATCAACATCATCGCCATAGTTTCGGGACGACGTGACCCTTCCTAGGACCGGGATAAGTTGGAAACGGCCCGCTGCCTGGGCACGGCAACGGGCCTTTGACACAAGCCGGACATGGACTTATCGACGTTCACTGCTTTCCTCAGCCAATACCCGCTACCTTGAGAACATAGTCGAGGTACGCTCGTTCCTGCGGGTCAACGCCATACTGTCGTTCAATGTTAGCCAAGGCGTCAGCTGTTATGAACGGACCGTTGGCCTCTCCGGTTTCTGCAATTTGCTGGCTGGCCGTTCCGAAGCAGTAGGAGAGAATAGTTGCTCTAAATGCGATGTATCGTCTTTCGTCCACGTAGGGAGGCAAAAGCATGCCGACCGATGTGAAATTCTTGAGGGCGTTGTTTGCGAATTGTGCAACTTCAGCGCAATGCTTCTGGAGCGCGACCGCCAAAATAGGTGTCACCTTCACTGCATCGCGGATCATTTGCCGCGACAGGTCAGCAAGAGGTGGTTCCAAATCAAGACGGTCCCCCACGCTTCGGATGCGTTCGGCAGTCTGCAACAAGTCGATCAGCAGCATATCGGCGACGAGTCGCGCTTCGCGTCTCTGATCCTCGCGGCGGTGTTCATCGGTCTGCTTGATCTGCTTCCAAAGGAAAACGACGGTCACCCCGGCAATAACAGTGGCGAAATAGCCTCCGGCAGCGCTGATCCATTCCCTGGCGCAGACGGTCAAGTTGCCCACTTCATTGGTCGGGCAAAAGTACGCAAAGTCGTAGGCACGAGCGAAGATAATCGCGACCAAGATGCCGAATGCCATGATCAGCATCGGCGGCGCCCAATTCCCGTTCTTCTTCCAATCCCCCATATCGACGGACATAGCATGGCCAGAGGTGTGCTGTGAACGCGGTGCTCTGCAGTGCTGAAACGCTGGCCGAACCGAGTTGTCGGACATGGCCAAGGCGTCACGAACGTCGGGCGGGGGTGTAGGGAAAAAATGTTAGTGGCTGGTCTGGCTTCAGAAAGGGAAAGGAGCGGTTCGATCGAGCAAAGGGAGCAGATGGTCGCCGACGCATTTGTCCGCGCGGGCATATTTTGCTTTTAGATCCAGCTCGCCGCAGCGACCCGCTTCGTGGTGCTGCCCGTTGACGAAAATCCGATATCATTGGTGAAGGCGCTGAATTCGGTCGTCAGCCCTGATGCAAGCGCGATCCTTGCCGTCTCGATGGTGATCTGGGCATCGCGTGTGATCGTGTCGGTGCCATTATAGGAAACCGTGTTGTCCTCGGAACTGGAGTTGGAGCAGCCGACTTCGATGATGAAACCCTTATCCCGGATCTCCACGTCAGCCGCGGTGATGGCGCCGGCAGCCGTCAGTGTATTGCTGGCGGAATCGACCTCGACCTGCCGGAAAGGCCGCGTGTCATAGATGCCTCCGGCCATGCGAGTTACGGTCCCGTTCATGGTGATCGCCACGGTGCCGGTCGTGCCGGTCGGCCACGGCAGCCGGTAGATGGCGCAGCCGCCCTGGCTGCCATTGTTTCTGAGGTGCACCAGGGTTGCGGCATTTCCGTCGACAGTAACGGTTGATGGCGCGCGCTGGCTGCCGGATTCCCATCCGAAGGCGATCACAAGTTGACGCAACGCATCCGCTGTACCGATTGATTTTCCGGCGAAGCTAAACGGCCCTGCGCTGTCGGTTCCGTCCGAGAAGGTGTCAGCCAGCACAGGGGTGTAAGGCGTGAAGCCGACCGCTCCTGCGAAGGAGACGCCAGCAATGTCGAAACTGGAGTTGCCGACGGTCGTAAACGTGATGTCGCGAGTGTCGTTGTCCTCCGTCGTCAGACAGGATGCGGACACATAGTTGCGAACGCCCGCGCGCTCGTCGTCCTCAACGATAGTGTCCGTGCCGTTGTACGTTGTCGTAACACCCGTCGCGGCGTCGACGAGAGTGGCAAGGAAGAAGCCGCCATTGACCACTGCCAGGTTGGCGAGCGTGAGCGTGGCCACCGAACCGCTGCCCACGTGAGCCTGGTCTCGGTCGATCAGCAGCAGGCTCGGAATGGTCGACCGATAGAGGGAGACTACGCATTCGCTGGCCGTCACGCTGCAAACCACTACAACATTTGCGGTCGTGCCACTTGGAACATCAGCAACATAGATAGAGGCTCTACGGTCAGTGGAGCCTGTCGCTTCCATAGCAAGCTTTGCTGTCACGCCGCCAATAGTCACAGAGGTGATCGTAAGAGCGCCGCCGCCAGCACTGGCGACACCGACGCTGGCGAAGATCTTCCGGTTCGTGTCGGCATCACCAATCGCCACGCTGGAGAATGTGAAGGTCGAGGCATCGACCGTGTCCGACACGGTGCCGAGAAAGAACGCCAGCACGGGCGGTGACGACGAAGTTGGGGAGAACATAGGCATCAGCATTCGGAACATCTTTCTTCGTCCTGTTTCTTCAAATGAATCTCTTGGGGAGCATCGACCTGCAGCCAGGCGCGTACGCCATCCCATGACGTAAGGTCGAAGCGGTCAGCACCGATGGTGACAGCTTCGATCTGCGGGCAAAAGCCGATCTCTGGAACGGGCATCAGGCCGCCTCGCACATCGCGGAAAGTTGCAGTTGGCGGAACGGATAGATCGTCTCGCCAATGCGGTCTGGCCAGCGATGAAGCATGCGGATGGAGACGCTGCCGCGCTTAACGACTGTCATATCCAAAAGCCCGCCGATCAGGTGCTGCCGGTCGGTGTTGGGGTCGGCAGGGTCGATCGGAACACGCATGCGCCGGTGGAAATCGAACACGTTCAAGCCATAGCGGGTTAGCCATGCTTGCACTGTCTGGCCTTCAGCCGGTGCCGGAATGCCGATGTCGTTCAAACTGATTGGGTTGAGAGTCTCGCTGGCGAGGCCCCAGTGAACTGGGCCCGGATCGATCAAGGTGAAAGCCGGAGCCTTGGAACCGATAAGTTGCTTGTTCGTGAAAGTCCTGTGCATCGGCCCAAAGGTCTCGGAGACGCCGGCGATCAGGATTTCGATATCAGGTGACGTGGGAGCATGCGGCAGAGCCAACTCAAGGGCCACCAGCATCCGGTCGACGCCGATTTCCTCAGCGGCGCGGATGATCTGTTGAGAGACATTTTCCCCAAAGGGAAGATTGCCGCGGAAGGCGACGGCCAGGGGCACGCGTTCCGAAACGGCAACCTTTCGCCGGATGTCCACAAGCACGCCGTCGGCGGTGTAGACGGCGCCGTCGGTCAACAGGATGACGGCTTCGGGGTCGGTGCGCGACGACAGAAACGATAGAATGCCAGACATTTTCAGGCTCCCATGATTTCGTGGATGAGCTGCGATACGTCGCCGGACAGACCGGCCAGCGTGCATTCCTCTTCGAGCACGTCCGCAAGCGACACGGGCGAACGCGCCGCCCGGGGGAGGAACAGGAGATAGCCTTCGAACGGCTGCCAGATGACACCAAAATCGGCTGACACACCGGAGAAATGCCCGTCGCTGTCGACGCCCCACGTACTGGCCGCAACGCGTGTGGAGTAGTCGCTCAACTTGGTCAGATCGGAGATGCGGTATTCGACAATCCTGGAATCTTCTGGAGCTGCGAAAGTCAGCGTATTGGAGGCTCCGCGAGCCCGCCGTGAAAGCAACTGATCGGGTTGTCCGTTCGAACTCCACCCGCCGTCGGAGATCGAGCGCAGCACGGTCCCCATATCGGGCGAGTAGACAAAGATATGGCCGATGGTGGTGAAGACGATGACACTGTCGGACTCATCGTCGTAGAACAGCGCGCGGATTTTCTCTGTGCCGGCAAGCCCCGGAGGCGTCACAGTGTTGTCGATGATGCTAGTTGTTGCCGTATCCCAAGCCGAATAGTGGATTACGTCGGTATTGCCCGCGCTCCAGTAGAAATTGTCCGGGCCGCAGGTCAGCATTTGCGGATCCGCGACAAGAGCGTTCGTCCAGATCGCGCTCCAGGCGACGCCAAGGTTGGTGAGCAGCGAGAGTTGATCCTCTCGGGCCATCAGCAGGTAGGAGACGCCGCCGAAGGAGATTTCGGAGGAGCAATTGGAACTGGTGTGCGGTGAGCCACGCGGGACGGCGACGGTCTGCTTCAGCGCTCCTGTCGCCAGGTCATACGCGTTGACCTCGTCGGCTGATTTGTTGCCGATAAGGACATCGTTGCGTGACGAGATAAACACGCCGCTGGGCTCAAAGCCGAGATCGATGGTTTTGCGGATGTTGCCCGCCGGAAGGGCGTAGAGTGTTACAGTGTGGTCGACCTGGCTGCCAAGCGCGACGGCATCCTTGTTGATATCGGTGAGATGCGTGCCGCCGCCATCAGGCTCAAGGCTGGCGGTAAGGAAGGCCCTGTTCGCACCCTTGAGCAGTTCCGCTTCGATGTTGGGGACGCGGATACCGAACTCGTCGAGAGGCAGGTTTTTGATGACGACATAGACGATGCCGGGCCATGCCGGGACCATGCCGGCACCGCGATCAGCCTCGATGTCGGGATCCGGCTCCTGGTCATCGGTGCCGAGATAGATCGTGATCGTAGCGCCTTTGGCGACGCCGATGCCGGTACCGCCATTGTCGATGGCGGCCTGAAGCGATTCGGCGGAGACGTCGTAGATCAGTTTGTCGTCGGCCCAGATGCGCGGGATGCCCGTTGCCGGACCATTCCATGCGAACGCCACACCAAAGGTCGCGGTGTAACTGTATGTCGTGACCTCCGGCCCGAGCGCCTTGCCCTGCCTTTCCGTCCTGACATGCTCGTCGACATGATCGGCCTTGAGCCAGATGACGGCACCGGCAGTGCGGATAGCGCCATGCCAGCGAGTGAGCTGCGAGCCATACTGCGAGGTCTGCGCCTTGAGGGACTCGGCCCTTGGCCCCTTGATCTTCTGTGGGAAGAAATAGGCAATGGCGAGATTGAGGCCGACGCCGACCGCCGTTGTGACGATCGAGCCGAGCAGTCCGCCACCGACCGCGGCGCCGGCAAGCGGGGCTATGAAGGCCATCTTGGGCAATCCTTCAGGGGCGACCTCGGCCCACGTCGTGCGGCAGTGGTCATCGCTTCGCCTTGCGCTTTCCGGTTCCTGCCCCGGGATCATCGTCGACGACTAGCACTCGAAAAGTCTGATCGCCGAGCTGGATCTCGCGGGCGTAAGCGGTCTCGCCGGGCTCGACGACATAGGCAGGGCCAACTCTAATCATCGTCGGCGTGCGCTGCTCAAGCGCTACATGGCGCTTTGCTAAATCTGCCATGCCTTTCCAGATTGCGGCGAAAGGGTTTTCAGGCGGCTTCGCGGTGACCGGACGTTTCATCGCGAGAACCTCGGCGCGGCGTGGCAGGCAGCCATGTAGGACGGCGAAAATCGGAAGCTCGGCGCGCCAATCATTCGACCGCTCATCAGGGCCTGCCGGCATCGTTCCGGCCATCTGGGGTCGCACGGCGCGACGAGACCGTCGACCTCGTGAAGCAAGCCGGCGAACACTGCAGCCGGCAGCGGCATGTCTTTCTCGTGCGACATCTCGCCGGCGAATAGATCACGCCGGCCGCCGGTGCGATCGACGAGCAGCTCGAGCATTGCGTGATCGGCCGCCAAGGTGGCGCCGGCGGCGTCCAGATGCCGGCTTGTCGTCCAGCGGTTCGACGAGCGGGCCGAATGGGCGTCGATAGCCGACCAGTGCACCATCAGGCGCGCATCGCGCGTTGCAGAACGATGATCAGCGGCTACGAGCGCGATGACGGCAGCCGAAGCGCAATTCCTTGTGACACGCGCGCACTTCCGAGCTGCGGAATGCTCGCGTATCGCGGCATAGATCTCGAAAGCCACCTGCACGTTGCCGCCAAAGGAATCGATGCMGATGTGTAATTCCTTGGCGAACGGCGCGGCATCAAGTTGCCGCTTGACCTCCCGAACAGTCGTAGGGCCGATCTCGCCGACAATGCGCACGGTCGCCACATCGGCGACGGGCCCCTCGGCGCGCGCCGTCATGGCCATCATGCGGTTGGCGAGCGCGCGATTTTCGCGCGGCTTGGCGAGATTGAGAACTGTTCCGGGTGCCTTCGATGGCGCAACGGTGGGTGTCGGCATTCTGCCGGCGGTGAGCTCCGGAAATTGAATGATCTCGTCGCTACGCATCGGCGAGGTCCCGCCATATGAGGATCCGGAAAACGTCGTCGCCGATTTTGACGCGGCGCCCGGCCATCGAACTGTTCCCGGCGCCCGGCACCGGAAATGGTCCCAGGTCGACCGAGCCAGGGCCGAAATCAAACGTGCCTGGCGCGCCGATCAGAACCGACACCGGCGCGCCGGCGGTGACCGGTTCGCCGAACGGTCGATGTTTCGTGACATGCGGAACATCCACCATCGCCGCGAGCATTCCCGTGACTGCTTTCTTTGCCCTCTCTGCGGGATCGCTAAGGGCGCCGACCGATTGGCCGACGCCCTGAGCGATGGATGAGCCCTTGGCGGATAGGAAACGCTGGTGCTCGCGATTTTCGCCTTCCTTGACACGAGCACACTTGCCCGGCCGGCCCGTGAGGAAGGCTGCCTGCTGTCGGACGCATCGCAAAAACGCCCTCAATGTTCGGCCGGCCAGGTTTCTCATCTTTAGCGCCCCCCAGCGAGCTGCAGCCGAAGTACCCGAACCGTGGCGAGGACCAGCTCGGCGCTCTGGGCGCTCACCGGCGCGCTCAGTCCATTCTGGATGGCGAACCGGTGGATATCGGCGAGCGCGGTGCCCGCGAGTTCTACGAGTGCGATCGCGTCAGACAATTCGCCCGCCAATGCAGCTGTGGGCAGCGCGACGCGCTCCAGGAATTTCGGCTGGAAGGCTTTCCGCGCATCATCGAGCGCCTGCCTAGCAGTGTTGGTGGTAACCGTGAGGCGGTCGACCTCTTTCTGCAGCTCGACTGACTTTGCCCGAGGCTTCTGGGCGCCGGCGGCAAAGTCGGCCTTCTGGGCCTGGGCTAGTTGTTCCATGGCCTTGGCGCGATCGCCGCGTGCGCCGCGGTAGAGGGTTGCGGCGGCCTGGACGGACGCGGACGTCTGCAATCGAAGTGAATCGCGTGCCGCCTCGATTCGAACGGCAAGCGGGTTCGGATCAACGTCGGCGGTCGGTTTGGAGAACATCATCGGGCGTCAGGCTCCTCGGTTTCGAGTTTGCTACCACAATCGATTTGGTCGGCCAGGTAACGCGTTACTTGGGCCTCGATGATCTCGTCGATTGCCGCGGCGATAGCCGGAAGATTTTTCTCGTCCCACGCTTTGAGGCGCTCGGTTTCGATGAGCCAGTCGGCGAGCGCTGCGAGGTTCCGGATCCGGATGCTGAGCAGCGCGCCACCATTGCGGTATAGCGCGTCGTGGCGGGCCTTGCGCTCCTTCGGGGACAAGGCCATTGCCATCACTGGCCCGAAGTACGCCATCAGGGACGTTCCTTCGACGGCGTGGAACATCGATGCCGACGGCGAGCGCGTTCTTCGCGACACCGCTGACTACAAACCGCCGGCACGGCACGCCCGCCGGCCTGGATGTGGGCATACATGGACCCGCAGACCGCGCACTTTCGGGTGACGACACGCTTTGAGGCGCGATGGAAGAAACCGCGCACGGTGCTCATCGGTGCGCCATCAGTCATCGAAATCGGTCCCGGCCTTTGGCAAGGGGCGGCCGTCGCGGCCGATGCCGAACCGCTCCAGGTCGCCCGCAGCGGCCCTCGCCCTCAGGTCCTCGAGCTCCGCCTTGGCGGCGGCGTTGTAGGCGTTCGAGTAGCGGCGCCGTCCTTCCCGTCGGCAGGCCTCGCTGCATCTTGTCGACGGGTTGCGCCGTCCAGCTTGTACCGCCTCGAATTCGTTGCCACAGACGGCGCAAGTGACCTTCACCAGCCTTCGCGGGACCGTGTGAAATAAATGGTCACGCGAACCCGGTTGCGTCAGGTTGCTCTGCCGTTTTATCAACCTTTTCATAGCCTTATCGAATTTCATGTATGGCTCCTTGGCCGCACTTCTCCGGAATCGCGCCTGTCAAGAAAAAAACCTCTGAGTGAGCCCCAAGCGGTTAGAGCCCCATGGTCGGGGTAGAGATTGACCCGCCCCCCTCCCTTCATGGCTTTGCCACCTCGCTGGGCGCAATGGCCTGGTCGCCGAAGATCTCGGGGTAGAGGTGAGGCTTCGATAGTTGGAACTTGGTCGGCTGCTTCACTGCCGATCGCGCTGGGCCGCTCGATGCCGGCTTCGGCCGCTCTGGCAGCGCCTTCCACTTCCGCTCGCCAAGGTAGTTAGCAAAGCCGCAGATCATTGTTCGGCCGGCCGACTTGTTCGTGAGTACGAATCGGCCGATCTCACAGCTTGCCTCAAGGCGATCTTCAAGCGACAGCGCCCGCCATGCCTTCAGTGCATCCTTGCGGCTGTCGACTGCGCCAGACGGCCAGGCCTTCAGCGCTCGATCGAATGCTTTCAAATCACTCATCGCGTGCGCTCCTTTTTCTACTGAAGAGTCTTCTGAAGAGTCGGGGCGCACGGGTGCGCCCCGTGGGGGCGCATGGGTGCGCCCCGTCTCATGGTTGATAGGGGGCGCATGGGTGCGCCCCGTCGAACGGGTGATACGGGGTGCATGGGTGCGCCCCGTCTGGCCCTTTTTCTGACGCCGTTCCGCAGCTTTTTCGAACTCCGGAAGCAGCGGGAATGTATCCAAGCGAGCAACGTTAAGTTCGTAGTGTCGGGTCATGCCAGGTGCGCCGCCCTTGTCGTTGCCGACGACGCGAACCCACCATCCGGCCGCTTCATCGTCCTTCTTGGGCATGAGCTTGCGCAGGWCGCGCTTTGCCTGCGATCGGCTGACGCGCATGGCCTCGGCGAGCAAGTCCACCGAGGGGAAGAGGCTGTCGCCGTCGTCGTTGCACCAGCTGGCCATGATCAGCATGCAGGTGAACGCGCTGCCGGAAACCGGCGCGCGCTGGATCACCTTGACCATGACGTCGATGCTCATGCCCGCGCGGCCTCGCGCAGCGCTGCTATGGCCTGCAACGGCGACAGACCAAAGCGCTTCCGAAGCGCGGGAATGATCGGATGCTCGCAGCTCGACGTGTTCGCTCGATACCACGTCGCCGCCACTTCAATCGCGGCGCTCGACTGGTGGCAAAGGCCGGTGGTTCCGCCGATTGGTAGGTTGGGAAAACAAGGAAATTCTCTTTTGTCTGCAATGCCCCGTTTTTCCGGGTTGGGAAAATCAAGTGCTTGTTTCTTAAGACGCGTGGCGCCCCTGTCGGGATCGCCAATAAACCGCTGAAATGATTACGAAATTAGACGGCACGATGACAGGGTGCTAGTGCGAGGTTCTGCTGTGTCAGCACGGTGTCAGCACCTGTCATCAAAAAGCCCGCCGCTGGTGCCAATTCTTTAGGGAAGCAGCAATGAGAGAGACACGCCCTTTCTATCGTGTTTTCACCGTGACCAAGCAGGAGGCAGCGGTTCAACAGATAGAGGGGGCTATTGCTGCCTTCCATGCTGGCCAATTCGCTCTTACGATAACTTTGGCCGGAGCTGCGGAAGATATGAGGCCCCACAAAGAGGGCGGCCTTTGGGTCAGCATTCGGGACAACCCAACTCGCCCAGTGGAGAAAAACAAGGATTGGATAAGGCGTCTCAACGAGACGCGCGACTGGCTCAAGCATGACAGACCCGAAGAAACCAGGGCCTTGGTCGCATTCGAGGCCGGCCTGTTCATCTTGCGGGCGATGGACAAGTGGGAGCCATGGACGCCGACGATGATCGCCTTCAAGGATCTGTGGTTCTCCTCGCCTAAGCTGATGCGCCCCGAGGATTATTCTCCCGAACAGTGAAAGCCCGCCACCGTGAGGCAGCGGGCATCACGCGGTTTACCGTTTTCAATTCGGCGAACAATCACTACTATCCGAACTATGAGACGTCATCTTGTTCTCGCCAGTTTGATGATGCTGTTCGGATGGACCGCAAGCGCACAGCAGATGCCCTGTCCCTTCGAATACCCGGACACTCCGGTCAATCGGTCTCGCGGTGTGGTCGGGTGCACGCTTCAATGCGACCAAAAGCTCACTTGTCCGGGCCAGCAGCCGGCGGAGCCGCAGAAGACTGCGCCGGCGAAGGCGTTGCCGCCATCGCCGGCGCAGCCCAGCAAGCCCACCGGTGAGAGCGGAGCATGCCCCGAGGGGAAATACTGGAATCCGAAGAGGAAAACTTGCGTCTCTTGTGCGGCGGGCGCCTCGTGGGATGCCAAGCGCTCGGCCTGCTCCTGTGGGGCGGGGCAGTTCGTCGATCCGAAAACTCGGCGCTGCGTGAGCTGCCCGGAGAATTGGGGTTGGGGAAAAGGGGCCTGCGTGTGCACGCGCAGCTTGAAGTCCACGTTGGCCGGAAAGTCCTGCTCGCCCAAGCGCCCTGTCTGCATGACCGGCAGTTCCTGGGATGCCGCCAACAAACATTGTGTGGCCGTGCAGCTGCAGAAGCCGAAAGCGTCGCTTGAGATGGAATTCGCTGCGGCACCCGACGGGTGAAGTGGGCAAAGGGCTGGGCAAATTGAAAAGCCCGCCACCGAAGCAGCGGGCCAATGGGTCGGTCGGAACCTTATTGAATACAAGAGCCCGGAGGATAGTGCTCGGGGTCGTAGTACCACGACGAGACGAGCATGAAATCGTCGCCGGTGTGGACAGGGATCATGCCGAAGTTGTTGCGGTAAGCGTGGTGGAACGGCACGACGATCATGTCGTTGCTCGGCTCTGTCGCTGCTGATAGCGGGTCGAAGGCGCGTCGTTGATAGAACGGCGCCGTCATATCCCGCTCTCACCAGCGTTTCCTGCGACGCCAGATCGCCGGGCCACATGATGCGTTCGCCATAGATATCCACGCAAGGCTCGTCGTCGCCACCTTCCTCGTCGTCGCAGTTGTCCTGCTCCAGATCATCGAGGCAGCCTAGCGATGGCTCGTCGTCTGCCGTATCCTCCAGGTCGCAATCAACCTCCATAAGATCCAGTGCCGTAATGAGCAACATGGCGCGGTCCAGAAGGTCGTTGAGGCGCTTCTCGACTGACTGGCGCCATTGTTGCGGGTTCATCCCCTTCGGCATCCCCAAGGGCTTCAGCATGGCCGCGCTCATGATGGTGACCTTTGGCCGATAAACACGAAGGGGAGTTCATGGTTGATGAAGACGTAGTATTCGCTGTCACCATGGATCGCCTTCATTGCGGCAACGATAGAAGCGATATCCCGGTCGATCTGTCGTGACGCCTCTGCCATTTGGTCGGCGATCTCGCCGATAATGACGCGACCTGAAAATCTTCCAAGGAAGGCAGCGGGCATAGCTTCGCCGGCCGCCGGAACACACGTGTTCGGCATTTGGAATTCCCCTTCAGTTGTGATACTTACACTTGTGAAATTAGCACAAGGATTGTGAGTTGTGAAGCCTGCACAAGTGAGGATGGCTAGAGCGGCGTTGAACTGGTCCCTGGCTGACCTTTCGAAGGCTGCCGGAATTCACCGCAACACGATCTCGAATTTCGAGACAGGCAAGTATGGCGGTTCGGAAGATGCCCTGGCTGCGATCGAGAAGGCTCTCGAATCTGCCGGCGTCGAGTTCATCCCCGAGAATGGTGGCGGTGCCGGGGTGAGGCTGAGGAAGGGTGGCGGCATAGATAGTGGCGGCTAGTTGGGGACGATGGCAAAAGAAGAGTTCCAGGCAAACTGGCGTGGAGCACGCAAATATCAATTTGACGAGGAAACGCGTCGGAAGCAGGCCGCGCTCGATCGCAAGTTCCCCGATCCTGATCCCCGCTCACTTGCCACAGCCAAGCGAGCCCATCCCGAGTACCGAAGCAGCAACGCACCAGAATAACCGAAGCACCAGCGCGCCCACCAAAGTCGCGACCGAGACGGCGCGGTATCTCCATCGCCACGATGCTTCTACTCGTGACCGTCGCCTCGATTGCGGGCTACGTCACAGTGCTGCTTTTCGAGGGGCAACATATTGTTTGGCCGGCGCCGCCGCAGACGACGGACGCGCAGCCCTAGACCAGCGCGCCAGAACCTTCCTTGCCCTCGGAGGTGCCCCTCCCACCGAACCGGCCGCGTACTCGCTGAAATCGTCAAGCGCGCCCTTGCGGGGACGAAGCTCGCGCGCGATGCTGCGGACCATGATCGGGAGTCCGTTGTGTTGGCCACGAAAAGTCCGTCGATCGCCTTTCTTGCCGGGATGGCAGTTTGTTGTGCCACGAGCGTCGCCGAGGCTCGGCCCGACACGCGCACGATGAGCTGCGAGCAGCTTCAGCAGTTGATCCAGAGCCGGCACGCCGTGGTGCTGACCACCGGCCCCAACACATATGACCGCTATGTGCGCCAGTTCGGCAATGAGTGCGACTGGCCCGACGTGCCGATGTCCGCCGCCGTTCCAACCCGCGACGGCCAATGCCGCGTCTATCACTGTGAGGAACCGAGCTACAATCTA